>JAFGGN010000028.1 GCA_016930535.1 bacterium
AAAATGGACCTGGTATCAAAAAATGGGAAATTTCCCATGTAAATCCTTGTTTTTTGGTTTAACTATTTTTTATCTTGGACAGCAGTGGCTCGTATTAAAACCGGAACTGGGCATGCAGCTGAAGGCATTTACGGAGAAATTCACCTATGACGCTGAATGGAAACCCAGCAGGAGTACACGCTGGCGGTTTGTCATCACCGGTATCTTTATAGAGATCATTTTCCTTTTCATTCTGATATTTTACTGGGTCCGTAAATAACACATGGAAATAGGGACAGGCCGTTCAAAAAGCGAAACGGCCTGTCTTGGGAGGGAGAGAGTTATGGTTGCGAACGTGTTTCTTTACCATTCATCAATTTAACAACGGCAGCCCTTATTTGGTTTCAAAATAAATGCATATTTATATTTTTAATAACAGCAGACAACATAACAGCCGTCCGGTCAGCGAAACCGACTGAAATGAATCGAAAGGCCCTCAGATATTGCCGGGGAGTATTCCTGCCTGCTTTGTTCATGGCCTTCATGGCGCATGCACAAATCCGTTCGTATGCCTTTAAAAAACACGCGGATCCTGTCCTGATATGCAGCGGACTGACTCTTCACGCGATGGCACTCCGGTTGCAGAACCACTCGCAGCCGCTGGATACCAGCAATCTGGATATACGCAGCATCAATTTTGCGGATGCCTGGGCATGCGAACCGCAGCGTCCGGCTCTGGCCTCGGTCAGTGATGCACTGCTCCTTGTATGTACTGCCGCGCCCTATATCATTGCATACCGGTCCGGTCATTCCGTTGAAGACAGGGGATGCCGTATGATGGTCGCCTGTGAGGCGCAGCTGTTGACCTCGGGTCTATGTTTTGTCGTAAAAGAAGTGACACGCCGTCCGAGGCCCTATGTGTATCATACGCCGGCACCGCTTGTTTCCTCCCTCGGCCATAATGCAGCCCGGTCCTTTTTTTCCGGTCATGCAGCGACAGCTTTCTGCAGCGCAGCGATATCGGCCTGCTTTTCCGGACATGCGGGCAGGCACAGGCATGACCGGACGACCTGGGTGCCGCTGTTCGGGATCTGTGCAGTTTCCACCTCGCTGCTCAGAGTCTGGTCCGGCATGCATTTTCCGACAGATGTCATTGCCGGCGTTATCACAGGATCACTTATTGGATATGCATTGCCTGAAATACATGACGACAACTGAAAACAGGATTCTATGATTATTTATGCAAAAATTCAACATTCCGACCTGATCGAAGTCTGTGTTCAAAATGGTCATAACTTATCGATTCAGGATTTTTCGATTGTCCCGGATCTGAGAATCCTGGAATTGAAACAGGAAGGCGATGTTTATTACCTGACCACCGAAAATTGCGACCTGACATCCGCCTATCAGCTGAAGGTGAAAGGTGCAGGGGAAAAATCCATAGAACCGGATGGAATTCTTGATGGATTCTTTTCGTCAAAATCGCTCGGGCATACGGTAAACGGAACGCTGCATTATTTCCGTCTGTTCGCACCCAGGGCAAAATGGGTCTCACTCGTTTTATTCAGCAGCATCCGGGATCATTGTGATCATCAGATCCGAATGCATCGGGATGAAGACGGCGTTTGGGAGACTTCTCTGGATAATCTCGGCGACTGGAAGTATTATGGATATCGATTGGACGGCCCGGATGATGAAACCGAAATATTCGATCCATCGGTTGTCATTGCGGATCCTTTTTCAAGAGCGGTGACCACACTGAATCATTTTTTACATCCGTCCAAATCACTGCTGTATCCGCCCGAAAAATTTGATTGGGAAGACGATGCCTGGATAGCGGTTCCCATGGCGGATCTGATCATATATGAACTGCATGTGCGTGACATGACCATGCACGCGTCATCCGGAGTCCACGCGGATCTGAAGGGATCGTATCTGGGTATGATTGACAAGGAGGGTACAGGCGGCATCTCACATCTGCTGAAACTGGGTGTCAACTGCGTGGAGCTGATGCCGATCCAGGAGTTTGGTAACATCGAGGTGGATTATCGGAACGAACATCTCGATGTTTATAATGACTGGAATGCATACGAAAGAAATCATTGGGGTTACATGACCACTTTCTTTTTCGCACCGGAATCCTATTACGCCACAGGTTCCAGCATGACGCCGCATGAGGTGAACGGGCAGGACGGCCGGGCCGTTGCAGAATTGAAAACAATGATCAGGGAATTTCATCGTCATGGTATCGCAGTGATCATGGATGTGGTATACAATCATGTTTCCCAGTACGATCAGAATCCGTTCAAATTCATCGATAAAAAATACTATTTTCGTCTGGATCAGGATCAAAACTTTCTGTCGGAAAGCGGCTGCGGTAATGATTTTAAAACCGAACGCCCGATGGTCAGAAATCTGATCGTGGAAAGCCTGATCTACTGGATGACGGAATATCATGTCGACGGATTCCGTTTTGACCTTGCCCCCTTGATCGATTCCGGCACCCTCAGTATGCTGACAAAGGCATTGCGCGAACTGAATCCGGACGTGATACTCATTGCCGAACCATGGGGCGGCGGCAGATACGATCTGTCCGGTTTCTCAAGACTGGGATGGGGTGCATGGAACGATCTTTTTCGTAATCATATCAAGGGACAGAATCCATTCAATGGGTTGGGGCTGATTTTCGGATATTTCTGGAACAATCAGAACATCACGTATATTTATAACCTGATTTCCGGATCGCTTCAGAAAGGCGGCGGTCCTTTCAGGGAAGTCGGACATGCCGTGAATTATCTGGAATCCCATGATGATCATTCACTCGGCGATTTCATCAGGATCGGTCTTCATGAAGTCGATCCCAAACAGCCCGTAAAAGACATGGCCGCACATATCCTATTGTCCGAAAAACAGATGAGAGCCAATAAACTTGCGGCGCTCTGCCTGTTCTCCTCCATGGGCGCTGTCATGATTCACGCGGGTCAGGAATTCGGCCGGAGCAAAGTGATCGCACAGTCCGGAAAACCAGGTACCAATCCCGGTTTCATCGACCATAACAGTTATAACAAGGATGATGAAACCAACTGGATCAATTATAAGCATATGGAAGCGAACCGGGATCTGGTGGATTATTATGCCGGTTTGATCCGTATCAGAAGAAAGTATCTGAACCTGAAAACATTGAAAAGGACCGCTCCGCGGTTCCTTCAATCGCCCAATCCGCTGCTTCTGGCTTACAAACTCGATTGTATTCAGGACAGACAAATACTTTTCCTGATCAATTGTCATCCCGATGAATCGGTCACCGTATCACTGCATGAGGGACCTTGGCAGGTGCTTGCGGACGAAAGAAAAGCCCAGGATACCCCGCTCAGAAGACTGAATTCGGGTACGGTAACCGTACAGTCGTGTACAGGGATGATTCTGATGCGCAATCAACTGCTGTGACACTTGAAGGAGGCATCGATGCATAATTTTACATTTTTCAATAAAACACGGATCGTGTTCGGCAGGAATACCATTGCTTCTCTCATGGATCTGACGCAACCTTATCATAAAATACTCATGGTCTATGGAGGCGGCTCCATCAAAAGGAACGGGATTTATGCCCGGGTTCAGGATGCCCTTCAGGGAAAAACGGTGCTTGAATTCGGCGGAATCCTGCCGAATCCTGAATATGAGTTCTGCATGAGAACCGTTGAAATATGCATTCAGGAAAACGTGGACTTCATTCTTTCCGTGGGAGGGGGGTCCGTGCTGGATGCCGTGAAATTTGTCGCCTCGGCTGTTCGGTACAAGGGTGAGGATCCCTGGGATATTCTTGAAAAGGGAGCACCGGTATCCGAAGCACTCCCCATCGGCTGCGTTCTGACACTTCCGGCAACCGGTTCCGAAATGAACATGAATGCCGTGATTTCAAGACAGGAAAAGGGACAGAAACTGGCATTTTCCAGTTCGGAAGTACTGCCGGTCTTTTCCATTCTGGACCCGGAGACGACATTCTCCCTGTCCCCGCATCAGACAGGAAACGGAGTGGTGGATGCCTTCGTGCATGTGATGGAACAGTACCTGACTTATCCGGTCAACTCTCCGGTTCAGGACCGTTTTGCAGAAGGGATTCTTCTGACACTGATTGAAGAAGGACCAAAGGTCATGAAGACTCCTGACGATTATGATGTGCGGGCCAATATCATGTGGTGCTCGACCATGGCGCTGAATCACCTGATCGGAAGCGGTGTGGTTCAGGACTGGACCACGCATATGATCGGACATGAACTGACAGCCAGATTCGGGCTGGATCATGCGAGAACCCTGGCCGTCGTGCTTCCTGCCGTCATGCGGCACCAGATGAAACAGAAACGTGAAAAACTGATCCAGTACGGAGAAAGGGTATGGAACCTGGCTGGAAACGAAGATGCCATTGATTCTGCCATTTTAAAAACCAGGGCGTTTTTTGAACAAATGGGATTGCCCACAACGCTTGGGGATTACCATATATCCGTCCCGGAGTGCTACGGTATCGGCCGGATCCTGGTAGAACGCAACGGGAAAATAGGGGAGCGGCGGGATATCGGGCAGAGCGAAGTGGACGCCATATTGAAGCTGGCGGCGTCAGTCTGAAAGGAGCGTTTCACCGTGGATAATTATACGCTTGTGCGGCCGGAGCACCTGAATCACTATGGTGTTCTTTTCGGTGGCGCCCTGTTGAAATGGGTCGACGAGTATGCATGGCTGGCCGCTTCGCGGGATTTCCCGGGATGCCGTCTTGTCACAGTGGGTATGAACCGTATCGAATTCCGTGAGCAGGTGGCAAACGGCACCATTCTGAGATTTCATATCAGGTTTCATTCACAGGGAAAAACATCCGTGACCTATTCGGTCAATGTCACGGCGGAGCCTGCGCAGCAAAATGAAGCCATAACCGTTTTCAGCACGCAGGTCACACTGGTACGCATCGATGAACTGGGGAAAAAATGTCATCTTCCCCGGCATGTAACGCATCCTGAATGTGCCTCCTGACCGGAGCACCGGGCGTGCGTGTTCATTTCATCAGACAGCGGAGGAAACCATGAAAACCGACACACTGTTGGAAATTCTTCAGCAATGTCTCAAGATGGAAGGACAGGCCATAAGGATTTATGCGCTTCTGGCGGAAAATGCTGCAGGTGAAGTCCAGGCTTTCTGGAAGGATATGACCGGCCAGGAAAAGGAACATGCACAATACTGGCAGCTCCTGATTCATCTTGCCGAAGAAGGAAAAATCCGCAACATTTTCGATTATCCGGAACGTATTTTAAGTGAATTGAAGGGCGCTTCTCTGGAAGTGGACAAATTGGTTCAGCAAATCGATCCCGGCAATCTCGTCAATGCCTTCACCATTGCCTACATGCTCGAATTTACGTTGCTGCATCCCGCATTTCCTGCGCTTTTTTTATCCATGCGGTCAGTGACCGGCGACCGCTCCCCCGGTGACAGGTATCATGAGCATCTTCATAATCTGATCAGGGCATACCGGCTGTATTCTCCCGGCGGCTCACCCTTCGAGCTGGTCGCTGATTTATCGGACAAACTGCTGCTGCGCAATGAACAGATTGCCGAACAATTGATGGAAATACGCCAGTTGCGCGGGCTGCTTCCCATATGCATGCATTGCAAGAATATCCGGACCGAAAAAGGCTTGTGGATCAGGGTTGAAAATTATATCGAGGCCCATTCGGAAGCCGAGTTCTCACACGGTATCTGCCCTGATTGTATTAAAAAATACTACGGCGAGTACTTTTCAGATGAGGATTTTCAGGATCAGGCCTGATGCGGTGTTTTGCGGATCAGGCCTGTTGTGCGCAGCGTGCATCCGTCAAATTACAATGAATACCGGAGGGCTTATGATCATCGTTCATGTGCATATTCATGTCAGAGAGGACTGCATCCAGGCGTTTATCGATGCATCCGTTGAAAATGCAGGACACAGCATCAGAGAGCCGGGGATCGTACGGTTTGATCTGATACGGAGACAGGACGATACGCAACGGTTTGTTCTTGTCGAAATATACCGGTCCCAGGAGGATACGGTGAAACACAAGGAAACTGCACATTATCAGAAATGGCGCGACACGGTGGCCGATATGATGGCCGAACCCCGTCAGGGTATACGGTACGACAATGTGTTTCCCGGTGATGATGCATGGCATTGAGTTTTCATTTTGCCACGGCCGGTGAAATTGTTTTTTCGGCAGGCTGTGTACAGAAGCTGCCTGAAATGGCGGCACAATATGCAAAACGTGTGTTCCTGATAACCGGGGGAAATCCCGGCCGCTACCGTCAGCTCATCGATGCGGTGAACATGCGCTCAGAAATGCTTGTGTATCCGGTTTCCACGGAACCCACAATTGAAATGGTCACGGATGCGGCAGGCCAGGCGAGGGCATTCAGTGCCGGTCTGGTTATCGGCATCGGCGGAGGAAGTGTTCTGGATGCAGGCAAAGCCGTTTCCGCATTGCTGACCAATGACGGTGATCTGATGCAGTATCTTGAGGTTGTCGGTCTTTCACAGCCGATCCGAAAGAAACCATGTCCCTATATCGCCGTACCCACGACTGCCGGAACCGGGGCGGAAGTGACAAAAAATGCGGTGATTACTTCGGTCGGGCATCGCGTCAAAGTGAGTATGCGCCATCAGTGGATGATTCCGGATCATGCCGTCATCGATCCGGAACTGACTTTCTCCATGCCTCCTGAACTTACCGCTTCCACGGGACTGGATGCCCTGACACAGCTCATTGAGCCGTTCGTGACGTCTTACCATAATCCCCTGACAGATGCCCTGTGCCGGGAAGGACTGATCAGAGCCTCACGATCCCTGAAAACAGCGTATGATCACGGGGCTGATCCGGGCGCAAGAGAGGATATGGCAGTCGCCAGTCTCTTTGGCGGTCTGGCTCTGGCAAATGCAAAACTGGGTGCAGTGCATGGCATTGCCGGACCCCTGGGCGGACGGTTTTCAGTTTCACATGGAATCGTCTGCGCCAGGCTGCTGGCACCGGTTCTTCGGTCCAATATTCAGGTGCTCCGCGGCGATGAAAAACATCCTGGCCGGCTAGAACGATTCAGGGAACTGGCTGGCATTGTTACCGGTGTTCCCGATGCGGATGCGGAAGAATCGGTTATTTGGATCGAGTCGTTGTGCCGGCACATGAAAATACCTCCTCTGTCCTCACAAGGTATCCGGAGGAATGATTTCCCTTTCATCATCGACCAGTCCCTGAAATCCAGCAGTATGGCCGGGAATCCGGTTAAGCTGAGCAGGAAGGATCTGACGGAAATACTTGAAAATGCCGTATTTTCATGATCCAAATATTTTCCACGTTCCGGACATTTATATTTGATATCTGTTAATTAATTGATTAAATTATATGATTTGGTAATAATTTAAACAGCATGGAGTTCTTTAAAAGTGCAGAACGGTGCCCGGAAGCAAAATGAAATCATATCGAAAGTGACTCTTGGACCTCAGCTTGTTCAATTCGATGTCTATGTTCCGCATGTTGCACAAAGTGTGCGCGCAGGACAATTTGTCGTGCTCAGAACCGATGAATATGGTGAACGCCTGCCGCTGACTGTGGCATGGAATGATCATAAAAACGGCATAATCAGGCTGATTGTTCAAATTGTCGGTGTGGCCACAAAAAAACTGGATTCCCTCAATGCCGGGGACACGATCATGGATGTTGTGGGACCTCTCGGCAAACCGACACATATTGAGAAATCAGGCACCGTAGTGCTGATAGGGGGCGGTGTGGGCGCCGCACCTGTTTTTCCCATATTGCGGGCCATGAAAAAAACAGGAAACCGTACCATTTCAATCATCGGGGCAAGAACCGGAAACATGCTGATACTGGTGGATGAAATGCGTGAATACAGTGATATGCAGATCATCTGTACGGACGATGGGTCGAGGGGAGAAAAGGGATTTGTCACAGATATGCTTAAAAAACTGATCGATCAGAAAGTGACCATCAATCAGGTGGTTGCGATTGGTCCTGCGGTCATGATGGCGGCCGTGTCGAATCTGACGCGCCAGTACAATATCCCGACACTTGTCAGCCTGAATTCCCTGATGGTGGACGGAACGGGCATGTGCGGCGGCTGCCGGATTACTGTAGGAGGCGAAACAAAATTTGTCTGCGTGGACGGCCCTGAATTCGACGGCCATGAGGTTGATTTCGACGAACTGATGCAGCGGTCAAAAACATACCTGAAGGAAGAAAAACAGGCACTTTCACGGCATGAATGCCGCCTTGAAGACGATGTCCGGAAAAAACAAGCGGAACGGACATCTTCTGACCGGCGGATGCAGAAACCGGATCAGGCACCGGAAAAACCCAAATCGCGCATTGAAATGCCGAAACAGTCGCCGGACAAACGAATTCAGAATTTCGATGAAGTTGCATTGGGATACGATGCCGAAATGGCCATGGCCGAGGCTTCACGCTGCCTTCAGTGTAAAAAGGCACCGTGTGTATCCGGTTGTCCGGTCAATATCGATATCCCGGGATTCATTATGAGGATACGGGAAGGCGATTTTATCGGGGCTATTGAAAAAATCAGGGAAATGAACAGCCTTCCTGCCATTTGCGGTCGTGTATGTCCACAGGAGGAGCAATGCGAGATCCGGTGCGTACTGGCTAAAAAGGGTCAGCCGGTCGCCATAGGAAGGCTCGAAAGGTTCGCTGCGGATTTCGAAGCGGTCCTGACAGCGAACATGCCTGCAATCCATGTCACGCCGTCCGGTAAAAAGGTGGCTGTGATCGGAGCCGGACCGGCCGGCCTGACCGCTGCCGGTGAGCTTGCAAAAATGGGGCATGGGGTGACCATCTTCGAAGCGCTGCACAAACCGGGCGGTGTTCTGGCATATGGCATCCCCGAATTCCGTCTGCCGAAAGCCATTGTAGCGAGGGAAGCAGCTTATATCGAGGGACTCGGCGTTGAAATGAAGCTCAATCATATCATCGGACGCACCTACACAATTGAACAGCTGCTGGATGATGGATACGATGCCGTTTTTATCGGAACCGGTGCAGGCCTGCCTTATTTCATGGGTATACCGGGAGAGAACCTCAACGGCGTATATTCGGCCAATGAATTTCTGACACGCGTCAATTTAATGAAAGCCTACCGGTTTCCGGAATATGATACGCCGGTCTATACCGGAGAGAATGTCGCTGTGGTCGGTGGCGGCAATGTCGCAATGGATGCAGCACGGTGTGCACAAAGGCTGAATACAAAAAATGTATATCTGGTTTACAGGCGGGCCCGTGAACAGATGCCCGCAAGGAAAGAGGAAATTGAGAACGCGTTTGAGGAAGGCATACATCCGCATTTGCTGACCAATCCGGTTCGCATCATCGGAGATGAAAACGGCTGGGTCAGGCAGATTGAATGTATACGGATGGAACTGGGAGAACCCGATGCATCGGGCCGCAGGAAACCGGTTCCTGTCGCCGGTTCCGAATTTCTGCTTGATGTCGATACAGTCGTGATGGCTATCGGACAGGGGGCCAATCCGCTTCTGACTTCAACGACACCGGGCCTGGATCTGACCAAATGGGGCAATATCGTGGTCGATGAATCAACGGGAAAAACATCCAGAAAGGGTGTTTTTGCAGGAGGCGATATTGTGACGGGTGCCGCGACTGTCATCCTGGCCATGGGTGCCGGGAAAAATGCGGCCATGGCGATTGATGAATACCTTAGAACGGGCAACTGGTGAGACGTAAAATTGTCGACAATTTTTTAACTTGCTTATTATTGGAGAATTAAGTAAATTTGCCATCGTTTGAAATGGAACAAATTACAATTCCCATGGCATCCATTCGCAGGGGAATTGATCAATACACATTCAATGTTCCGACGGAAGCGCTGAATCCGGATCCTGAAAGGATCCGGATGGAATCACTGCAGGCGACGGTAAATGTCAGTCCGGCGGGTGAAGATTTCCTGCTTACGCTGAGCATCCTGATGCAGGGCGTGTTTAAATGCGACCGGTGCAGTGAATGGTTTGACGACCGTAAATACGGAAAGCTGACCACACTGTTTACGCCCGATCCGTCCAAAATCGAAGCGGCGGATGGCGGAGAAATCAGATTGTTCAATGTGCACGCAACGGAGATCAATATCACTCAGGAAATTATGGACGGACTTGTGCTGAATATTCCGGAAAAACTGCTTTGCAGAAAGGACTGCCGGGGAATCTGCATCCAGTGCGGAACAAATTTAAATGAATCAACGTGCTCCTGTATCAAGGATGAATCCGATCCGAGATGGGATGCGCTGAAAAATATGAAATTCGACGAATAAAGCGAGAACGAAAGGAGCTGTCACTTGCCATTACCCAAGAATAAAATATCAAAATCCAGACGGGATAAAAGAAGAACGCATAAAAAGCTCAGCGAACCATCACTTTCGGAATGCTCTCACTGTCATCATCCGAAATTGCCGCATCGTGCCTGTCCCAGTTGCGGTTACTATGGCGGTAAAATGGTCGTGGTCACCAAAGAATCCTAAAAACGAAAAGGGGTGACTTTTGATTCGTGTCGCTGTGGATGCAATGGGTGGTGATCAGGCACCGGAGGCCATAGTAAGAGGTGCTATTGATGCAGCCCGTGTGGCAGAAGGCAGATATGAAATTGTGCTGGTCGGTCATGAAGAGGAAATCGGCCAGTTTATGCAGCAGCACCATTTTACACGCGGACTGCCGATTACGGTTCATCATGCTTCACAGAAGGTAGAAATGGACGAGGCGCCCGGTATCGCCCTGAGAAAGAAACCGGATTCCTCCATCGTCGTTGCAGCCGGTCTCCATGCACAAGGCAAGGTGAACGCCCTTGTCAGCGCCGGAAACACCGGTGCTGTACTGGGTGCTGCATTATTCACGCTGAAACGCATAGAAGGGGTTTTACGTCCTTCCATCGGTTCTTTTCTGCCAACTAAAAACAGTGTCTGTTTTGTCATCGACGTGGGTGCCAACGTGGACTGTAAACCCGAGCAGTTGTATCAGTTCGGCGTGATGGGTTCGATTTTCGTCAATCATATTCTTGGTGTCGAAAATCCGAAAGTCGGTTTGCTCAATATCGGGGAGGAACCGGGTAAGGGGAACGAGCAGGTTCAGGAAGCTTATCGCTTGTTTGAAAACGGCACCGTCAATTTTGTCGGTAACGTGGAAGGGCGTGACGTGCTGATGCATGCGGCCGATGTGGTTGTTTGCGACGGTTTTATCGGGAATGTTCTGATCAAATTCGGAGAAAGCCTGAAAGACATGATTCCGGTGAGTCTGAAAAATAAAATCGGAACGAATATTGCCGGGAATTTTGGTTTTTTCTTTATGCAGCATAAATTTACCAAGGTTATGAAGCTGTTCGATTATCAGGAATACGGCGGAGCACCGCTTCTGGGTGTGAAGGGGAACTGCATTGTCGCTCACGGAAGATCGACGCCCCGGGCGATCCGTACCGCCATTATTGAAGCCTATAAGATGGTGAAGGAAAATGTGGCCGGTCATATAGAATCCCGAATACAATCTGCATAAGGAGCGCCATGTGAATTCCCGACCAAAAAGTATGATTGCCGGAACAGGATCAGCCGTTCCTGAAAAAGTACTGACAAATGCCGATCTTGAGAAGATCGTGGAGACATCGGACGAATGGATCCGTGAACGCACAGGAATCGAACGCCGGCATATACTGGAAGACGGGCTGACAAATTCCGACCTGGCAGCACGTGCAGCAGAGCAAGCCTTAAAAAAAGCAGGTCTGACTCCCGACCAGATTGAATGCCTGATTGTGGCGACGATCACGCCTGATATGGGGTTCCCTTCCACGGCATGCGCGGTCCAATCCAAACTGGAAGCCTTCAATGCGGCGGCTTTCGATATTTCAGCGGCCTGTTCGGGTTTTCTTTACGGACTGATCATGGGCGATTCATTTATTGCCAGCGGTTTGTATAAAAACGTACTCGTCATCGGATCCGAAGTTTTGTCACGAATGACGGATTGGGAAGACCGGGCGACCTGTGTCCTGTTCGGTGACGGAGCGGGTGCTGCGGTGCTGGTGCCTTCAGGCGATAACCGGGGCCTGCTTTCCGCCTATATGAAAAGCGACGGCCGTCTGGGATATCTTCTGAACTGTCCCGGAGGCGGTGTGACGTATCCGGCTTCACATGAAACCGTGGACCAGCGGCTCCACTTCATTAAAATGGAGGGGCGGGAGGTATACAAACATGCTGTCCGGACCATGGTGGATGCTGCGGTTCACAGTCTGGAACTCGCCGGTCTGACCGCAAAAGATATTGATCTTCTGATCACACACCAGGCGAATAAAAGAATCATTCATGCGGTTGTTCAGCGGCTGAAGCTTCCTGATGAAAAAGTGTTTATCAATATAGAGGAATACGGAAATACTTCTGCCGCGAGCATTCCAATAGCCATGAATCAGGCGATTGAGGAGGGGCGGTTGAAAGAAGGACAGCTCTGCCTGATGGTTGCATTCGGAGGCGGTTTTACGTGGGCTTCCAGCCTGGTAAGGATATAATCGTTTATAAAATATAGGGTTATCTGTTTTTATGGGAAAAACGGCCTTCATATTTCCCGGTCAGGGATCGCAGATTGTAGGGATGGGAAAGGACCTGTACGGTACGTATCCGGAAGCAGCCAGGTTGTTCGATATGGCTGACAGGATCCTTGACACTGCCCTGACCTCGGTTTGTTTCGAAGGGCCCGAAGATCAACTGAAAGAAACACGTTTTACACAGCCCGCGGTCTTTACACACAGTCTGATCGTGGCCGGTATACTGGCCGAAGCAGGATTTTATCCGGATTGTGTCGCCGGTCACAGTCTTGGAGAGCTGGCAGCCCTTTGTTTTTCGGGCGCATTTTCCTTTGAAAACGGATTGTCCCTGGTCCGCGAGCGGGGCCGGCTTATGAGCGATTGTGCGGTCCGGTCGCCGGGTACGATGGCTGCGGTTATCGGAATGGATCCCGGATTGGTGCGGGCCGTTTGTAATGAGGCTGCATCCGCCGGTATCGTGCAGCCCGCCAATTTTAATTCACCTGTTCAGATCGTGATTTCCGGTTCCAGGGAAGGCGTTGTCAGGGCCATGGAAATTGCGGGGCAAAAAGGCGCCAAACGGATAATCGAACTGCCGGTAAGCGGAGCCTTTCATTCACCCCTTATGGAAGATGCCTCCGTTTCTTTCCGGAGCATTGTCGAATCGGTCGCTTTCGATTCATTGAAAATACCGGTTTATGCAAATGTCACTGCGGAACGTGTTTCCTCGGAAACCGATATTCCCGATTTGCTTTCACGGCAGCTGACCCATCCGGTACGCTGGATTGAAATTATCGAAAATATGGCCGCTTCCGGAGTGACCCGTTTTATTGAAACCGGTCCCGGCAAGATACTGGCCGGACTGGTCAAAAGGATTGTGCCCCAGGTTGAAACGATCTCAATCGGCACGGTTGAGGATATAAACGCCTTCAAAATTCAACAAGGATAACTATGACAGATTTTCAGGGAAAGACCGCCCTCGTTACAGGCGGAGCGCGCGGAATCGGAAAATTCATCGTACTTGAACTGGCCAGACAGGGCTGTCAGGTCGTCATCTCCGATATCGATCTGGACGGTGCTCAGTCGACGGCAAAAGAAGTTGAAGCCATGGGCATCAGGGCTCTGGCGGTCCGGAATGACGTCAGCGATGCAGTGGATGTCGAAAAAATGATACAAACGGCAACCGATACTTTCGGCCGGATTGACATTCTGGTCAACAATGCGGGAATTACGCGGGATTCACTGCTGATGCGCATGTCAGAGGCCGATTGGGATCTGGTTCTCAATATCAATCTGAAAGGTGCGTTTTTGTGCACAAAAGCTGTAATTCGCGGTATGATGAAGCAGCGCAGCGGCAAAATCATCAATATGGCATCCGTGGTCGGTGTCGGGGGAAATGCGGGACAGGCCAATTATGCGGCTTCCAAAGCCGGGCTGATCGGATTGACAAAAAGTGTTGCAAAGGAAGTCGCTTCCAGAAATATTCAGGTGAATGCCATTGCACCCGGATATATAGAAACGGAAATGACGGCAAATCTGCCTGAAGAAGCCAAAAACTGGTTTCTGAATAACTCTCCGATAAAAAGACCGGGTACGCCTGAAGATGTGGCGAGGGCCGTGCTGTTTCTGGCTTCGTCCGGCTCTGATTACATCACCGGTCAGGTGATCCACGTCGATGGCGGCATGATGATGGGATAATGTTGAATCAAGTCCATATAAACAATACGAATTAAAAAGGAGGTTAAACGAACATGATTGACCGCGAAAAATTCAATGAAATCATTGTGGAAAACCTGGGTGCCGATCCCAACGAAATTACCGATGACGCTTCTTTTATCGACGACCTGGGGGCTGATTCTCTGGATACGGTTGAATTGATCATGGCATTCGAGAATGCCTTTGAAATCGAAATTCCGGATGAAGATGCAGAGAAGCTGACGACTGTCGGTAAGGCACTGAGTTATCTCGAAGAGATGGTTTCAAAAAAGAAATAAGCCGAATTTTGGAAGTCCCGCAATATTCCGCGGGACTTCCAAGCGTCTTTATTCCTGGTATCGATCAAAAATTCAGGATAATTATCTTGGATCTGTTTTTTAAGGACAGGTCTGCTGTTTATAGAATACATTGTCCTTAATTGTCAGCATTTTATTTAAGGAGGACAGCTGTATGCGGGAACGCCGTATTGCAGTTACCGGTCTGGGTGCAATCACACCGCTGGGTAATGATGTCAAGACGTTCTGGAGCGGATTGCTGCAGGGGAAATCCGGAATTGATAAAATCACCAAATTTGATGCAACCGGTTATCCAAGCCAGATCGCGGGTGAAATCAAGGACTTCGATACAGCAAAGTACATCGATTTCAAAGAAGCCCGTCGTATGGATATATTTACCCATTATGCAATTGCAGCAGCCGAACAGGCCATTCAGCAGGCCGGATTGAATGATCAGATTGATCCCACGCGAATCGGCGTGATTGTCGGATGCGGTATCGGCGGAATGATCACGTATCATATTGAACATACAAAATTGCTGAATCAGGGACATCGAAAAGTCAGTCCCTTTTTCATCCCCATGATGATTCCTGATATTGCAGCGGGGCATATATCAATCAAATACGGATACCAGGGGCCGAATTACGCTTCGGTTTCAGCATGCGCTTCGGGTGCCCACGCCATTGGACTGGGATTGATGCACATTGAACGGGGTGATGCGGATCTGATGGTTGTCGGGGGAGCAGAAGGTGTCATTACCGACATGTCCTTCGCAGGATTTTGCAGTGCCAAAACCCTGTCAATTCGAAATGATGAACCCCAGCGGGCAAGCCGGCCTTTTGATAAGGAAAGGGACGGATTTGTCATGGGGGAAGGAGCCGGTGTGGTGGTTCTGGAGGAGTTGCAGCATGCCAGGAAACGCGGTGCAGAAATACTGGCAGAATTCGGAGGCATCGGATTTACCGGAGACGCGTATCATATAACGGCTCCTCATTTCAGCGGAAACGGTGCGATCCGCGCCATGAAGCTCGCCGTTCAGGATGCGGGTTTGAATCCTGAAGACGTGGATTATATCAATGCACACGGGACATCCACTTCATTGAACGATAAAACCGAGACACTGGCCATCAAGACCCTGTTCGGGGATCTGGCTAATAAAATTCCGGTCAGTTCCACAAAGTCCATGATCGGTCACCTTCTGGGTGCGACCGGAGCTGTTGAATTTATCGCCTCTATCCTTTCCATACGGAATAACATTATTCCGCCGACGATAAATTACGAAGTTCCGGATCCGGATTGCGATCTTGATTATGTGCCCAATAAGGCCAGAGAACAGAACCTGAATACAGCCATATCCAATTCATTCGGCTTCGGCGGCCACAATGTATGTCTGTGTGTCAAGAAATATGTTTAGAATCATATGAATCCTATATCGCGTTTATTCAGGTCAATATTTCGGGCAAAATTTTTCAGAAGTAAAATGCCGGTGCAGAGGGAATCCGTTTCTTTGGATTCCCTTTGTCGCGCTATAAAGTACGAATTTCATGATTCCGCTCTGCTCGAACAGGCCATGACCCATCGTTCCTCTCTCGATAAAATTAAAAAAACGTTCAGCAATGAGCGTCTCGAGTTTCTGGGAGATGCGGTTCTTGGCTGGATCGTTACAGATGCACTGTACAGGCAATTTCCGGAATGTAACGAAGGGGAACTGACAATTACCAAATCATCGATTGTCAGCCGGGAGAACCTTGCCAGGCAGGCGCATCAAATTCAGCTGGGTCTGTATCTGATTCTCGGTACAGGCGAAGAACAATCCGGCGGCCGGTTACGGCGCTCCATTCTCGCCAATGCGTATGAAGCACTGCTGGGTGCGGTTTATTTGGACGGCGGCGTCGAGAGCGTCCGGAGACTGATTCAGGACCATTTGCTGAACAATGTCAAACAGCTGATGTCAAGCAAGTTTCATCATAATTATAAAAGCTGGCTGCTCGAACACCTGCAGGCCATTCATAAAAAATCTCCGAAATATCATATTGTCAAGGAGAAAGGTCCGGACCATCACAAGGAATTCACCGTGGAAGTTATTTTTAATGATCAGGTTCTCGGAAAAGGTCAGGGGAACAGCAAGAAACGCGCTGAACAGGCAGCGGCACGTGATGCACTGCAGAATCTGGGACTTTTATCGATTGTAAAAGAAGAACAATAGAGGAGGTCAGTATGGACTATTTTTTATCAGAAGAATTGAAAATGATTCAGGATTTGGCACGCGAATTTGCGCGTGAAAAAATTGCCCCGGTGGCAGCTCAGTATGATCAGACCGGAGAATTTCCGTGGGATATCATGAAAGAGCTTGCAAAAATGGATTTTTTCCGTATCTATATCGACGAGGAATACGGCGGTATGGGTCTGGGTTCCATGGGTCTGGTACTCGCCACTGAAGAACTGTCACGGGCCTGCGGAGGGATCGCACTCGGATTTGCGGGTACGGCTCTCGGTGTGATGCCGTTGCTGATTTCAGGCAATGAGGAACAGAAGCAAAAATACCTGCCTGATCTGGCAGCCGGAAAAATGCTGGGTGCATTCGCCCTGACCGAACCCAATGCGGGATCGGATGCAGGCGGAATACAGACAACGGCAAAAAAAGACGGTGATCATTATATACTGAACGGTGTCAAACATTTTATCACCAATGGCGGTGTGGCCAAATTCAATACAGTCATTGCAATGACCAACCCCGCAAAAGGGGCGAGAGGGGCTTCGGCATTTATCGTCGAGGAGGGAACACCCGGTTTCTCTTACGGAAAAAAGGAAGATAAAATGGGTATCAGGGCGTCGGCCACTTCGGAGTTGATTTTTGAAGATTGCCGTATTCCAAAAGAAAATCTTCTCGGCGGCGAGGGCCAGGGCTTTATGATCGCCATGCGCACACTGGACCGGTCACGTCCCGGTGTCGCGTCCCAGGCGCTGGGTATTGCACAGGGCGCACTGGACCATGCCGTCGATTACAGCCGTCAGCGTGTTCAGTTCAATCAGCCGATTTCCAGTTTTCAGGCCATCCAGTTCAAACTTGCAGAAATGGCCACACGGATCGAAGCCGCAAGGAATTTGATCTACCATGTCGCCAGGAACGTGGATGCGGGGGAGAAAAACTTTACCAAAGAAGCGGCCATGGCCAAATATTATGCATCCGAGGTTGCCATGTACGTGACCACGGAAGCGGTACAGATTTTTGGCGGCTATGGATATATGAAAGAATACCCGGTCGAAAAATACATGCGCGACGCAAAAATTACACAGATCTACGAAGGCACCAGTGAAATTCAACGGGGTGTTATCGGCAAGGCATTGATCAAGGAAGCGGCAAGCAGGAAATCCTGACGGACAAACAAAAAATGAAGCGCCCATGGATTCAACCATGGGCGCTTTTTATATCAGGTATCGGTTTTTTCTTGAAATTCTGGAACAATAGTTGCATATTTATTATCAATCAATAAACCATGGGAGATTCGGATGATTGAGGGGGTCAAGCTCGTTCCTCTGACAACGCACAGCGATGATCGCGGGCATCTGCTGGAAATATACCGTACCGATACGGATTATCATAAGACGTTCGGCGGACAGATCAATCAGGTCTATATTGTGGAGGATCCCGTTCGGGGAACCATACGTGCATTCCACAGGCATCGTTTCTTATGGGATTTCTTCTTCATCTCCCATGGCAGCGCAAAATTTGCGCTTCATGACGGGCGAGAAGAATCCCCGACCTTTGGTGAAACCAACACTTTCGTTCTCGGGGACAAACAGCGCAAAATGCTCGTGGTGCCTCCCGGTGTGTATCATGGCTGGATGTCACTGGAAGACGACACGCAATTGACCTCGATCGCTTCCCATACATATCAGCCGGAAAATCCTGATGAAGAGCGCGTGCCTTACGATTCCTTCGGTTATGACTGGTCGATTAAATTTAAATGAACAGGCTGATTGAAGGGGATTAAACTGTACGGTGATGCGGTGTCAGGGAGGGCCTACGGGGATTCAAATTTATTATAAACAGGAGCGGACAGCCATGTCCAAGCAAAAAGATAAAATTCTGGTTGTGGGAGGAGCGGGATACGTCGGATCCATCCTGATCCGGGATCTTTTGGATAAAGGATATGCCGTGAAAGTGCTGGACAGAATGTTCTTCGGCGAAATCGGCATTCGCGAGGTGAAGGATCGCATCGAGCTGATCGTGGACGATATGAGAACAATCGATCCCTCCGTTCTGGATGATGTTCAGAGTGTGATCAATATCGGTGGCCTGTCCAATGATCCGACCGCTGAATATAATCCGCAGGCCAATTTCGAAATGAATACGCTGGCTGCCGAAAAGCTGGCGAAAATGGCCAAGGAACGGGGTATCAAACGTTATGTTTATGCCTCTTCCTGTTCGGTTTATTACGTGCCCGCAGGCGTGGATTCGGAAGATATTCTTCTCACCGAGGCAGCGCAAATCGATCCGAAGGCGGCTTATTCGAAATCCAAGTTCGAAGCGGAGAAAAGACTGCTTGCCATGGCCGGTCCGGAGTTCTGCCCTGTTATTTTAAGAAAGGGAACCATTTTCGGATTTTCACCCCGGATGCGGTATGACCTGGTCGTCAATACGTTTTTAAAAACAGCGCTGTCCACACGAAAGCTGAACCTGCATTATGGCGGAGAAATGTGGCGCCCCCTGGTCGATATTCATGATGCGGCGGCCGCCTATATCCTCTCACTTGAGGCTCCCGAAGACAAGGTTTGCGGTCAGATATTCAATATCGCTTCCAAGAACTACAGGGTGTCCGAGCTGGCACTCAAGGTGTATCAGATCCTGAACGATAAGGGAGTGGATGTAAAAATATGCTCCGATTACCGGTACAAGGGCATACGAAGTTACCGCGTTTCCACGGACAAGGCCGAGGATGTCCTGGGTTTCCGTCCCCGGATCACGCTTGAAGAATCCATTGTGACCATGCTGGAAATGATCGAGAAATACGGATTCAATGATTTCGATCACCCGCGGTACTACAACATTACCTGGATGAAACTGCTCGAGGAAGTACAGGGAATCATTCAGAAACACAAGGGTATATTTGAAATCGACGGCAGCTTCCGGGGCGAGTCATGAAGCTCATGATTGTCGGTGCAGATGGACAATTGGGCTCGGATCTGGTCAGTCAGTTCCAGGATCATGCGAAGCTGATACCGCTGACCTATCAGGACGGAGACATCACCGATCCGGGATTCGTAAACAGGATATGCCGGAGTCATGCGCCTGATGTTATAATCAACACGGCTGCATTTCATCAGGTGCCCAGATGTGAGGATGAACCGCAGCGTGCATTCGAAGTCAATGCGCTCGGTGCAAGAAATCTGGCGTTTGCAGCAAAGGACCAGGGATCGCGTCTCATACATATCAGTACGGATTATGTGTTTGACGGCCTGAAAACGACACCTTATACAGAAGAGGATGCACCCAATCCGCTCAGCGTGTATGCCAACACCAAACTCTCCGGAGAATACTTTGTTTCATCGATCTGTGAACAATTCATGATTCTCAGGGTGTCCGGCATATACGGCCAGACAAGATGTATAGGAAAGGGCAGCAATTTTATCAACACCATGCTGAAAATGTACCGGGAGAATAAACCGCTTCGTGTGGTTACGGATGAAATCCTGACTCCCACTTCGACCCTTGAAATCAGCCGTCAGATCGAGGTGATGATTAATCATAACCTGAACGGATTGTTTCATGTGACTTGCGAGGGTGCCTGTTCCTGGCATGAATTTGCTCAGAGTATTTTTGATATTCTCGATTATCGGGTCAAGGTAGAAACCGCGAAAGTGGCCGATTTTCCATCAATTGTCAAACGGCCGCATTATTCGGTTTTGGAAAATGCACGGCTGAAGGAAGCCGGATTAAACCGGATGTCGCATTGGAGAAATGCACTCCAGGAATTTTTGACAACGGTAGAGGTGAATCAGTTATGAAAATTGCAATATTTGGCGCCAGAGGCATCCCCGCCAAATGGGGCGGATTCGATACATTCGTCACCAATCTGGCTCCCAGACTGGCATCCAGTGGACATCATGTCACCGTATTCTGCATGCCGAAATACTCACTGCCGGATAAACCCAAAATGATCGATGGCGTGCATCTGGTATATTTACCCACTATATACGGCAAGTTTACCGAAACCTTCCTCCATGAAATGCTGAGCAGTATCTATGCCCTTTTCATGATGAGAAAATGCGATATCTACTATGTGCTGGGATGCCGCAGTTCAGTCGTTTACCTGCCCCATTACATTCTCAGGCGGATCCTGGTTATCAATACGGACGGACTGGACTGGATACGCAGGAAGTGGGGGCGTTTCGCCAGAAATTTTCTCAGGTTCAATTATTGGGTCGCACGGAAGATCGGCAAACATCTTGTATCCGATTCTTATGAACTGAAAAAATACTATATCGAAAACTATAACAGGGAAACGGTCTTTCTGACCAATGGGGGGGAGATCGTCGAGGAACGGGATCCTTCCATTGTTGAAAAATACGGCCTTGTGCCGGGAGAGTATTGTCTTGTCGCCTGCCGCATGGAACCGGAAAACAATATCGATATCATTCTTCGGGAATTCTGCAGAACCGCTTTGCCCAAACAACTCGTCATTGCAGGAGGTGCAAATTACCGAAGCCCGTATTTTGAAAATCTGAAAAAAGTGGATGATGCACGCGTCATTTTTCTGGGTCCCGTGTACGAGGAGGGGCACATTGAACAGCTTCATATTCATGCCTATCTGTATCTTCACGGACATGAGGTCGGCGGCACGAATCCGTCATTATTGAAGGCAATGGCCTGCGGCAATATTATCTTAGCGCATGATGTGCGGTTCAACAGAGAGGTGCTCGGAGGAAACGGCCTGTTGTGGGATAAATCCGAAGGCAGCATGCAGTCCCGGCTCGAGGATGCCCATGCCAATTATGAAAATTACCGGAAACTGCTTCCTCAAAAATGCATTGAACGCATCCGGACTTTCTATTCCTGGGACAAGGCAGGTATTGATCATGAACTGTTTTTCCGATGGGTGAATGGTGAGGCGGACCGGTACCAGGAATCTTTCTGATCGATGAACCGGTCAGCCTGCCGTAAAAGGTAATCTTCTGTACATTATTACTCAACATCATCAAGATAAAGGCGATGTCCGCCCATGACGGATTTTTGCATGAAATGCGGAACGATGCTCGGGAAAGCGGTTGAAGACGGCTTTCAAAGATGGATCTGTCCGGATTGCGGATGGACGTTTTACAACAATCCACGGCCCTGCGTCACAGCCCTTATTCACGACCGGCACCGTTTCTTATTCATCAGGCGATCCAAGGCCCCGGGCGAGGGGCTCTGGGATTTCCCGGGCGGATTCATGGAGGCACACGAACATCCTGATACGGCCCTGAAACGGGAAATCCGGGAAGAACTGAACTCGGAACTGGCATCTTATCGCCTGATCGGATTTTATCCGGATGCGTATGATGAAACGGGCACGATTCCATTGCTCAATATCGCCTATTTGTGCAGAATTCGTGGTGATATCAATCAAAGTGGAGACGAATTCAGCGAAATACGATGGCTGTCCCATGATAATCCCCCGATCGAATTCGCATTCAGATCCATGATGGGGATGCTGAAGGATGCATCGGTACTCCCGGAGATTCTGCAGAATGAATGAACGGAAAAAAACACGGACCGTGCGAATCGGCAGCGTGGCAATCGGCGGCGGAAATCCCGTTATTGTGCAGTCCATGACATGCACGAAAACCGAAGATATCCGGGCCACGGTCGAACAGATTCTCATGCTGGAAGAGGCAGGATGTGAAATTATCCGTGTGGCTGTTCCGGGAGAAGAAGCTGCAGATGCCATACCTGAAATCAAAAAACAGATACACATCCCGATTGTAGCGGACATTCACTTCGATTATAATCTTGCTGTCCGTTCCATCCGGAACGGTGCCGATAAAATCCGCATCAATCCCGGAAATATCGGATCAGCCGACCGGCTTCGTTCGATTTACCAAACGGCCGGCGAATTCGGGATTCCCGTCAGGATCGGGGTCAATTCAGGATCGGTTGAAAAGGATCTGCTGGACAAATACGGAGCCGTGTGCGCGGAGGCGCTTGTCGAGAGCGCAATGAGACATATCGAAATCAGTCAGGATCTCGGTTTCGACAATCTCGTGATTTCCGTCAAAGCCAGCCATGTGCCGCTCATGATCCGGACAAACCGCCTTCTTTCAGAAAAAACGGATTTTCCGCTGCATCTCGGCGTTACAGAGGCCGGGACCGTACAGCAGGGTGTGATCCGTTCAGCGATTGGTATCGGCACGTTGCTGGCCGAAGGAATCGGTGATACCATACGGGTAAGTCTCACCGGTGATCCGGTGCATGAAATCAGGGCAGCTTTCGATATACTGCGTGCGCTCGAAATGCGGAAACAGGGTGTGACGCTGATTTCCTGTCCGACATGCGGACGGACAGAAGTCAATGTGGAGGATATTGCGAACCAGGTCGAGAGGGCGCTGACACATATCAAAAAGCCGCTGACTGTTGCGGTGATGGGATGTGCGGTCAATGGCCCGGGGGAGGCCAAAGCAGCCGATATCGGCGTGGCCTGCGGTAAAGGATCGGCCCTATTGTTCAGGCACGGAGAGATTGTCGAAAAAATACAGGAGAATGAAATTGTGGCGCGTCTCGTAAAAGAAATCGAACAATGGGACAATGACTGAAGAACGCGCTCCTTTATTCGCTTCACGTATATATATTATAAATATGGACAGATAACAGGGGGGCGGCTTATGGACCTTGACAATGTACACTGGCTGGGACACTCGACGGTTCATATTGTCACGGATATTTCTATTTATTTTGATCCCTACCATCTGCCTCATGGTGCAATTCCCGCCGATCTCATTCTGATCACGCATGAGCATTATGACCATTGCTCCATGGATGACATTGTAAAAATCAAAACAGAAAAAACCGTTCTCGTGGTACCCAGGAAAAACGCCAATCAGTTTTCGGGCCAGGTCATCGGTGTGGCGCCCGGCGATCAGATCACGGCGGCCGGAATTCCTATCCAGGTGATTCCCGCTTACAATATCAACAAGCCCTATCATCCCAAGGACAGACAATACGTAGGTTACATTATCGAGGTTGAAGGTGTCAGGTGCTATCATGCCGGCGATACGGATCATATTCCCGAAATGCAGGATGTGAAAACCGATATTGCATTCCTTCCTGTCAGCGGCACCTATACCATGAACGCACAGGAAGCGGCTGAAGCGGCTGAAATCATCCGTCCCAAACTGGCCGTACCCATTCACTGGGGAAGCGTGGCCGGCTACAGAACCGATGCAGAGCAGTTCATCCGACTGTCACGAACACGTTCATTGATACTTGAACAGGAAACCGAACCCTTTTCAGGCGAATGATCGATAAAGGCAAAATTTTCATTATCGCTTCGTTTTTCTGCGGAATCATCCATTCGCAGCAGTATATATGGCCTACCAATGCAAGTCATCTGATGACTTCTTCCCTGTGTGAATACAGGCCGGGACATTTTCATGCCGGTATCGATATCAAAACATGGAACCGGGAAGGATATGATGTGTATGCCGTTCAGCGGGGTCATATCAGCAGGATGCGCGTATCGCCCTATGGTTACGGTAAAGCGGTTTATCTGACCCTGGACAACGGATTTACAGCGGTTTACGGTCATTTGTCCAAATTTTCTCCAAACCTGGAAAACCGTATGTTCGAGGAGCAGGTGGAGGCCGGGAAATACGAACTGGACCTGTCATTCGACGAAATGGAGTACCGTGTGGAGGCCGGTGAATGTCTTGCATTTACCGGAAGCACGGGCATAGGCGTACCCCATCTGCATTTCGAAATCAGGGATTCCCGCAACAGGCCATTCAATCCGCTCGATCTGGGTTTCGGAGTACAGGACACCCGTGCACCCGTCATTCAGGCTGTATGCATATCGCCGCTGGCATACGGATCTCATGTGAACGGTGATTTTGTTCCGAAAATTTTGAAATCCGGCGAACTGGCTTCCGGCTCTGTGGTGCCGGTATGGGGAAAAATCGGTCTTGCCGTCAATGTTTACGATCAGGCTGACGGCGCATCGAACCGGTTCTCACCCGTCCGTATCCGGCTGTTTGTTCACGATATTCTGGTGTATCAGATTGAATACGGCCGTTTTGATTTCAATCAGTCCCGGCTAATCGAACTGGACAGGGATTTCCGGCTGCATCGGTGGGGCAAAGGCGAATTCATCAAACTCTACAAGGAATCGGAAAACGAACTTCCTTTTTATCTGTACACGATACCGGAATCAGGGATTCTTCAATGCTGGGCACCGCCTTACAGACCGGTCCCGCATAACGATTCAGAACTTCTGCAGCAAATGATTAAAAACGAGTATCATCCGGTTTCCATCGTGGCGGAAGATTATTGGGGTAATACAAAACGGTGTGATTTTATCCTGAAAACACTGCCGCTGCATGTTCTGCAGAAAACAGTCCGTCCGCGGAACGTCCATTCTCCTGTCGTGAGCCACAGTGTCAGGCCCCTGCAGACCTGGATGCATGATTATGTCCGGTTCGAACTTCCCGGCTCCGGAACGCTTCCGGCGGAGCCCTCGATCAGGGTATGGCTGAACAGGTCCCTGCAGCTTTCGGTTCAGATGCAGCGCAATCCTGAGGGAAATTATATCGCCGTACTTCCGCTTACCGAATCATTCCAGGGCCGGATGATCATTCAGGTTATTTCGGATATTCCCTCTTATAATTCACAGGATACACTCCTTGTCAGCCATATCGGAAGTGCAGGCGGATTGGTCCGGTCCGAAGATGGCCGGTTTACCATGCGCTTTCCGGCCAATGCCGTTTATCAGGATCTGTGGCTGCATGTTCGTACCCTGAAAAACGCCGGCCCCGTACCGCACTATTCAATGATCCCGGACGATGTGCCGTTAAAAAAACAGGTTCATATCACGATCACCGGTCCTGAACCAGGCGATAAACTTTCCCGGTCAGCCCTATACAGAATGGACGGGGAACTGTCCTACCTGACGAGCACGGCCGATCCGGAAACGAATCAGATCAGGGCATCTGTCCGGTCATTGGGGACCTATACAGTACTGACGGACACGGTCCCGCCGAATGTCTTTTCGGTTTTCCCTGATTCAGGCGCGGTTGTAAAATACAACGAATTTTCTATATCTGCCTGTTTTTCCGATACGCTTTCAGGAATACATGGCGAAGACAATTATCAGATATGGATCGATGATCAGAAACAGATCGTCGGCTATGATTTTGAAAAAAGAACCGCATTTGTCGATCATTTTCAAACCGTCCTGCCCGGCCCGCATCGTCTGAAACTGATTTTGACGGACCGGTCAGGGAACCGTTCCGAAAACACCGTACCTTTTTTCATAGAGGAATAGAAGGCATGCTGATTCCGATCCGGGATGAAAACAGAAAGAAGACAGTGCCCATCGTCACCATGACCATACTGCTGGCCAATATCGCAGTATTCATCTATCAGCTGATGCAGCCGGACGGCCAGGCCTTTGTGTACAGATTCGGCGCCATACCATGGGAAATTGTCCATTTCAGGGAACTGCCGGACCTGAAATGGGCTTTCAGATCACCGGTTCCCAATATACTGACATTGATGACCTCCATGTTCATGCACGGAGGATACCTGCATCTTATCGGGAACATGCTCTATTTATGGATCTTCGCGGACAATGTCGAAGCATTGACAGGACATGTCCGGTTTATATGGTTTTACCTGTTGTGCGGTATTGCCGCGGCAATGACACACGTGATTTTCTCTCCGGATTCCATGGTTCCCATGATCGGTGCCAGCGGAGCGATTTCAGGCGTGCTGGGCGCCTATTTCATCCGGTTCCCGAAGGCGAAAGTCCACCTGCTGTTTTTTTTCTTTATCATTATCAGGGTTTTCCGGGTTCCTGCACCGCTGATGCTCGGCATCTGGTTTCTCATGCAGCTTTTAAGCGGTATGGCGGATCACGGACAAACAGGCAGCGGAATTGCCTGGTTTGCGCATATCGGCGGATTTGTTGCAGGCGTTATATTCATTCTGTTTTTCGAAAAAAGACGGAAAGTGCTGAAATTATCCTGAGTGAAGAAATGGCTGCATTGATCATATGAAAGGTGGATTATGACTCCGGTTTCATGGAAAAAGATGGACCTGCAATGGCAGATTCTGACCGGAATTATTGCCGGTCTGGTTTTGGGATTGTGGGCAAATCATGTTTACGGTTCGGGGCTGACACAAGGACCGGTTTATGATATAAAGATCGTTTTTCAATTCGGCGGTGAACTGTTTATCAGGCTCCTGCGCATGCTGATCGTACCGCTTGTTTTTGCCTCCATATTTATGTCCATTGTGCGTCTGGGAGACATTCGTGAACTGAAAAAAATCGGCCTCACCACGGTCGTTTATTATCTTGTCACGACCGCGCTTGCCGTCATGGTCGGTATGATTCTTGTTAATCTCATCCATCCGGGCCGGGGCATGGATCCGGAAACCCTTGCCGTATTGAAAAATTCGATGGAAATACCCGACCATGTTCTTGCCCAGGGGGTCGGTCAGAGAAGTTCACTCATGATCATTCTCAGGACGTTCGTGGAGATGATTCCCGACAATCCGCTGGCCGCAATGGCCAGGGCCGATATTCTGCAGGTTATTTTTTACGCTGTTTTTCTGGCCGTCATTTCCGCCCTGATCGCGGATAAAGCAAGGGCCTTTATCCATGTGGTGGACAGTATGGATCAGATCATGATTCATTCGATCATGCTGATCATGAGAATCGCACCGTACTGCATATTTTTTCTTGTAACAACACTGATGATGGATCTCGGTTTTCAGGCGATTGTTGCGCTGGGTAAATATGCCATGACCGTGCTTCTCGGACTGGCGGTTCATGCATGCCTTGTACTGCCGCTTCTGGTATTCCTGATCGGACGTTACAATCCGTTTCGATTGTTCAGGGCCATGATGCCGGCCGTACTGACAGCCTGGTCCACTGCCTCCAGTGTGGCGACCCTTCCGATTTCACTGGATTCACTGGAGAAAAGAGCCGGTGTCCACCGTAAAATCGCTAATTTTGTCCTGCCGCTCGGGGCCACGGTCAATATGGACGGAACCGCTCTCTATGAATCGGTCGCCGTGATATTTATCGCCGAGCTTCTGGGATTTCCGCTCGCATTCGGGACACAGGTGATTATTTTTATCACGGCCACGCTTGCGGCAATTGGCGCTGCGGCCATTCCCGGCGCCGGGCTCGTGACCATGGGTATCGTGCTGACCGCAGCCGGCCTGCCGCTCGAGGGAATCGGTCTCATTCTGGCCATAGACCGGATTCTCGATCAGTTTCGTACGGCCGTGAATGTATGGGGGGATGCCACTGCCGGTGTTGTGGTTGGCAGGCTGGACAACGCAATTACGGATTGAAACGGATTTTTATTTAAACAGGTCTTCCGATATGGCCTGAAAATACTTGACTTCATTGCTGAAACCGGTACGCTCGATACTTTTCACCTCGAATACAGTCAGAAAGAATTCAGGAAGCGGTGAATAGTTCTGTTCTATTTCACGGATAAATGCCTCTCTTGCCTCCTGAGTGCTCAGCATTTTGGTCCTCTCCAGACGGCCGCCGTATCCGAAACCGAGAATGAACATGAACACTTCATCCTCGAATCCCGGTATTTTCAGCAGCATGGAATAATCGACATTGTATTTATTGCTTTCCGCATACGAAGCCTCGATCCTCTGAAACGTGTGCAGCGTATCTCCGTGCTCACCGACAATAAACAGCCGTTCATCCGGATTGTACTGATAACGGATGGGGGTTTTGTAGATGAGTTTGTTCAAAACACGCAAATTACACAGTTCTCCAATGTATAATGTGTTGTTTTTCCGAATCTCTTCAAGGGCCAGTCGTGAGGACAATTTCAGCGTGATTTCACGGTTTATATCATAAAAAACCGGCAGTATGTCCATCAGATTGTGCGTGGCGCCAAAGGGAATGCCTGATATTTCGGAGGTCCACAGATTCGCTTCGGGATGATGAATCAGCAGATTGTTCAGATCATTTTCCGAATCGATTTGCCAGTCCCGGATCTGCCGGTACCGGTTCAGGCCCGGGTTGAATTCATCAAGAAGATAATCATCACCGAGAATAATCGTGATCGGATATCCATTATCCAGGAATGAATGCCAGATGGGATCGCTGGAATATTTTACAGCCGTGCCGCGGGTCATGTTCAATGTTTCGATGGCTCGGTCATAACGATAGATGACAATGCCCAGAATAATGAGAAGTATACCGGCAACCGCCCAGGAACCGTACCTGATTGCAATGGAAATGAACCGGGGCCTGAAATTGTTCTGATGATTTATCGAAACAATTTTTAAAGCATAGTGCCCCTTCGGGATAATGAGCCTCAGAGAATCCTTTTTGCCTTCGTTTTTATAATAGCTTTCGAGTTTTTTTCGAAGCATATGGATGTGATAACGAACCGTGGAATCCTTGTTGGAGTTGAAACTGGCGGCTTTACCGAATACATCGATTGCAATGGTGATTTCTTTTGGGATGCAGTCTTTTTCAGCCGCTTCGACAAGGTAATGCAGCAGATTGGAATAGACCTGGGAATCCCTGAATTCCTTGCTGGAATAGATATCTTTTACGACGGACTGAATATTTTCATGGATGGGCGTCATAGGGAAATTTTCGTTTTATATAAGGGGAATATAGTATAAAATTAATAAAAATCAAGTTTTGAATACGATGCGAATTAAAAAAATGGCCGACATGAGACATGTTTCAAATAATCGACCGGCCCGGTTTAAGGAATCCGCAGATCCTCTCAAACGGTTTTACAACGGTTTTGCAACGGTTTTCATGTTGTAAATACCCGTATTTGTCACTACAATAATCGCGTTCATTAAATATAATGATAACACCGGCTTTTTATGCATTCAATTTTCGGAAATCGATTCGTCATGTACGGTAAAACGGCTGCAGGCAGCAGGTTCCCCTTTGACCGGCAAGTCTTCTTTTTCGTAATCCTTCTCTGTGTTTTACATTGCGGTTCTGACAGACAAAATACCCTGGCCATTGTGGGAACACGCCGCATTACAAGGAAGGATTTTTCCGAACGATTCAGCTCGGTCAGTCAAAGAATGAATCTGCCGGACAATTTGCTGACACGAAAAGAGATACTCTCAGGCATGATCGATGAATATCTGCTGATTGAAGAGGCCCGAAAAAGTAACTACCATGAGGATGCGCTGGGCCGGGCTGAGCTGGAAAATCTGAAGATGCAGGAATTGCTCAATGCGTATATTCAACGGAATATATCCAAACCAGCCGATATGGATGAAGCCGAACTGAAAGAACTCTTTCAGAGGCTCCATACACAAATCCGGGCACGTCATTTGTACGCGCAGACTCGCCGTCAGGCGGATTCGCTGGCCGAAGAATTGATGTCGGGCAAGTCGTTTGAAACCCTGGCCAAGTCGGTTTTCAAAGATCCGCAGCTTCGTGATACCGGCGGTGATCTTGGCTATTTTACAGTCGATGAGATGGATCCGTTTTTCGAAGAGGCGGCATTCGGTCTGAAAATCGGAAAAATCTCTTCTCCGGTGCGTACGGCCCAGGGATACAGTATCATACAGCTGACGGATCGTCATGTTCAGCCGCTGTTGACGGAATCCGATTATACACGGCAGCGTCCGAAGCTTGCAGTGTATCTGCGTCAGCGGAAAATGAAAAAGAGAATCCGTATGGTGACGGATTCTTTGCGCCAGGCGCTGAAAGTGGAATTCGATCAACCGGCGGTTCGGGATCTGGTCCGCATTGTAAACAGCAGGAATACCAGGTCCGGAATGCCGGAATACGGTCCATTGCTGTCCGAAGACAATCCGCTTTTGAACAGGACCATCGCATGGTCCTCAGACGGTGCCTGGACAATGGAGTCGCTACAGCTGTATGCCCGATTCACCAAAGATAATCAGCTGCAATGGGTGCATCAGCCCGAACAGATGGAGGATTTTCTGGCCGGACTGATTGTCCGGATTCATTTACTTGAGGAAGCCAGGAAACAGGGCCTGCATCAAGAAACAGGTTTTGAAAGACAGGTTGAAAATCGGATGCACGATTTTCTTTTGCGACGTATGGAGGATGGCATCGCAGCCAATGTGGTGATTCCCGAAGACAGCATGAGGGCCTGTTACAGGGAAGACGGGGATCTGTTCATCGTGCCGCCCGCGGTAGAGCTGAGGGAAATTGTCCTGGATAATGAATCCGACACCTCAGGCATCAGACAGAAACTCCTGAACGGCGCCTCCTTTGAAAGCATGGCCAAAGCGTACTCCGTGAACCGCAGAAGTGCGGAAAATGGCGGTGAAATCGGATTTTTCTCTGCTGCGGACCTCGGAGAATATGCTGAACCCATTTTCAGCCTGAAATCCGGACAGTGGACAGGACCGATCGAGATCAGGGGGCAATTCGCCTTTATTCAATGCATCGGAAAGCGTCCGCAGCGGCAGCCGTCCTATGAGGAAGCGGAACATAAGATACGAGAATCCTTGTTTCCGTTCTACCTGAAAAGAACCAGACAGGAAACACTCCGGCAAATTCGTGAACACATCCGGGTAACCGAATTTCCGGACCAATTGCAATCCGTTCGTCTTCATTGATCACATCAGAAGGAAATGAAAATGAAAAAGAACCGACTTTCCATTGCTTTGAGTTGTTGTATACTTGTCAGCCTCGTTTCCTTTCCGGTTGATATGCCGGCCCAAACCGGAGGGAAAATAGCAGGTATCGTGACGGACGGACAAACCGGCGAAATTCTTATGGGCGCGAATGTGATTGTCGAGGGCAGTTATCTTGGCGCTGCGACGGATACGGACGGCTATTATATGATTCTCAGGGTTCCGCCGGGAGAAAAAAACCTGCGCGTGGAATACATCGGTTATCAGAGTGTCACGGTCAGGGAAGTCGAAGTGCTGACCGATCTGACGACCACGGTGAATGTGTCACTGCAGCCGGTCGCACTGCAGGGTGAAGAAGTAGTGATCGTCGCAGAAAAACCGCTGGTCAGGAAGGATCTGACTTCTTCCGAATCACGGATACAAGCCGATCAGATTGAGAAGATGCCTGTTCAGGAGGTCGGAGATATTCTGGATCTTCAGGCCGGGATCACGCGCGATACAGGCGGCGGTCTTCATATACGCGGAGGACGGTCGTCGGAAATCTCCTATATGGTGAACGGTATCAGTGTGACCGACGACTTTTACAGGGGACAGGGCATTATCATCGAAAATGAATCGGTTCAGGAACTCCAGGTCATCAGCGGCACTTTCAATGCGGAGTACGGAAACGCCATGAGCGGTGTGATCAATATTGTGACCAAAGACGGCGGCAACGACACGGAAATGAAACTGGAAGCCTGGTCCGGCGACCATATCAGCGGCCGCAAGGAAATATTCTGGCACATCGATGATATCAATCCGGCAGCCGACATCAATTTGCAGGGATCCGTGAGCGGACCCCTGCTTAAAAACCGGTTGACCTACTTCATTACCGGACGGAAACTGCGTTATGACGGCTGGCTTTACGGCCCGAATGCCTATCTGCCTCAGGGACGCGCTGCTGCGGCCGAAGATGGAAGTCTGCAGGTTGTCCGCGGGGACAGCGCTGCTGTAGCCATGAATCCGCAGGAACGCCTCAGTCTCCAGGCAGCGGTCCGGTGGAAGATTATGGGGCCGCTTTCCCTGAAACTGGACTTTCTGGGAAGCCGGGAAGAGAGCAACGGTTACAATCACAGTTACCGGCTCAATCCGAATGGAAGACGAAATTATTACGGTTCCGGTCAGACCACGATCGCCAAACTGACCCATGTGCTCGGTAAAAATCTTTTTTACGAGGTGACCGGCTCCTATAAACAGAATTCGAACGAATCCTATCTGTATAAAAATCCGGGCGATTCGCGGTATGTGCATCCGGATTCCCTGACTGCCGGAGCATATCAGTTTTTTAAGGCCGGAAACGATCTGTTCCGCTCTTTCCGATCCACAAGAAGCTATATCGGTAAACTGGATGTGACCGATCAGATCACCAGAAATCATCAGATCAAACTGGGTGTGGAGCTTCAGAAGGACAAAATAGAGTTCGACAATCTGACTCTGACTCCTGCAATGGATGAAACAGGGCAGCAATTGACACCGTTTCAGCCCCATATAGAGTCCATCACCACAACGAATCACAACAAATTCGACCGGAGTCCGGATAAATTTGCGGCCTATATTCAGGATAAAATCGAATATGAACAGTTGATAATCAACATCGGGTTGCGATTCGATTATTTCATCTCAAACGGAGAGGTGCCAATCGATACTCAGGATCCCAATATTTACAATCCGCTGAAACTGAGCCACATCTACAGGGACCTGAACGGGAACGGCCTGATCGATATTGAAGAACAGACTGACAGCAATGCCTACAGCCTGGAGGAACGTCAGATGTTCTGGTACCGTGATGCGGATGCCAAGACACAGGTCAGCCCGCGGTTCGGTATTGCCTATCCCATCACGGACCGTGGTGTGATCCATTTCTCATACGGCATATTTCAGCAGATACCCGAATACAGCCAGCTTTTCGAAAGTGATCAGATGAAGCTGACCGAAGGGCAGGGCATTGCCGGGCCTTTCAGCAATCCGGATCTGAATCCGCAGCGCACGACCATGTATGAGCTCGGTCTGAAACAGCAGATTTCCGATCATATCGGTATCGACATTACGGGGTATTACAGGGATATACGGGACTGGATCTCGACCAGCGCACCGATACCCACATACTCGGCAGGCGTGACCTATTCGAAGCGCATCAATCGCGATTTCGCCGATGTCAAAGGCATTACCCTGTCGGTCGTACGGCGCCTGGCGAATCATTTTGCATTCAATCTCGATTATACTTTCCAGGTTGTCCAGGGAACGAATTCGAGTCCCGAAGATGAATACAATGCGCTGAACAACGGTGATGAACCCAAAAAACAACTTGCACCGCTGGATTGGGATCAGCGACATGCCCTGACCTGCAACCTGTTTACGGGCGGGAACAAATGGGGGATGAACACGATTCTGCAGTTTTATTCCGGACAGCCGTATACGCCGAGCATCGTATCGGGCAGCCTGACCGGCCAGAACGTGATTTCAGGGCTGTCTACCAATTCACGGCGCAGACCCGGACGGTTTGCCGTGGATGTCAACCTTTTCAGGAACATGAAGGCCGGGCCTCTCGAAATCGAACTGTTTATGCAGATATACAATTTACTGGATTCGCTGAATCCGAGGAATGTATGGACCGAAACCGGCAAGGCGGATTACACGGTATATGAACAGCAGGCCGTTGAGGCCGATCCCACATGGTTTATCCGCCCGGATTTTTACTCCGAGCCCAGGAAGGTGCAATTGGGTTTGAAAATTCAAATATGATCCAACGACAGCAAAGGACAATACAGGTATGAACGATTCCATCGCAAAACGAATCAATGGCCGCTGGCCTGTGATGGCCGCCTTTTTGTGTCTTTATGCATACACGGCCGTCATGTACGCAAAAACCCCGGCTCATGTCCCGTCCGGTCAGCGGGGGGATATCAAGTTCCGGGCCTATTCCAATATCGACGGCAACAACATCAGGGCCTCGATTTTCAATTCCGGCTACAGCGGGGCGCCGCGAGAAGTCCCGGAATCCGTGAACTATGAATGGCCCAAAAATACGGACAGGATCTATATTTCCATCGTGGGCATATGGATCGGGGGTGAAGTCCGGGACGAGACCGGTGAAACGGCCAAAATCGTGGATGTTTTTGCATGGCGAACCAGTCCTCAGGGTAATACATGGACCATGGAACCTGTACCGGGCTTTCAGAATCCGGACCTGGAAACCATGCGTGTGGCCAAAAGCGACGATCCGGAATCCTGGCCGTCCGCATCGCAAAACGGCTGGCGGGACAAATGGAGCGATCCCGTGGACCCGGGATGGACAGGATCATGGAACGGGTATTTCGGAAAAAATGTCTTCAACGCGGATCAGGAACTCTTTTACCGCTGCTCCGATGATTTGTATGACCGGTTTACGTATTATCCGGATGAAACGGACCGGTCCAGACGCGGTCTTGGCCTGTTGATGGATGTACGCACGCTAGCCTGGACACAGGTCCTGATCAGCGACGTGATCTTTTTTATACACGACATCAAGAACGACGGAACGAAACGAATACCCAAAACCTCATTCTTGATATTTCTTGCGGATTATGTCGGCGGAGACGGCACGGATGATCAGCCGTTTATCGATCTTCAGTCCGATATTGCGTTTATGACCGACAGTGACCGCACGGGCACCAGTCCTTTCGGAGGAGAACCGGTCGGGGTCGCAGCGATCAAGTATCTCGAAACGCCGGGAAATCAGGTGGACGGTATCGACAATGACGGCGATGCGGATCTGTATCCGGAACTGATCGCACAGGTTGTACGTGATCCGGAAACGCTGATTCCGCATTTCGACGATGCGGATTTTGAACCCCGGAATCTGCTTCCCGGGGATAAAATCGTACTGATCGATCTGGAAACCTTCGACCGGCAGATCGTCACTTACCCGGTGAACGGCGGATCCGTGGTCAGTCTGGGAGAGACCTATATACTGCCTCCGGAGGGTATCACGGTGGCTGAAGATACGACGGCCAATCTGCTCGATGAGGACCTGGACGGATTGATCGATGAAAATTATTCGCTGCACAGATGGCGCTATGATGAAATTACGAAGACCGAAGGACCGGTACGGTACATCAACTATCTCGAGTTTCAGCCGGGCGAGACCGTGAAGCGCGGGTTTGTCGTTCCGGGAGAGAATACGAAGCCGTCTTATGCAACAGTGGCCCCCCTGATCGATGAGTCCAGGGATGACGGGTTCGACAATGACGGGGACTGGAACAGTCTCAACGACGATGTCGGTCTGGACGGCGTCAAGGGAACCGGAGACACGGGGGAGGGGGATGGGATTGCCTCGACAGGTTCGGGCACCGAATTTCCGGGCGAACCGAATATCGACAAGACAGATGTTACGGAAACCGATCTGATCGGCCTTACCTCGGCGGTTCAGATTCCAGTGGGTGATATATCCTACAATACGACACCGGACAGGTATTTGTGGGATTATTTTATGACCCCGGGACGCTTCGATCTGCCCCGGCCCACCGGCGAGTACGATACGTTTGTGGCATCAGGATTTTTTCCGCTGGAACCGGGCCAGAGACAGCGGATGGCCATTGCCGTGTCCATATCCGGAGGCGGACAGACCAGGGACGAGGATCTCCGCAGCGTGACGGAAAAACTGTCGGACGCGCGGAAAGCCTATGCGGCCGATTATCAGTTTGCCAAGGCACCCATTCAGGTAACGGTCCGGGCTGTTCCGGGCGATGGAGAAGTGACGCTTTACTGGGATGATACGGCCGAGTTTTCTGTGGACCAGTATCTGGAGGATATCGGCGGTCCCTCACGCGATTTCGAAGGGTATCGTGTATACAGGGCCACGGACCCGGCATTTCTGGATGCCAAACTGATCACGGACGGTTACGGTGTGGCCACCCTGCTCAAACCTCTGGCCCAGTTCGATCTGGCCGACGGCATCATGGGTTTCGATCCGGTTGGGTTCAAGGGAGTGCAGTTTAACCTGGGTGACGATACGGGACTCTCTCATTCCTATACGGACAGGGGGCTGGTCAACGGACAGCGCTATTTCTATGCGGTAACGGCTTATGATTTCGGCTTTCCTGCCGCCATGATCGCGCCGACCGAAACGCCGATCAGCGTGGATGTCGATCTTGAGGGAAACATCCGTACGGGAACCAATGTGGTGATTGTCAGACCGACTGCCAGGGCGGCCGGTTATCTGCCGGCGGAGATCCGGAATTTTGAACACGCACGGGGAAGTGCAACAGGAGACATTGTACTGACAGTCGTGGATCCGGCTGCGATCATGGGCGGACATGTTTATGAAATAGCGTTTCAGGATACCATTGTTGCAGGGAAAGATACGGATACGCTGAGAACCAGGAATTTTTCCGTTCATGATCTGACCGCAATTACTTGCCTGATCGACCAAAGCACGTTGCTTGGGCTGAATGATGAGATTCCCATTTTTGACGGCATTCAGATCAAATTGTTCAATGAAAACCAGGTGGCCCTGGATATCGCCTTGTCGGGCTGGAACAGGGATGCGGTTTATCCTTATTCATTTTCACCGGTTACCTTTATCGGAATCAAGGGCGAAAAGCGGCCCAATGACTACCGGATAGTTGTGGGTGAACCCGGAATGACCGCATCGAAGGACACTTCCATCAGCTTTTACCGTCTGCCCTCCAAACAGGTGAATGTCAAGGTGGTCGGTCTGGCGGACAATAAGGAAATACCCTTCGCATTCGCGGAACTGGACGGAAATGACGGCCGGTTCACGGTGGATCCGAACGATGCGGACAATACGGATATCATCATGCTGCTTGAAAAGAACAGCAAGGGAAAACTGGTGTATACGTGGCAGATCTTCATGAATACCAGGCCCGGAGGCGAGAATCCGCAGCCTGGAGATACACTCGATTTGTTTTTGAAAAAACCGTTTCTTTCATCCGATCTGTATCGCTTTGAGGTGAAAGAGGCCGGTATATCCAATGAAATAGCCAGGCAGGCTCTGGAAGATATTCGTGTGGTCCCGAATCCCTATATGGCCATTGTTGCCTGGGAGCCGAAAAATACATACAACAGCGGCCGCGGCCCCAGGGAAATCCATTTTATCAATCTGCCTGCGAAATGCACCATCCGTATTTTCGATGTGAACGGAACGCTCGTCGACCGGCTCGATCATGTAACTACCATTGAAAACGGCACGGAGCGCTGGGATGTCCTGAGCAAGGAAAATCTGGACATCTCCTACGGACTTTATATTTATCATGTCGATGCACCCGATATCGGGCAGAAGACCGGTACCTTTGCGATCATTAAATAAGGGAAACTGAACATGAATCATATCGTGAAAGTCAGGATCATCGTACAGACGGTTTTAGCGGCCAGTCTGCTTGCCGGTCTGATCGGTCTGCAAGGGCAATCGGTAAAGAAAGTCGGGACATCTGCTGCCGCATTTTTAAGGATACCTGCAGGATCCAGGGGCATCGCCATGGGAAGCGCGTTTACGGCCAGTGCAGAAGATGTTTCTTCCATGTACTGGAATCCAGGCGCAGTCGCTTATCTGAACCGGTACGGCATTCTCGTTCACCATTCACCCTGGCTTCCCGGACTGGATTACACCTATTTCGGATTCGTACTGCCGGTTCAGTCTCTTGGTGTAGTGGGTGTGAATGTCGTTTCGCTCAGATCGGAGGAAATGGATATTACAACGCCCGAAGCGCCAATGGGTACAGGAGAAACCTTTGATGCCGCAAGCACAGCCCTGGGCATCACATTTTCTCGAAGACTGACCGACCGGTTTTCCATCGGCGCGAATTTCAAGTTCATCCAGGAACGCATTTTTCACTGCGATGCCATGGGACTGGCCTTCGATGTCGGTACCCTTTTCATCACGCCTTTCAGGGATATCCGTTTCGGCGTAAATATATCCAATATCGGCACCCGGATGCAGATGCTGGGTGAAGATCTGAATTCTTATGTGGATGTCGCTCCGAACCAGGAAGGCAATAATGAAACCATTGTCGCTCAGCTGAATACGGACCGGTTTGATCTGCCGATCATACTGAGGCTGGGCCTCGCCTGGGATGTCAGGCTTCCTGCAGGATCAAGAATGACACTGGCCTGCGACGGTGTCAATCCCAACGACAATGGGCAGAGTCTCAATTTCGGATGTGAGTTTGCAACGTTCGCTGAATCTGTGTTTTTAAGGGGAGGATTTAACGAATTTCTGCAGGAAGACCGTGAAAAGGGATTGACACTGGGTGCCGGTGTCCATCTGCCGGCAGCGGACAGACTTCATCTGACCATCGATTATGCCTATCAGGATTTTCATTATCTCGGAGCAGTGAATCATTTTTCAATCGAGATACAATTTTAAAAGGAAAGGGAAGGAGGAGGTGATTCAATTTCCGCATATCGCAAAAGTCCATAAGTGATCAACAAACGATACGATTTCAAACCCAGAAGGGGAGGTCAAATGAATCAGAAAGCAGTTCAATACTGGAAAGCGGCATTCATTCTCATGTTTGCGACATTGTTTGCTGTGTCCGCCTTAGGACAGAACATCAATGTAACCATCCGTTTGAACACGGCGACAAACCGGGACACATTGATGGATCATCATGTGGTTCAGATACGCGGTGAGGCGGACGGGGAAATCGTTCCGGCTGTGACATGGGGAGATGATACGGGTATTTCAATGGTGAATGTCGGCGGTGATTATTGGGAGACAACCTTTCAAATCGCTCCCGGCACACAGTTGAAATACAAATTCTGGACCGGGTTCGATAACGCCACCAGCACGTTTTTCTGGGGCGGATGGGAAGGTCCCATCATTCCCGGAAATCCCGTGGACAGCGGGGACAACCGGTATTTTGTGGCCGGCAGCAACGATACGACGCTTGCACTGCAGTTCTATCACGGCACCGAGAGTCCCACGAATCAGTACTGGCGTCCGTATGAAGAGAAGCCCGATACCTTTGCCGTGTATTTTAAAGTGAGTATGGCGGCCCTGATGGAAACCCATGATTTCGATCCGGCCACGGATAACGTGGTCGTACGTGGCAGCACGCCGCTGGATCCCACCGATTCATGGAACACGGAAGTCCAGCTTGCCCAGGTGGCCGGAAGCGTCGACAACGGCGCATTTTTCGCCGGTGCTGGCTATATAGCTGAGAGTGATGTTCTTGGCGGAGAATGGCAGAATTTCAAATTTGTATACAACAAAGGCGGCAGCGCGGTCTGGGAAAGTACGCCCAACCGGTTTTTTCAGTACTCGGCTCCTGTGGATACCACCATTCTCTGGTCCTATTTCAACAATCAAAAACCCACAGGGGGCAATATTGTCGAGGCCACGCTGACCTGGCAGGTAAAAACGGACGGCCTCGAAAAACTGGGCCTGTTCGACCGCAGCCTGGGTGAACACATCATTATCGATGGTGCCAAGGCATGGGATACGGAGAATGCCATCGAGATGAATTATGTTCCGCTCCTGCAGCTCTGGATGGGACAGGAACCCTTTATCAAGGCACCCGGCGCGACACTCGAATACAAAACCGTGATTATCTGGGACGATTCGCGCGTGGATCCGGCCAGTCCTAATTATCTGCCGGGACTCGATCTGGAAGTGCCGCTTCAGTACTGGGAAGAACCCTGCGTCAATGGATCCGGCAACCGGAATTATGTTTATACGGACCAGACAGATCAGGCTGTCCCGGGCGATTTCGGACTGGATTGGCAGTACTTTAACGGGCTGCCGGCCGAAGGTGTTATCGAGACGCCGATCACGGTCACGTTCAGTATCGATATGACGCCTGCGATGGATATCGCGACCAATCCCTCCAATCCCCTGTTCAGGCCCGGCATCGATACGGTCTGGGTTCAGTTCTACGGCTGTCTTCTTCCGCTGACCCAGGGCGATGGTATTTATACCAATACGCCTTTTCAGCTGGACGATACGGACGGCGATCTGATCTATTCGGGTTCCTTGCCCCTGATACCCCCGGTCCCGTTTGATGTCGGATTCAGGGTGAACTATTCATCGGAAACCGGCGCCGTCATTCAGAACGGCGGAGGATTCCAGAGGGGAAGAAGCTACTATCAGTTCGTGCATCCGACTGCGGTGAATGCCGACGGAACCATCGAGTGGCCCGCCCAGTTTGATTTCCCTGTTCTGGAATGGATGGACAGCGACCTCACCGTCGAGGATCCTCCCGACCTGTGGACAGCGGCAACGGATGTCGAAACTGCGTATGAATCCGGACCGACGTTCCGTCTGGCGCAGAATTTTCCCAATCCGTTCAATCCCGAAACGACCGTGCCTTATGAGGTTGCCCGGAAATCCCATGTATGCATCTGCGTGCATAACCTGAACGGACAGGTGGTAAAAACCCTGGTGAATACGGATCAGCAGGCCGGTGATTATTCCGTAACCTGGAACGGAACGGATGCGGCAGGCAGAGCGGTATCCACGGGTATTTATTTTATCAGAATGACCGCTGAATCCTATGAACGGGTTCAGAAAATCACCCTCCTGAGATAAGGAACAACTCAGGGCATGATGTTAACGGAGAGGGTTGTCCGAACGGTCAGGTTTGGAGCCTTCCTGCGGACTGATCGGGCAGCCCTCCCGCTTTTTCTGATCAAACGCGTCACGATGCGCCGGGAACCGAATTGAAATACACGATATGGCACATTCTGTGTTTTTGCTGCCCTCTTCTTATTATCAGCAATGGCCTTGCTGCCGAGCCGGGGATAATCAAGGGAGCCGATGTTTCGTTCCTTCCGCAGATTCAGGACCTCGGGGGTGTTTATAAAGACAACGGGGTTCCCGGAGATCCGCTGAAAATACTCAAGGACCACGGATTCAACCTGATCCGCCTGAAACTCTGGCATACGCCTGCGGACCCGTACAACAATCTCGAAAAAATCCTCATGATGGCCAGGCGTATCAGGGAACGTGAGCTGCAGTTCCTTCTGGATATTCATTATTCGGATACCTGGGCGGATCCGGGCCGGCAGAACAAACCTGCGGCCTGGTCGGAACTCGATTTTGAGACGCTCAGGGACAGTGTGCAAAACTATACACGGAACGTGATTGCGGCCCTGAATAATCAGGGCACAACGCCAGATATGGTTCAGATCGGGAATGAGATTATTTCGGGCATGCTTTGGAACGATGGCCGTGTCGGCGGCGGTTTTAACACCGGGGGTCAATGGGACAGGCTTGCAGACCTGATTCAGGGCGCCGTCCAGGGTATCAGGGAATCCGGTTCATCAGGGGATTCTGTTCGCATCATGATTCATATAGACCGCGGCGGCGATAACGCCGGATCGCGATGGTTTTTTGATCATCTGATCGCACGCAGCGTGGCATTCGACGTGATCGGACTGTCGTTTTATCCCTGGTGGCACGGCTCACTGAACGACCTCAGAATCAATTTAAACGACCTGGCCAAAAGATACGGCAAGGACATTGTGGTCGTGGAAACCGCCTATCCCTGGACGCTGCAATGGGCGGATGCGGTTCCGAATATACTGGGAAACGCCGGCGATCTGCTGGCCGGATATCCGGCCTCTGTAGATGGTCAGACTAAATTTTTACGGGATCTGATCCGGATCATCAGAAATACGGACGATCAGCGGGCGATCGGACTGGTCTACTGGGCGCCGGAATATATTTCGGTCGATCCCATCGGTTCTCCATGGGAAAACAACACACTGTTCGATTTTGAAGGCAATGCCCTGCCCGCTATGGATGTGTTTAAAGAGGAACCATCCGATCTGGCACCCGTTCAGGTGACCGTCCGGCTGAATACATCGACACTGGCTGATACGCTGAGTGAGATGCACGTGGTGCAGATCCGGGGGGAGCTGTCAGGACTTTCCTCTGGAAGCACGCCTGACGGCAGAATGATCACATGGGATTCCGATTCGGAAATAATCCTTCAAAACAGGGGCGGCGACTACTGGGAAACATCTTTCCAGATGCTTCCCGGCGACCGGCTGGATTATAAATTCTGGACAGGCTTCAGCAGCACAAAGGGAACATTTCAACGCCTGGGATGGGAGGGTCCTGTAAATACCGAAGATGGCCTTTCAGCAAATACGCGTGTATTTGTTGCAGGAACGCAGGATAGCGTTTTGACGATGCAGTACTACAACTCAGAAAGCGAATTAAAGCAGCAGTACTGGCAGCCTTTCAGATCCACGGCAGATTCTGTTGCGGTTCTGTTTCGTGTGAATATGGGAAAGGAGACAGTACTGGGCCGGTTCGATCCGGATTTAAACGGGCCCGTGACCGTGCGGGGTGATGAACGGGCCACGGGTGGCATGCTGACCTGGGAGGCTTCCAATCTCGTTCTCAGCAGGGAAACATTCAGTGTCAATGACGGATCATTCTGGTCCGGCGTCGGTTATTTGCCGAAATCCGCGCTCGAATCAGGAGATACGGTGTTCTACGCATTTTATATTGAAAATGCATCAGAAAATGCATGGGAAGACCATGGATTGACACGGTTTTTCATAGTGACGGAATCGCTGCTCAATACCGGATCCGACACCACGCTTCACTGGGACTTTTTTGAGGGCAGTCAGGGGCAGAGCGGCATTGAAGCTCATTCCGGACCTCCCTGCGCATTCAGGCTGAATCAGAATTATCCGAACCCTTTCAATGCGGTAACCACGATTTCTTATGAGATACCTGGAAAAACCCTTGTGTCATTAAAGATATATAATATGCTGGGAGAGCAGATTGCCGTACTGAAGGATGGCGAGCTGCCCGGCGGGTTTTACAGAATCCGCTTCGATGGATCCGGATTGGGATCGGGATCCTATATATACCGGCTCAGTGCCGGACGGAAAAATGCGGCAAGGCAATTCCAGGTGATCAAATAGCCGGGTTGCGGTCCGGGCCCGGAACCGCTGCGGTAATGTCCGTTTTTTGATGGATAAACGGCTTTATTTCCGTCAGGGATAAGAATTGCCGGTCATGAAGACGAAAATATCCGAGGAAGAAAGGATGCAATCAATGGACAAGTTTATTCTCAATCTGATTCACCGTCCCGAACTGGTCCCCGAATATATCGATACCGGTGCACAGGAGGGCCTGACTGAAGAGATGAGCAAAATGGAAGTGGTTCGGGAGTCACTGGATATTTTTCGTCTTCAGCAGGAAATTGCACATCGGAACGGGCTCAGGACGACGATTCAGATGACCTATTCAAGCCTGTTCAATGAGGAATGTATTGAACTGGCGCAGCAGCATCACAGGGAATTCGGCGATGAAATCGGGCATACTTTTCTTGGACTGAACTGCAGGGAGTTTCGTGAAAAATTCAAATCGAAAGAACTGGCCGTGTGGCTGTTTCCAATGGATATCAAAAAGGAAATCGTGATCGATTCATTTGAACGCTTCAAAACCGTTTTCGGGCGGTACCCGACTTCGACCGGTTCCTATTTTATGGATGCTGAACTGATCAATTTCATTAAGGAAAAATACCCGATGGTCAAAACGGCCATTGCCACATGTTTTGAAGAAGGCCCCAAAATTTTCCGTCATACCAATTCATCCTGGTATACCCTGATGGATGGATCCCCGTGGACCGCCTGGATTCCTTCAAAGAAAAACACGCACGCGATTGCCAGAGATGAGGACGATGATATCGGTATCGTGGCGATGCCTCACCTTTCGCGGGACCTGCTCGCCATCATGGACAATGCCGGTGACATGTTCGGCACACATCCGCAAAACATCATTCGCGGGCTCATTTACGAAGGGGACCGGCTGCCCTATATGTTCAACCTTGTGGATCAGTATCAGGTCATGAAAAAATACAACAGGGGATTTACATACAATCTCGTATACGTGGGCCCAGGCTGGATGGGCAAGGGAGGACGCTGGGAAGCGGACTATCGGATTTTAAAGAAAAGTTATGAAGATTTCATTGCTTACTACGGTCAGTTGAAAAAGGAAAATAAAGTCGAAGACATGACCATGACCGAGTTTGCGGATTGGTTTCGTGAAAATCAGCCGCGAAGCGGGCCCATGTGTGCATTGTGGAAAGATCTGCTCTATGGGACGAAGAACCAGGCATTCTGGTATGCAGATTCGAAGTTCAGGGTACAGATCGACCTGAAGCAGGGAGGCGCGATTACCGATCTGCGTCCATACGCCTCGAAACTATCCCGCCCCTGCGGCGCCGGTACCAGGGCCAATCAGGATGCCTCCTATCCCTACATTGTCCATTCACGATACCGGGCCGGTGCCTTTACGCATTATGCCGGTGAAGGCGCCATCAAGAGCTGCAAAATCCGTCTGGGTTCGGAGGAAGTGGATCTCAGTGCCTGCCGAAGTACGGGAACCTACGATGAAAAGGAAGACAACCGCATTCTGAGTGTGAAGCCCGTTGATATCGAGTTCCGGAATTGCACCGTGCAAATAGCAACTACCTATACATTCAGAGAAAATACGGGAGAGATCCTCATCAGCCGGAAACTGACCGGATCCAGCGATCCGGAGTTGCGCATCGTGGTCGATGAATTTCTCGCCTCATGCTGGGGAACCACGGAGTATCCGGAGGATCTGACGGATTGTACACTTGGACTGGTGACCGCGGATGGAAAACGGCATGATCTGAAATATGCATACAGGTGCAGGGAAAAACGGGCTGGGGAGGTCAGCCTTGTCGAAGCGGTTATACCCTATGTGCAGACAAGGATCAGCATGGTGCCCGTATCCCCGTCCTGCGGCGGTTATTATGAAGAAGGCTATTCCTTCGCACCGAATTTAAAAATAGGCATTTTCAAGGAAATCGGTTTAAACGAGGAGCTTATAACATGTCTCAGGGTCGAAAAGGCGTAATCAATTACCGTTGCCCCAATTGTCTTTTTCGTGATATCGACTTCGATCTGCTGTATGACAAGGAAGCCGATCAGTTCTACTGCCGGCGATGCAACTGGGAGGGAGCGGAGCAGGACATACTATTCATGTATGCGGCATATAAACGCAAGTACAAGGACATGCTGAAGCGTTATACGGTCGAAGATATACTTGTAAAGGATGAGGAATGAATTCAAATCGCTATTCTGCAGGCGAAGCCATTCCGGTCCGGCCGTTCAGCGGAATATTCAATCAGGAACATGTGTGGCCATGAAAAAATCACGATTAACCGGGCATTTCACGCTTCCGGCCCAGAAAGGCATGGACAGGGAAGTTCAGATGCTCTGTGAAAAATGGAGTGTCGATGCCATACGGGACAGCGATGGAACATCCCTGTCTCCTGAAATTTTGAAACTGGCACCGGACATTTACTCGACCATCTGCCTGATTCGAGCGGACCAGGCATGGGCGAAACAGCATCCGGATGCTTGCCAGCAGAAATTCCTCATGTCGTTCCCGGTCACGGCAGTACAGACTGGTCCGCTTCGGATTCATCTCATGAAAGGATACAGTTCCGAACAGTTCCGTGTCGACTGGATTCATGAACCCGGTAAATACTGGGATGTCGTGGACAGAACCACGGGAGATATACTGGAGTCCGGCCAATGGACATATGAGGAACAAGGCGGAGAAGTGATCATTCCGGTCGCGAGGCAATGGCACGTATATACTGTCAATTTTCTTGTCTATCAGATCTGGGAAACCACATCCATGTACAATTATATCACCAATCACTGGACCGGTGAACATCAGATGGGTGTGGATCCGCGGCAGCCGGAAACAGGAAAACATCTGCTGAATTATCTGGATGACTGGCTGAAAGCCCACCCGCATACGGATTATGTCCGTTTTACCTCCATGTTCTATCAGTTTCCGCTGATCAAGGGTGAAAAACGGGAAACGCTGTACCTGGACTGGAGCGGATATCTGGACGCCATGAGCGCCCTTGCCCTGGATCAGTTTGAAACGGGATTCGGTTACCGCCTGAGAAGTGAGGATATTATAGACCAGGGATATTACAATGCAACCTACCGCATTCCCAAAAAACCGTTTCTCGACTGGATGACGTTTACGCAGGAATTTGTCCGTCCCTATACAAAAAAATGTGTGAATAGGGTGCATGAAGCCGGGAAAAAGGCCATTTTGTTTTTCTGCGATCACTGGATCGGCACGGAACCTTATCTGGATGGATTCGGGAAACTGGGTTTCGACGGTATCGTAGGGCCGTGCCTGAGCGGTGTGGAATGGCGCCGGATTTCGGATGTGCCCGGGAACCTGGTGAAGGAAGTCCGCCTGTATCCCTATTTTTTTGAAGTGAATCTGCAGGAAGAACCCGTTTTCAGGGACGAGGGAGATCCGGTCAGGGAGTGTAAAAAATGGTGGAAGGGGATACGGAGAGCCATGCTGAGGCGCTGCGTGGACCGTATCGGATTCGGAGGTTACCTCGAGCTTGCCTGCAAATATCCGGCTTTTCTCGACTATGTAGCGGTTCTGGCAGACGAGTTCCGTACGGTGCTTCATCGCACGAAAAAGACGAAGCCCCATACGCTGCCCAAAAAAACGGTCGTCCTGGATTGCTGGGGAAAAATGCGTTCCTGGATGCACAACGACAACTGGCCGCAGGGCCATGTGCCGGAATTTCTGAGCGGTTTCAATGCGGATGTGGAATTTCTGAATTTTGACGATTTACGGCGGAACGGAATCCCCGAAGATATCGGCGTGATCATCAATTGGGGAAATGCGGAAAGCGCGTGGAGCGGCGGCCATCACTGGCGGGATCCGAAGATCGTCGAAACCGTCAGGAACTGGGTATTCAAAGGCGGCGGATTTATCGGAGTCGGGGATCCTTCCGCCCATGAATTTCAGGGACGTTTCTTCCAGTTGTCGGATGTTCTGGGTGTGGAAAAAGAAACGGGGAATACACTCGCATGGACGAAGCGTTTTAATCCGGAACCCAACCGCCGGCACTTTATTCTCGCCGATGCAGGCGATGAGATCGATCTTGGGGTCCGGACTTCATCCGTCTATGTCAGCAGCCCCGGCACGGAGCTCCTTGCCGGATCAGGCACTGAAGTGATCCTTGCCGCAAATACTTATGGCAGGGGCCGGTCCGTTTATTTTGCCGGTTACCTGCACCATCCGTTTAATATGCGTCTTCTGCATCGGGCCCTGTTGTGGGCATCCGGGCAGGAAAAGGAGATGAAACGCTGGTTCAGCAGCAATATGCACACGGATTGCGCCTTTTATCCGGATGTGGACGAATTTGTTGTGATGAACAATTCGGAACAGGAACAGGATACCACGGTGTACGATCAGGAAGGAAATGCGATCCGATTTTCCCTGGAACCCATGGAAATGAAATGGCTGACGCGAACCGAACTGCAGCAATTAAGACCAAAACAATGAGTATGTATTTTAAACCGGAAAGACAATGCAATCCAACAATCAGATCATACGTTTTGGCGCGGATTATTTTCCGGAACAGTGGCCCGAATCAGTCTGGGAGGATGATATCCGCCTCATGAAGCAGGCCGGTGTGAATATGGTCAGTCTGGCCATTTTTTCCTGGGCCCTGCTGCAGCCCGATGAACAAACCTTCAATTTCGGGTGGCTGGACCAAATCATGGATTTGCTGGCCGGTCATGAAATCGACGTCTGCCTCGGTACTTCCACGGCTGCACAGCCCAACTGGCTCACGCGAAAGCATCCGGATCTCCTCTTTGTCAGGGAAAACGGACTGCAGGTTGCGCCCGGTTCTAGGCAGACCTTCTGTGTGAACAGCCCGGTGTACAGGGATGCACTCAGAAAGCTGGTCCGGGCACTGGCGGAACATTACGCGGGTCATTCCGCGCTCAAACTCTGGCACATCAACAACGAATATGCCAATAAAAACGGGATGTGTTTCTGCCGGAATTGTGAAACCGCTTTTCAGGAATGGCTCAGGAGCCGGTACGAAACGCTGGACCGGCTGAACGACGCCTGGGGCACCGTGTTCTGGGGTGAAAAATACTTTAAATGGGATGAAATCAACGCTCCGCGGGCCAGTTCGGGCGCACGAAACGGTACAAAACTGCTGGATTACAAGCGCTTCATCAGCGAAAGCATTCACGGCCTCTATACGGAAGAAGTCAATATTTTCCGGGAACTGACGCCGCATATCCCGGTGACGACCAATTTTGAAGGCGACTGGAACAAATTCGATCATGCGCTGTTCAGGGAGAATCTGGATGTGGTTTCATGGAACAGCTACCCGAATCCGCTCGATCCCAAAGCACGGTACTGGGCGGCAATGCGGCATGCCATGATGCGCTCCCTGCTCGGAAAACCGTTCATGCTCATGGAACAGGCGCCATCACAGGTGGACTGGTATCCGGTCAATGTGAGCAAACCTCCGGGCCTGATGCGATTATGGAGCTATCAGGCCATTGCGCACGGATCCGATTCAGTGATGTTTTTTCAATGGCGCGCATCACGAAAAGGTGCTGAAAAATATCACAGCGCCATGGTTCCTCATTACGGTGAAAAGTCGCGCATATTCAGTGAAATCGTGCAACTGGGGAATGAGCTGAAAAAAATCCGGGAAATCGCCGGGACGGGTATCAAATCCCGCATCGCCATTTTAATGGACAACGATTCCTGGTGGACCGTGGACAATCCTTACGGCAGCGGCAGCAAATCCCTGGACAACGAGACGTTCTGGGCCGCGAACGGTCAGCCTTTTCCTTCGGTCCTGATTCGTTATTTCGACGAGCTTCAGCATTATTTCAATGCGTTCCATTCACTGAATGCGGCCGTTGATGTGATTCCGGCTCATTATGATTTTTCGAAATATGATATTGTCATTGCCCCGCTGTTGCATATGGTCAAACCAGGATTTGCGGATGCAGTTGAAACTTTTGTCGGGAGCGGAGGGACATTTGTCGCTACATATCTCTCCGGACTCGTCGACGAATATGTGGGCGTTTTTCCGGAGGGTTATCCGGGGCCATTGAAGAAAGTATGCGGCATCGCTGTGGAAGAATTCGATCCGATACAGCCCGGATCCGGAAACCGAATCATCATGAACACGGGTTCCAATGGGTTTCAGAAGGAATATCACTGCAGTGTCTGCTGCGAAGTCGTCCATGTCACAGAGGCCAACATTCTGGCATGCTTCGGAAATCACTATTATGCCGGATATCCGTGTATCACGGAAAACCGTTATGGCAAGGGAAAGGCCTACTATATCGCGACCCGGCCGGACGAGGTGTTTATGCGTGATTTTGCCAAAATGCTTTTCAGGGAGATGTGCATATCCGTCCGGGATATTCCGGAAACCGTGGAACACTCGATCCGGTCTCATAACGGCCAAAGCTACGAGTTCTATCTGAATCACGGCTGCGATGAGGTGACGATCCGCCTGCCATCGGGACAATATACTGATCTGCTGACAGGTGAACTCTGTGAAGGAATCCTGAAACTTGAACAATTGGGTGTTTCTATTTTAAGGAGAATGAAATCAAATGAAAAATGAACCGGTTACGGATAAAACACGGGAATCGGTGCCGGAAACGAAGAACGGAATAAACGTCAGGGTTTCATTCCGCGAAAAGGTGGCACTGGGTGTCGGCGGATTCAGCAACCTGTTTGCGTATATTGGCATCAACACACTGGCGAGGACCGTTTATGTTATGATACTGGGACTGAACGCGGCCTGGATCGGTGTCGCATTGACCATTCCCCGTATCTGGGATGCGTTCAGTGACCCGCTGATGGGCAAAATTTCTGATAATTTTCATTCGAAATGGGGCAGGCGGCGGCCGTTCATTATTGCGGGTGCCCTGTCCATGGGAATCGTTTTCGGTCTGATCTGGATGGTTCCCGGAACCTGGAATCAGACCACGCAGATTGTCTATTTTGTCCTCATGCAACTGCTGTTTTATACGTGTTACACCATTTTCGCCGTCCCGTTCAAGGCGCTGACGTATGAAATGACCCCGGATTACAATGAGCGCAACCGGGTCATGGCATTTGTGGCATTCTTTCATAAACTGGCCGAATTTCTGTACGAATGGCTCATTCCGCTGGCTGCAGTGATCAGTTCCGCCTATTTTGCCTCACGTATTCCCGAGGGTCAGAAAGTGGAAATGACGGGCATCATCATCATGACCTGGCTTGTGGGCATACTCATTATGGCCGGAATCGGCGTCATACCGGGCATCTTTGTACGTGAACGTTTCATAAAGCGGACCGAGAATCAGGAAAAAGTCAAGCTGATCGACAGTTCAAAACAGGCTTTCGGGAGCAGGGCTTTTCAGATACTGGTCAGCATCATTATTCTGAACGTCCTTGCAGGTATCCTGGCTTCCAATATTGATCATTTTGTCATGATTTATTACATGGCTGATGGAGATATCGCTCTCGGCAGTATCTGGAAAGGCCTGCTGTCATCGGGCTATGCAGTCATTGGTTTCGCTTTTATCCCGCTGATCACCTGGTTTGCGGGCAAATACGGGAAAAAAGCGGCCCTGTATTTTGTTTATGCACTGACAGTTTTCGGCGGCATCATGAAGTGGTTTATATTTCAACCTGGGCATCATATTTACTGCTTTGGTTCTGTGGCTATCGATCCGATTATTCTGATCGATCCGGTTCTTTGCGGACCCATGTGGGTCGCCGTCAAGATCTTGCTCGAATCCATGATGGCGGATATCTGCGATGAAGACGAATTGATGCATGGGAAACGCCGAGAAGGAGTATTCGGGGCGGTATTTACTTGGCTGGAAAAAACGGCATTGTCCCTGGCTGCACTGGGTGTGGGTTTCAGTATATGGCTTTCGGGATTCGACAGCGCACTCGGCGGCAATCAGGATCCGAAAACGTTTCTGGTCATGCGGCTCTTTTTATCGGGGGCACCGTCGATCACGGCACTTTTCGCCATTGTCGCGCTGAAATTTTATCCGATTACGGCAGAAAGGGCCAGCATGACACGGAAACAACTCGAAGCAAGGCGTGGATCTGTGGGATGATTTTTGCTTTGATTTTAATGAAAATATTCTTCATGACTGCATTGTCTTGTATCCATCACAATACAGGCACAATGTACCCGCGCGTTCATAAAAATTAAAATTGGGTACTGAAATCATGAAAAATCAACGCATGCATGTTTTTATCGTGATGATGATTGCGGCTCTCGCTTTTGCTCAGCAGCCCTTTTACTTTGGATGCGATCTGTCCTATGTCAACCAGATGGAGGATTGCGGAGCCGTTTTCAGGGAAAACGGAAAACCGAAGGATGTATACGCGATATTCGCGGATCATGGCGTCAATCTTGTCCGTGTCCGGCTGTGGATCGATCCTTCATGGTGGCAGGATCCGATACCGCAGCCGGAAGGTGTGAAATCCTTTTATAGCGATATCCATGATGTCCGGCTGACACTGGAGCGGGCTAAAAATGCGGGAATGCAAACGATGCTCGGTTTTCAATATTCGGATTTCTGGGCGGATCCCGGCCGGCAGCTTGTCCCTCACAGATGGAAGCGGGCGGCCGATGATTTGAACGCACTTCAGGATTCTGTGTATCAGTATACCTATCACGTTCTGCGGCATCTGGATGCAGCGGGCTGCATGCCGGATATCGTAAAAGTCGGGAATGAAAACAACGGCGGTATACTCAATCAAATAGCTGAAAATAATGAGTTTACTCCTGTGAAGACAATCAGTACGAGCTGGGAGCGTCATGCGGACCTGTACAATGCGGCCATCAGGGCCATCCGCGATGCAGGGAGGGATTGCGCGGTCAATCCGAAAATCGCCATCCATTTTACGAATGACCTGAAAGCACATATGTGGAACATGCAGAATATGCTGGATCACGGTGTCACGGATTTTGACATTTTCGGCATATCCTACTACTATGCCTGGCATCATGGCAGTATCCGCCTTCTCGAACAGACCCTGAAGGATCTGGCGCAAATGTATCCCGCATATTCTTTTATGGTTGTCGAAACCGGTTATTTATGGTCCATGGAAAATACCGATAATCTGATCAATATCATCAAGACTCCGGATCCTGCATATCTTCCGGTCTGTCCGGAAAAACAGCTCGAGTATATGGTGGATTACACACGTGCGGTCATGCGTGCGGGAGGGCTGGGTGTCGTATTCTGGGAGCCCGCATGGGTATCCACGCCGTGCAGAACACCGTGGGGACAGGGATCCTCCCATGATCATGTCGCATTCTTCGATCCCGTTCAGACGAATTTTATGGAGGACGGTGCAGGGAACTGGCCGATGCCCGAATATTATCAGGATCTGTTTGCGCAGAAAGTCATTTTCCAGGTGGATATGACCGGGCAGCATATTGGAAACGGCGTTTACATGAATGGTTCATGGAAAACAGGTGCCGGGCATATGAGCAAAATGCAGGATGCCGTTTACAGTTATTTGACGTACCTTCCGGAACGCATGACGGGCACGTATTACTTTTTGAGCGATTCCCTGGAAACTTCGAGGGAACAGTTTCCTGAAGCGTGCAGCCGATACAACCAGTCCGGCCGCATGTTTACCGTTCCTGACAGCGGTATCGTGCTCAGGGACAAATGGGGGACATGCCCGGATCAGGAAAGGGGCATTTCGCCGGATTGATTGGTTACAGCATTCTTAATAAAAAAGGGAATCCATGAAGGATTCCCCTTTTTTTGCAGCAGTATGGAAAATGTGTCTAAATCAATTTCTTGCCGCGAACCATATATTCAGTATGCAATAGTTTATGACTCTTGTGTCCGCAGGGCCCATCGGTCAGAAACTCTTTGTACACCCTCAATACGGCTTCGTTCATATATGATTTTCTGACCTCGCTGGCCTCGTCTTCCGCGTAAATGGCCTGTGCACGTGCCGCCCGGATACTTTCATTGGTGGGAATCGGCATACCGCCTCCACCGAGACAGCCTCCCGGGCAAGCCATGAATTCGATAAAATGGCATTCACTCAGCGGGCCTCCGGCCTTGATGTCCTCCATCACTTTCTGGGCGTTTGCGGTGCCGTGGGCCACGGCCACTTTCAGTGTGGCACCTTTCAGCCAGTTCCAGTCGGGAACGAGGTGTTTCAGAATATCCGGTACCGGCCCAACCTTGGAAATCGTCAGCTCGGCCATTTTGACGCCTTCGAATCCGCGGACCGGGAGAATCCTGGCCTTTTCAAAAACACCTTCTATGACCTCGCCGGTCACAAGCTCATAAACTGTCCGGATCGCCGATTCCATGACGCCGCCTGTGGCTCCGAATATCACGCCCGATCCGGTCATGGTGCCGAACGGATCGTCGAAATCAGATTTCGGCATGTTCAGCAGGTCGATGCCGGCTTCCTTGATCATCTGGGCCAGTTCACGGGTGGTCAGACCATAATCCACATCCTTATATCCGGAGTCGTTCATTTCGGGCCGGTTGCATTCGAATTTCTTGGCTGTACAGGGCATCAGGGCCACGGTGACGATATCGGCAGGATCGAGATTGTTCATTTTCGCATAGTGTGTCTTGATCAGGGCCCCGAACATCTGCTGCGGACTTTTTGCCGATGATACATTGGGAAGGTATTCGGGATAAAAATGTTCGATATATTTCACCCATCCGGGAGAACAGGAAGTGAACTGGGGGAGGGCGATGGACTGGTCTTTTTCAACCAGCGCCTTGTAAAGCCGGAGAATCAGTTCCGTACCCTCTTCGATAATCGTCAGATCCGCAGTGAAATTGGTATCGAAAACCTTGTCGAATCCGCAATGCCTCAGGGCCGTATTCATTTCGAACGTGAGCGGATTTCCGGGTTCAAGACCGAAACATTCACCAATTGCCGAGCGGGGGGCAGGAGCCGTTTGAATGATCACGTGCTTGGCGGGATCGTCTATGGCATCCCAGATTTCATCGCTCGGATCCTGTGCCTGCAATGCGCCTGTCGGACAGCGGTTGATGCACTGTCCGCAGTTGATGCAGATGACGTCCGACATCGGATTGTTCATAAAGGTTCCGATCCGCGTGTCGGCGCCGCGGTTCACGGCCTCATACACACCGACTTCCTGAAGATCGACACAGGTTCTGACACAGCGACGGCACAGAATACATTTATCTTCATCACGCACGATGGCATAACTGGATTTGTCCTTTCCGGTCTTCGGCTTGTCCACATGGCCGAAACGGTAAAAATCGACTCCGTATTCCTTGGCGAGAGACTGCAGTTCACAGTTGTTGTTCCGTACACAGGTATAACATTCTCCGTAGTGGGTCGAGAGCATGAGGTCGAGAATATGGCGTCTCGCCTGGCGCACCTTGCGTGAATGGGTTCGTACGGTTATCGGCTGTGTAATCGGATAGGCGCATGAAGCCTGCAGGTTCCGCATGCCCTCCACTTCGACCACACAGATCCGGCAAACACCCGAGATACATAAATCCTCATGATAACAGAGGGTGGGAATCCGTATTCCAAGCATTTTGGCCGCTTCGAGAATAGTGGTACCCATCGGAACATTCACGGACTGATCGTCGATGGTCGCCTTGATTAAAGCGCCAAGGGCAGTGGTATCATCCGGCGTAATCACACAGGCCGCGGCCGTACTTTTAGCACCCCGGGAATTATCACATACATTGTATTTATTGGTCATTACTGCTCTCCTTAAGCTGTTTGAACCCGTCCGAGAAGTTCGTTTTTAAAATGTTCGACAATGGAAAGGAATGCAGTCGGACTCGACTGGCCCAGGCCGCATTTGGAGGCGATCTGAATGGTATGGCCCAGTTTGATCAGCTCATTCAGATAGGAAGAGGAACATTCGCCTTTTTCAAGCAGTTCGAGTCCCTCCAGCAGTTTGACATTGCCTTCCCGGCACGGTGTACACTGGCCGCACGATTCTTCGACAAAGAACTCCATGAAATTTTTGGCCACCTTGAGCATGTCCCGGTCCTGACCGAAAACGATGATCGAGCCTCCGGACGAGACATCTTCAAAGGCAATGGCCCGTTCAAATTCGGACCGGGGAACACAGCGTCCGGACGCGCCGCCGATCTGCACGGCTTTTGCATCCTGGCCGCCGACTTCCTTTAAAAGCTCCTTGACCGAGATGCCGAAGGGCAGTTCAAAAATGCCCGGGCGCTCGCAATCACCGGAAACACTGAACAGTTTGGTGCCCGTCGATTTTTCCGTGCCATGCTGCATGAACCATTTTGCACCCATGGCGCAAATCAGGGACGCGTCCACAAAAGTCTCGACATTGTTGACAATGGTCGGATGGCCTTCAAAACCTGTATCCACGGGGAAGGGCGGACGGTTTCTCGGTTCTCCGCGCTGCCCTTCCAGAGATTCGATCAAAGCGGTTTCTTCGCCGCATACATAGGCTCCCGCACCCATTCTCAGTTCGATATCAAAATTAAAATCTTTCTTTCCGAGAATGGATTGACCAAGGAGCTTGCTGTTTTTCCGTTTTTCAATGGCCTGATTCAGGTGTTCACGGATATACTGGTATTCACCGCGCAGGTAGATAAAACCCTTTTCGGCACCGATGGCATATGCTGCAATGGTCATTCCTGCAAGCATCAGATCCGTTTGTTCATGCAGCAGATACCGGTCTTTGAACGTTCCAGGTTCGCCTTCGTCCGCATTGCAGACCACGAACTTCATATCACTGACAGCGGCCCCTGCCAGCTGCCACTTGACGGCTGTCGGAAAACCCGCACCGCCGCGGCCCTTGAGACCGGCCTCACGAATGATGGCGATGACATCGCTACGGGACATCCCGAGTGCTTTTTTCAATGCATCGCCATGCTTCAATTTGTTGCTCAGCAGGGGTCCGGATTTCTGAACGTCGGAGGGCACGATTTGCGGAAAATCGGATTTTAAAAAATTCCTTCTGCAATTGGCGATGATCTGGGGCACTTTTTCCGGCGTCACCCTGGCAAAAAGCCGGTCATTCACCATGACTGCGGGCCCCTGGTCACACATGCCGAGGCAGTTTGTATACTCCAGTGTGAACAAGCCGTCCTTCGTGGTCTCACCGAACTGGATGCCGAGTTCATTTTCAAACTGCCTGGCCACACGGGATTTGCCCATTAAATCACAGGAGATGGTCTGGCACAGACGGATGACATATTTGCCCTTTTTAATATTGGGATGAAGGAAGCTGTAGAAGCTGGCAACGCCCTCGACTTCAACCGGATGAATATTCAGGGCATGGGCCACTTCCTGCATCATGAGTCCCGAAATCAGTCCGTATTCATCCTGAAGGTTCTGAAGAATCGGCATTAATGCCGACCGTGTCGTTCCATGGGCCTGTTTTAAATCATCGATCCGGTTTAATAATTTTTCTCTTTCAATCACTTGCATTGAGATCTCCCTTATGCGCTGAGCAGTTTTTTGATCTGGGATAAAAGTCTTTCAGGGCGGATGGGTTTTTCTTCGAATACATCCACAGGAACGAGATCTGAGTCTTTGTCGAATGTCATGCCGGTAACCTTACTGACGCTCGACAGCATGAGAATCGGCTTATTGAAACCCTGTTTGCGAATATCATATGCCATGGTAAATCCGTCGTCCGGGGAATCCATCATGACATCGAGAATCATGAGATCAGGAGCGTTTGCCTTGACAGACTGCATGCCATCCTCGCGTGAATGGGCGCTGATCACATCATATCCGTTGCTCTCGAGTAAGGCGCGAACCGCTTCGACAAAATCGGCATCATCATCAACGATAAGAATTTTTGACATCCAAAACCTCCTCATGCAATTCAGAACCGCCAAACTTTGTGAAAAAAATCACAAAAAAGTATTCAAAAAAAAGACATGCTGACATTCAGCTGCCTTCTTCTCCCGAAAATTTAGCATATAATGTAATAAAAAAAAACACGAATCAAAAACAAAAAATTGTCATATTGAAAAAAATATTCGATATATGGATATTGATTTATAAAAAGCCCGGCCCGGGGATCTGCTGTTGCATTCTCCGGACCGGGAGCGGACAATTAAACCGTTCGCTGAAGGCAGATCATTTTTAAACCGCTTAAAGAGACTTGATATAGATATTTTTAAAATATACCGGAGCCCGGCTGTCATGATTCTGAAGACCGATATAGCCTTCTTTGCTTAACGACCGGACTTTGCCGCGGGGGACCGTTTCCCAGTCCACAATTTTGATGCCGTTCAGTTCGACAAACAGGTGCATGCTTTTATACGTGATTTTATAGTGGTTCCACTGGCCGGGTTCATGAAAAGCCAGGGATGACGGTGCGAGTGCATCATATACAGCGCCGGTCTGATGAATGCCGCGCGAAGCATTGTCGATCTGAATTTCATAACATTGTGCGATATAGTCGTTGCTTGCGACCAGTTCCGGAATACGGAGAAAAACGCCGGAATTGGTGACATGATCATCGCACATAAAATCGAGTTCCAGTACAAAATCCCTGAATTTGCGCGTACTGTACCAGAACAGCCCCATCCCGCCCTGTCCTTTCAGAACGCCGGTTCGTTCATCTAAAATAAAATATCCCGGACCGTACTGGTTCCATCCATGCTTGTGATACAATCCGTTATCCCGTCCGAGCAGTTGATCATAATCCTGATAATACGTGATGCGCTTCAGATATTTGAGTCCCTCAGCCACAGGGGGTGAGGGATTCATTTCATCTTCTTTCTTTTCATGTTCAATCGCCAGGAATCCGTCATAGTCCTGCATGGTCAGCTCGGCAAGCACACCCTCGATATTGCTTTTTCCCTGGCCGAAAGGAACATCGAATGCATCCGGGTTTCCGAAATCGTTCAGGTCTTTCAAATGCACGTTTCGTATGCGTCCGCTCAGTTTTTTCAGGGCGGATACGGGGCAAATGCCCGAACGTGTCCAGTGTCCGGTATCTGCACAGTCGCCGATTCGCGGATCCAGTCCCCTGATATGGGACAATACCGTTTCGGGATCCCAGTATTTGGTCGGAGGAGGATGATTATGAATAGCCACGCGAATGTCGTATTTCTGAACCATTTTTTCAATGATCGTGTAATCGTCAAAAGCGGGTTCGGTCACAATGGTGCGTATGCCCAGTTTTTTCGAAAATTCGAACACTGTTTCTGCGTCTCTCTCTGTATTGTCAAAATTGACTACCCCGAAACTGACCAGGGATATATCCCGCTTCTTCAGTTCCGATTGTACCCACGCTATCTGATCATCGGAGAGATTCGTATCAAAACGATCTGGATCATCCGCATCCGGTATCAGTTTCTGACCGGGATATGCCTCAAGATAATGAATACCGAGTTCCTGAACCTTGTCCAGGGTTTCGAGAAAAGAGAATTTCCTGAATGTCCAGCATTGCATGGCGATTGGAAATTTTTTGATGCGCACTTCACTGTCGCAGCAGGTTTTGTCGCCATGACCGGCTGCCATCACGGTCCCGAACATACAGACAAACAGCATGAAGCGTATTGCATTTTTCATAGGACAGTCTCCATTTTTTAAATGAAAAAGAATTTTGATCTCATCAACCGGCTTTTTAACTTATAAGGTCAACTTTTCAGAGGACAGCATGGACCTGTCTGTCGTCATTCCCGTATGGAACGAAGAATTGAAAATCGCACATGATATTGCGCGTGCCCGTTCTTTCATTGAGAATCAGGGTTTTTCCGGTGAAATCGTCGTTTCCGACGACGGCAGTACGGACAATACGGTTCAGGTTGTGGGAGCGGTTCAACAACGAAGTCCGGTTCCTGTCCGCATCCTCAAATCCGGCAGGCACTTCGGCAAGGGACATGCGGTTCGTGCCGGCGTTTTGCACAGTCACGGAGACATCGTCACTTTTATTGACAGCGGAGGCTGTGTTTCTTTTGACGATGTGCTTCGTGGAATGCAAATGATACTGTCCGGTGAGTGCGATATAGCACATGCATCCAGATATCTTCCGGGCAGCCGGATAAGGAGGCATCAGAAAACCGCGCGCCGGGCTGCAGGATTTCTCTTCCGGAACTGGTGTATCCGTATTTTCGGTGTTCCGTCCCGGTTTTCCGATACACAATGCGGTCTCAAAATATACCGGGGAGAAACAGGACGCTCGCTTTACGCGAAAATCCGGTGCAGCGGTTTCCTTTTTGATATAGAGGTGCTTCTGCATGCACTCAGCCGTAATATGAAAGTTATCGAATTCCCGGTTTCCTGGAAAGCGGACCCGGACAGCAGGCTGTCGATTGCCGCTGCATTGCCTTCGCTTGTAATTGAGAGTCTGATCATACTGAAAATAGTCGCCAGGATATTCCATCAATTAAAGATTCCATAAGCATATAACCGGCTCATCGCATTTTTACGCATGATTTTTAATCCGGCACAACCCTGGTTCATTTCGCACATCCGGCCGATTTCACGCAGCGGCATGGCCATCAGACCCGTGGATAATGCATCGGAAAGTGCGGCAGTCGGTGCCATCGCCCATGCAGCCTGATTGGCCTGTACGGGTTTTCCGGATTTTACATTTATGATATGCATGCCCCTGGACAGGCCCGATGCGCTGAGTGCGCGATTGTTCAGCCGGATCCGTTTTTCGGCTTTTCTTGTGAATGGGTCGCTGATCGAGACCGGCCATCCGATTTCATCCTGAAATTGACCATATGCATATACCGTGCTCCGGCCTCCGTGAATCAGTGCCGAACCGATCTCCCAGTCATGCATCAGATCGACCATCCTGTCCACGGCATATCCCTTGCCGATACCGCCGAGATCGATCTGTGCCTGTTCGTGATTGAGCGTCACCAGATAATGTTCGGCATCGATTTCAAGAACTGAAGCCGATGAAGGAATTTCCCCTGTCCCCCGGCGTGTATTCCCCCTGGAACGGCCGGTCAGATGGCCGACTATGGCATTGAAGTAACCCGAGGTCAGTTTTTCCGCATGTTGACATTGCTGCAGACAGCGGAGCGTCTGTTCGCTGATAATGACCGGGTGTCCCGGCAATTGATTGATCCTGGATATATCACTGTTGCTGATGTACCGGCTCAAATCGTGTTCGATCTGATCCAGAAGCACAAAGGCTTCATGTGCGGCCTGCCGCGCATAATAGGCGTTTGGATGAACAGTCCATATTTCGAATTGCGTATTCATGGCTGCATGATCGAAACGCTGAACGGAATTCAACCGCTCAATGTCCGGAAGTTTTAAATTGAATGGTTCCCGAATCGCCATATTTATCCGATTTCCTGAATTTAATCCCATACATCCTTGCGAACATAGCCCGAAACCGGAACGCCGGGTCTTAATTCGATGTCGGTATCGAACAGCGGAATGTAAAGATATCGCTGCCCCGGAGGGGGGTCTTCGTACAGTATTTTGACAAGATCATTTTTCATGCACGATGCGATCACGATGATGGATGCCGGATGCATATCCGGAGAAACATGATCACGCCAGCTGATGCCCTGATACTGCCTCAGCATCCATGGAAGCGGCCAGTACTCATGTCCGGGAACTGCGATCTGTATATCCAGATTTTTATGCATGGGATGGCTGGCGGTTACATGATCCAGCGCAGTCTCTATTTGCGCGATTCCTGTGCCCGGATGAGCATAAACCCACGGATTCGCAGGATCCGCGGCATACGGATCATTCACGAGAAAATTCTGCAGGCCCAGATGAAGAAGTCCGAGACCCAGCAATCCAGTCCCGATTATCCGGTATTTGTCTGCATGCAGCCGTTCCAGGATAAACGAGATTCCCATGCCTGCCATGATGATCCAGCCCAGCCAGAAGTTGAGCGCCAGCCAGGGCGTTTTATAGGGAATCAGGCTGTAAACCAGTGTCAGAAACAGCGTATATGAAGCCCAGAAAAAAACGAATTTTTCGGATGATTTGGGCCGGAATGCAAAAATAAAACCGGGTAGTGCCAAAAGCAGGATCAGCAGTTCGGAGAAAACGGGACCGCCGGATGATTGATGGAACCAGAGCAGGCGCCGGGCATAGAAGGCAGGCGGGTGGAGGTGCACGCTCCCGCCTGTGCCCCGAAGCAGATAAAAATGCCAGCTGCTCCATGAATCAAGGATTCCGGCCATATCCGTGAATGCACGGGAATAGAAGAATGCGGATACAAGAACAGCGGCCAGCAGTCCGGTCAGCCAATGAGCGGACCTGATCCGGTGAAAGTTCAAGGACCTTCTGTTGCGAACAGCAGTAAGGAGAAAAGCCGCAGAAATGGCGGTCCAGCTGATAACGGCCGTTTCTTTCGTGGCATGCATCAGACCGGTAAAAGCGCCGGCTGCTGCCAGCATCAGGACTTTTTTATAGAGAAGATACCGGTACAAACAGACAATCAGGCCCAGTGTGAAGAATACGAACAGTGTTTCATGAATGTAATAACGGCTGTAATAACTGAAAACAGAAGAAAGTGCGATCAGTATTCCCGCCCATAATACATGCGGCCGGGACAGTGAGGGGTGAAGACCCGGAATCAATAGGATAATGAGCGTACCGAATATGGCGGGAACGATACGCAGCATGGTTTCGGAGACATCCCCTGGCCGGGACCGTCCGGTGATCCATGTCACAGGCAGTGTGAAGTAATTCAGTGCAGGACCGTGGTATTCGGCCGGGTCATACTGATACGTTCCCTCCAGCAGATGCAGGAATTTCATGCCCTGAACCGCTTCATCGGTATGCATGGGGCGGTTTTCCAGATGCTGTACCCGCAATGCGAGCGCCAGCATCAGAATTATTCCGTAAAGACCCGAAAATTTCCAGCTTGTTTTCACAGTACTGGTTTGCCGTATACCTCGACTTCGATATAGTGGTTTAAATCATTATTGCTGTTCCCCCTGCTGTAGAGCCGTACGTAGCGGCCCTGAAGGCCCCTGGCATCCACCAGCTTGCCTTCGGCGGTTTCCACATAATGCTTATCCTTGCCATTACCCTGACCGGATGAATTGTCGATGTCATTGTTGAAAATGGTTTCAACCCCATCGGTGAATTCCGGATCATCCGAGATCTGTATCACCACGTCAAAGTACACGCGCGGCTGCTTGTGAAAATGCCAGAGCACAACAGCGTAGATATGGTGGTCGGAACCCAGATCGATGGTGACATGCTGAACGAATGGTCCCAGTTCGACGTAACTGCCTTCGGCAGCCTCTTTGTCGCCATCCGTAATCATTTCTATTTCACCGATAATCGGTTCTTCATCCGTGCTCGATACGGATTTACCCAGAGCCACGTTGGTGGTGCCTTCAGGGGCCAGAAACGGCGGACGCGCCTTGCCCAGCGGTTTTTCCAGATTGGGAACGTTCATGTTTTGCGGTGTTCCCGTGAAAACGGCTTTCGGCAGTTTCAGGTCAATAGGTTTCAGGGACTGTGCAGCGGAAGTAACGCAGTAAACCAGCCCGATGCAGCCTATCATGCAAACTATCCTGTTTTTTCTCGTCATGCCATTCTCCTTGTGATGCATGAATAAAAAGGCGATGCCGCTCATGAACGCCTGAACATACGAACCAGGATATGGTCGATCCCCCAGTTCCGGGCCGCGGGAAAAACGATCAGTACGAACAGTGCGGCCATTTCAACCACGTTTTTGTTTACGATCAGATAATTGCCCTCGGACGGGATGGAATAAAAAAGCCCGGCCAGGGGAGGATTGCACAGATAGTACAAAAATATCAGCGCCATGCCCGCCGCAGCGGCAATTCGTGTAAACGTTCCCGTGATCAGACCCAATCCGATTAAAATAAGGCCCCAGATGTTCATTTGATTGACCAAGTTGAGCACGGTCTCGTTTGATACCATCCATTGAAATACCGGCGATAAAATCCATTTGGATTGACTAAGAAAACCGGCAGCACTCCAGTTGCCCTTCAGCAGTTTGGCCACGCCTTCATATAAAAAGTGCCATCCGATCAGGATACGCAGGATGACGAGTGCGCATGTCTGCAGTTTCTGACTTTCCTTTATCTGCATGTAATGCTTGTCCTTTCAGAATGGTTTACCGGTTCAGATCAGGAAATCCTGCTCAGAAAACGCGAGCTGTTTTCCGGCTTTAACTGCTTCATTGACCTTGAGCACCGTGACCGCTGTTTCATAACCGGTTTCAGCGGGGCAGTTCAGGGTGTCCAGGCCCCTGACTGTATTGAAAAAATTCTCGAGATGGGGCATATGATAGGGGTCTGTGAACACGATGGGAATGTCGTGCCGGTCCGGTGCAATCGTTTCACGCACATCGAGGACCGCGCTGGTTGCCTGAGTGCCGGCCTTCTCGGGCGCAGAAAGATAGCCGAGACGCACCCATTCATCCCACTGCGGGGCATTGGGTTCACGGTACACGCCGCCGCGGTTTGACGATTCCGAAATATGCAGCGTGCCTTCGTCGCCCAGAAAGTTCTCAAAATACCCTTCGGAGCTGTTGCTGGTCAAGGTCTGATAAAAGGCCCTGACCGTGCCTGCCGGTGTTTCATATTCGTAAATAGCCAGCACTGTATCGTACCATTCATGGGCCGCGGGATCGTAATAATCCGTACCGCCGCTGGCGAGCACGGATTTGGGTCTGGCCTTCAGGAACCAGTTGTATATGTCGATCTGATGGGAACCCAGGTCCACGATCGGACCGCCGCCGAGGTTTTTGAACCACCTCCAGTTGCGGAACTGGTGCATGGAGTCGAATCCGTATTTCCGGAGTATATCCGGCTGAATGGCATATTTTTCCGGCCAGCCCAGGTCCGGCTGTACGGCCCTGTTCCACTGGCCGTTGACCGAGGTCATCCGGCCGAGCAGTTTCGCTTCCCGGATCAGTTTGTCATAACAATGCAGGTAACGGGGATTGCTGCGCCTCTGATGCCCGATCTGCAGCAGTTTTCCGGCTTTTCTCGAAGCCATGACCATGCGGTGCGCCCCTTCCAGCGTGTTCGACATTTCCTTTTCGCAGTACACATGAAGACCGGCTTCCAGGCAGGCTACAGCATGATCGGCATGCCAGAAATCCGGTGAGGCGATCACCACAGCATCCAGGTCCTGTTCCCTGACGAGCATATCGCGGTAATCTATGTACCGGTTGACAGGGTGTCCGTACCGTTTGAGAATTCCGGCTGCGCGTTTTAAATTATATTCAGTCCAGATATCACACACTGCCTTGAAATGAAGGCCGGGCAGCTTCAGCATGGCGTCGATCAGTACCTGCCCCTGCGCACCGGAGCCGATTACGGCAATGTTCAGCGGTTCGAGATTTTCAGGAACAACTTTCGGTTTGGCCTTGGTCAGTTTTTTCTTTACGGATTGTTCATGAATCAGCGCTGCGCCGAACAGGCCGAGAACCGGTGTAGCGGCAAGCCCCTGAAGAAAATCCCTGCGGTCAATGGATGGATTTTGTTTGTTTTTGTCTTTATTCTGTTTGTCCGTCATCACTCATGGTCCTCTGCCATTGGCGGTGAAATGGATGAAAGGCGATGAAATCCGCCCGTTAAAGCGTCCAGCCCTCCCTGTAGGGAATATGAAGCAGCCCGTTGGCTGCATCATGATTGGTGATTTCGCCTTTTTCTCCGTCCCAGTGATAAATCATGTTCTGATCCTGAAGCAGAATGGCCACATTGCCGAGCAGCATGGTTTCGGTCAATGGCCCGGAATAACTGAAATCCGTGGTCGAATGTTCGCCCTTTTTTGCGGCCTCTATCCACTCCTCGTAAATACCGGGTGACCGGGGGATCGTCTTTTCCGGCCGCTTATAAGCCTGCATCGCGGTTTCCGGTATGAGACGTGGATTGGAAGCGTAACACCCGGACATCAAGTATCCTTTGGTTCCGACAAACAGCATGCCGCCGTCACTCTCACCCAGCCGCCGGCTCTGCTCGAGCAATTCGGGACGTTCCGGCATTAATCCGCCGTCATACCAGGTCAGTTTGACCGGCGGCTTGTTTCCCCTTGCGGGAAACTGATAGATGACTTTCGAGGCAACGGGCCACGACGCATCCGTAAACCGCGTGGAACTGGCCTGAACAGTCTCCGGATATTTGAGATCCAGGGCCCAGTAAGGATGATTGATGATATGCGCCCCCATGTCTCCGAGTGCGCCCGTACCGAAATCGCGCCATCCGCGCCATACAAAATGGCAGAGCGCCGGATGATAGGGCCGCCACTTCATTGGCCCGAGCCAGAGATTCCAGTCAAGGGAAGGAGGGACAGACGGAATTTCCGCGGGAGCGTCGATACCCTGCGGCCAGATCGGCCGGTTCGTCCAGCAGTGCACTTCCGACACCTCACCAATGGCGCCGTCCCATATCCACTCGTTGATCAGACGGGCACCTTCGCTGGCATGCCCCTGATTTCCCATCTGCGTGGTGACTTTCATCTTGCGGGCGGTGTCGGCCAATGCGCGTGCTTCGCGGATCGTATGCGTCAGCGGTTTTTGAACATAGACATGTTTGCCCATGTTCATGGCCGTGAGTGCGATCACGGCATGTGTGTGGTCCGGTGTCGTTACGGTAACGGCATCGATATCCTTGTGCATTTTATCGAGCATGACACGAAAATCTTTAAATTTTTTCACCCTGGTAAACCAGTCTCCGGATCCAGGCAAATCTTCGAGATGACCAGGCAGTTCTGCTATTTTTGTATCGTCCACGTCACACAGGGCCACGATGTTCTCATCAAAAACACCGCGAATATCACTCTTGCCTTTGCCTCCGGCACCGACACAGGCGATATTCAGCCGGTCACTGGGCGCCTTGCGGCCTTTGCCTCCAAGCACATGCGAGGGAAGTATGGTAACCGTGGCTGCAGCTGTAAGGGCGGTTGTACCGAGAAAATTCCGCCTCGACATATTCTGTTTGTTTTTTTCATCGTTCATGACTGTTCCTTTTTCTATGGGTTGAAAAATGAAACGGTTTATTGCTCATTGTGAATTGATTGACATGAGGGCTGGTTGCCGGTTTGTCGTTCTCAGCATTTATGCCTGAAGGAACAATGAAATATGGTTGAAAATGATCAGCCGGACAATGACATGTTTTAAAAAAAAGCATGGCGACCTGAAGAAAATCATCGGTTACATTTTGGTGTAACAACCAGACAATCCGTGTGTGTAATTAAAAGAATGTATATATATAAATCAAAAAAATCAAATTCATTATTGTCTAAATTTGTCATGAATTTTCATGTTGTATTTTTATATTTTCCGTTGTAATTTGGCTTGCCTGCTCACTGGTTATACTAATCGGAGGCAATATGCTTTTGGGAAAACGCACATCGGTTCCGTATTCAGCATCAGGCAGACATCAGGATGATGACCGCGACTGGCAAAGGGAAAAACGCCGCCGTGAACGCGAAAAAACAGTGGAGAAACGCAGACGTTTCGAAGATGAGGACGATGACGATATTACGTTCAGAAGGAAATTCAAACCCAAAAAAGAGCAATGGGATGGGGGCTGAGTCTTCACCATGACTGGCATTTTTAAGGCACACTGCTTCAGTGAAATTCGATTGTTGATGATGATGAAAAAACCGCTCTGTCTTCTGTTTATTCTGGGGATTTCCTGTTTCAATGCACCCAGCCCTTCTTATCTGCGGCCCGGTCATCCGGAATGGCCGGCAGGATGGACCGCTGATGTGCCGGCCGATTCGCTTGAAAGACATTATATCTTTTACCGCAAATACGGGATCGACTGTTTCGGTATTTCTCCCTGTGCAGCCAGGGGAAGGGAATCCGCCTTGATCGATCTGTGCCGGAGCCGGTCTATCAAGCTGTATCTGCAGCTGGACACCATGTGCCTTCTTTCCTATGGAGAGAAAACATCGACGACCGAACAAATCGTACAAAGTCTTTTTGAACCCTGGATCCGTGCAGGCAGAAGACAATTTCCCGTTGACGTGATTCCTGCGGTAGAGATCAGGCTGCCTGCCGGTATTCCGGAACAGGAACTGGTCCCCGCACTGGAACGCACGGTACCCGGTCTTTTGATACTGACAGGGAATAACGATGTTTATGCCGATCGACCGGATCTTGCCTCTGTAATGGACGGCCGGTATGAAATGGTGGTTCATCCGCATCTGAGCATCGAACCGGATTCCCTGTCTGATTATCAGATCAGGAGATGTCTGGCCGGGGCCAGATCCGAAGCCGACAGTCTGCATGCCTGGTTCATTCCGGAAATCACCATGCCCGCATTGCCGGCCGGTTCTGATTCGCTGCTGTCCATCCTGCTCGATGTGCGTGCGGATGCGGTCGTGTGGAAAGGCATGATATCCCAATCATATTATCGAAAGTTTCATGAGTTTCATAAGAACCTCATCCTTCAGGAAACCCAGGCGGATCCCTTTGAACAATCCGGCAGGTAAAACGACCCGATACCGCTCCATTTTCAATCTGAAAAATATATCCTTAATCAATCACAATTTGAACCGTTTTTAATCTGTTGCACGAACATCATTATTTTAATAATTACAATATATTAAGATACAATATCGGTCCTGGTCTGTAATTTGCAGATGAATTCTTATTCATGTTCCAAACGGTACGGATTACAGATCCATGAAAATGGAGGAAATTATGATCAGGCAACATGCTGTCAGATACGCGGCTGCGGGACCTGCTGTTTATGCCTTTTTTTTGATAACGTCCCTTTTTGCACAAACGCAAAGTCCGGGGCACTGGGATTATATCCTGGGAAAATTTAATGAACGTGAATACGTGTATGCCATTCTGGTAGACGGCGATCAGGTGTTCCTGGGCGGAAATTTTGATCAAAGTTCCGAATACGGCGGTTTCGGTATCAAGGGGATTGCCCGGTATTTCAGGGATGGGCGTATGGAAGAGGTGGGCGGCGGCGTGCATGGCCAGGAATTCGAGGTCAGGGCCATTTGCCAGACCGGTAAGGGACTCGTTATCGGCGGTCACTTTGTGATGGCCGGTGGAACCATTGTCAACAACGTGGCGCTGTTTGACGGACAATCCTGGCAGGCGCTTGCTGGCGGCGTGAACAGCACCGTGTTTGCTTTGGCCGAATACCGCGGCGAGATTTATGCAGGCGGTGAATTTACACGCGTGAACGGTCAGCGGCAGTATTATATCGCCAAATGGGACGGAACGCAGTGGTCCGCTGTAGGTGAGCCCCTGAACGGTCCTGTGCATGCCATGATCGTGTTTCAGGACAGGCTGATCGTGGGCGGACGCTTCGGTCTGGCAGGGGATATGGAAGTGAATCATCTCGCGGCCTGGGACGGCCGGGAATGGTTTGCGTTCGGCGGCGGCACGAACGGGAATGTGCTGGCCATGACGGTTCAGGGCAACGACCTTATCATCGGCGGACGCTTCGAGATTGCGGGCGGCGTGACCGTGAACAAGATCGCTCGGTGGAACGGCAGTACCATGGAACCGGTGGGACAGGGATTCTGGGGCAATGTGTATGCCCTGGCCCTGGACGGCGATGATATCTATGCAGGCGGTGAATTCACCCGTGCGG
>JAFGGN010000029.1 GCA_016930535.1 bacterium
AATGTCAGGAACAATACGGAAAAGTGCTGGTAGTAAAATATTCTGGGATGCAGTGAGAAAACGCTTGATATTTAATATAGCAGAGTAAAAGAGTAAAAGAGTAAAAGAGGATACCTATTCAATACCAGGAAATTATCGGATTCCTCTGCGATCTCTGCGCTTTATATGTTTTCTTTTTAACACTTCTACCCTTTTACCCTTCTACTCTTCTACTGCTTTAATCTATCAATACAGGAAAAATTTATGTTCACCTGTCCATTTTGCGGTGAAATGATCGAAGATGGTGCCAGAGCGTGCCCGCATTGCGGTTCGGATGAACGGACCGGATGGCGGCATTCGTTTATGCCGGATGAGACATGGGATGAAGCGGATGAGGCCGATGACGACGAATACGGGGAGGAGCGGATTTCCGGGTCCGGCGGCTCCGCATTGCATCCTGCTGTGCAGTGGATTTTCTGGATCGTTCTCGGGCTCCTGATCCTCGCGTTTCTCTACAGAACCCTGTTCTGATTTCCGGTTGTAATCCGCTTTTATTTGACGACCAGCATTTTTTTAACGGCGCGGTAATTCCCCGCATCGATGGCATACATATAGATGCCCGCGGGCAACGTGTGCCCGTCGATGACGGCCCGGTAGCGGCCGGGCTCACGGATTCCCTCTGCAACCGTCCAGATCAGTTCCCCGCGCATATTGAATAGCTTCAGTATCACGGAACAGGTTTCCGCCACACTGTAGTCGATTTGCGTATCCGGATTCAGCGGATTCGGATAATTTTGTTTTAAATCGAAAGTGACGGCACCCGTTCCCGGCCTGGCGCCAAGGCCGGTTCCGGACTCGACGGTCAGCAGAACCGTGTAGGTATTCGATAGATCCCCGTCCGTCACCTCGATGACGGCTGTCGTGTCCGAGGCGGTTTCGGGCGGATTGCCTGAAAGCGTGGTGTCGTTCAGGGAAATCCACGCCGGCCCCTCCTTAAGACGGATGGTCACCGGATTTCCGTCCGGGTCGTATGAATTGACCGGAACGGCATAATCCCGGTTGCGCATAAAGTAAATCTGATCCGGAAGGAAAAGACGGGGGGCCTGATTGTCTATGTTCAGGGCGATCGTGAGCGAATCCCTGTCCGCAGGATCATGGCTGTCCGTGACATGAACCGTGAGCATAAACGGACCGGATTCGAGGGGAATCCCATGCACTGCAGCGGAATCGCCGTCAAAGCCGAGTCCCTGCGGCAGTGTTCCCCGGACGCTCCAGTGATAGGGCGGAAGACCGCCTGCGGCGTTCAGTTTCAGCAGAAAGGGCTCCAGATAGGCCGGTTTCGGAAAAGTGTCTGCGAGGATTTGCAGGTCCGGGGCGAGGACACGCAGGGTCATTCTGAATGTTTCATCCAGATCGCCGTCCGTGGCGCGCCATTCCAGTACCGCGGTCTGAGGCGTATCCGGGGTTTGGCCCCATACCGTGGAATCCGCCCCGGATATCCATTCCGGATGCTCCGTCAGTGTGTATTCGAGAGGATTTCCGTCCGGATCCACGGCCCGGACCGTGAAGGCGAAATCCTGATTCGTCACGGTTTCAACCGTTTCATCCGATATGAAAAGCGGCTTTTGATTATGGACGGTGAAGGCGAACGATGCGGTGTCATCCCGCGTCCAGTCCCGCGTATCCTTCATGGCCACGGATATGGAAAAATGGCCGGAGGACCGGGGGACGCCTCCTAAAATACCGCTGGCCGCATCGAATGCGAGTCCGGGGGGCAGAATTTCGGAGAGCGTGATCCACTGATAGGAATAGGGTGTTTCCGCGGCCTGTATTGCTCCCGAGTACGTCCGGAGATATTGTCCGTCGGGCAGGGTGCCGGTCAGGATACGGAGCGAATCCGCGGGTGGAAGCCCGAGATCGACAATCCGTATATCCGAAAATACGGGGGCAGGATTCGTGATGCCGTACCAGTCGTCCCGGCCGATGGTAAAATACCTCATCCGGAACCGCGGAAACGTCCATGAAATCAGATGTATCCCGTCCAGTGAAAATGTCACCCTGCCGTCCTGCCAGGCCACGCGGTACACATGCGGCTGCCCGTCATTCACCATGGACACATTGCCGACGCGCGCCTCCTGGCGCGTGCCTGAAGCATCCGGTTTGGCCAGTACCTTGAAAGGATAATAACCGGTTCCGATGCGCCAGTTGAAATAGGATCCCTGCTGATCGATTCGTGTATACTGGTTTTCAAATTCCCAGCCTGAAAGCGGATGGGCCTTGTCGATGCCCTGCGCAGGAGCCGTCCATCCGCGCATCGTGGCTTCAAAATAACCGGCCGAGACCGGATGTCCCGCATCATACACAATTTTTCCGCCCGTTGATTTCCACCCGCCGCCCGGAATGAACTGGCCGGGTCCGTCGGATTGTCCGATTGTGCTGTCCGTCAGTGTGTCTTCGAGAAGCAGGCACTGCGCATCAAGCAGGGGGAGGATCAGGAACGTGGTGATGAGAAGGGGCCATTTAATCGATGTCGGGCAGCAATTCATAATTGGTCCTTCGGGTCTTTCAGGTCATTGGGTCATAGAGTCATTGGGTCGTAGGGTCATTGCGTCGTTGGGTCCACTGGGTCTGATTGTGAATCGGGAAATAAGGTAACGATTCAAGAAACAAGATTAAAGATTAAAGAAATAATAGCAATATTCGCATTCAACATTTTCCCTGTCATGAAGCCAGTAAAATGAATAGATTGAATGCAATTCTGTTTATGTTTTTCCGCTTCTACCCTTTTACCCTTCAACACTTCTACTTTATCTTTATGCCCTGCGGTTTTTTCTTTATTTAACTTTCATGCTCTTAGACTCAACGACCCAAAGACCCAACGACCCAAAGACGTAATGACCCTACGACCTTTGTTCACCGTTGTTCCGAAACCAGCGTCGTATGGGTTCCGTATTTTGTATTCAGCATGCGGCCGAAGGCGCGTGCGTCCGGTTCATTGCTGAACGCACCCACCCAGACCAGGTAAAAATAGCGTCCGTTTACGGTTTTGTTTCTCAGGGCCGTTTCGTATCCCTTGCTTTCAAAAAAGGCCTTTCTGGCCAGTGCATTGTTCCTGTCCGTGAACGCATCGACCTGAATGGCATAAACGGTTTTCTGACTCGCGGGGGGTGCATGCACGGCACCGGTTTCATCCGCCGCAACTGGGTCCGGAACGGATGCGTGCGCCGTTCCCGCGCCGGATTGCCCGGACGGCGGATTGCCGTCTTCCTGCAGCAGGGGTACAGGAATCTGCAATGACCGCAGCTCCAGGGCGGCCAGCCTGGATATGTCCCGGACGGGAAATTCGGAGATGGAGACGCCGAACTGATGGACCGCCGAATCCGGTTTGCTCAGGGCAAGATAGCAGAGCCCGGCCCAGTAGCGGCTCTCCTGCAGAATGACGGCCTGCCTGTCCTCATCCGTGATATGCAGAAAACAGCGGAGCGCGGTCTGGTAGAGCCCCTGGGCATATTTCAGCTGTGCGATCCGGAACAGGGCTTTCGGTGCAAATTCGCTTTTGGGGTACGACCGGATCACCTTTTCGTAATAGATTACGGCCTGATCCGCTTCCGGGGCGATGAGGCCTTTGAGAAAGATCACACTGTCCATCTGGCGTGATTCGGCTTCCCATTCGTCCAGAATACGGCCGGCTTCCGCGATGCGTCCCTGCTGAATCATGGCGACAATATCGGTTACCGTCTGACCGGCCGCGGCTGAAAGAATCATGAAAAATGTCAGCACGATCCTGATCATGCGATCATTCATTCCTTTAAAAATGTTTTCCAATGATGGCAGCCGGGACACCACCACATGGGATCGGAGGTTTCATATCCGCAGTTACTGCAGACCAGCAGATCATTCTTTTTGAATGTTTTTTCCAGCAGCGATGCCGCTTCGGCGAGTGCCTCCCCGTCTTTGTTCATCCGGCGGTACACTTTGACCAGCATCAGCCGGCATAGTCCGTTATCCGGATATTGATCGATTGTTTTCTGAACCAGATCCAGGGCCTGGTCGAATCGCCCTTCCTTGAGATAGAGATCGATCAGGACCAGATACACATCCGGACGTTTGGGCTTTTTACGGATCACGGATGCGTACAGATGTTCGATTTCACCGTACCGTCCCAGATTGTACAGCAGTATTTTCAGACGGTCGAAGGCCAGATGCGCCCATTCAGGGTTCTGATGGATGAAATCTTTCAGCACACGAAGGGCATCCTCGTTTCTTCCCGTGCGTCTGTATGAATCGCTCCAGTGCAGGTAGGCGGGCACACAGCTCCTGTCGAGTTTTATGGCCTCGCGGAACCGGATGCGCCCTTCCCGTTCCCGGCTGTCCGTGATCTGTTCAATGCCGGCCATGACCTTGTAAAGGGCAAGGATGTCCTGGTCCTTTTTCTTCATCCAACGGTTCAGGTTCTGCCTGTGAAAAAAGGCCTTGTCCCAGTCTTTCTTTTCTTCATAAAGCGACAGCAGCAGCTCTTTTGCATGATAGTCGTGTTTGTTGTTCCGGATGATCCGTTCGGCCACTTCGGCGGCTTTGTCCGGCATGCCCGCTTCCTTGTAATCGAGAATCAGCCGGTGCATGATCATGTTCAGCTGATGGGTGTTCAGATTGTTGCGGACCAGCAGGTTGCGGTGCACCTTGGATGCCCGTACCGCGGATCCCTGTTTCCGGAGCATGTCGCCTAAATAGATATAGGCCATGATATTCTCGGTATCCGTCTTCACAATTTGCTTCAGTTTGTCGACGGCCTCTTCGTCTCTTCCTTCGAGCATGGCATTGAGGGCCTCGACGTAGAGCCCGGGGCCCGATTCTTTTACCACCCGTTTTCCGAGAACGATCCACACGATCACGGCGATCAAAATCAGAAATCCGGCGATGATTATTATGTAATTCATCATTGGGCCTCGGTTTTGCTCTTTTTCGGTTTTGCCGGCTGTTTGACGGCGAGTGTGTCCTCTTCGATTTCCTCATCGATACTGACATTGCGCATGCGGTTCAGTTCAGCTTTTGTGGTTTTGATATCCTTCAGCAGTTTCTTTTTTTCCCTGTTCGCATTCAGCAGAACGCTGACGGTCAGCACAAATCCGATGGCCGTTCCGATGATCATGCTGATAAATATGATCGTCCAGATCGGCATGTTGGGGGATTGCCACATGAAAAAAGTCACCGGGGCCATCTGCTGATTGTTCTGCATGGCAAATGTGACGAAGATGATGAACAAGACCACGAAGATCAGGATATTCATCAATTTATTGATGGATTGCATGCATGCCTCCCTGTCATATTGGGGTTGACTGCCGGACCGGTATATCTTGATGACGGATCCGGCCGGAACTGCTTTCATGGCCCGGAGCTGCCAGTGCCGTGCCCCGGAGTGTGAATCCGCGGCAGGATTCGATCCGGATGCTCACGATCTCACCCGGCCCGATATGCTGCTTGGGAAACACGACCGCATGATTGCCGCCGGTTTTTCCGAGCCATTCCGATCCGGACTGTTTGCTGGTCTCCTCGGCCATCACCTGCCGGATCGACCCGATCATGCCGCTTTTTATTTCTCTTGAAATCATGTGCTGAATCTGAATGATATGATTCAGCCGGACCAGTTTTTCCTCCTGCGGAACATCATCTGCCATTTTTGCGGACGCCGTGCCCGGACGCGGCGAATAATGGTACATAAATGCGTCGTCGAAGCGCACTGTGCGCATGAGGCTCACTGTATCCCCGAAATCGGATTCCGATTCACCCGGAAATCCGACCATCATGTCCGTTGTGACGGCCAGCTCCGGGATCGAGGTCCGTGCCAGATCGATGAGCTGAAGATAATGTTCCCGTGTATATCCGCGGTTCATCCGTTCGAGTATCCGGTTCGATCCGGATTGAACCGGCAGATGCAGATGGGGGCAGATGATCCCGTTCGATCCCATCACTTCAAACAGGCGTTCCGAGCAGTCCTTCGGATGGGACGTCATGAACCGGATGCGCTTCAGATCGGGGTTGGCCGCGATTTTTTCAAGCAGTCCGGGAAAGTCCGATTCGCCGTCATGGTACGAATTGACGTTCTGGCCGAGCAATGTGACCTCACGGAATCCGAGGCTGGTCATCTGAACGATTTCCTTTTCGATTTCTCTGAAAGGACGGCTGCGTTCACGCCCCCGGGTATAGGGCACGATACAGTAGGAGCAGAAATTGTCGCATCCGCGCATGATGGTCACCCAGCCTGAAACATGGGGGGCGCGCAAAGGGTGTATGCCGCTGTAGGTTTCGGTGCTGTCCGGCTGCGTGTCGCATGCCCTGCCCGGGTCCTTGAGCAGACCGGGGAGATGCCTGTAGGCATCCGGACCTGCGATCAGATCCACAGCCGGAATCTCATCGAACAGGCTTTCCCTGTCCTTCTGCGCCATGCATCCGAGCACCACGATTTTGCGGCCGGGCGCGCATTGCTTCCAGTGGGCCAGATTGTGTATGCGGCCCAGGGCGCGCTGTTCCGCGTGGGCCCGTACGGAGCAGGTGTTGATCAGGGCGATATCCGCATGGTCCAGATCGCGGGTCACCGTATAACCGTGTTCCGCAAGAATGCCCGCCACAAGCTCGGAATCATTTTTATTCATCTGACAGCCGTAGGTTTCGAACCAGGCGGCCGGTCGTTTTGAGCTCATTTTCTTCATAATCATCCCAATTTAGCAGTTATTTGCTGGAAATGCAAATCCTTTCTTTTTTAGAAAAATTGCATTTTTTACTTGACTTTGTGGCCACGAATTGTTTTATTTAGGCAGATGATCCCAAGGTATCCCATGATATCCCAAGGAATCCCATAAAAGGGTAGAGGTGATTCTTTCATGGACGGAAACATGGAAATTTGTTTTTCCGGAAAATTCACGCAATCCGTTGATACGAAACGGCGTGTCAGCATTCCGGCATTTTACCATGGCCAGGTCCAGAGCAAGGTCTTTCATATCGCCCGGGGGCCCGATCACAACCTGTACGTTTATCCGCGCGAGGTGTTTGTCAAGATGGCTGCCAAGATCAATGAAAATTTCGGCGGACGCGGAGAGAAGGACAGGGAAAAGAGACTGTACTTTCAGGAAACCCTGGGCGATGCGCAGCCCGTGCAATGCGATCAGCAGGGCCGCATTACGGTTCCTCCCGAATTTCTGGAATATGCAAACATAAAAAACAAAATACTGATTCTCGGGGCATACAACAAGCTGGTCTTCTGGAATCCGGCAGAGTACGATCATTTCATCGAATCCGGAAAGATGTCTCCGCAGGAGCGCGTGAATGAATTCGGCTGGGCGGAAGGAGAGTGATCGGCCTTGACGCATCCTGCATATCATGCACCCGTGATGGTGGATGAAGCGGTTTCATATTTGATCGGCGATCCGGATGGAATTTATATCGACGGCACCTTAGGGGGAGGAGGGCATAGCGAGAGCATTTTGAAAAAATTGGGTCCGCACGGAAAATTAATTGGATTGGACAGAGATTCGGAAGCGATCGCAGCCTGTCGTAAGCGCCTGAGTGAATATAAAAACCGGATTCAGATCATTCAGGCGCCCTTTGCAGAACTTGATCGGGTTGTCCGGGAAACGGGAGTGGACCTCATGGACGGACTTTTACTGGATCTGGGGCTTTCATCACACCAGATCGACGTTCCGGAACGCGGTTTCAGCTATCTGCAGGACGGCCCGCTGGACATGCGAATGGGAACGGACCAGACACTGACCGCCCGTGAAGTGATTCAGACCTATCCGGAAGAATCACTGGCCGATCTTTTTTTTTATTACGGAGAGGAACGCAGGGCGCGGCAAATCGCCCGTAAAATCGTCTCCTCCAGGAGAAACATGACCGTGTCGAGCACAGGACAGCTGGCCGCCCTGATTCAGGCCGCATCACCCGGACCGATGGTTCAAAAAACCCTGGCCCGCATTTTTCAGGCCCTGCGCATCGAAGTCAACGATGAAATGAATCAGCTGAAAACGGTGCTTCAAAAAGGCGGCGGTCTTCTGCGTGCAGGCGGCCGCATGGTGATTATATCCTATCATTCCCTGGAGGACCGCCTGGTCAAACGGTTTTTCAAAGCTGAGGAGCTGTCCATACGCCGAGTCGATATTGCGGAGAAAACGGGTGTCAGCCAGTTCCGGATACTGACCAAAAAGGTGCTTCGGCCCCCTGAAGAAGAAATACGGTCGAATCCGAGGGCAAGAAGCGCACGTCTGAGGGCCGCTGAGAAGATAACGGCCGGTTTGGAGAGCCGCTGATATGGCCACGCATAAAAAAAGAAAAAATCCGGATACAGGATGGCTCAGGCTGCTGTTCTTTGCCGGCATCGTCCTGTTCGTTCTTTTTTTATGGGGCCGTGTGCACATCGATTTTGTCCTTCGTGATATCGATACGCTGAGGCGCGAAAAAGAAGCTCTGACGCGCGAAGTGGATGATCTGAATCTGCAGGTCAATGCGCTGCAGCATTATCAGCGTATTAAGGTCCTGGCCATGAAACAGGGCCTGATCGAGGCGGAAAAAGTGGACCGCCGCGAGCTTGCCGTGGATTTTTCGGGTCTCAGGGACACCGGGGCATTTCAGACGGCCGGCATACAGGTGGCGGGTCTGGCGCCCGTCGGGGAATTGAAACAGAAGCTGTCCGGTTCACCTTTCGAGAAACATCATGGAATGGAATAAAGAGAAAAAGACACGGAAACCGCATGCATGCGCCCGTATTTACTTGCTGGGAGCCGTTTTTACGGGATTCGTACTGACGCTGCTTGTCCGGTTTTTCTATCTGCAGGTCAGGCGGCCCGATCCCTGGAGATCCATGGCGCCTGCCCAGTATGAAAGCAGAATGAAACTGCCGGCCAGAAGAGGACAGATTTTCGACCGTGAACTCAATGTGCTGGCCGGTGATGTCCCGGTCTATTCCCTGGCCGCGGATCCTTCCATTATCGGGGATTTTCAAAAAGCGGGTGCCTCCATCGCTTCGGTGCTCCGGAACGATGCCCGGCATTTCATCCGCCAGCTGGAAAAAGACAAAGGATCCCGGTTTGTCCGGCTCTGGGAACAAATAACGGACGGGGAATACCAGCAACTGAAAAGTCTGAATCTCAGGGGATTGATTTTCCTGGAAGAACAGAGGCGGACCTATCCTTTCGGGATCATGGCCCGGCCGGTCATCGGCTGGACCGACGCACGGCATGAAGGTGTGGCCGGTGTGGAACTGGCGTTCAATGACGTGCTCTCCGGTCAGGACGGCTGGAAGATCCTGCAGCGGGACGGGCTGAACCGTAATTTTTCAACCGTGGATTATCCCCTCGAACCCGCGCTGGACGGCAAAAACCTGGTTCTGACCCTGGACAACGTGTACCAGACCGTGGTCGAGGAAGAGGTGAAAAAGGGTGTTGAAAAATACAGGGCCAAGTGGGGCGCTGCCGTTTTGATGCATCCTGTTACGGGCGAGATCCTGTCCATGGTTTCGCTGCTCGGTTCGAGGCTGGCCAAAGAGAATCCGGATTTTCAGACCACGATACGAAACCGGGTCATACAGGATAATTTCGAGCCGGGTTCCGTCTTTAAAATGGTGACCATGGCCGCTGTGCTGAACGAAGGCCTGTTTACGCCGGAAACCCTGATTTATTGTGAAAACGGCAGTTATTCCATCAACGGCAGTTCCATCCGGGATGACAACCGTTCTTTTCAATGGCTGACCGCGACGCAGGCCATGCAGGTTTCATCCAATATTGCCCTCAGCAAAATGGCGAAGAAGCTGGGAAAACAGAAACTGTACAAATACATCCAGGATTTCGGATTCGGAAACAGCACGGGAATCGGGCTGCCGGGTGAAGCTGCCGGCCTGCTCCGGCCCCCGTATCAGTGGGATGATTTTCTGACGGCCACCATGTCGTTCGGACAGGGGTTGTCTGTCACCTGTGTTCAGCTGGCCTGTATGGCCTCGGTCATCGCCAATGGCGGGGAGCTCATCAAACCGAGACTATACAGGGAGATTATCGATGACGGCCACCGCGTGCCCGTGGATTCCAGGGAAAAAATACGGAACGTCATTACCCAGGAAACGGCACGTCGGATGACGGATATACTCGAGAAATGCGTGACACACGGAACGGGCGAGAAAGCTTCGGTACCGGGGCTGCGTATTGCAGGGAAAACCGGTACGGCCCAGAAATCCGCACCCGGGATCGAGGGATATATTTCAGGCGCGCATGTGACGTCTTTTGTCGGATTCTGGCCGGCCAATGCGCCGCAGTTCGTGCTCGTGGTCACACTGGACGAGCCCAGACCGGCATCTCTGAGTTCACAGAATGCGGCTCCCATATTTGCGGCCATTGCACGGCGCATTTCCGGGCTGCCCATGAGTTCACCGGTTCCCGTGCCGGAAAATGAAGCCGTGCCGTCCGTGTTTACACTGTCAAGCAGTGAGGTCGTGACTGCATCATTGCCTGCAACAGCCGTTGCAGAGCAAAAAAGCGGGCAGACCGTATCGCCCCATTTCGTGCCGGATATGAAGGGCATGAGCCTCAGGCAGGCACTGCGCATGCTGGCCGTGTGTCAGATTACGGCCAGTGTCGAGGGACACGGCATTGTGTGTGAGCAGGATTTGACACCCGGAATACGGGTCGAGAAAAATATGATCTGCCGGCTGAAGTGCCGGTAGCGGATTTTAGGACGGATCGATGAAAAGACAGCCGGACAAGACGCTCGCTTGGCTTGTACAGGGAACCGATATTGTGGTACCCGGGGACGGGGACAGGACCGTCGTGCATATGACGCCGGATTCCCGTGAGGTGATTTCAGGGTCCCTGTATGTGGCGGTACGCGGGTTCGCATCGGACGGGCATGATTATATCACACAGGCCGTGGATAAAGGCGCCTCGGCCGTGATCGCGTCGGAACCCGTACAGGAAAGCCGGGTTCCCGTGTTTTACAGCCGGGATACGCGGCTTGCGCTGTCCGTCATGATGCGCCGGTTTCATGAATGCCCCGACGAATCACTGATCATGATGGGCGTGACCGGCACGAACGGAAAAACCACGGTTTCCTACCTGATGGAATCGATCATGAACGCGGCCGGCCGCTCCTGCGGGCTGCTGGGAACCGTGGCCTACAGGTGGCCGGGAACCCAGCAGACGGCCTCCCATACCACGCCGGATGCGGGTCATCTTTTTCAGATTCTGCGTTCCATGGCCGACGAAGGTGTGCAGTGCGTTTCCATGGAGGTCTCCTCTCATGCGCTGGAACTGCACCGGGTGAACGGAATCCGGTTCCGGTCCGCCGTTTTCACGAACCTGACACAGGATCACCTGGATTTTCATCCGGATTTCGATGCCTACGCCTCCGCCAAGGCAAAGCTGTTCGCTCAGGTGGCCGCGGACGGGGTGGGCGTGATCAACGGGGATGACGGTTATGCCGAGCGCATGGCCGGGGCCTGCACCGGAAAGGTGGTGGTGTTCACGGAGAAAACCGCCCGCGAGCCTGCCGGGTGCGAGGCATTGGCCGATACGGTTTACCGCATCGGGAGGGGCGAAGTATCCGTGAGCGGATCCCGTTTCCGTCTGGAGCGGGATTCTGAAAAACTGGACTTTTATACACCGCTTCTGGGCGGTTTCAATGTGCTGAACGCGTCCGCGGCAGCCATCGCCGCCCTGGAAACGGGCGTGGACAAACAGACGGTGCAGGCGGGTCTGGAACGCATGGCCAGGGTGCCGGGACGCATGGAAGGATTCAGGTCGAAACGCGGATTCTGGACGGTTGTGGATTATGCGCATACACCCGATGCATTGATCAATGCGCTGAAGACGGCACGCGCGTTTACGGACGGACGGCTGATCACGGTGTTCGGATGCGGCGGGGACAGGGACAGGGGCAAACGTCCCCTCATGGGCCGCGCTGCAGCAGAAATCAGCGACCGGGTGATCGTCACTTCCGACAATCCCAGGACCGAGGATCCCCGCCGGATTATTTCGGACATCCTGGAGGGCATTCCGGCTTCCACGGACATGCGCGTGATCGAGGACCGGGAATCCGCCATTCGTGAGGCGATCGTCGAGGCCGGACAGGGGGATACGGTCATGGTAGCCGGCAAGGGGCATGAGGATTATCAGATTCTGGGCCGTGAGAAAATACATTTCGATGACAGGGAAGTGGTTCAAAAATACATGAACGCATAGAGGACGGGCCGTATGCAGTGGACCTTGGAAGACATGATCCGGATTTTAGACATTCAGGGCACGGACGCGCATGGTCCCGTAACGGGCATATCGCTGGATACACGTTCGCTGAAACCGGGTCAGCTGTTTGTCGCACTCCGGGGCGGGCATACGGACGGACACGATTATGTCGCGCAGGCATTCCGGCAGGGAGCCTGCGCCGCCATCGTCGCTTCTTCATTTGCCGGGAATACCGGTTTGCCGCAAAATACAGGGCCGCTGCTCGCGGTGGAGGACCCGCTGACCGCATTGCAGGTTCTGGCCGCGCATGCCCGTGAGGCCTTCAGGGGAACGGTCATTGCCGTGACCGGCACGAATGGCAAGACAACGACCAGGGAAATGATTGCCCGGGTTCTGTCGCAGTCGTACAGGGTCCACAGGACAGCAGGGAACCTGAACAACCATATCGGTGTGCCGCTCTCGATACTCGATTGTCCGGGGGATGCGGAAATCATGGTTCTGGAAATGGGCATGAATCATCATGGTGAAATACGCCGTCTGTGTGAAATCGCCAGGCCGGATATGGGTGTGATCACGAATGTCGGCCGCGGTCATCTGGCGTTTTTTAAGGATGTTGCGGATGTGGCCAGAGCCAAGGCAGAACTGCTGGAATCGCTGTCCGGTCACGGAACGGCCTTTGTGAACGGAGACGATGTCCATCTTCAGCCTTATCACGGCTCCGCGTTCAGCACCGTATTGTACGGCTTCGGTGAACATTGTGATGTGCAGGCGGTTCCGCGGCCGTCCGAGATCGGACCTGCGCTGAGTTTCGAAAACATACTGATCGTTCTGAGGATTCCGGGACAGGTTCAACTGTACAATGCCCTGGCCGCGATTGCAGTTGGCCGTGCCTTTCAGGTTCCGACCGAGGCGATGAAAAGCGCCCTGGAATCGTTCCAGGCCTGCGACATGCGCATGCAGGTGATGACCGTATGCAGCATGAAAATTATCAACGACGTATACAATGCCAATCCGGACTCCATGATCGCGGCGGTGAGAACATTGACCGGAATGAAAACAGTCAGCCGGCGCATTGCCATCCTGGGTGATATGCTGGAGCTGGGGACAACTTCGGTTCAGGAACATCAGAAACTCGGTGCCTGGCTTGCCGGGCAGTCCGTGGATCTGTTTGCCGGCGTCGGTCCGGGCATGCAGCGCGCGGTCGAATCGGCCCTAGAGGCCGGTCATGAGGATGCGCGGGCCTATCCCGATGTGGAATCGATCCTGGCCGATATCGACGGACTCACGGAACCCGGGGATACGGTCCTGGTCAAGGGCAGCCGCGGCATGCATATGGAAACCGTGGTCGATGCACTCAAGACCTGTGTTCACTGTGTTGAATAAAACGGGGAATGACCCATGCTTTACCATTTGTTATACCCACTGAGGAATTTGTTTTTCGGGTTCAATCTGCTGTCCTATATTACGTTCCGTTCAGCAGCCGCAGCAGTGACCGCGCTTTTTGTGACCTTTGCCATCGCGCCGCCGCTCATTCGCTGGCTCAGGCGCATGGAAATGGGGGAGGAAATCCGGAAGGATGGTCCCCAGACGCATCTCAAAAAGGCCGGTACGCCCACCATGGGGGGCCTGATCGTTCTGACAGCCATCGTGATTCCGGTCCTGCTGTTTGCCAAACTGAACAATATATATATACTCCTGATGCTTGGGGCCACGCTGTGGATGGGATTTGTCGGATTTCTGGACGATTATCTCAAGGTGGTCAGGAAATATCCCAAGGGTCTGGTCGGAAGGTACAAGCTGGTCGGTCAGGTCACCTGGGGCATCGTGGTCGGCGTGGCTGTGAGTCTTGCACCGGAATACAAGGGCGTGGCGTGGTACACCACCATGCCTTTTTTCAAGAATCTGGCCGTTAATTTTGCATGGTTCTATATTCCCATGGTCGTTTTTGTGATTACGGCGACGAGCAATTCCGTGAACCTGGCGGACGGTCTCGACGGGCTCGCAATCGGTCTCGTGGGCATCGCGGCCATCGCGTGGGCGGGGGTGAGTTATGTAACCGGCCGTGTGGACTTCAGCGATTATCTCAATGTGCTGTATCTCAAGGGGGCCGGTGAACTGACGGTTTACTGTGCGGCCCTGATCGGGGCCAGTCTCGGCTTTCTTTATTATAACTGCAATCCCGCCTCCGTCTTTATGGGCGACACGGGCGCATTGGCGCTGGGCGGAGCCATCGGCACGCTGGCCGTGCTGCTGAAAAAGGAAATTCTGCTCATCCTGGTCTGCGGCGTGTTTGCCGCGGAGACGCTGTCCGTGATTTTGCAGGTCACGTCGTTCAGGTGGCGTAAAAAACGCATATTCAAAATGGCTCCACTGCATCATCATTTCGAACTTCTGGGATGGCCCGAACAGAAAGTGGTGGTGCGTTTCTGGATTCTCGGTATTCTTCTGGCGCTTCTGACACTGGGAACATTCAAGGTGCGGTGACACATGGTGTTTAAACGCGAACATATTCCCGGTTCCCGGATCACGGTCCTGGGTGCTGCCCGCAGCGGAGTGGATGCGGCCCTGCTGCTCGCAGGGGCAGGAGCCCGTGTTTTTCTCAGCGAAATGGCGCCGGCCTCACAAAGGAAAGAGGAGGCGGCACGCCTTGAACAAAACCATATTTCCTGCGAATTCGGCGGACATACGGACAGGGTATTCGAGGCGGAACTGATCGTAACGAGCCCGGGCATTCCGGATTCGCATCCGCTGTTCAGGGAAGCGGCGGCGCGTCACATCGAGCTGCTGGGAGAACTCGAGGTGGCGTCCTGGTTCTGTGAGGCCCCGATTGCCGCGGTCACGGGTTCCAACGGAAAATCCACGACCACGGCCCTTCTGGGAGAAATGATCCGGGCAGCGGGTATTCCGTGCATCGTGGCCGGCAATATCGGAACCACCCTGTCTTCCCAGGCGGGACAGACGGTTCCCGGCGGTGCAGCCGTGGTCGAGGTCAGTAATTTTCAGCTTGAAACCGTCCGCGATTTCAGACCGCGCGTGGCTGTGTTTCTGAACCTGACTCCGGATCATCTGGACCGGCACGGATCCATGGAAATGTACGGAAGCATAAAGGCACGGATATTCAGGAACCAGACCGAAACCGATGCCGCGGTTTATAACGGGGACGATACTTTCGTGGCCGGACAGGTCCGCAGCATTAAAAGCCGCCGTCTGCCCTTTCAGAAGACGGATCCGGGAACCGACGGCGCCTTCACGGATCAGGGATGGCTCATTTTGAAAAAAGAGGGAAGCGCCGTACGCGTCATAAAGGAAACAGACATGGGCATTCAGGGGCCTCACAATACGGCCAATGCCCTGGCCGCCATTCTGGCGGCGGATCAGTTCGGCGTGACCGTTCCGGTCATGCGGGAGGTCCTGTCCCGGTTCAGCGGACTGGCCCACCGGATGGAATTTGTCCGTGAGCTGAACGGCATACGGTGGATCAATGATTCCAAGGCCACGAATACGGATTCCATGGAATGTGCGCTCAAAAGTTACCAGACCCCGGTGATTCTCATTGCGGGCGGCCGGGACAAGAATTCGGATTTTACACGTGTGCGGCCGCTGATTCAGGAAAAAACACGGTCCGTGATTCTCATCGGAGAGGCTGCGGATAAAATGGAGGACGCCTGGCAGAACGCGTCCCCGATCGTGCGGGCCGGCAGCCTCGAGGCGGCGGTTCAATTGGCCGCAGAATCCGCTCTGCCGGACGATGTGGTTTTGCTTTCGCCGGGCTGCGCCAGTTTCGACATGTTCAATAATTTCGAGGACCGCGGTTCACAATTTAAAACACTGGTCAATGCATTATGAGAGAAAACAGAAAAAAACCCGGAATCGATATGGTCCTGCTGGTGGCCGTGCTTTTGATCCTGCTCATGGGTGTGCTCACCGTGTTCAGCTCGAGCTCTTTTTACGGCAGGGAAAAGTACGGGGACGCCCTGATATTCTTCAAGCTGCATATGATGAAAGTGGCGGCCGGCCTGTTCATGCTGTTCGTGGCGCTGCATATCAACTATCACTATTACCGGTGGATTACGCCCATCGTGGTTCTTGTGCTGATTATCCTGCTCATCGCGGCCCTGTTCGGCCCGAAATTCAAGGGAAGCCACAGGGCGGTCATCCTTTTCGGCAAACAGTTTCAGCCTTCGGCATTCATGAAACTGGTTCTGGTATTTTATATGTCCGCGATTTTTACACGGGGTCTCAAGCCCAGAATGTTAGAGGGCAAATGGCTTTATGCGCAGTTCGTCTTTCTGTTCAGCGTCACGGGACTTGTTTTCATCGAACCCGATCTCGGATCGGCCCTCGTGATTTTCTCGGTGGGAATCGCCATGTTTTTCATTTCCGGGGTTCCTGTCCGGGAGCTGAGCAAGCTGTTTTTGTGCATCGTGCCGGTTGTGGCAATCGGTCTGGCTGTTTTTCCGTATCAGCGTCAGCGGCTGGTCGACTTCTACAATCCCCTGTTCGGCCGCGGCGAAGTGAGCTATCAGATCAAACAGTCCATTATCGGTCTGGCGCGCGGCGGACTCGGCGGCGTGGGTTACGGAGACGGCAAGCAGAAATTCATGTTTCTGCCGGAGCCGTTCTCCGATTTTGCAATCACATCGTGGGGAGAGGAAATGGGATTTATCGGCATCTGTTTCCTGTTCCTCTTCGTGCTCGTGATTCTCTGGCGCGGTATTCATATCGCGAGGAACGCGCCCGATCATTACGGATTTCTGCTGGCCGGGGGCATCACGGCCATGATCATGGTCAATGCCGTGATCAATGCGGGTGTCGCCGTGAACCTTCTGCCGACCACGGGACTGCCGTTTCCATTTTTGAGTTACGGCGGATCATCCCTCCTGATGCATCTTATCAGTGTGGGGGTGCTCCTCAATATCAGCAGGACGCAGTATGTTTCGTTTCATGATTACAGTATGGACCGGAGCGTGCAGGTCCATTCATGGCAGGGGCTGTGATGCCGCTGCGGGTCACTTTTACGGGCGGGGGCACCGGGGGACATCTGTATCCGGGTCTCGCCATTATCGAGGAACTGTCCAGGCGTATGGAATGCACGATTCAATATATCGGAACCGCCCGGGGTATTGAGAACCGGATCATACCGGAAACGGGTTACAGGTTCGACACGATCTGGATGTCGGGCATTCATCGCGGTCACCTGATCCGCAACCTGCTTTTTCCGGTAAAAATGGCGGTCAGCTTCTTTCAGGCGATGGGACACATACTCAGTTTCCGTTCGGGGCTGGTCATCGGCACCGGCGGATATGTCAGCTGGCCCGTCATGACAGCCGCCGCGGTGCTTCGGAAACCGCGATTCATCCAGGAACAGAACCAGCAGCCCGGCCTGGTGACAAAGACGCTGAGCCCGTTCATGACCGGCGTGTTTCTGAGCTTCGAAACCACGGCCGGGTATTTCAGGCGCAGGGATCATCTGCATGTGTTCGGCAACCCGACACGGGGCAGGACGCATCTGACGGACAAAGCCGAAGCCTATGAAAAGTTCCGGCTGGATCCGGACCGGTTCACGCTCTTTATATTCGGAGGCAGCCAGGGCGCCCGCGGCATCAATGAGGCCGTCAGCGACCGGATTCCCGAATTGATGAAGAATGAAAATCTGCAGATACTCTGGGCCACCGGACCGCGCTGGTACGGTGAGATCGCCTCCCGGTTCGTGCCTTTCAGGGACCGGGTCCGTATCCTGTCCTATGTGAACGATATGGGACATGCCTATACGGTCAGCGATCTGATCGTGTGCCGGTCGGGCGCAGGCACCGTGGCCGAAATCGCGGGTGTCGGCAAGGCTGCCCTGTTCATCCCGTTCCCTGGCGCCGCAAACGCCCATCAGGAATCCAATGCACGGGTTCTCGAAGAGGCCGGAGCCGCAGCCATGGTGCTGGAACCGGAGATCGCCGGCGGAAAACTCGACCGGTGTCTCAGGGAACTGATATCAGACAGCGATAAACGAAAGGCCATGCAGGAAAATATCAGAAAATTCGCATATCCGGAAGCGGCCATGCGGATCGTAGAAACGATCACTCATTTTATAAAGGATTAAAACAAGGGGTGTGTTATGGATGCGCATCAAAAAATTCTGGTGTCGGAAAGCGAGCCCATCATCGCGATGGATCTCGAGCATCAGCTGGTGGAATGGGGATTCAAGCATTCCGAAGTGGTTCCGCGCAGGTCGCAGGTCCACAACATGGTCAGAAGAAAAAAACCCAATCTCGTGATCATGGACAATGACATGAAGAACGGGGATCAGGACATCCGTTCGGCTGTTCAGTTGAACAAGAAGTATAATGTGTCCATTATACTCCTGATCGACTGGATGACCGAGGAGCTGAAACGCACGGTACAGAGCCTGAAATCCGTATACTGTATTCCCAAGCCCTTTGACAGGGACGAACTGCACCGTCTCGTGGAAGAGGCGCTTCAGCGCAAGAAACAGGCCAAACTGAAAAAAATGAAAGCCGCATGAGTCCGGGTCAGACAAAAAATCCCGGCTGGTTTCTGGGCCGCACGCGCCACATGCATTTCGTGGGTATCGGCGGTATCGGCATGAGCGGAATCGCCGAAGTGCTGCTGAACCTGGGATTCAGGGTGAGCGGCAGCGACCGGCAGCTTTCCGCGGTCACGGAGCATTTGGAACAGCTGGGCGCCGAGATTCATGAGGGGCATGACGGCGGCTATGTGAGCGGGGCGGATGTGGTCGTCATTTCTTCCGCCGTGCCGCAGGACAATCCGGAAGTCGTGGCGGCGCATGCGCAGAAAATCCCCGTAATACGGCGGGCCGAGATGCTCGGCGAGCTGATGCGTGTGAGACAGGGAATCGCCATAGGCGGTACGCACGGCAAAACCACAACCACTTCCATGGCGGGACTCGTTCTGCAGGAAGCGGGACTGGATCCCACGCTCATTGTCGGAGGCAAGCTGCGAAGCCTGAAAACGAACGCAAGACTGGGGGAGGGCCAGTACCTCGTGGTCGAGGCCGATGAATTCGACCGCAGTTTTCTGCAGCTGACACCTTTTCTGGCCGTGATCACGAATATTGAAACCGAGCATCTGGATTGTTATGACAATCTGGACGATATCAAGCATGCATTCGTGACCTATGCCAATCAGGTGGCATTTTACGGCAGCGTGATTCTGTGCCTGGATGAAGGATCCCTGCAGGAGATCATGCCGAAACTCAAGCGCCGGATCGTGACCTACGGTCTGACGCCGCAGGCCCAGGTACGTGCGGCGGATGCGCGCTTCAATGAAAACAGCAGCCGGTATACGGCCTGGTTCGGGGGACAGCGCCTGGGTGAAATACAGCTTCAGCTGCCCGGTATACACAATGTCAGAAACAGCCTGGCCGCGCTGGCAGTCGGGCTCGAACTTGAGATTCCGTTCAAGACCATTCAAAAGGCCCTGGGAGAATTTACCGGCGTGCACAGGCGTTTTGAAATCAAGTACAACGAGAACGATTTGCTCGTGGTGGATGATTATGCGCATCATCCCACGGAAATTCAGGCCACGCTGAGGGCGGCCAGAGAGGGATGGGACAGGCGCGTGGTGGCCGTGTTTCAGCCTCATCTGTACAGCAGGACACGTGACTTTTATCATGATTTCGGCCAGAGTTTCTTCGATGCGGATGTGCTGGTCGTCACCGATATCTACCCGGCTCGGGAAAAACCCGTGGAAGGCGTCACAGGCGCCCTGGTGGCAGACGAGGCACGTGCACTGGGACACAGAAACGTGAATTACATACCGGACAAAACCGAAGTGCCCGCATTTTTACAGAACACGGTCCGGCCGGGTGACATGATTATCACCATGGGAGCGGGTGATATATGGAAAACCGGGGAAAGCTTCATCGAATCGGTTAAAAAACAATGACTGAAAAAGCGTACATATTCCAGCGGCTCAAGAAGGTCAGCCGGGGGAACATTCTTATCGATGAACCGCTGTCGGGGCATACGTCATTTAAAATCGGCGGTCCCGCGGATATCTATATACAGCCGGTCGATCAGGAGGACGTGGTTCAGGTGATCGAGTTCTGCAACAGGGAAGGCATTCCGCGTCTCGTGATCGGAAACGGAACGAATATGCTGGTGAGTGACGACGGATGGCGCGGCGTCGTGATCGATATTTCAAAGGCCTTTTCACATCTGGCGGACAAGGGCAATGTCATTACGGCAGGTGCGGGCGTGACCCTGAAAAAACTGATCCGTTACTGCAGGGAGCGGGGGCTGGCCGGTCTGGAGGCCCTGGCCGGTATTCCGGGCCAGGTCGGAGGCGGGCTCGTACTGAACGCGGGTGCTTTTGGTACGGAAATCATGGAGCATGTCATCTCGGTCCGCCTTCTGAACGGTGAGGGCCGTATGGAACTGTGGAAGCGCAACGAAATCAAGGCCGGATACAGAAAAACGAACCTGCCGGTTTCAAGTATTCTGATCGAGGCCCAATTCGCCCTGCTTGAAGGAAATCCCAAGGCCATGGAGATGTTCGAAGACGGCATTCTGAAAAAACGCAGGGCCAAACAGCCGCTGTCCCTGCCGTCCGCCGGGTCGGTGTTCAAACGCCCCCCGAATGATTTCGCAGGACGTCTCATCGAGGAAGCCGGTCTGAAAGGATTCCGTATCGGGGATGCCATGGTTTCAAGAAAGCATGCCAATTTTATCGTGAATTGTCATCTGGCCTCGGCCAGGGACGTGATGCGCGTGATCGAAGAAGTTCGGGAGACCGTCAAAAGCCGTTTCGGCGTGACACTGGAACCTGAAATACATCTGATCGGATTTGGAACGTGATGAAACGAACACAGGGAAATGAGGATCTGGTCCGTGAGTTCAGAGCGACGCTTGTCGTTGCCGTCGTTTTGTTTCTCGGATTCGTCGTGGGCAAGGCCTACGTGAAGTGGCTGAAGTCCGGCCCGACGTTTCAGGTCAGGCGGATCGAAATCGAGGGCAACGATCTTCTGTCCGATGCAAGAATAGAGGATATGGCCAGGCTCCGGACCCGGGTGCCCATCTGGCAGATCGATCTCGTCGGAGGCGAACGGTCCATCGAAACCGTGGATTTTGTCGATGATGTGGTCATCAGGCGCAGACTGCCGGATGTGATTCAGATCGAGGTGCATGAAAAGAAACCGGTGGCCCTGATCCGGCACAAACAGAAGCTGTACTGCGTCGACGGAGAAGGATTGATCATACCGTCCGAACCCGGCAAGATGTACGATCTGCCCATATTGAGCGGCCCTTTCAAGGGTGAAATACACATGGGACAAAAGCTCGGCGGGCACTGGATCCCGCAGGCGCTGGACATTCTTCAGCATATCCGTTATGACAGGCCGGCGATGTATTCCGAAATTTCCGAAATGGTTCTGGGAGACAAGAACGGCATTCTCATTTATACATGCAAATACGGCGTACCTGTGTATGTCGGAGACAGCATGTCCGTGTGGAAGATCCGCTGCTTCGATTCCATTTACAGGGAACTGATGCGGACCAATGAACTGAAACTGACCAAATATATCGACTTGCGTTACAGAGGCCAAATTTTTGTCGGAAGGAGCGTTTAAATTGATGACTGCTGATTCTATCCACAGGACTTTGCATACAGACGGATTCATCACCGGATTGGACATAGGCACGAGCAAAATCGCCGTGATTATCGGAGAAGTGGCCGAATCCGGCATGATCCGGATTATGGGAGTGGGCAGCAGTCCTTCACAGGGACTGAAACAGGGCGTGGTCGTGAATCTCGAGCATGCCATCGAGTCCATACGCAGGGCGGTTCATGAGGCACAGCTCACATCCGGTCTCCAGATCAGGGACGTGATTGTCGGTATTTCAGGCGATCATGTCAAGAGCATCAACAGCCGCGGCGTGGTGGCCGTGTCACGATCGGACCGTGAAATCGCGAAAAGCGATGTGGAGCGCGTGATCGAGGCGGCCAAGGCCATTGCGCTTCCGAGCGACCAGGAGGTGCTGCATATACTGCCCCAGGAGTTTATCGTGGACAGCCGCAAGGGCATCAAAACACCGATCGGTCTGAACGGCGTGCGTCTCGAAGCCGAGGTGCATATCGTTACGGGCACCATCACGGCATCCCAGAATATTGTCCGGTGTGTCGAAAAATCCGGGTTGAACGTGATCGGCCGCGTACTGGAATCGCTGGCGTCCAGCGAGGCCGTACTGACGCCGGATGAAAGGGATCTCGGTGTGGCCGTGGTCGACCTGGGCGGAGGCAACACGGATATTGCCATGTTTTATGACGGCACGGTCCGGCATACCGCCATTGTCGGCCTGGGCGGACAGAATGTCACAAACGATGTCGCGCTGGGCCTGCGTACATCCATCGATCAGGCCGAAAAGATCAAACGGAATTACGGCTGCGCATACGCCGGACTGGTCAGCCCGGACGATTATTTCGTGGCGCAGAGTATCGGGGGAAGGGAGGAAACGGAGGTGACGCATGAGATGCTGTGTACCATCATTCAGCCCAGGATGGAAGAAATTTTCAGTCTCATCTCGAAGGAGATCAAACGGTCCGCTTTCGGGGACAAAATGGGTGCCGGCATCGTGCTGACGGGCGGGGGCGCGCTGCTCAAAGGCGCGAGGGAGCTGGCACGGGATATTTTCGGTATTGCAGTCAAGACCGGATCGCCGCATATGGTCAACGGTCTGGCCGAATCCGTGCACAATCCCGGATTTTCCACGGGCGTGGGCCTCGTCATGAGCGGCTTCACGCTGATAAAGCCACAGGACAGGAAACTGCGGCATATGAAATCCGCCATCTCGTCGAAACTGCAGGACTGGTTAGACAAGTACAAGGAGCTGTTTCATTTTTAGGCGTTTCAAATCAATGACATACAAGGAGGCCAAACATGCTTAAGAAAAACACGATGTCCGGTACGGGCCGGTTGCTCGCTCTCGAGTTCGAAGAACCGGTACGCCAGCTGGCAAAAATCAAGGTTGTTGGTGTCGGGGGCGCCGGGGGAAACGCCATCAACCGCATGGTCGAGGAGCAGATGACGGGGGTCGATTTCATCGCCATCAATACGGACCTGCAGGCCCTGGACCAGAACAAGGCATCCTGCTGCCTGCAGATCGGAAAGAACCTGACACGGGGGCTGGGTGCCGGAGGCAATCCCGAAGTCGGGCGCAAGGCCATCGAGGAGAACAAGGACGTGGTCATCGATGCGCTGTCCGAAACGGATATGGTGTTCATTGCCTGCGGCATGGGCGGCGGCACCGGAACGGGAGCGGCCCCGATCGTGGGTGAAATCGCGCGGGATCTCGGTGCGCTCACCGTGGGTATTGTCACGCGTCCGTTCGAATTCGAGGGTCTTCAGAGGACCAAACGGGCCGAAAACGGCATCAACGAACTGCGGGAGCGTGTGGATACACTGATCGAAATTCCGAATCAGAAGCTGGTCAGCCTGGTTTCAAAAAACACACCGCTGGAGGATGCGTTCAGAAAAGCGGACGGCATTCTGATGCATGCCACCAAGGGCATTTCAGACGTGATCAATATACCGGGACTCATCAATGTGGATTTCGCGGACGTGCGCGCGGTCATGAGCCAGATGGGCGACGCCCTGATGGGCTCGGGGATTGCATCGGGTGACAGCCGCGGCCACGATGCGGCCCAGGAAGCGATTTCGAGCCCGTTGATCGAGGACATTTCGATACGGGGTGCACTGGGTGTTCTGGTGAATATCACGGGCGGAAGGGACCTGAGTCTCTCCGATATTCAGGATGCGTCCACGATCATTCAGGAAACCGCCGGAAACGAGGCCAATATCATCGTCGGGGCCGTGATCGATCCCACCATGGAAAACGAGCTGCGCGTGACCGTGATTGCCACGGGATTCAACAGAAACAAGAACAAACGGCCCAGGATGCATCATGATCCCAGGGAATACCCGGTCAATCAGCCGGTGAAGGAAAACAGACTCGAGGATATTCCCCTGTTCGAGCAGATGGTCAGCGAGCCGCTGGAGCAGACACTGGGTGAAATTCTGGGTTATGAGGGTGAATTTACCCTCAATTCGAAGGACGATCCGAATATTCCGACATTTTTAAGAAGAAGCCTGGGATAGCAGGATCGGGAAACAATACCGTCGGGAAGGACCGGAAGATGACGGAACAACGGAAAAACAAGGGGCGCCTTTGAGGGAAGTACTGGAAATTATCCTGACCAGTACCAAAGCAGCAATGCCTGACTGAAACCTGAGCCGGTCGAACCGGCAGTGACAACGCCATTCGATCGCGGTCGTTTTCCGGTTTTCTCCTCTCCTGAATGAAAATCACCTGAAATGGTGGTGTTGTGACCCGACAGAACCCTTCCCACCGACGTTCCCAAGATGGCCTCCTGGGAGCAGGTGGGAAGGGTTCCCTTTTTCAAGAACGAAGATTAAAGAACAAAGAACAAAGAAAAGATAAATGCAAAAATAAAAGAATAACACTCGGCAAAAAAAAGACCCCGGGGTTCGAAAAGGATCCCGGGGTCTAAATTTATACACCTGCGGACGGTCAGAATGCCACTGTAGCACCCAGTTTGATGACGACCAGATCCGTGGTCGATTCATGCGGATGATAAACCACTTTGTTGGCCTCGTTGATTTCAATATCGCCTTTTTTCAGATAACGCGCCTCTCCGCCGTTCAGGTAACGGAATCCGGCATCAATAAAAACAGTCACGTCGCGGTCGTTGGGAATCTCGGGTTTGGCTTCCTTTTCATACACCCTGAAAAGCAACCCGCCGCCGAAACCCATGCAGCTCGTGCCGTCGTCGTAATTGGTCGAGCTGGCGATCTCTTCATCGGACCATTCGCTCTTGACGCTGGTGCTGGTGCTGAAATAATTGAAGCCCAGGAGCCCGTCGAAATAGGGCCTGACCGCGCCGATGGGCGGCTGTATGCGCATCATGAGAAATCCCTGTATGATGCTGTTGGTCCGTGATACTTCGACGGTCACGTCCGGGATGGTCTGGCTCCAGGGTTCCCTCCGTGTTTCGCTGCCGTAGATCAGAAAATCGAAGCCCGCGCCGATGGACAGCGGGGTCATGGGCAGTTCGTACAGAAACGAAAGACCGCCGCCGAAACCGGTCGCATCCAGATTGTCCGAAAATTCGTTCTGCGGAATACCGACTTCCAGATTGGCAGAAGCCTGAAACGGCGATTGTGCAGCCGCAGCCGTGCACATAATGATAAACGGAACGATCATCCATTTTTTCAATGTCATTGCCTTCTCCTCCTCAATTCCTGGGTTTATCTAAGGTACGACAAATCAATATAAAAAGATTCAGGCTTTGAAAAAAGCGGAAAGATTTTTTCTTGACTTTGGCCGAGGATTTTGGTATACTGTGTTCGCTAAAAACATTCACGCGCCCGTAGCTCAGCTGGATAGAGCGCATGCCTCCGGAGCATGAGGCCACAGGTTCGACTCCTGTCGGGCGTACTACAAAAAGATAGGGTTTCTGGTTAGGAACCCTATCTTTTTATATATGCAGAATACCGATTTATTGTCATCACCATTGAAATTTTCAGCTAACCTGTAAAACGCGGAGGATGTCATGAAGGCCGGGAGATGGTTCTTCGTTGCGCTGTTTTTCGTGTCGCAGACCACATTTTCACAGAAAATGACCGTGAAGGATTCGGATTCAAACGTACTGATGGAAGTCAATGATGAGGGAGACGCCGGATCCATCACGATTCCTTCTGTTTCAACACCGTCGTCGACTGAAGACAAGCTGTACAATGTCGATGGATTCTTATACTGGGACGGGGCCGAGCTCGGAACCGCGCGCAGTGCCGGTGGCTGGACGGATGACGGAACCGTGGTACGGCTCTCCGAAAGTACGGACAAGGTCGGAATCGGGGATGCTTCGCCGACTTATACGCTGGATGTGACCGGGATCATCGGAATCCGGGATACGCAGATGCTTTTCCTGCCGGATCAGACCAGTTTTGAAAATTCTCTTTTCCTGGGTAACGGAGGAGCCAGTCTGGACCATTCGGGGGGCGGGCTGAACGGTTTCCACAACACGGCCGGAGGTATCGGTGCGCTCGAGGATATTACAACAGGATTCAGAAATACGGCTTTCGGAAACAGCACACTCAATGTGAACACGATCGGAAATTATAACACGGCCATCGGAAATGAGGCCCTCGAATTCAATATAGACGGGTATGAAAATACGGCGGTCGGAAATGCTGCGCTTCAAATGAATACCGCTTACTATAATACGGCGGTCGGTGCAGCAGCGTGCGCCCATAACACGACAGGGACGGGTAATACGGGGCTCGGGTATATGGCCAATCATTACAATCAGACCGGCTCCAACAACACCATGCTTGGATTCGAGGCGGGAATGGGATCGGCCCTGCACAACAAATCCGGAAATGTATTCATCGGATATCAGGCCGGATTGAATGAAACGGGCAGCAACAGGCTGATCATTCATAATTCCTCTTCCGCCAGTCCCGTCATCTGGGGGGATTTTGCCAATGGCCGGATCGTCATCAAGGGCAGCGGATCGGATAATACGAACAACCGGACATTTTTCGTGAACGGCGATGCAGCAGGACAAACGGCCTGGTCCAATGACAGTGATCAGTGCCTGAAGAAGAATATCCGGACCATTCCAGAGGCACTGGACAAGGTTCAGAAACTCCATGGCGTCAATTTTGAATGGCGCGATTCCGGAAAGCGGCCCAAAGGCGTTCAAATGGGCTTTATCGCGCAGGAAGCCAGGGACATTATTCCTGAAGTCGTCGATGGTGAAGACGGTCACCTTTCTATGCAGTACGCACCGATCACGGCCCTGCTGGTGGAAGCCGTCAAGGAGCTTAAAATGACGGTGGATCAACTGGTACTGGAAAACGAGAAGCAAGCGGATGAAAACAGGATGCTGAAATCGGAGCTCGAGCGGATGGCGGGTGTTTCAGGGGGTAATCGGCTTGTGAATGCGGGTGATAAGGATATGAATGCATCGGTTCATTAAAGAGGATTTGTATAGGATTTCTCATGTGGGCTGGTGAAGAGATGGAAAACCCTTTATTGGTAATGCCATGGATTACGAAATTCAGGACGATTGGAGAGATCTGGATCATGTATAAATATAGTGGAGGCGTGATGAAACAGTTGATAAATTCCTACGGAAAACGGATTGTTATCATTCTTACAATGCTTCAGTTTATCGGTTGCGCGACAATGTTCAATGTACCGACTGACCGTATTACTTTCGATTCTGAACCAAAGGGGGCACAGGTATTCATCAATGATAAAAAAATTGGCGATACGGTTATTGAAATCGATCTGGATCCTCAGATACCTTATTTGGTCGAATTTAAAAAAGAAGGATATGAAAATAAAGTGATTCAATTGACATCTTCGATAGGACAAAAGTGGATTTTACTCGATTGTATATTCCTTTGGGGTTTTGTCGTGGATGCGGTCACCCGTGAATGGTATACCATTGACCAGAAACATGTTTTTGCAGTGCTTGACAAGACCAGGGTGGATAGAATTCCTGGTTTAGCCCAGGATCAGAAAGGGATCATGAGCGATTCTTTGATAAACCGTGATACCATTGATGAACAGCAGCACTCGATGGTTAATGCAGCTTCGGAAGTGCCGGGAACGCCTTTGAAACAAAAGAATGACACAACGGATAAACCAGCCGGAACAATCAAGACTGAGATGGATCAGAAACAGATTGTTATTTTCTACAATGAAAAGAAAAAACCGGTCCCGGATAAAGAAATTATGTTCAGCTATTATGATGAAATCGCATTGAAACGCGTGATCGTGCCTTTAAAGACAGATGAGCGCGGGATGGCAACCGTATCGATTCCAGGATATTCGGATGGATCTTCGAGTATTTTTACGATGGCTCTGTCTGAGGCACTCATTCTAAAACATGCAACCGGAATCAGGATCCCTCCTTCCGGAATATTCGGAGGAGGAAAAAACAGCATGGTACTGAAAAGGGAGAGCAAATGGTATGTTCACAACGAAGGGTCTGAAATGCAGATCATGAGTTTTCCAGGGGATGGTTCGAGTGTGCATGAGATCAATCATGATATCCATATCATGATGTATGATTTTAAGAAAGGATTGTCATCCGGAGGCCACCAGATGGCCATTGCCAACGGAGGAATTAAACCGGTCGGAGTGGGTGATATTTTTATGGAAGGCTCCTCATACGATCTCACCTGGTGAGCGGAGTAACAATCCCGGGACCTGGCTGCCCGTGGATTTTGACTGTCGGGGAATATATCTGGGAGGTTTGTATGAATTCAGAAACGGATCGTTGTCCGAAATGCGGAGCAACATTTGGATTTTGGGAAAAATTAAATGCACCGTCCATGTGCAAAAAATGCTGGAACAATCAGCAATCCAAAGACAATGCAATAAAATGCAGGTATTTTGTTCATAAAAATGTCGGACCTAAACGTGCAGGCGGAGGAGATGTAAAATTTACGCGTGCAGTTATCACTATCAAACATCCCTTCCATGAAACTGCCGACCGTAAAAAGAGGATTCAACACACTTGCCCCACCTGCAACAGAGTACTTGATGTCAATATTACTCCCGGATTATTGAAACGGAAGGCCATGAACAGAAAATCGGTAACGGATCATATTGTAAAAATATGTGTCGGAACAGGTTTCTCTGTTCTTGTTTATATCATTGTATTTGACAGGAATCTCAGACTTGATATTTTTAACGGGCCGCACGGCAGGCATAGTTTTGTTCCGATTTTGCAGGCGATTGCCGGCCTGGGAATATTGTTTGTTATTTTCATGATCTGCAGAAGGTTCGTGGATACCTATGATGTCGTCGGCGAGAAAAAAAATACGGAAAAAGCCTATATCGAACATTCAATAGAAGAGTAAAATATTATCATTACGTTTAATGTCCGCGATTTTAAAGGTGCCAAAAAATTTGGTGTCAGTTTTGTAATGACAAGTGAATTTTTAAAACTGCTTGAGAAAACAAAATGAGCACGTTAAGTCTGAGAATACCCGAGTCTCTGCATAAGCGGGTCAAGAAGCTTGCCTCGGAGGACAATGTGTCCATCAATCAATTCATCACATCCGCGCTTGCCGAGAAAATATCCGCCCTGGATTATGAAATCCAGGGCGATCGGGTTTGACACAGTTAATGCGTTATAAAACTCCGCGCATGATAGGAGCAGCAAAACAAGGGTTTTTATTATTTCCATTTGCTTTTGATTTTCTTTTTATGTAATATCTTCAAATTTATCATTCAATCCAATACATGATTCTGTTCGCTTGTGTGTACTTCAGTCGGTTTGGGAAAATACGTAAACTGGGATTAATCAGAGAGGTGTATCATGTTCGTATTGATCGGGACGAGTGATTTGAAAAAGAACCTTGGGCAAGAACCTCAGAGTTGTATGCGTTGCGAAAAGGAAACGATTCACAGAATCGAACAAGTCTGGAGCTGGTTGACCTTTTTTTTTATTCCAATCATTCCGCTCGGTAAGAAAAAAATAATGAAACGATGCAATCTTTGCGGACAAGAGTTGGAATTGGATTACCGGTCTGCCATCACGGATCCGAATTCAAAGTCCATCTCAGCCCAGGCCGTTCAGAAGAATATTGAAAACAAACTTAAAGGCAAACGAAGATCCTCATTGTTTTTTGCATGGCTCCTGGCCAGTATTGCAGGATTTTTTGCCATTGGTATCTCGGGGGCATATTTCGACAAATCCACGGACATGGAAGGCTCTGGAGCCATCGTCGGTTTCATAATCGTAGTCTTTTTCCCGTTTCTATTCTCATATATTTTGTTTAAAAAGGCCAGGAAATACAAGGAACAAATCGGCCGTGAGAATAAACAGCCATAATTCAATTTGAATCAATTTCCGCCTGGGCACGGCGCGCCATGCCCCTGCATTGTATTGTGATGTCCCGACGAATGATTTGTGAATTTATTCAGGCAGATTATAATTGGTGACTGTCGAAGGGCTGTGAAGCCCTTCCGTTATCCGCACTGGATTATGAAATCCAGGGCGATCGCATAATTCAGTTATTGAATATCGATGATGAAAATTTTATGAAAAAACCGAATTTGATCGTAGTTATTATTACGTTCAGTTTTGTTTTGAATGCTGAAACCAGTGTCAGATTTTGTGGAAATTTATCGATATTGGAAACCTCCAATGCTCAATTAGTACCAGGCTTTTCAGTAGCATTAAGTAAACAATGGAACATCTATAAAGATTTTGGATTGGGCGGTGAAATAGGATTTTCTCAAAGAAATGCCTATTGTAAAAACAAAACATTTGTATCCTGGGGCATGGAACAGATAATTAACAATATTTATTATACAAATCATTCGATATCCAAACATAGTCTTGATATTCCTCTCTATGTTTTTAAAAAATTATTATTAAGAAATAGAATCTGGCAGTTTATAATCAGATATTCGATATCGACAGATTTTAGCGGTGAAACGAATATTAAAGTTACAGACAGTCGACCTTTCTCGGAATTGAGTGTAGAGGACCAGAAATCATTCAAAGCCGATTATGAATCTATTGGAGACCTCGATATAATAGGATCCGGTCATCAAAGCTTTCAATTCGGCTTATCTGCGAGATTGTCTGACAATAAATTTTTAAATATATTATTTATAAGGAGTTATATAAAACGGGTTCAAAGTGTCTATTACAAAGAGTATCTGGATACAATTGAAATCGGCATAGGATTTATTTTATTTACAAAAGCAATTCAATAAGGTGGCCTAAGAGGGCGATGTGTCTTATTTTGAATGCCTCTCAAAGGGCTGTGAAGTCCTTCCGTTTTCCATCCCGGATCTTATAATCCGGGACGATTTACAGGGCCGTGTGTGCATACGAGATCCATTATCCGAAATTCTGCGACAGGTTATTTATGTTAAAGGGCTCCGGGAAATTTCTGTTTATCGCGCGTATCCTTTTACTGACATTTCCAAAATTTTATATCTAAAAATCTTATGCATTTCTTCGTATAGAAACGTCAGTAAAAGCATACAATCCATCCAATTTTATTTGTATAAAGCAATACGTGTAAGTGAAAGTAATTACGGAGATTACGTGATGATGATCCGGTATGGCACGCTTTTGGTAAAAAGAATAATACATGACTCGAGTGGTGATGACTCCCGGAGTGAAGATAACGATATCGTTCTTTTCGATAATGATATCCGTATTGCTCTGCTATCCCGCTTATGCCCAATCGACCGCCTCGCATGAGGTACGTTTCGTATTTAAACCCGCACACAGGTTGTCGGTTCATCACCAAGGCACGGCCGTACTGCAAAAACCGGGAAAAAGTCGGAATCCAGACGGATTCGATATTCAGTTGTCTGACCCGGAGCGCGATCAGCAGATCCTCGTTTCCGTTTCTTCAACAGGCGGAAATGCATTATCCCAGTTGGAAATTAACGGCGTAGAAACGGCAATAGATAACAGAAGCTCTGTCATAGTCAGCGGAGTGCCTGAAACAGAAATGCACATCCGTTTTAAATATATAAAATCGAAATTGAAGGACGATCAAGTGGCCGTCATGCTGACCTTTATGGACATATGACCGACGGTATTTAATTTATCCATTTATCCCATTTTTATGGATAATCCTTAACTCACGGATTAATCCGGATGTCTGTTCCTGCAGGATTGTCGTGGTTGTAAACATTTCGGTAATTCATGACATTTTGGTGATGATGGCTGCCGTTTTTCCATTTGACATTCGATTATACATTAATTATATTCAAGGCAACTCCACATGGCCAATCCTGCATCAAATGCTTCTGAAACACAACGAATCGGGAAAAGTTGAATTTTTCTTATTATTTTGATCGGAACGTATGATTGCTTTGTTTAAAGAACTGCTTCTGGCCTGATCCTCTTTACGATTTTGCATCCATCATCCTTTGATTCAATGACCGCCATATGGTTTTTCAACGATGAAATTTAATCGTCCGGGCACAGAATAAAATCGAAAATCCGGCTTGTTTATAACAATCACAACATTTGGCAGTAATAGTAATACACACGATTGGGAATTCCCGGTTTAGCAGTATTACAATGATCAATTCATGATTCAAATTGCAGGAGAGCCAATGATCACCATCAAAATTCCGCAGTCTGTTCTGGAAGAAATGAAGCAAAAAGCCCGCGATGTTTCAAAAAAATCTTATAACTGTTACAGTAAATTCTCAGCAGGAGCAGCTGTCCTCGATGATAAAAACAAGATTTATTCTGCATGTATTATTGAAAATGCATCCTTTGGTCTGACGAGCTGTGCAGAGAGAAATGCGATTTATAAAATGATCAGCGAGGGTTCAGAAAATTTAAAAGCAATGGTGGTGTACACGCCGACATCGAAGCCGATAACACCTTGCGGCGCCTGTCTCCAGGTCATTCATGAATTCAACCCGGAAACGCCCGTGTACTGTTTTTGTGACAGTCATGAGATCGCAGATAACACGCTTTCTGATTTGCTGCCACATGCTTTCGGACTAAAACGAAAAGGAGAAAACGAAAATGAAATCCAAAGAGGATAAACAAAATTATACCGGACCGGCTGTTACAGGCATTATCAAACTGGCCGCCGAGATAATTCCGAAGTGCCAGGCGTGGATGCGCGGTCCGCTTCTTGTCAGCACTTACATTACTGTTATGGTTACGGTTATTTCCGGATTGATCGTCAAGAATACCGGGGATTATTTATTGCCTTCCGTCATCATCATCCTGGCATTGATCATACTCGCTTTTAATTGCTATGTCCTTTATTTTCGAAAAAATCTTGTCGACAGAATGAAAGAGGAAATGCAGAATGAAAAGGTGCAGATCTACAGCCGCAAGCTTCCGAAACTGCCCATTCCCGATGACAGGAACAGAAAACAAATCACGCAATTGCTGAAAGATCTTCGTCAGGATATTTTTAAAACCTTTCAAAAAAAATACCGTGCCGTGAAAATCGAGCAGTTCAGGGCCAATATTTTTATGGCGGAATATGATAAAGTGGAAAAAGGCGATGTGTGTACCATGGAAATGCGTCCGCCTTTTAAAGTGAACATGGACCGATTCAAAGACAACGAAATCCCATTCCGTCCGGGCCAGGGTGCCACCGGTAAATGTTTTATCGATCATGAAGCGAGTGTCACCGTTATTTCCGAAGACATTGAGGACCAGACAGACCTGACCTTGAAATTAATGAGAACCCTGGCTCCGAATTTGAGCTGGATATTGACGTTTCCCCTGAGAGACAAAGACGGCAATGCTTTTGCCGTTCTGAACTGTGACTGTCTCGATTTTGAGGTGGGTAAAAAGAATGAACAACCATTACGGAAAGAATTGGACAATTTAAAGAACAAATACCAGAAGAAAGTAGATGCAATCGCCCGTCTTTTCGATCACTATTCAAGAGTAAGGGTTTCCATCGTGCTGGAAGAAGCCATATGAAACATCCTGATCCCTTCATGCGTTAATTCCATAATAAGAATACGGAATGTCGTTTGAAGGGAGGATGATCATGACTGATTTGGAAAAGCACAAATCAGTTTGGATTTGCATAGGGAGCAAATCATGACAAAACCCAAAATCGCCGTTTTCGATACCAAGCCGTACGACCGGGAATATTTCGAGGCCATGAATGCGTCGTACCGGTTTGACATTAAATATTTCCCAAGCCATCTGACCACGGACAACGTCGCCCTGACAAAGGGGTACGATGCGGTCTGCGTGTTCGTGAACGACAACATCACCGAAGACATTGCCCGCAACCTGGTCGTGAACGATGTGAAGCTCATCGCGCTGCGGAGCGCCGGGTACAACAACGTGGATCTCAGGGCCGTGTATAAAAAGATACACGTGGTGCGGGTGCCCGCGTATTCGCCCCATGCGGTGGCGGAACATACGGTGGCCCTGATGCTGACCCTGAACCGGAAAATCCACAAGGCCTGGTACCGGACGCGGGACAACAATTTCAACATCGCCGGGCTCCTGGGATTCGACATGCACGGTAAAACCGCAGGCGTGATCGGGACAGGGAAAATCGGCCGGTGCACCATCGACATCCTGTCCGGATTCGGTATGCGTATCCTGGCTTCCGATCCGTTTCCGGATCAGGTCTGGGCCGGGGAAAAGGGTGTGGAATATACCGATCTGAATACACTGTATGGGGAATCGGATATCATTACGCTGCACTGTCCATTGACGCCCGAAAACGTGCACATGATCAACACAAAAACGATTTCACAGATGAAGGACGGCGTCATGATCATCAACACGGGCCGGGGCAGGCTGATCCACACGAAAGACCTCATCCAGGGGCTGAAAACCCGGAAAATCGGGGCCGCGGGCCTGGATGTGTACGAGGAGGAGACCGAGTACTTTTTCGAGGATTTTTCACAGGAAGTGATCGATGACGACGTGCTGGCCAGGCTCATGACCTTTCCGAACGTGCTGGTCACGTCCCATCAGGCATTCTTCACGCATGAGGCACTGTCCAATATTGCGCAGACCACGTTCGAGAATATCCGGCTGTTTTTCGAAAAGGACGAGCTGCCCAACGAAGTGTGCTACAAGTGCAGGGAGCCGGAATGCCTGAGAGAGAAGACAGGGCGGTGTTTTTGAGTGTGAGAGGACTGAATCTTAAATCGAATCCTGTTGGAAAATACCATTGTCAATCGTCAGTTTCACAGGGACGGCCAGGATGGCCGTCCTGCATAGAAACGAGCCGGTTTAAAAATAAAATTGACGATTATTACATATGACAGGAGGTGCAGCATGACAGAGGGATTAAAGCGCATCATGACAATCCTGACAATAATCCTGATCATTTCCCTCGCCGTTGTTTCATACTGCGGAGCGTTTCAGGGCAGTACCTATGAGCGGGATGCCCGTTCCATGGCCGTGCAGGGCATGGGGCAGGATATGGTCGATCTTTTTCTGGTTGTGCCTTTGCTCCTGGTTACATGGCTCCTGGTACTGAAAGGGAGTAGATCCGCCCTGTCCCTGTTCAGCGGCCTGCTGATGTACATCCTGTATTCATATTTTATTTACACGTTCGGCGTGCACTTCAATGACCTGTTTCTCCTGTACTGTCTTATTCTGGGGACCTCGCTGTACGCATTTATCATCACGGTCGTTGAAATGAACCGGACCGGGATGCAGGACAGGATTCCGGGCAGTACAACGCTCAGAACCGTGGCCGTGTTCTTCCTGGTCATTGCCGCCATGTTCGCATTATTGTGGCTGAAAGACATCGTGCCGGCTGTCCTGAATCATTCGGTCCCGGTCAGTGTCAGCGATTATCAATTGCCGGTCAATGCGGTTCACGTGCTCGATTTGTCCATCTTTCTGCCCGGCCTGGCCATAACGGCCGTCCTGCTGTTGAAAAATTACAGACTCGGATTCATCCTGGCCCCTGTTTTTCTCGTTTTTCTGGTTCTGATGGCCGTTGCGCTGATCGGCATGGTCGTGATGATGAAAAACGAGGGACTGAACGAGGATATTTCGCCTGCAGTGATATTCAGCATCATTTCCGTGATCGGTATTGTTCTGCTGGTCAAGTATTTAAATTCCATGCGGAAACGGACCGGTTAACCGGAAAACCCATGGTCACGGGCAGCACCGGCCCCATTGCCTTTATGCTGTTTTTGTCGTATATTTTTTAAAGCGAATCTTTGATTACAGAAGCGGACCTGATACCTGACCGGAGTTGCGTATTGAAATTCAAGGCCGTCATCTTCGACCTGGACGGAACACTGCTGGACACGCTGGACGATCTGGCGGATTCCATGAATGCCGTACTGCGGGACAAGGGACTGCCCGAGCACCCGGTGGATGCATACCGGTATTTTGTCGGGAACGGGGCAGCCAAACTCGTTTTTCGGGCACTTCCCGAGGAACAACGGAACGACGCCTTCATCCGTGAATGCCTGGCTCTTTTTCGCGATGCATACGGCCGCGGGTGGAAAATGAAAACGAGGCTTTACGAGGGTGTTCCGGAACTGCTGGACGCGCTGACCCGACAACGTATCCCGATGTGTGTTCTGACCAACAAGCCCCAGGATTTTGCAGAACTCTGTATCCGGGAATTCATGCCGCAATGGCACTTTGCCGTCATCCTGGGCCAGAGGGAAGGCGTACCGCTGAAACCCGATCCGGCCGGTCCTGCAGAAATAGGCGGGCGCTTGAGTATTCCCGCAGAAAATATCCTCTATCTGGGAGACAGCAATGTGGACATGCAGACCGCGGTGAATGCAGGCATGTTCCCGGTGGGCGCCCTGTGGGGATTCCGTTCCGAAACGGAACTAAGAAACAATGGCGCGTCGGAAGTGATCAGCACACCAGAGGATCTGATGCAATGGTTCGATTAGTCACACGGGAATGACCGTTCGTTTTTCAAATTGCTTTTCATTCAAATATTTTTTATAATGCCTTCAAGTCAATGACCATTTGAATACCGGCAGTCGTCTTATTCCATTCATTTTCAGTGCAGCCTATTTATAATTAACGGATATGCTCTCGACAAGCGGCCGGATGACCATGCTTCCGGCATTTAAAGAGGCAGTATTTCAAAGAAGGAGAACAGTCATGAACGGACGAATGATACCGGTCCGGCGGAGCAGTCTGATTATTGTTATTTCCCTGATTCAAACCATGTTGTTCGCTCAGTCCCAGCTGCATGTCGACCGGGGATCGCTCATTTTTGCATCAGGATCGGGCGGCCAGACAGGAACTCAGACCTTTTTTATAGACAATACAGGAAGCGGAACATTGAACTGGTCGATCAACACAGAGCAGTCCTGGCTCATCGTTATGCCAAAATCCGGGTCCGGATCCTGCACGGTGACCGTTTCCGTGGACCCGGGCGTGCTGGCAGCGCAATCCTATTACTCGGACATCGTCGTGACGAATACGGATAATCCATCGGACCAGGCGCATATCAGCGGATTTCTCAATGTGCTTGCGTCTCCCGAGGCGCCATTCGGCTCCTTTGACACACCCCTCGACGGTTCAACCGTATCCGGTTCCGTACCGTTCACAGGCTGGGTCCTGGACGATATCGGTATCAAATCCGTGATCATCTACAGGATTTCAAACGGTAATCAGATTGCTGTTGGACAGGCGGTTCTGGTCAGGGGCGCCAGACCCGACATAGAGAGCAATTATCCGGGCTATCCGATGAATGACAAGTCAGGCTGGTCATATTCGGTTCCGACCCATCAGCTTCCGAATGGAGGCAATGGGATGTATACTTTTACAGTCGTCGTACGCGATCTGGACGGCCATTCTACGGATCTGGGCACAAAGAACATTATCTGTGACAATGCAAATGCCGTGAAACCATTCGGTGCCATCGATACGCCCGCACCCGGCGGCACGGCCCATGGCGCGGCCTACCGTATTTCCGGATGGGCGCTGACGCCGCAGCCGGGCAGAATTCCCGAGGACGGATCCACGATAGACGTATTTGTCGACGGAGTCAATGTGGGCAAGGTGACGTACAATGTCTACAGGCAGGACATCGCCTCCCTGTATCCGGGTTATGCAAATTCAAACGGTGCGGGCGGCTGGTTCGATTTGAACACGACGTTGTATGACAACGGCCTGCATTCCATTCAGTGGGTCGCCAGGGATGACGGCGGCCATGCGGACGGCATCGGAAGCCGGTACTTTACCATATGCAATCAGGATATGCCCCGGCCGGTCGCACAACGGTCCCGGGTGAACTTCGGTGCGGATCTTGAGGGAAACAAAACGCCGGGTCAGTGGATCAGAATCAGTAATACCGGCGGGGGATCCATGAGCCTGAATGCCAGGGAGGAAGACTGGCTGTGGTGGACAGTAGAATCGGTTCAATCAGAGAATGCCGGTTTTTTCAAGATATCGGTCAATCCCGAAGGCCTGGAAGACGGTTTTCATTCAGCTTCTTTTCCCGTTTATTTTCTGGATATTACACAGGTTCCGCTGGATGTCACTCTTTGGAAGGCGGATATGTCCGCCGGTCATTATGGGCCCTTCGGTAGCTTTGACACGCCGCAGGAGGGCAGCACCGTGTCCGGTTCGATTCCGGTGACGGGTTGGGTGCTGGACGATCTCGCTGTCGAGTCCGTCGGGATATATGTACAACCCGAGGGAGGATCACGGGTATATATCGGTGATGCGGTTTTTGTCGAGGGCGCGCGTCCGGATATCGCTTCCATGAAATACAGCGCCCCCATGGCCGAAAAAGCCGGATGGGGATACATACTGCTGACCAATATATTGCCGGGCGGGGGCCAGGGCACTTACACGCTGGAGGCGATGGCCACGAACATTTCAGGCAAACAGGTGACGCTGGGCACCAAAACCATCGTCTGTGACAATGAAAATGCCGTTAAACCCTTCGGATATATCAGTTCACCAAGGTGGGGCGAAACAGTCACCGGGAATTCTTTAAAAATCGCCGGTTGGGCATGGACGTTGAGCGGTCATCAGATACCGGAAGACGGCTCAACCATCAATTTACGGCTTAACGGGGTACCCCTTGTTGTCGAATCGGATGATGTGCGTGCTTCGGACTGGGCAGCATTCGAACTGGAAACCAGTTTACAGTCCGACTGGTCCAGGTATTACGATCCTGTTTACTGGGAAACACAGATGAATGCGCTCGATTTCCCGGACGGCATTCACTCCCTCACGTATTCAGTCGGGCATACCTCGGGCAGTGAGGGTGCGGAATTCATGGCTGCGGAGGAGGCCGCTGAAATGCCCCTGATCTTCGTTGTGGACAATACATCACCGTCCACGGATTATCCGGTTTCCCCGGATCCGGCCCGACCCGGCTATTTCACCCTGTATCCCGCATATCCGAATCCATTCAATCCCGAAACCCTTATCGCCTTCGATCTGCATTGTCCCGGGGCCGTTGATCTGATGGTGTACGATGTGCTCGGGCGGCGTGTGAAGACGTTGTCGAACGGTCAGATGAAACAGGCGGGTAAACATACGGTACGATGGAACGGTACAGACGATTCAGGAAACATGGCCGCGAGCGGCGTGTACTTGGTCAGGATGACGCTGGATCGTGGGATACAGACACGGAAAATGATCCTGATCCGCTGACTGCTGGTGAATTGGTATTCATACAAAGCTTGATAAAGCGGGTATTGCCGGTTGGATTGTTAAAATGCGACCAATTTAAAAGTCGATTAAAAAATTATCAGGAAAACCGCATCGAATGAATCAACAGAAATCGTTTTAACAGGGAATAGTCATTTAGCGGATATCCAAATAGAAGGAGGATACAATGGGCAACGTTCATCTGGAAAAAGCAAAAAAACTATTCAGAAATGTGAGCATGTCCATCATTATGCTGGCGCTGTTGAGTGTCGTTTCCATACTCCAGGCGGATGAGGATTTGACGGGGGGTATGATATTTATTCTTGTACTCTGTATTCTGATCGGTATGTGGCTCTGGAAACGGCCCTCCTTCCAGAGCGGGATGACTGCCGGATTCTTTTTCATCCTGCTTGCTTTCGTTGATTTTTCATACGCAGAGGACAATTTTTTAATGGGTATATACGGCGTGTTTAACCTTGTAATCGCCGCTTATTGTCTTTATTTCTGTTTAAATTACAGGAAATTGGTGGAAGCCGCATCCGAACTTCCGGACGAGCCGGAAACCGCGCCTGATAACGAAACACCCGTACACGGAGCGAATGTAACGATCAACTGGAAGGGCCTGTGGGTGGCGTATGACAGCGGCGTCCAGATTTCACTGGATGGTGCGCTTCTGAAAAGCGGCCCCTATACGAAGGATTTCAGTTTTCAGGCCAAAATCGATCCGGGCGACCATAAGGTTGGTGTCGAGTACACTCGTTATTCTCGCGAGTTTCCGGTTCATATTGAAACCGGCAGGCAATATACAATCAGCCTCGGTCAGAGCCGGTGGACGCAGAAATACAGGTTTGACATTCAGGAGTCTGCAGGATAATCCGGCCGTGCCGGGTGACGAATCCCGTGATGCCCGGCAGATCCGGCAGAAAAAAAGGAGTGCAAATCATGGATAACCGCCTGAAAATCAGGACTGAAAACGGCGTGAAAATCATGTTCGTCGATTTGTCGAATCTGGCGCCGGACGAAATCGTGAACATATTCCCTGCACTGAATGAAAAGGCCATCGAAAACAGGATCCGGCTTTATATTTTCGACATCACCAACACACATACGACACAGGAAATCAAGCATGCCTCGAGGGCATCCATCGACACCATCGAATCGAAGCTCGGCAAAATCGCTTCGGCCCTCATCGGCCTGACCGGAATCCAGAAAATCATCGCCAATGCCATCAGCAAGGACCAGTATTTTGCAAAAGATGAGGCCGATGCCGTAAAATGGGTACTCGAACAGGCCGTTAAAATGAATATCGGACCGGAAAGCTGAAAAAGCCACCCGTCATTATCCGATGACGACCGGTCCGGTCAATCCTGCACTTGACATGGAGGAGGTCCCGTGAATCGGAAAAAAACGATCCTCCCGGCCTGGGCGCTTTCATTGATCGCATTGCTTGCCGCACTGGTGCTGTTGATGCTCACGGCCAATGTGCTGGGCTCCGTCATGAAAGACCGGGATCTGGCCGAAGAAATCGCCTATATCGTGCATGATGTTTTTCTCGGCGTCATCTGTTACCTGATCTGCAGAAAATACCCGAAAAGTGTCTGGTATGTGCCCGTGATCTGCAATATGGCGGGCATTGTTTCAGCAGTCGTCGAACCCAATTTCTGGATCACGCCGCTGTGGATATTTATAGGTACCGGATGGATCCTGTCTGTTACGGGGGCCCTGTGCGGGGCAAAGGCCGGCAGGCGCTTGCCGGAATCCTGATGCTCCATCAGGTTCATGTGAAGCGGTCCGCATCACACATACGATAAACGGAAAGGATATTGAGATGAGCAAACGATTTCATCGTTTCGTTCTTGTGATATGCTGTATTCCCGGCCTCGTTCTGTCTGGAAGTCCCGGTAAGATCGTCCGTCTCAGATGCGAGTATCAGATTGATCCGGTCGGTATCGGCATCCTGAAACCGAGACTGAGCTGGCAGCTTTCGACCGATGCGCGGCAAGTCAGGCAATCCGCATATCAGATTCAGGCCGCGGCGTCCGTGAAGGATCTCGAGGCTTCTGAAAATCTCCTATGGGACAGCGGCCAGGTGCTGAATGACCGGTCCGTGCATGTGGTTTACGGAGGCCCGGTGCCCGGATCCGGAACACGGATTTTCTGGCGCGTCCGGATCTGGGATCAGGATACAACACCCTGGCCGTGGAGCGAAACAGCATTCTGGGAAACAGGCCTGCTGTCCGAAAAGGACTGGACAGCCGAATGGATCCGGCCGGATCTGAAGGAAGATCCGGATCAATCGAATCCGTCGCCCATGCTCAGAAAGGAATTCAAAACAGGCACAGGGATCAGGAGCGCGCGTCTCTATATCACGGCCCTGGGATTGGTCGAGGCCCGGATCAACGGAAAACGCGTGGGCGATCAGGTTTTCACGCCGGGCTGGACGAGTTATGACAACCGGATTCAGTTCCAGACCTATGATATCACGGATCTTCTCCATGAAGGAGCCAATGCAATCGGTGTGATACTGGGAGACGGCTGGTACCGCGGACGTATGGGGTGGGAGCATGCACGCAATATATACGGCGGCAAACTGGCGCTTCTGGCCCAGATGCACATCGATTACGGGGACGGACATACGGAAAAGGTTATGACGGACGAATCCTGGAAATCGGACACGGGCCCCATCCGGTACTCCGACATATACGACGGTGAAGCCTATGATGCGAGGCTCGAACAGGCAGGGTGGGCGGATGCCGGGTTCGACGACAGCGGCTGGAAAAAATCAGTGATCCTGGATCATCGCCATGACATACTCTGTGCCCCGCAGGGACCGCCGGTCCGGAAAACCGAAGAGCTGCGTCCCGTTCAAATCCTCTATGCAAAGAATGAAGACAAATCAGGTATACCGATTTTCGACATGGGGCAGAACATGACGGGATGGGTCCGGCTGCGCGTCTCCGGTCCCCGGGGGACCACGGTAACATTGAGACATGCGGAGGTGCTGGACAGGTACGGCAGCCTGTACACGGACAACCTGCGTTCAGCGCAGCAGACAGTCCGGTACACGCTGAAGGGCACCGGCGAGGAGGTGTTCGAGCCCCACTTCACTTTTCAGGGATTCCGGTATGTGGCTGTGGAGGGATTGCCGGACAAACCGGACGAGGATAACATCACGGGAATCGTGATCCATTCGGACATGGAGCCTACGGGCCAATTTTCATGTTCCGACGACATGCTCAACCGGCTGGTCCGCAACATTCAGTGGGGCCAGCGCGGCAATTTTCTGGATGTGCCCACGGATTGTCCCCAGCGGGACGAGCGCATGGGCTGGACAGGCGACGCGCAGGTTTTCTGCCCGACCGCATGCTTCAACTTTAACGCGGCCGGATTTTTCACCAAATGGCTGAAGGATGTGGCCGCGGATCAGCAGTCGAGCGGGTCGGTACCCTATGTGGTGCCCAACGTGCTTTCACACGGGCAGCCCGAAGGCGCCTCCGGTGCAGCGGGATGGGCCGATGTCGCGGTCATTATTCCCTGGACACTGTATGAAATTTACGGGGATGTCCGCATTCTGCGGGAGCAGTATGACAGCATGAAAGCCTGGGTCGAATATCAGCGGAGACGCGCGGGCGATTCATTTCTCTGGACACAGGATTTTACATTCGGGGACTGGCTCGCGTTCAACACCACGCGGTCGGATTACCCGGGAGCGACCACGGACAAGGACCTGATCTCTTCCGCATTTTTCGCACATACGGCTGATATTCTGAGCAAAACGGCCCGGGTACTGGGGTATGTAGAAGATGCCCGGGAATACGCGGACCTGGTTGCGAAAATTCAGCATGCCTTTGCCGAAGAATACATTACATCCACCGGAAGGCTGGCCTCCAACACACAGACGGCCTACACGCTGGCACTTGCTTTCGGCCTGGTACCCGAATCCCTGCGCAAATCGGCGGCAGCGAGGCTTGCTGAGGACGTCCGGCGGTTCGGGCATATCACCACGGGCTTTCTGGGTACGCCCCTCATCTGTCACGTACTGAGTTCGAACGGATATTCGGATGAGGCATTCATGCTGCTGAACAGGAAGGAGTATCCCTCCTGGCTCTATCCTGTCACCATGGGCGCGACGACCATATGGGAGCGCTGGGACGGCATCAAGCCGGATTCCACGTTTCAGGATTCAGGCATGAATTCATTGAATCATTACGCCTACGGGGCCATTGAAGACTGGATGGTCCGGTTCATTGCCGGCATCAATCCGGATCCGGAACAACCGGGTTATAAACATACGATTATCGCGCCGCACACGGGCGGCGGTCTGACCTCGGCGGCCGCATTGCTGGAATCGGTTCACGGTCTTGTCCGGTCCGAATGGCGCCTGGACCGGAACAGGATGGAAGTTCGGGTGCAGGTGCCGCCGAACACCACGGCCACAATACTGCTTCCGGATGCCCGTCTGTCCGGTGTGAAGGAAAACGGCCGGCCCGTCCAAAGTGCGGAGGGGATACTGGATTGCAGGGAATCGAACGGCGATGTCCGGCTCGAAATAGGTTCCGGGCAGTACCGGTTCGTGTATCCATGGATGGATAAAGATGAGTGACCGGGCAGTCAGATATATATGTCAAAGGTGAAACTTCAGTTCAAATTCTCCGTAAAGCAAAAAAATACAAAATATGGACACAGGATGACCGACAGGAAAAAACGGGTCTGCCCGGTTGAAGAGGCCGGCGGTCTCGAGGCATGGTACAGAAAATGGCTGCAGAATCCATGGAAAATACTCAGGCCGTATATTGAAGAAGGCATGACGGTTCTGGACTTCGGGTGCGGTCCCGGTTATTTTACGGTTCCCATGGCCGCGATGGCAGGACCGGATGGCATCGTGATCGCAGCGGACCTGCAGGAGGGCATGCTCGGAAAAGTGAACCGGAAAATACAGGGCACATCCCTTGAAAAACGGATCAGGCTTCACCAGTGTAAATCCGGACAAATCGGCCTGAAGGATCAGGTGGATTTTGCCCTGGCCTTTTATGTGATTCATGAATTGCCCGATCAATCGTCCTTTTTCCGGGAGCTTTCGGTGATTTTGAAAAAAGGATGCAGGGCACTCGTCATAGAACCCTCGTTTCATGTCACGAGAAAAGAATTCGGACTCACAATCGACGCAGCGGGAGAAGCCGGACTGAAGCCCGAAAAAGGTCCGGGACTGCTGTTCAGCCGGTCCGTGCTCCTGAAAAAAGTCTGACCGGAGACATCATTATCTTCAGAAGTTTTTCTTCTTGAATACTGACCCGTCATTGATTAATTTGTCCGTGTACCGGATTTCTGCCGCATGGAGCATGCAATACAGAACCGGTTCGCAGAACTGCGGAATTATGGATACACGGCTTTCAGGACGGGCATGAAGAAGGAAAACACAATCTCGAGGATCAATGCCGGCCGCATTCGAAGGCTCAACAATGCCGGACTCCGGACAGGCCCGGTGATTTACTGGATGAGCCGGGATCAGCGGATTCATGACAACTGGGCCCTTCTGTATGCGCAGGAAAGGGCCATCGCCTTGCAGCAGCCCCTGATCGTGATATTCTGCCTTGTGCCCGGTTTTCAGGGCGCCGTCATGCGCCAGTACCGGTTTATGCTCGAAAGCCTGAAACAGGTTGCAGCAGGACTGAAAGAACTGCACATTCCGTTTTTCATGTTTTATGGATTTCCGAAAGACCATATACCGAATCTCGTCAAAGATACCGGTGCGGGACTGATCGTGGCCGATTTCGATCCGCTCAGGATCAAGCGTCAGTGGAAAACGGACGTGATCGAACGGATCGCCGCGCCTGTGCATGAGGTCGATGCCCATAATATCGTTCCCTGCTGGATGGCCTCGCCCAAACAGGAATATGCCGCCTATACGTTCCGGCCCAAAATCCAGAGGATGCTGGATGAATTTATGGATCCGTTCGTTGAAGTGAAGCCGCATCCTTTTCATGGCAGCATGAGTCATTTTCCTGAATTCCTGCCCATCGATGCCGGCTCCGTTCAAAATGTGAACGATACTGGACCCCATGCAACCGATTATGCATCCGGTGAGGCTGAAGCGAAACGCGTTCTTGAACGGTTCATCCGTGAAAAACTGCCATACTATGCGGCCTGGCGCAACGATCCGAACAGGGACTGCATCTCCGGACTGTCTCCGTATCTTCATTTCGGACAGATATCGGCCCAGGCCGTCGCCCTGGCAGTGTCGCGTGCCGAAACGGATCCTTCAGCCAAAGAAGCGTTTTTGGAAGAACTGATCGTACGCCGTGAACTGTCCGACAATTTCTGCCTGAACAATCCGGACTACGACAACTGGAACGGATTCCCGGAATGGGGCAAGAAAACACTGAACGAACACCGGCCGGATCCGCGTGAGGTGGTCACGCCCGGACAATTTGAAAATGCGGAAACACATGATGCACTCTGGAACGCCTGTCAGCAGGACCTGGTCCAGGATGGTAAATTGCACGGTTATCTGCGCATGTACTGGGCCAAGAAAATTCTGGAGTGGAGCCCTTCACCCGAAGCCGCCATTGAAACGGCGATTATGCTCAATGACCGGTATTCACTCGACGGCCGGGATCCGAACGGATATACGGGAATTGCATGGTCCATCGGAGGCGTGCATGACAGGGCATGGTTTTCCCGGCCCGTATTCGGAAAGATCAGGTATATGAGTGAACGGGGTGCCCGTTCCAAATTCGACGTGGATCAGTATATACGGTCCGTCACGGGTAACAGGCAGGGAACAACGGCGAACCGCCGTCCGGAGAAGGCATGAGTTCAGGAAAACAGGCATTGAAAGAGGGACTGACGCCGAAGCCCGTTATCGTGGTGAGCCGCTGTCTGGGATTCGATGCTTGCCGGTACGACGGACAAACCGTTTCGGCACCGTTTATAGAAAAAATGAGCCATGTTGTCGATTTTAAAACGGTTTGTCCTGAAGTGGAAATCGGACTGGGCGTGCCCAGGGATCCTATCCGTATCGTGATTGACGGCCATAAACGGAAACTGATTCAGCAGGCCACAGGCAGGGATTTATCGGACGAGATGAACAATTACTGCGAACGGTTTATCGCCCGATTGGATCATGTTCACGGTTTTATACTGAAGAGCCGTTCCCCGTCATGCGGCATTCACGATGTGAAAATATACAGGGGATCCGGGCAGGCCATGCCGTCCGGGAAGGGAAGCGGATTTTTCGGAGCGGCCGTTCTCTCCAGGTTACCGGACCTGCCGGTTGAAGACGAGGGGAGGCTCAATAATTTCGCCATCCGTGAGCATTTTCTTGCTTCCGTATTTACGCTGGCACGTTTTCAGAACGTTAAATCCATTGGAACAATGCACGCTTTGACCGAATTTCATGCCCGGCACAAGCTGTTATTCCTGGCCGGTCACGAGGCAGCCTACAGGCGGTGCGGCCGGATTGCAGCGAATCACGAAACACATGATACGGACATGGTCATCCGCATGTACGAAAAGGAGATGAAACAGGTACTGAAAAAGCAGCCGAAAACCGGGACACTGATCAACACCCTGCTCCATGCATTCGGTGGCGTCTCGAAATCACTGGAACAGGCCGAAACACGTTTTTTTCTCAACACGGTCGAGGAATACAGGGACGAGCGTATTCCGCTCAGCGCGGTCCTGCGGCTGCTCAGGTCCTATGCGATCCGTTTCAATACACGATACCTGCTGGATCAGGAATTCTTCATGCCGTTTCCGGAATCTCTGATCGAGATTACGGATTCGGGGAAAGGAAGAACAAAATAAGAATTAAGATTAAAGAACAAAGAACAAAGAAAAAGATTAGAGAAAAAAGTAAAAAATGATGGTTTTACTTGATTTCTTGAAATCCAGTTGCTATATTGATAATGAAAATCATTTTCAATAAGTGATTTTCACATGCTGAACTAATTTTCAGGAGCCGCTTTACCGTGAAAGCGCATCGATGGCAAAACAGAATGCAGTGCGGGGGATTCAGAAGAACCCATCCGCGCGAACTGATCATGAAAATACTCAAGGAAACGGACAAACATCCGAGTGCGGAGGACATATACATTCAGGCCCTGAATGTCAATCCATCCATCGGGCTGACCACGGTTTACAGGACACTGGATCTTTTCGTTCAGATCGGAGCGGTTCAGAGGTTCGATTTCGGCGACGGCAAGGCCAGATATGAGCTGACGGACAATCCCCCGGAAAAAGAGCATCACCATCATCTGATCTGCATGAAATGCAAATCCATTGTCGATTACACGGATTTTATGAAAGAAGAGCTCGAACTCATGAAAAAAACCGAAGATGCGCTTTCCACGCAGCATCAATTCAAAATTGTTCATCACACCGTACATTTTTACGGGTATTGCAGGAAATGCATATCGCCTGAATAAAAAAATATACCTATAAATGAAAATGATTATCATTAACACAAATGGAGGACATCATTATGCCAAGAGGTGACAGAACAGGTCCTGCGGGGATGGGACCCATGACCGGCCGTGCTGCTGGTTTTTGCAGCGGTTATCAGGTACCCGGTTTTATGAACCGGGGATTCGGACGGGGACTTGGACGGGGATTCGGAGGTCCGTTCGGGCGCGGGTTGGGCGCCGGATTCC
>JAFGGN010000030.1 GCA_016930535.1 bacterium
TCATCTTTGTCGCTTTCACCCTTCTACTCTTCTACAAAATCTTTACGTCCTCTGCGTCTCTGCGGTTTTCTTTTCTCTTTGGTCTTTATTCTTTAATCTTGTTTCTTTATTCTTTTTCTCCGTCTCTCCGTTTCTCATTTCCCCGATTCATGCTACGGCCTGATGACTCAACGTCGTCCTGGGCGACGGATCATTACTTTTTGCCTTTCGCCTTTGTCACCATCGGACGCTTGCCCCTGCCACCGCGGAATGCCCTGAGTATCTTTTCAGCAACCTTGAACGGGGCGGTCATAAACGAGAAATCCTCCTGAATTGAGATGTCCTGAATTTCGGCCGGATTGACGGAAACATTTTTCATAATGAAATTGATCAGTTTTTTCGGTGTCATCCCGTCTTTTCTGCCCCGGGCGATGAAAAGTCTCGTCTGTCCGTCGATTTTTTCCTGACCTCCCCGGATTTCTGAATACTGGCTTCGATCCAGCTCATGCTGATACGCATGCATGAAGAGTGCGGCCAGTGCCTGTTCCGGGCTGTACGATTCCAGGAGTTTTTGTGCCATACCCGTATATGCATCAAAAGATCCGGAGGCGATGAGTTCTTCCACTTCTTTTAATATTCTCAGTTTTTTGGCGCGAATTACCTCCCGGATTTTGGGCAGTTTGTCCTCCCGGATTTTCGTTTTTACTTTTCTCTGTATGAATTTCAGTTTTTGAGATTCGGCCGGAGTAACGAACGTGACGGCCGTGCCCTCCTTGCCGGCGCGACCGGTTCGGCCGATGCGGTGAATATAGGCTTCCGGGTCATTGGGAATCGCATAATTGATCACATGGGTCAGATCCTGAACATCCAGTCCCCGCGCTGCCACATCGGTGGCCACAAGGATATTGATATGCCGTCTTTTAAATTTATCCATTATTTTTTCACGCTGCATTTGTGATAAATCCCCGTGCAGTCCGTCCACGTCATAACCCCGGTCCACCATCCGTCCGGTAATGGTATCCACATCCACTTTGGTCCGGCAGAAAATGAGTCCGTAAAATTCCGGTTCGATATCGATGATACGGCACATGGCCTCAAATTTATCCGCATTGGATACTTCGAAATAGATCTGGTCAGTCTGGGCCACGGTGGTTTCACAGCCCCGGACACGTATGGTTTGACTGTCCTTCATGAACGTATCTGCAATACGCCGGATATCCTGAGGCATGGTTGCAGAAAACAGCAGCATACGCCTGTTTTCAGGCATTTCACGGAGAATGGTTTCCACATCTTCGAGAAAACCCATGTTCAGCATTTCATCGGCTTCGTCCAGTATGCAATGCGTGATTCTGTCCAGGTTCAGTGACTTCCGCCGGATCAGATCCAGCAGACGGCCCGGTGTACCGACCACGATATGGATTCCCTTTTTCAGGTGATTCTGCTGCTGGACAATGGACTGGCCGCCGTATACGGGCAATACGCGCAGTTTTTTCCATCCTTTCAGGGAATGGATCTCCTCTGCGACCTGAATAGCCAGTTCGCGTGTGGGTGTCATCACCAGCGCGGATACATACCGGGACGTTTCGGACAACTGCTCGATTAATGGAATACCGAATGCGGCTGTTTTGCCGGTCCCGGTTTGCGCCTGCCCGATGATGTCATGATCCGTGTTCATGAGAAGTGGGATAACCAGCTCCTGCACAGGGGAGGGGGCCTCGAATCCCTTTTTATGGAGCGCCTGAAGCACATTATCGGACAGGTTCAAATCATTGAAGTTTTTCATACAATCCTTAAAAATAATCCAATTGATGATTACGGTTCAATAAAAGGGTACGGCAAGTGGATGATGAATCTATCAGGAAGGCACTCTTTTATTTTGTCTCAACTGTTAAGTTAATCAATATAATCCGGTATTCCAAGAGCCAACTGATCTGTTGAAGTATATCACCGTTCCCTGTAGTTCATCATACAGGGCGGGCATTCGCCAGGTTACAAATATGATTGCTGTAAAATTCCGGTCCAACACCGGCATTCGCCTGTTTAAGACCGGTATCAGCGCAGCATCTGGAGTTTGATACTCCTAAGTATGCCGCTTCCGGAAAGCCGTGCCGTATATATACCGCTGGGCAGGGGATGTCCGCCGGAGGACCGCCCGTCCCAGATGACATCATGAAGACCGTCCGGAAGCCATTGATCGAGCAGCCGGGCTACCTGTCTTCCGCGAATGTCCAGTATATCCAGCCTGATATGCGACCGCTCGGGAAGGTAAAATTTAAGCTGTGTCCGTGCATTGAACGGATTGGGGCTGCCAGGGAAAAGCTGATAACGGTCGGGCCGGCCCGGTATCCGCCCGTTGCCTGATATGCCTGTCTCCGGAGGGGGCTCGGGCGGAGGTTCAGGCGGAGGTTCCGGCGGCGGCTCCGGCGGAGGCTCCGGAGGAACATATGGATTTTCAATATGAGCCAGGTCGATCCAGTCCGGATCGTTCATACCCAGACTGTACGGTATGTGGGAAGCCGTTTCAAGATAGGAAGCCAGCTTCGCTGTCTGGCAGCCGTTTTCAATGAGCAGATCCGCGGCTGCCGTATCAACGGCCACGGGATCCGTACCGAAAAGCAGCCGGCCTGGCATGATCATCAATTCCGTTCCGGAGGCATCCTTTAAGGTTCCGAAAACCGCATCACAGATGCTGAGCACATGACGGTGACGGACCGGGGCGAGATGATTCAGTGCCGGTATGCCCGGATTTCCCGAATTCGCTTCAAGCGATTCCGGATTCTCCGCAGCACGAGAAAGACTGTAAAGTCCAAGTGCGACCCCAAGACTGTCATGGGCGTTCAGCGGAAATAGATTGATCGTGAAATCCGCATCCTCCATCAGAATACCGCTCAGTCTCTGCAAACCGTCTGCCACAGTATAAACTGGTTCAGCGTAGTCGATCCCGGGGCTGTCGTCGCCGATAATCCGGACACCCGTGCCGTCCTGGTTGATAATATACCCGGCAGCTTCCAGATCCGTTGTGTGCCGGTCCCAGATTACGATATTCCTATCGGGAAAAGAAAACCCGTCCACCTGCATCTGTGTCAATCCCTGGATGACGGCGGCTGTGGTTTTCAGATGGAAGGGCAGGGATCCTGCGGATGCATTGACTTTAATACCGATTTTACTTCCTGCATGAAGGCCGGGGAACAGGCTTTTCCAGGCTTCTCCTATATCCGTTATTTTTGTCAGACCGCAGATACCGGTGTCCACCATCGACCGGATCAACGCGTCATAGGCAGCCGGATCCAGATCGCCGGGCTGGGCCGCCCGTGAGTCGGTCACGGAAATGACAGCCGATTTGCCTGCCGGCGGATTTTCATAGGGCGTGACCGAGGGGTTTTGCAGGTTTTTTTGATCGATCATGGAAATATCGTTGGTGCCAAGATTATAGGGTGAGGACGCGGCCGTGGAGATGTAACCGGCTATGCCGAGCGTGTTGCATCCATTGTCCTGAAGCATCCTTGCGCCGACCGTGTCATGGGCTACCGGATCCCGGCTTAAAATAAAGGATTTCGGAACCACCTGGGCGTATCCGCCCGGTCCGCCGGAAACGATACCGTACAGCGCGTCGCAGATGCACAGTACCTGTTTGTTCAGTATCGGTGGCTGGGAGACCAGCGCAGGCAGGTAGGGAACGCCGTAACTGCCGTAATTACCGTGAATGGCATTCGGATCATGACAGGTGCCGTAATGGTTTTTCAGACTCAGGGTCACGCCCGCGCTTCCATGGTTTTTCAGAACGGACAGATTGATCAGATAATCGATGCGGTCGACCACAATATTGCTCAGTCTCTGCTTTCTGCCGGCGATGTCATAGGTTTGTTCCGAATACCCGACTCCGAAACTGTCCGTGCCGTAACATTGCACGCTTTCTCCGCCCATGTTTGTGGCATAACCCGCATTTCTGAGCTCGCGTTCGATCCGGTCCCAGATGATGATGTTGTTTGCCGGGAACGGCACATCCCCGATAAACATCTGCGTCAGCCCGGATGCGATGGCCGACGCCACTTCGGGATGGCTGGAAAGATAAGGATTGATGGTGTTGACCTTGATCCCGATTTTGCTTTCGGCCGTGATCCCAGGAAAGAAGCTCTTCCATGCATCGCCGAGATCATTGATGCCCGTGAGTGCACGAACGCCCGCGTCCATCATATACTGAACGGATTCCGTATTGATTTTCCGGTTCCCGGGAAGCAGGGCGCTTTCATCCCTGACCACGACGACGGATGAGTGCCCGTTGCCTGCAAGAGCGGCTCCCGACAGCTTATCCCGGTGGGAAGCGTATAAAATGAAACCCAGTGTGCCTTTTGCACTGGATTCGATAAAGGAACGTCTGGTGATCTGTTTGTTTTTTTTCATGGGCTCCCTCTGTTTGGACCATCATAATAATATGCTGCAGAACAGACGAAGTTCCCGGAAATTATCAGTTTTTATCATCAGCAGCAGATCATGATTGCATAATTTTTTGCATTCTTTTATATTGAGACAGGCCTTGGAAAGAACAAAGAACAAAGATTAAAGATAAAAGATCACTGCTGTCCAAGATAAAAAATAGTTAAACCAAAAAACAAGGATTTACATGGGAAATTTCCCATTTTTTGATACCAGGTCCA
>JAFGGN010000031.1 GCA_016930535.1 bacterium
AGATCAATATTTTTTTGTTTTTCAAGGTTTATGAATAATTCAGGTTAATCTTTAATCTTTAACCTTCTTTCTTGCTTTTCCCCGCCTCAACACTCGCCTTCAGTATTTTTGCATTGTCCGTGAGTTTTGCAAAATCATTCTCTGCAATGGCCCTTTTATCGAGAAGCGCACTTCCGACACCCACGGCACAGGCGCCTGCGCGTATCCAGTCGCCCGCATTCTCGGGCGTCACCCCGCCCGTGGGCATCAGGGGCAGCTGGGGCATCGGTGCCTTGACGCCTTTGATAAACGCCATTCCCAGCACATCGGCCGGGAACACCTTGATGATGTCCGCGCCCCCTTCATAGGCGGTCAGAATCTCGGTCGGCGAAAAGCACCCAGGTATGCATGGCACATCATGCTCATGGGCCGTATCGATCAGCTCCTGCTTGAAAACGGGACTGACGATGTACCGGGCGCCCGCATCCACGGCCCGGCGGGCGGTATCCCTGTCCGTTACCGAGCCCACGCCGACCTGGATCACATCACCCATGGATCGGGACAATTCCGTTATAACGTTCAACGCGTTGGGGGTTGTCATGGTGATTTCGATGCCGGACACACCGCCGGCATAAATCGCCTCTGCGATTTTTTTCAGCTTTTCAGCATCCGGCATGCGGATAATGGCGACAACCGCGCTTTCGAGCAATGTTTCCAGTATCTGATTGCGTGACATGTTATTATCCTTTTTCCGTTGAATTACGAGTGGATGACATCCGGAATATCGTCACGGAATCCCGAAAACACAGGTCATCCGTGTGTTTCAATCTCTGAACGATGCAATTCCGGCATAAAACCGGTTCCTCAGGCATGCCGGATGGACCTCAGATGATTTTTCCGGCCCGACCGGTACAGGTCGTTTCCGTGACAGTCATTGATCACCACGGCTGGAAAGTCATGCACCACCAGTCTGCGAACAGCCTCGGGGCCCAGATCCTCATACGCTTCGATTTGCACCTCAAGAATACATTTGGCCAGAAGCACGGCCGCACCGCCGATGGCCCCCAGATAGACGGCATGGTGTTTTCGCATGGCATCGGTCACGGTGCCGGAACGGCTGCCCTTGCCGATCATGCCCTTCAGTCCCGCTTCGATCAGCGCGGGTGCATAGGCATCCATCCGGCCGGCCGTAGTCGGGCCTATCGATCCGACGATGTGTCCCGGTTTGGCCGGCGAGGGCCCCGCATAATAGATAATCTGCCCGTCCAGGGAAACAGGGAGCGGCTCGCCCCGCTCAAGGCACTGAACCATGCGCTGATGCGCCGCATCCCTGGCCGTATAAATGGATCCGCGGATCAACACACTGTCACCGGCCATCAGGCGCATACAACTCTCTTCCGTCAGGGGAGGCGTGATGATATGCTGTACGGCTTTTTTCATAAATCGATTCCCCTAAAGAACAGCCTGTCTGTGTCTTGCCGCATGGCACTGCAGATTCACGGCCACTGGAAGACTCGCGATGTGACAGGGCGCTGTTTCAATGAACACTTCCAGGGCCGTGCAATCACCACCGAAACCCTGCGGACCGATACCGAGTGTATTGACGGCTTCCAGCAATTGAATTTCCAGAGCCGCATAAAACGGATCCGGATGACGGTCACCGATATCCCGCAGGAGTGATTTTTTCGCCAGATAGGCGCAATGTTCGAAATTGCCGCCGATACCCACGCCCACGATAACGGGCGGGCAGGGATTTGCGCCGGCCCGTTCCACCCAGTTCAACACAAATTCGCGGACACCATCGAGTCCGGCCGATGGAGGCAGCATGACCACGGTACTCATGTTTTCGCTGCCTCCGCCCTTGGGCGCCACGGTCAGCCTGAGCAGGTCACCCGGAACCGTTTCAAGATGAATGACAGCCGGTGTATTGTCCCCGGTATTGACACGGTCGAACGGATCACGGACCATGGATTTGCGCAGATAACCCTGCCTGTATCCCTCGGACACACCCTCCTGAATCGCATCGGTCAGGTTTCCGCCCTGGATGTGCACCTCCTGTCCAAGTTCCACGAATACCACGGCAACACCCGTATCCTGACACATGGGCATTGCTTCATCCCTGGCCATATCCGCATTTCTCACGATCTGGCTGAGCACCTGCCTGCCGATGGCGGATGATTCACGATCCCTGCATTCACGGAGACGGTTCAGCACATCCTCCCCAAGACATGTGTTCGCCTCGATACAGAGGTTTTTAACGGCACCGGAGATATCCCGGACATGGATCTGTTTCATTGTTTCCAATATAATGAAATTCAGGAAGGAACGCAAAAAAGTTTCGAAATTCCGGAACCCATTTCAGTCGGAAGATCAAGAACGGCGATGCCGGCCAGCCGCAGGGTCTCGATTTTTGATGCTGCGCTGCCCTGCCCCTCCGATACGAAGGCGCCTGCATGTCCCATAATTGTTTCTTCCGGTGCAGTCAGACCCGCAATATAGGCTGCTACGGGCTTGCGGCCGTGCTCAAGAAACCAGCGGGCCGCCTGTTCCTCATCGCTGCCGCCGATTTCGCCGATCATGAGTATCACATCCGTATTGTCATCCGCATGAAACCAGGACAGCGCGTCCGAAAAACCCCATCCGGTCATGACATCGCCGCCGAGTCCGAAGCAGCAGGATTGTCCAAGGCTGTATTTCTGCATCTGGACGGCCGCTTCATACATCAGCGTGCCGCTTCTCGAGACAATACCCACATGTCCCGGTCTGAAGCAACGGTCCGGCATGATACCCAGGTAGAAATGCCCGGGCCGGATCAGGCCGGGTGAATTGGGACCGAGCAGAACCGCTCCCCTGTCACGCGCCATATCCATCATACGAAGTGTGTCGTGGACAGGCACATTCTCGGTAATACAGACAATCAGTCCGATATCCGCCTCGATGGCTTCGGTCACGGCGGCCAGCGTGGCCCGTCCCGGAACAAAGACGATGCTCGCGTGAACAGGAGCATAACGGAGGGCCTCTTTCACTGTATCGAAGACAGGAACACCTTCGACAGTCAGCCCCCCTTTGCCCGGAGTCACACCGGCCCGGATTTGCGTGCCGCAGGCCCGCATCAGGGCCGTATGAAACCGTCCCTGTTTTCCCGTAATACCCTGCACCAGTACCGTGGTTTGCCGGTCAATGTGCATGCGTATCCTTTCCTGAAAGCCTCACAGCAGTCCGTACCGCATTTTCAAAGTCCTGTACGATGACCGGCCGGCGTTCCGCGCCTTCCAGCAGTCTTTTTCCCTCGTCCGCCCGGTTGCCTGAAAGACGCATCACCACAGTGACACGGGCTGGTATATGTTTCAGGGCACTGCGCACTCCCTGTGCCACGCGGTCGCAACGCACGATACCTCCCAATACGTGAACCAGAAGAACGCGCAGATGAGGCCGGCTGCAAACAGAACAGATACTTTTTTCAATCTCAGCCTCATCCGAAAGGCCGCCGAGATCCACAAAACAGGCCGGTTTGCCCCCCAGCCGGTGAATCAGGTCCATGGTTGCCATTCCCAGTCCGGCACCGTTTGCAAGACAGGCGATATCCCCGTTTTTATCGACGTCTGCGAAAGCCGCGGCATGCCCCGAGGTCCGTCTGTCATGCATAAATGCAGAGTTTAAGCGCTCCCATTCCGGATGCCTGAACCTCGCAGCATCATCCACGGTCAGTTTCGCATCAAGGGCGATCCATCCGGAGCCGGCTGACAACACCAGAGGATTGATTTCACAGATCATCGCATCCTGCTGCATGAAAAAACGACCATATGATTGAAGGAACCGGTTCCATGACAGGACCGCTTCTGCCGGAATCCCCATCCTGTGCAGTTCCTGTGCCGACTTATCCTGAAGCGTGCCGATACCGGAACCGGTTTCGAAACGGACAATTCCGTCCCTGCATAATTCGACATCCGGTCCGCCCGGACTGGCCAGAAGCAGCACAACGGCTTTTTGAGTCCGATCCATCCGCAGGCAGCAGTAAAGGGACAAATCGTAGACGATATGGGATTCCACACGAATGTTTTCAAGATCGGGTTCCCGTTTGAACCACGACCGGATCTCCTGTTCTGCCTCCCCGATGTGCTCTTCCTGTTTGACAAGGCCCCTTTTTAACCTCTGATGATGCAGCACCTGCGCCTTGAGCCAGACCGGTCCATCCTGAAAAGCGGACAGCGCGCCCGGCCGGAATGACCGGTCCACGATAATACCGTCCGGAACAGCGATCCCCGCATCCGCCATCAGCACTTTCGCATCATGCTCGATGAATTTCATGGGGAGTTGGTTTATTTGCCCTTCCGCCGCATCCAGAGTTTCGGATACAGCAGGAACCGGCGGTAAATTTTGGGTTTTCTTGGAAGGAGACGGCTGATCAGCGTCTTGCTGTGTTCGGGGAAAATCCCTTCGTTTGAAAGCCGGATATTTTCGATAGTATAAAACGCATTGGGATTGTATTTCTTGACACAGCGCAATGCGGAATCCAGATCGCTGCGTAAAATGACCGTATAAATCAGACTGACCTGTCCCCTGCTTCCCTCTGCAGGCACATGGGTAACTCCGAATCCTTTTCTGCGCAGCGAGGCGATGAGCAGCCCGGCATCATCCTGTGTGATGACACGCACCACTACCTTACCCATGGCCAGCCTGTCATCGATGATCATTCCGATAAAATTACCCATGGCGAATCCGGCTGCATAACCGATATAACAGAAAATATTGGAGAGATTGGCCAGAACCTGGCGGATGGCCAGAAGCCAGATAAACACTTCGAAAAAACCCAGTACGGGAGCCAGGTAACGGCTTCCACGTCCGAGAAAGATAATCCGTATGGTACCGATGGATACATCCACCACTCTGGCGATAAAAATAAGGAGCGGCAGAATGACCCAGATAAACACTGTTGAATCCACAAAATCGGACATCATACAAATTCCCGTGTTACCGGTTCGTCTGAACGCAGGCCCGAACGGTCCGGGCGATGGATACGGCACACGCCGCGTTCACAGGATGTTATTTTCCGGACAATTTTTCTCTGAGCTTCAGAAGCGCCACTTCAGCCCTTTGCTTGACTTCCCGTCTCAGCCTTTTTCTCCCGATCAGTTTTTCCAGCGGTTTGATGGCACTGACATCGCCCAGCTCGCCCAGCATCCGGGCGGCCCTGAATTGTGTCGTCCAGGATTTGTGGTTCAGTGCATTGATCAGGTAGGGAATGGCTTTTAAACCGAAATTATGCAGTGAAATGTCCGCGCTCTCCCGTACGCTCCAATGCGGATCGGATGTGGCCGTCAGCAGGGCCGGAATGGATCGCTCATCCTGAAAATTGCCGAGCAGCCAGGCAGCCTGGCTCCGTACATCCCGGTTGGAATCTTCGAGTGCCTTGAGCGCCAGTTCCTGAACCTCCGGATATCCCACACCGATGGTACGCAGTTGCCTGATCGCCTCGAAACGGATATTGGGATCCCTGTCCGACACAACGCGGTCGACAAGCGGTCTGATTGCATCGGGTCCGTTTATCTGCGCCAAAGCCAGAACCGCTTCAAGACGGACATTGTCCGAATCGTCCTCGAGCATATGCAGAATATAGGACAGATGGGAACGGTCTCCAAGAACGCGTAATACCTGCAAGGCACTGCATCGGCTCCAGGCCGCGCATCCGATACTGACCAGGGCCTCTGTCGCCGCAGCCTGTACATCATCCTCTCCGGTCTGGGCCAGTTTTTTCAGCACCTTCACTGCACGGTGATCTTCAAGACCGCCCAGTGCATGTATGGCCCTGATTTGCAGATGCGGCTGATCCTTGCAGCCGGCATCGGCGACCAGCGCTTTGATACTCGATTCATTGTAATTGAGAAGCGAGAGCAGATTGGATATGACAGAAGGTCCGAAACGAATCAGGGCCTGTACCGCCGCCCTGCGAACCACAAAATAGCTGCTGCTCAGGTGCTTGACCAGAGCAGGTACTGATTTTGTATCCGCAATATCCCCGAGTGTCAGAATCATGGCGCGAAGAATGAACTTGCTTTTCTCATGGGAAAGCGCATTCAGAATCGGATCCACGCTCAGCTCACCGAGTCCCACGAGCGAAAGCCGCGCCTGGCGCTGCACCTTCTCCACATTATCACTGAGGCACTGCACAAGGGGTTCGACTGCGCGTCTGTCCCTGCTATGTCCCAGGGCCTCGACGGCGCTTCTTCTGACCTGCCAGTCCGCATCCTGCAGCATCTGAATAATGGGTGCAACGGCAAGATCTGCCTGCATTTGTCCCAATGCGGATGCCGCATTTTTCCGCATTTCCGGGGACGGGCTTTTCAAGGCATCCACCAGCAATCCGTAACTGAGCGGACCGAGTTTCAACAGTCCCTCGATGGCCATTTCCACGATTTCATTATCTTCCATGGCCAGCAATCGTACCAGGATACGGCTTGTCTGGCTTTTGTTGATCCCCGTGATCTCCTTGATCTTTTCCTTGAGTTCCGTAACCGCCTGGTTCCGGACCACCCATTCGGGATCACCGGCTGCTTTAACCAGATAATCGATGACCTGATAATTGCCCAGACGTCCCAGCGCGACCACGGCAGCCCAGCGTATGTTCATCTCCGGAGAATTGAGGATCTTGGGTTTGATCAGCTCATCGATGGCCATCGGATTGCCGTACCGGCCCAGCACAATCACGGCTGCATGCCGGATGCTTCGTGATTTATCCTCCAGCTGGTCCATGAACAGTTCATAAAGCGAGGCGTCTTTCTGATAACTCAAGGCAATCAGGGCTTCCCGGCGGGCGCTGATATCCTCGCTTCTCCGGACAAGTTCGATCAGTTCCTTCGTGGTTTTTTTCAGAATTTCGGGCATTGACTATAGTCTCTCGATATATCCCTGACAGTCACCTTCGATATCGAAGGAGCGGAGCTGATAATCACAATCCATATTGGCCAGGCTTTTAACGGCAGCGCGAAAACAGCCGAGCCTGGCACAGGTCAGATCTTTCGCCGTAAATCCTTCATCGATCAGGGCCTGACAGCTCTTCAGGTAGCGGCAGTTGTGAATCGTCATTTCCACCCGAAACGGATTGGTCTCGGAAATTTCAAAATCACTGGCATCCTGAAACAACCGTCCGACCACACCCATCTGTATGTACTGTTCGATAGCAGACCGGATGGTATCCGATTTTTCGGTCCGCATGCCGAATTCATCTCCCAGCTGACGAAGAAAATGCTGTACGGCATGTTCATAGGCCCTTTCACAAAACAGTTTGGGTTTGGGGCCATGAAAATCTCTTGCGGCTTCCTCAAGCGCGCTGAGCCAGCTTAACGATACCACCCAGCCGGCTTCCCCTTTGTCTATCTTAATCATGTTTATCCTCTCCGACCGGTGATATCAGTCCGAAATGTTCCAGTTCCTGTTCCACAAGAAGGACGGGAACCGTTTTACCGATTTTCTGCTCCAGGCGGTGTGCGAGCGCGTGTGCATCCAGGTTCGGTGCCTGTGCCCATATCAGTACGAGCTGGGCCTTTTCCTCCTTGGTCAGAAAAAGGGATTCCTGAACAACACCGGGATTGGCCTTTTTATTCACTTTCACATGCTGCTGTTCCTGAAGCACCTTGCAGGTATCCCTGGCTATGGCCAGTTCCTCGTTTGTCGGAATAACCAGTACCTTGATTTTGCCGGTACTGATCAGGAGGTCGTTGGCCTGGTTCTTATCCGGATCGAGAACAAGGCCGAGATCCTTCATGTTGGCGCATATCAGGTTTCTGACATAGGGTGAATTTTCTCCGATTCCACCCGTAAATATAACCGCATGCAGGCCGCCCATTTCAGCCATGTAGGCCCCGATATATTTTTTGACCCGGTTGGCATAGATATCGAGCGCGAGCTGATGCTGTTTGCTGCCGCGCATCGCTTCGGCGACAATTTCACGATTGTCATTGGACGTTTCGGTCAGCCCCATCATGCCGCTGTTCTTGTTCATGATGTTGTTGATTTCCTTGGTGGACAGGTTTTCTTTTTCCATGATGTAGGGGACCAGCGCAGGATCGATATCACCACACCGTGTACCCATGACCAGACCCTCAAGCGGTGTGAATCCCATGGAGGTATCCATGGATTTTCCGCCGTCCACGGCCGTGATACTCGCACCGTTACCCAGATGGCATGTCACCATTTTAAGTTTGGTCAGGGATTTATTGAGGATTTCCGCCGCTTTCCGGGCTACAAACTGATGGGACGTGCCGTGAAAACCATATCTGCGGATACCCAGTTTTTTATAGAGCGCATAGGGCAGGCCGTAAATATAGGCTTTTGGCGGTATGGTGTGATGAAAGGCCGTATCGAACACGGCCACCTGGGGTACCCCAGACAGCAGGGCTTCACAAGCCTCGATACCGCTGAGATTATGGGGATTATGGAGGGGTGCAAACTGAATGCATTTGCGGATGGCCGCCTTCACCGCCTCATTGATGAAAACCGATCCGGTAAATTCCTCGCCGCCATGCACCACGCGGTGTCCGATGCCGTCGATCTCGGATTTGTCCCCTATCACGCCGTGCTGCGGATGCAGGAGCATGGCAAGCACGATTTCTATGCCCACCACATGATTCAGAACCTCGCGGACCTCACGGATCTTGTTTTTCCCGGCAGGCTGATAAGTGACCACCGCATCACCGGACCCGATCTTTTCGACAATTCCTTTTGCCAGTACCGTTTCATCCTCGATATGGATCAGCTGGAATTTAACAGAGGAACTGCCGCAATTCAGAACCAGAATTTTCATAAATACGAAACAACCTCCCTATAAAGTGAAAAAGGCCGATTCGTAATTGACTGACGAACCGACCTTTCGAAACATAAAACCGGGCACCATGCCCGATGCAATCGAATCAAGCACTGCTCCGTAATACCCGTATTTCGAAACCTGTGAGGCCAAAGACCGTTCCTTTCATATTAATGGCCCTGTATCTTATAAATATAGCAACAAATTCGATTTGGATCAAGGTAAAATCATAATGCAGTATCGATTGCATTATCACGATCCCTCGCCCGGTTTTTCAGAGCCCGCTCTCATTTTCCTCCAGGAATCAACATTCGCCATACCGCCAGCCAGGTTCCGCTTTCGCAGGCAAATGCAAAGGCCTGTTTGCCTTTCGGCTAATCGATAATCGGGCTGCTGCTTCTGAAAACACCTGAAAAACGCGTGCTGGCATACAGATACCCGGCTGAATCCATTGTGAAAGAAAGCACGGCCGTGACGTGCCCCGTAAATCCGTCCGATACATCCTTCCATGAAGCACCGGCATCGGTGGAAAGAAACGCGCCGTCGGTTGTGCCTGCCAGAACCACGCCATCGACCGGGATGAAAACGTCCAGGACATAGGGCACCCACGGAAATCCCCCGTTGATTTCAGTCCATGTCGCTCCGTTGTCCGTCGAACGGTACATGCCGTCCGTGGATTTGTAAATAATGGATCCGCCCGCAAACAGGTGATCGTTCGAATTGACGGCAAGAGAACGGATACTGGGATAGACAGGGGTTCCGACAGTCCGGTATTCACCCTTACCCATGTATTTCCGTCATTGACACTCCGGAAAATACCGTCATCGCCTCCTGCATAAATGGCATCATTCGACAGAATTGCCAGGGCATAAAGCCGGGTGTAATCTTCTTCATAGGGAACCGCGCCGGTCGGTTCCCACCGCACCGCTGTATTTATATTGGGTCCCATGATATCATTGTTCTTTTTATCGTCCTTTTTGCTGCAGCCGGCCAGGATGGTCATAATACCCACACAGATCAGAATCGGAGCAGTGGCTCTGTTGTTCATTATTCCTCCCTCTGCTTAAATGATGATATATATCCGCTATCCCGTTGCTGAATCTAATTTTAAAGGACCATAGGAGGACAGCCCGGGGGAAACCGTACCACCCCTGACCGGCCTATTCCATCACGATCATTTTCCTCACTGCCTGAAACTCTCCCATCCTGATATGATAAAAATAGAGTCCCGATCCGAAGGAGGATGCGTAAAACACGGATTGATATTCACCCGGCTCATAAATCCGGTCTGCCAGTATGGCCACCCGTTGTCCCAGCACATTGTAAACCGTGAGTGTCACTGTACATTTTTCGCTGACATCGAAACGGATCGCGGTTACAGGATTGAATGGATTCGGATAATTCTGCATCAGCGCAAACCGGTCCGGAACAGCCTGAACAGACTCCGCAATCCCGGTATTTTCCTCAACCGTCACCGTGACCGGCCGGGTGTACAGGATCATGTCCGCAAGCACGGTATTGCCGATTCTGCAATGATACGTTCCCGCGTCGGACATGGAAACCGCATCGATATGATATTCCGCGCCTGCGGCATCTTCAATCTCTGTTCCGTTATTAAACCATTGGTACACATTGGACGAAGCATTGTCCCCTGTGCCGATGACCCAGGGTTCTCCAGGATGCAGTGTCGTGTCGGATGCGGTCCCGATGCTGTCCTGGGGATTATAAATGAAAACCTGAATACCTGCATTGGGAACAAGATCTTCGAAACCGAACTGGTTTTCATATACGTACAAATCTGTCAGGTATTTCAATGCGGACAGATCCGGAAGATCTGACAATTGGTTTCCATGAATCAGGATTTTCTTGAGACTGGTATCCTGAACGATCCCCGCAGGTACGGGGCCCGACAGCTCATTCGAATGGAGAAAAAGATACTGCAGACGTGTGCATCTGCTGATTTCTTCCGGAATGGATCCCTCCAGCTGATTGTCGTGCAGATACAGCATTCTCAGCGATTGATTCTGAAAAAGTCCGCCCGGTATTTCACCCGACAGGGAATTGTCGTTTAAAATCAGGTTGGTGAGACCGGTCAGATTCCCCAGTTCAGGGGGGATGGAACCGGTCAGCAGATTATCCGAGAGATTGATCTGTACGCACCTTTCCATATTGCCCCAGGCGGACGGGATGCTTCCCTCGAACTGATTGTTATTACAAAAAACCTCCCGCATTTTCGGACAGTTGCCGAATCCCGGAGGCAACGGCCCGGTCATCTGATTATATCTGAGATCACTGCTGTCCAAGATAAAAAATAGTTAAACCAAAAAACAAGGATTTACATGGGAAATTTCCCATTTTTTGATACCAGGTCCA
>JAFGGN010000032.1 GCA_016930535.1 bacterium
ATGGACCTGGTATCAAAAAATGGGAAATTTCCCATGTAAATCCTTGTTTTTTGGTTTAACTATTTTTTATCTTGGACAGCAGTGATCGAGCATGAATTATTTCGGCGTTCAGGCCAGCCGTTCGCTGGGTCCGGTGACCGTATACGGCGGTCTGGGAATGGAAAAAACCAGTCTTACTATCGGCAATGCGGACGGTGTGCTGGCCATCGAACCCATGACCCTGGACAGCGGCAACCGGACACGGATCAATGCGGGACTCTCACTGAGTCTGCTCATCCTGAAAGTGCATGCGGATTACAATGTGGGTGACCAGAATATTTTCGTGGCCGGTGTGGGCCTGAGTCTCGGTCTTGGGCGATAAACGCGGCCATGCACAGGGTATTTCAATGACAGAGAATAAGGCGGCCCTGATTACGGGAGGGGCCAAGAGACTGGGCAGGGCCATTGCCGTTGCATTGGCCGAAAAAGGGTTCAATATCGCCCTGCACTACAACCGATCCCGCTCCGAAGCGGAACAGACAAGTTCCGTGATCGGAAAACGGGGTGTACGTTGTGAATTGTTCCAATGCGATCTTGAAGACCAGGCTGCGGCGGCTTCGCTGTTTTCAGATGTGCGCCATGTTTTTCCCAATTGTACATGCCTTGTCAACAGCGCGTCCGTTTTTGAGAGAAGAACGTGGATGAACACGGATCCGGACTTTTTTGACCGGATCATGAACATCAATTTCAGAGCGCCTCTGATTCTTTCACAGGCATTTGCACAATCGGGAAATTCCGGCGTGATCATCAATCTCCTCGATACCAAAATCGCACATCATTCCGAACAGTTTTTTATGTATACCCTCTCAAAAAAATGCCTTGCAGAATTCACCCGCATGTGCGCCAGTGTGGCGGGTCCCGGAATCCGTGTGAACGGCATATGTCCCGGCATGATTCTTCCCAGTGAGGAAACTTCAGGTGCCATGCTGGATAAAATGGCCAAAAAAATTCCGCTTCAAAAAAGGGGGGAGATGCAGCATGTCGTGAAAGCGGTTCTTTATCTGATTGAAAATGAATTTGTGACCGGTGATTTTCTGTTCGTCGACGGAGGAGAGCATTTATGAATGTCCATTCCGACATGAAAATTAAAATTAAAAATCTGAGACTGCGCACCATTGTCGGCATCTATGCATGGGAACGGAAGGAAACCCAGGATGTCATTATCAATATCACCATCGAATTCGATGGATCCGGGGCCGCTCAAACCGACAATGTCCGGAATACCGTGGATTACAAGGCCCTGAAAAAGCGTATTGTCTCGGAAGTGGAATCTTCACGTTTCAAGCTTCTTGAGAAACTGGCCGATCATGTACTTCGAATCATACTGGAAGATAAAAAAGTGCTTTCGGCACGTGTGGAAGTAGACAAGCCGCATGCCCTGCGTTTTGCGGATTCGGTATCTGTAACCTGCACCGGTTCGAGGCAATGACCGGCGGGCGCATGTCTTTAAACACGGCGATCATTGCATTGGGCTCCAATATCCGCCCTGAATACTATATTCCCAGAGCCCTTCAGATCATTAAGACAACACACCGGTTTATCGCGGAAAGCACATTTGTCAGGACATCCCCCTTAGGAGTCGTTGATCAGGATGAATTTCTGAACGGCGCCGTTTTGCTGAAAACCCAGATGAGCCGGACCGGTCTGACCGACTGGCTGAAATCCACAGAGAAACTCCTGGACAGACAACCCGCTTCGGATAAATACGGGCCGAGAACGATCGATCTGGACCTGGTGGTATGGAACGGTCAAATCGAAGACGCCGATGTATACTCCCGTGATTTTCTCAACCGGGCCGTACGTGAACTGGATCCCGGATTGTTTGATGACTGATGCCCGCTGTCCCATCCGAGAGATCCTGCCCTTACAAATAACGTGCCAAATAAAAATTTACCCTTGACAATGAAATGGGGAAAGTGTATATTAAACTATTATTTATCCTGATAATACCGGAGTATATTTTACGATGAGCGTACCCCTGGAAGAAGTCAAAAAAATTGCCGGACTGGCCCGGCTTTCGTTTAACGAGGATGAGTTAAAAGCATATTCGGGCCATCTCAACCAGATTCTGGATTATGTCGGAAAATTGAACGAGTTGAATACGGATCATGTCGCACCGACCTCGTCCGTTCAGGATACAGACGGACCGCTGCGCGAGGACATGGTGCATGCATCGCTGCCCACCCAGGAAGTGATGAAAGACGCTCCTTCTCATCAGGATGGTTTCTTCCGGGTGCCAAAGGTGATTCAGTCCGACGGAGGGAATCCCTGAACATGCCACTCACTGCCATAGGGGTCATTCCTGCACGATACGCTTCGTCCCGCTTTCCCGGTAAACCGCTGGCGATGATTGCCGGCAAACCAATGATTCAATGGGTCTATGAAAGAGCGTTACGGGCAGCACATATCAGCAAGCTGTTCGTGGCCACGGACGACGAACGGATTCAGCAGGCCGTCCATGCCTTCGGCGGCTTGGTGATCATGACTTCTCCAGAATGCCGCTCCGGAACCGACCGGGTTTATGAAGCGGTCCGTGATATCGAATGTGACATCGTCGTCAATATACAGGGAGACGAACCGTTTATATACCCCAAAATGATCGATTTGGCTGCTGAAATTCTGATTCAGGATCCGGATGCCCGGATGGGAACCCTGATCAAGCGCATCTTTCGTGCAGAGGATCTCAGTAATGCCAATGTGACGAAGGTCGTTGTCAATCAACAGGGACATGCGCTTTATTTTTCGCGGCTTCCTGTGCCATTTTACCGCGACGAGACCGATCCTGCCGAACAGATAAAAAATCGATGTTATTATAAACATGTCGGTATTTACAGCTATCGGAAAAACTTTCTGAAGCAAATGGTCCAGTGGCCGCAAACATTGCTTGAATCCGCTGAAAAACTGGAACAGTTACGGGCCCTGGATCATGGTGCACGCATTAAAGTGGCCGAAACAGACAGTGAAACGCTCGGCGTGGATACAATGGAAGATCTTGAAAGGGCACGGCAACTGGCCGCATCCGGACTGTTCAACCCGTAAAGGAGAAGATGTGAAAGAGGCTAAAAGGAGGGTGAAGTATATTTTTATCACAGGCGGTGTGGTTTCCTCACTCGGAAAAGGAATTGCCTCAGCGTCTTTGGGATTGTTGCTGAAAAAACGCGGTCTGCGTGTCACCATCATGAAAATCGATCCGTACCTGAATGTGGATCCGGGAACCATGAGCCCCTATCAGCACGGTGAGGTTTTTGTTACGGATGACGGTGCCGAGACGGATCTGGATCTTGGCCACTATGAACGGTTCCTGGATATTCAGATGAGCCAGAAGAACAATACGACCACGGGCCGGATTTATCAGAAGGTAATCGATAAGGAACGTCGCGGTGATTATCTGGGGAAAACCGTCCAGGTCATTCCGCATATCACGAATGAAATCAAACAGAGTATCAGGCAGGTTTCAGACGACCAGGGCGGTGTGGATGTCGTTATCGTGGAACTTGGCGGCACGGTCGGCGATATCGAGGGACTGCCGTTTCTCGAAGCAATCCGGCAGTTTCGTCTGGAGCAGGGTCTGGGCAACTGTATCAATATTCACCTCACGCTGGTCCCGTTCATCAAAGCCAGCGGTGAAACAAAAACGAAACCCACGCAGCACAGCGTACAGAAAATGCGTGAAATCGGTATTCAGCCAGACATTATCCTGTGCAGGTGTGAGGGTGCCCTTTCCCGCGAATCCCGGGAAAAAATCGCCCTGTTCGGGAACGTATCCCCCGAAGCCGTGATTGAAGGCAGGGATGTCGGATCCATTTACGAGGTGCCGCTTGCGCTCGAACAGGAAGGTCTCGCCAGGCTGGTTACCCGGTATCTCAATCTCAAAGATAAATCCTCCAATCTTTCTGACTGGCGGGCCTTTGTACAAAGGGTGTACAAGCCTGCGAAACATGTCCGGATCGCCATAGCGGGCAAATATATCGAACTGCATGACGCCTATAAAAGTATTATGGAATCCTTCGTACATGCGGGTGAGGTGAATGATGCACGGGTCGAACTCGTCTGGATCGGTTCGGAAGAAATCGAATCGGATGGAGCAGAGAAGCATCTGGCCGATGTGACGGGGCTTCTGATCCCGGGAGGATTCGGTGAAAGGGGTATCGAAGGCAAGGTTCAGGCCGTTCGTTATGCACGTGAAAATGACATTCCGTTTTTCGGTATCTGTCTGGGATTGCAGTGTGCCGTTATCGAATTTGCCCGGAATATATGCGGACTGGAAGGCGCAAACAGTACGGAATTCGATGAAATGACAAAACATCCGGTGATTGATTATATTCCCGAACAGGTAACCATCACAAAAAAAGGGGGCACCATGCGCCTGGGCGCATACCCATGCGTGATTAAAAAAGGAACGCGTGCCCATGATATCTACAAGGCCGATCAGATTTCGGAGCGGCATCGACACCGTTACGAAGTAAACAATGAATATCGTGATATTCTGGAAAAAAACGGCATGGTTTTCGGCGGCATATCGCCGGACAATGCACTTGTAGAAATGATCGAGCTTCCTGAAAAACAATGGTTTGTTGCAGGTCAGTTCCATCCGGAATTTAAATCGCGTGCACTGATTTCCCATCCATTGTTTGCGAGTTTTGTCAAGGCTGCAATCCGGGTGCACGGGAAGAGGCGAAAATCATAAATTGAGATGATCACGTGAACGGCAACCGTGGAGCAAACGATTCGATGATACCGGAAATTTCCAGTAAACTGCGGCAGAAAATGACCCACATCCGGCTCATTCTGATGGATGTGGACGGTGTCCTGACCGACGGAAAACTGATTTTCGGAAATCAGGGGGAAGAACTGAAATCCTTCTCGATTGTGGACGGATTGGGTATTCATCTGGCCAGACAAGCGGGATTGAAAGTGGGCATCATTACGGGACGACGATCCGATATTGTTTCAAAACGCGCACGTGAGCTGAAAATGGATGTGGTGATGCAGGGCTGTTTTCACAAATTGCCCGCTTATCTGGAAATTCTGAAAACCTTTAATCTGAATGACGGGCAGGTCTGTTATATCGGCGACGATCTGCTCGATATGGATATACTGAGCAGGGCAGGGCTCGCGGTTTCACCGGTGAATGCCCGTCCGGAAATCAAGGCTGTCTCGGATTTTTCGACAGCGGAACGGGGCGGGGAAGGTGCTGTTCGAAAGGTGATCGAGCTGATTCTGAAACAGCAGGGCAAATGGGAACTGGCTGTTGCGCATTGCCGGCTCCCGTCTGATGAAACACAGAACGGATCTGTATCCTGAAAAGATCCCAATAGTGAGGACCGGCAGGTCCTGATGGAATGCTCATATGATAATCAAACGTGCCAAGGAAGTCATCCGAATAGAAGCCGAAGCCATTCGTGCATTGGAAGACCGTATCGGCGAACCCTTTCAATGCGCTGTTGAGCTGCTGCTGAACTGCAGCGGCCGGGTGATCATATGCGGAATGGGCAAATCGGGTATTATTGCACAAAAAATTGCATCGACCCTGACCAGTACCGGCACGGCCGCTCTGTTCCTGCATCCCGCAGAGGGTCTTCACGGCGATCTGGGGGCGGTCCGGGAAGACGATGTGGTGATCTGTATTTCAAAAAGCGGGCATACCGAAGAAATTCTCCGGCTGCTGCCCCTGTTCAAAAGGAAAGCCGTTCCCATCATTACGATGACCGGAAACATGGATTCCGCTCTGGCACACCGCAGCGATATTGTGCTCGATATTCACGTCGAGGGTGAGGCCTGTCCGTTTGATGTGGTTCCCACGGCGAGTACGACAGCGACTCTGGCCATGGGGGACGCGCTTGCGCTCTCCCTGTTCGAGGCCAGGGGATTGAGTGTTGAAGATTTTGCCTTGCTGCACCCTGGTGGTGATATCGGGAGAAAACTGCTATTAAAAGTCGATGATGTCATGAGAACCGGTGAAGATATTGCCGGAGTCGATGAAAATGAAGCACTGATACGGGCCATTCTGGAAATCACGAGCAAACGCATCGGCGCCACATGCGTTTTTCACGATGGCCGCCTTTGCGGCATTATCACGGACGGCGATCTTCGAAGGCTGATGGAAAAAACGAACAACATCCAGGATCTGTGCGCAAGAGATGTCATGAGCCGGAATCCGGTTACCGTGTCATCCGGCATACTTGCGGCTCAGGCGTTGCGTGTGATGGAGGAGCGAAGCATCAATCAGCTGATTATTGTCGATACCGACGGACAGCCTGTCGGTATGATTCATTTGCATGATTTGCTGAAGGCCGGTCTGGCATAGAGGTTTTGTATGCATCGACGGATATCGGTTCTGTTTTTGATTTTTCTGATCTGGACGGCATGCCAAAGGGAAGAAACCGTTCGTCATCATGCCGGACCGGATCCGGCTGAAGTGAAATCCGATGTCCCCGACCGCGAAGGATGGGACGCCATGATCCGGATTTCGACAGGAGGGAAATTGCAGGCGGTTATTCGATACGGGCACATGGTGTACTACGAAAGAAAGAAAACGAATTTTTTTGATCAGGGTGTTCAGATAGATATGTTCGATAAAAAAGGATCGCACACAACGAAACTGACAGCCGATCGTGGTGAATACAATGAGTCCACTCAGGATATCCGGGTTCTCGATCATGTGGTGGTGGTTTCAGATACGGGCCTTACGCTGTATACACCGGTGTTGAAATGGGATCAGGCCCTTGAGAAAATCATTTCGGATACCAGTGTCATGATCACGAGTGTTGAACGGGATACGGTTTACGGCACGTCATTCGAATCCAATGCGGACCTGACCCATTATATCATAAAAAATCCGAAAGGCTCACGTGAGGAAGGGGTGAATTTGGAAGTTTTGGGACAAAAATCCGAATCCTCGGGGCCGGAAGGAAACTGACCGCTCATGAGAATGAAGCCAGGGACATGGGTTGCTTTTTGCATTTTCACAACCGGCCTGTTCCATACGGCGGCCTGCCGGGAACGCCTGGAACTTCTGCATGCCGATCAGAGTGAGTTTGTCAATGAAAACGGAAGAGAAATACACAGGCTCGACGGCAATGTCCAATTCAGGCAGGGCGAGGCATATCTGTCCTGCCAAACTGCCTTTTTCGACATCGATGCGGACCGTATCACCTTGATGAATGGCGTCGAAATATACGATGGAAAACACCGGTTGTTTTCGGACCGTGCCGTGTATGAGGGAAAAACAAAAACAGAAAAAGCCTATCATCATGTAAGGCTCATACAGGATGAACGCTGCCTTCAGGCGGACAGTGTTTTTTATTCACAGACAACACGGCAGGCCGATGCCTTCGGAAATGCACGATTCGATGATCTTGTTGAGCATGCGGCGTTATGCGGGCAGGTAATCCATTACGACAGAAACACGGATTACGGTTACGCAACCGGTGATCCGTATATTGTTCAGGTCGATACGGCCGGCGGGGATTCGTTGATTATCCTTGGCAGGCGGCTGGAAGGCTGGGGTAAAAACAAATTGGCCGTTGTGACGGACAGTGTCCGGATAGTCAAGGGGGGCATGCATGCGGTCAGCCGCATTGCCGCGTATCACACGAAGGATGAACGGCTCATGCTTTACGGCTCGCCGGAGATGTTTGAAAACAACCGCACGCTGAGTGGGGATTCTATCCAGGTCAGGCTTGTCGATTCCGATTTCAGCGGGGGCATCATTTATGGACATGCGGTGATCACATCCGGGGACAGTGTCTGGCAGGACATCCTGACGGGCCATTTGATCACCATGACGACGGAACAGGACACCAACCGGACAGTCGTGGTTGAAAAAGAGGCTCAGAATAAATATCATATTTTCAACGAGGACGGAAGCCTGGAAGGAGTGAATGATATCAACGGGGACCGTATCACGCTGAAATTCAAAGGCAGCCGGCTGGCCTATGTCCGGGTTGAAAGCTCGCCTGCAGAAAGCCGGGGCATGTTTACACCCCGTGAACAGATCGAGCCATGAAAACGAATCTCAAACAGGGTGAAGGCAAAGCGCTGAAAGCGGTGAACCTGGTAAAGATTTACCGGGGCCGCCGGGTAGTGGATCATGTATCCGTTGAAGTCAATTGCGGAGAAGTGGTCGGCCTGCTCGGACCCAATGGTGCCGGCAAAACGACCACATTTTACATGATTACAGGGATGATACGCCCCAACGAGGGGCATATCTTTTTCGATGAACTGGATATCACACAATATCCGATGTTCAAACGGGCCAGAATGGGAATCGGTTACCTCTGCCAGGAGCCTTCGGTTTTCAGGAAACTGACCGTAGAAGAAAACATCATGGCCATTCTTGAATTGCTGCCGCTTGCTGCAGCGGAGCGAAAAAACCGTCTCGACCGTCTGCTGCAGGAACTTTCAATAACGCATGTAGCCAGGCAGAAGGCCTATACGCTGTCAGGCGGAGAACGCCGGCGCGTTGAAATTGCCCGGGCCCTGGTCACGCAGCCGAAGTTCATTTTACTGGATGAACCGTTTGCCGGAATCGATCCCATCGCGGTCGAGGATATTCAGAATATTGTGATACATCTTAAGGACAGGGGTATCGGCGTTCTGATTACGGATCACAATGTACATGAAACGTTGTCGATAACCGAGCGTTCATATCTTTTGTCCAGCGGTAAAATATTGAAATCCGGATCCTCTGAATTTCTGGCAAACGATGAGGAAGCCCGGAAAATATATCTTGGTACGCAGTTTCGATTGGATCGTTATTCAGACGTCAGGGGGTAAACAGGACCTATGATACAGATCAGTCAACGCTTGGCGCTGCAGCAGAAGCAGAGTCCTCAGCAGGTGCTTCTTTCCACGCTTCTTCAGCTTCCGGTGCTCAGGCTCGAGCAGCGAATCAAACAAGAGCTCGAAATCAATCCGCTTCTTGAAATCGAACTGGAAGAAGAAATGGATCAGATTGAAGAGCAGGAGTTGAAGCAGGAAGAATCCGACAAGGATGAAGACGAAGAAGATGAAGAAGAAGAGGAGTTCGAGGACAAGGAAGACGAAGAGGAAATCGACTGGGACACGATTTTGAACGATGAGGATAATTACGAAATAAAAGCGCCGAAAGAGGCACCGGATGAAGAAATGGACAGGCCCGAGCCTTCACCCGTGACTTTAATGGACCATCTTCTCGAACAACTGCATCTTTCTTCCTTGACTCCGGAACAGATGGAAATCGGGGAATACATACTTTGGTGCCTGAACGATTCGGGTTATCTTGCCTGTGATATCGATACGGTTGTCGAGCATTTTGATGTTGAAGAAACAAAAATACTGGAAGTACTGAAAGTCATTCAGCGTTTTGATCCGGTCGGTATCGGCGCAAGAAGTCTTCAGGAATGCCTTCTCATTCAATTGAGAGAAAACTTTTCCGAGGACGAGGTCTGTCTGCGACTTGTCAGTGAATGTTTTGAGGATTTCACGAACAAGCGATACGAAAAGATAGCCAAAAAACTGGAAATTTCCCTGGATGAAGTGAAACGGGCCATGGACCTGATTTCGCATTTGAATCCCAAACCCGGGGAACGCTATATTTCCGAAGCTGAAAATTACATTATTCCCGATGTGATCGTTGAAAAGATTGATGGCGATTTCCGCATTATTCTCAATGACTGGAATATGCCCAGACTTCGTATTAACGAGTCCTATAAACAATTGCTTAAAGAAAAAGAAAGCATATCCAAAGAGACCAAGGACTATATCCGGCAGCGGCTCGAATCCGCACGGTGGCTGATCAATTCGATTTATCAGAGAAGATCGACCATTCTCCGTGTGATGGAATCCATTGTTTATCATCAGCGGGAGTTTTTCGAACACGGGCGCGAATATCTGAAGCCCATGATCCTGAAAGACATCGCGGATGATGTCAGTCTGGACATATCGACCGTGAGCCGGGTGACCAACGGAAAATATGTCCAGACGGATTTTGGTATTTTTGAACTCAAGTATTTCTTCAGCGAGCGCATGGAAACGGCGGATGGTGATGAAGTATCCAATAAATTGATCAAACAGCGGATTAAAGAAATCATAGACGGTGAAAATGTAAAAAAACCCTTTAATGACCAGTATATTTCAGAACTCTTATCCAAAGACGGATTTATTGTCGCAAGAAGAACCGTAGCAAAATACAGGGAGCAGATGCGTATTCCTGTAGCCCGTCTGCGGCGGCAAATCTGATCCGGCCTGCCTGCTTTATCAAATATTAACAACGGGAGACTGATTTTGGATATCATTAAGGCCACTACGATTCTCGGTGTAAAAAAAGGAAAATCCATGGCCATGGGCGGGGATGGACAGGTGACAATGGGGGATACGGTCATGAAGGAAAAAGCAAAGAAAATCCGCCGACTTCACGATGATACGATTCTGGCCGGTTTTGCCGGTTCTGCGGCCGATGCATTTACCCTGTTCGAAAAATATGAAAAAACTCTGGAACAGTTTCATGGCAATTTATACCGCGCAGCTGTGGAACTGGCCAAAGAATGGCGTACGGACAAATATCTGAGGCATTTGGAGGCCCTGCTGGCCGTTGCGGACCAGAAATCCATGCTGATTATTTCGGGTACAGGTGACGTCATACAGCCGGATGACAACATCGTGGCAATCGGCTCAGGAGGACCCTATGCTCTGGCTGCCGCACGGGCGCTCGTTAAAAATACCAACATGACTGCTGCTCAGATTGTGCAGGAAGCGCTCCAGATCGCTGCGGGTATTTGTATTTATACCAACAATCATCTTGTCGTCGAGGAGATTGAATGATTCCGCAAATGGATGAATATGATGAACAGGAAACAATAAAACTGACTCCGCGGGAAATTGTCGCTGAACTGGACAAATATATCATCGGTCAGGACAAGGCTAAAAAAATGGTGGCCATCGCGCTGCGAAACCGCTGGCGCAGACGGCAGGTTCCTGACAGTCTCCGGGAAGAAATTATGCCCAACAATATCATTCTGATCGGAAACACGGGTGTCGGGAAAACGGAAATCGCACGCAGACTGGCGAGGCTTGCAGAAGCACCCTTTATAAAAATCGAAGCCTCAAAATTTACCGAGGTCGGTTATGTCGGAAGGGATGTCGAATCGGTTATCCGTGATCTAACCGATCTGGCCGTATCACTGGTCAAGGCCGAACACACGGATATGGTCCAGGAACTCGCAGAGCTTTCGGCGGAAGAACGGCTGCTCGATATACTTTTTCCCGTTCAGACCGAAAGTGCGGCAGTTCACAACGAAGTGCAGGATAAACCGGATTCGGCCGGTGCACAGAAGCATGAAGCCGAGGAACGTTCGCGCCGCACGCGCGAAAAGCTGAGACAGCAGCTTGCCGATGGCAAGCTTGAGGACCGGATCGTCGAACTGGATGTTTCTTCAGAATCCGTTCACATGATGCAGATTTTTTCACCGATCGGTCTTGAAGAAATGGGGATGAACATACAGGATCTTTTCGGCAATATGATTCCCCAAAAACGCAAGAAACAAAAGATGACCGTTTCTGAAGCACGCCAGGTGTTGATTTCAGAAGAAACCCACAAACTGATCGATATGGACAAAGTGCTTCAGGAAGCGATTTACCGGGTGGAGGAATCCGGCATTGTTTTTCTGGATGAAATCGATAAAATAGCAAGCAGTGACAATTCTGGCGCCGGTCCCGATGTCTCCCGCGAAGGCGTTCAGCGGGATATTCTTCCTGTTGTGGAAGGCACCACCGTGGTTACCAAGTACGGCATGGTAAGGACCGATCATATTCTGTTTATTGCTTCCGGCGCATTTCATGTATCGAAACCATCGGATCTCATCCCCGAACTGCAGGGTCGGTTTCCAATCCGGGTGGAGCTTGAAAACCTGAGCACCGAAGATTTTATCCGGATATTGACGGAACCGGAAAATGCCCTGATTAAGCAATACACAGCCCTGCTGAATACTGAAAATGTGAAAATTACCTTTACAAAAAGCGCCATTCAGGAAATTGCGCGGACAGCCACCGAAGTCAATGAAAAAGCAGAAAATATCGGTGCCCGCAGACTGCACACGATCATGAGCACATTGCTTGAGGATTGGCTTTTTCAGGTGCCGGATGCAAAAATCAGGAGCATCAAAATTACAGGCAAGGAAGTGAAAGAAAGACTGAATGAAATTGTCGAGGATGAAGATCTTTCAAAGTACATACTGTAATCCGGAGGAAATGTGAACAAGGATTTTTTGGCAATAACGGACTGTTCGGCCGACGAACTGCATGATTTGATCCGTCTTGCAATGGACCTTAAAAAGATGAAACATCGAAAAGAAATCGGTGCGCCATTGAAAGGGAAAACCCTGGCCATGATTTTTCAGAAACCTTCAGCCAGAACACGGGTATCTTTTGAAACAGGCATGTATCTTCTCGGTGGACACGCTCTGTATCTTGGACCGGCCGAGGTCGGTCTGGGTAAACGTGAAAGCGCCGCGGATGTTGCCAGGGTTCTTTCCCGGTTCAATGACGGCATAATGGCCAGACTTTTCGAACATCAGCTGATCGTCGATCTGGCAAAATTTGCCACGGTTCCGGTGGTTAACGGGCTGACGGATTTTAATCATCCATGTCAGGTGATGGGTGATTTGATGACCATAGAAGAACATCTCGGACGTTCGACGGATTTTCAGATTACCTATATCGGTGACGGCAATAACATGGTGCATTCATGGCTGAATGCAGCCGCACGACTGCCCTTTACCCTGCATCTGGCTATTCCTGAAGGCTATGATCCGGATCCGGGCGTGATGAAGCGGGCCGTGGATGCGGGTATCAGTGAAATTCGAGTGTTCAGGGATCCTGCAGAGGCATCGAAACATGCCGACATTTTATATACGGATGTGTGGGCAAGCATGGGCCAGGAGAGTGAAGCGAATAAGCGCAAAAAAGATTTTGAGGGCTATCAGGTCAATGATACGATCGTCCAATGCGCAAAACCGGGCGTAAAAGTGATGCACTGCCTTCCGGCCCATCGGGGCGATGAAATTACGGACAGTGTCATGGACGGATCTCATGCGATCGTCTTTGATGAAGCAGAGAACCGCATGCATATGCAGAATGCGATTTTGATCAGATTGATGGCGGATAAAGGCTAATCTCGGGGCAGATTCAGAATCAGGGTGTTGCGCATGATGGTTTTTGCGTCGAATTTTTCTTTAAATGCGATAAGATTCATACTGGGCGTCATTGGATTGTCCGCCTTTGTATCCTGTGATACGCCGATGTCTACATAACGATATCCATTTTCCGTCGCATATTTAACAACTTCGTACATCACCCTGTGAATCGGTTTGTAATGCGCATATTCGTAGAGAAGCATGTTGTAAAAACACAAAGCAACCTGGTTATTGCAGAAAAACATCAGCGAGCCGCCGATCGGAACATCCTGATGATAAACCATGAAAAGCTTGATCTGGTCCGGCAGCAGCTGTTTCAGACGCTGCAGATCTTCAAACGAATGGGTGGGTTTGACATCATGTCTGGCTTTATTATCCAGCAGAATCGGGTAAAACTGGTCGTATCGTTCATTGATTTCCACATGAAGTTCAAAATCGCGGATCGTTTTGCGAATGTTCCGGCGTACGGTCGACTGAAAACGTGACAGAATGTCGGTTTCCGGGTACAGGCAAATCGCACTTGAAATATAATGAAGCTCGTAATCGAAACCCAGCCAGCGCATGGCAAATTCAAGATTCTGATTTTGATATTTTTCGTAAATCATGGGCGCAGCCGTCAGCCGCAGCTTTTTGATTCCGGATTCTTTTGAATATGCGATCAATGTGGAAATCAGTTCCATGGAATCCGCAAAAGTCACGTCACCGGTCACTATGGAACCATAACTGGCTCCGATCGGTGATTCGTACACATGATCCTCGACAATGGCTCCGGGGAGAACGGCCGCAATACGGTCGCCTTCAACGAACATCAGGTGGTTGAAATTGAATTTACCGGGAGCATGATAATCGAAAAATTTTTGCATGTGAAAAATGGTGCCGTTGTTCGAGCGCAGTACAAAATGATCCCACTTGTCTCTGAATGCATCGGAATAGGGTATGATTTTCATGCATAGCCGCTTTTTAATCAATGATGTGGGGCTAAGATAACCATTTCTTAAAAGGATATCAAGAGAAAAAATGAAATACTCCGACCATATCGCACATTATCAGAAGGACGCGGAGCACTTTGATTATTTTGATGAAGATCCGTTCAGACGCCAGGAAAACAGAAGACGGTATGAGACGATTTTTGATTTGAGCGGTCCTTCACATGAAAGACGTATTCTCGAAATAGGGAGCGGCGGTTTTCCGGCCATGCAATCACAAAACTTGAAACGGGTGCGGTATTTTGCCCTGGATCTGAGCTATAAAAATATGAAAAGGGCGAAAGCTCAGCCCGGTTCCACGCTGAATGCCGTATGCGCTGACGCCTATCATCTTCCCTTCCGTCCGGATACCCTGGACGCGGTTGTCCTTTCAGAAGTCATTGAGCATCTCGAATCTCCCATGGATGTCCTGAAGGAGGTCAAACGTGTGCTCAGTCAAAACGGGAGGCTCATCGTTACCGTGCCGTTTGAAGAAAAAATCCGCTTTTGTACCTGTATCCATTGCAACAGGGTGACACCTGTAAATGCCCATCTGCACACCTTTTCTGCAGAGAGCCTGAGCCGGCTTGTGAATCAATGCGGCCTGGCGGTGCAATCCGTCACATGCATCTGCAATAAAGTTGCGAACCGGCTTCATGTATACCGCTGGATGCGTTATTTTCCGTTCCGGATATGGAGAACAGCGGATAAGCTCTTTAACCTCCTGATCAACCGGCCGTCGACCATCGCCCTGTGCGCAGTAAAAGGTCTTCATCAGCCGGACGGACGGTGAAACCGCATTCATCGGATTGGAACAAACACACATAATTCCCTGATTTTTAAGAACCGGAGCATAAAAAAACAAGTTGATTCCTGTCATAATATTATTCATATTATTATACTGAAGTACGGAATTCTGAAACAAAAACGGATGATATGGCGCGCATTACCATCGCATTACTCGGCAATATCCATTTCGACACCCGGACGACCAATCTGATGCGTTCATTGAATCAAAGGGGACATGGATCTGTTTTTATCGGATTCGACTGGCTCTCCGACGATTTCATACCGGCCCGTGATCAATCGATCCGTTTGCACAGGCTGAAAAAGCACCGGATTTCCCCGTTGTTCTATCTGTGTTTCGCTGTTATCCTGATCCGCGAGTTATGTAAGCGGAGAAGCGATATCTATCTCGCATCTGATTTTTTCACCTATCCTTTTCTGTTCGCAGCGGCAAAACTCACCGGAGCAAAGATCTATTATGATTCCCGTGAAATTTATACGGAAATCAACGGGCTCACCGGACGCCGGCTGGTCAGAAAATGTGTCGGATTTTTAGAGAGAATCATGATCACCAGAACGGACGCTGTTTTTGTCACCGGTCCGGCAGATGCCGTTCATCTTTTTGAAAAATATAGAATTATGCAACCATTACTGCTCCGAAACCTGCCGGTTTTTCACAGCGACAATCAGGCCATAAATTTCAGGACCCGATTCGCATTGCCGAGGTTAAGTAAAATATTGCTTTATCAGGGAATACTGGTCCGCGGCAGGGGGATCGAATTGTGTATTCGTCTTGTCGCAAGGCTCCAGGAATACGGCCTTGTACTGCTGGGAGGAGGCGAGCATGAATCCGACTTCAGGGAATTGGTGCAGACTCTGAAAATCGAGGACCGTGTTATTTTTGCCGGAAAAATTCCTCAGCATGAGCTGTTTCGCTATACCGTGGGATGCGATATCGGATTGGCCCTGATCGATAATATCAGCAAAAACAACGAACTCGCGTTGCCCAACAAATTATTCGAGTATATCATGGCCGGACTGCCTGTCATCGTCAGTGACCTGCCCCAAATGCGGCATATTGTAGAGACCTATGGTATCGGCGGAATTATAAGCGAAAATTCGATTACAGAAGCGGCTGAACTGCTTGCCGAATGGGACAGGCATCCTGAGAAATTTCAGCATTTGAAATCCAATTGTCAAAAGGCCGCAGCTGATTTGAACTGGGACCGCGAATTCGGGCAATACAGCCCATTATTTGATATGGTAAGAACTCAAAAAAAAATCCGGGGAGCGGTCGATGGCCCGTATTGATATCATCGTTCCCAGCTACAACAATCTGACCGAACTGAAACAATGCCTTGCCGGTTTTGCATTACAGACGTTTCGTGATTTCAGAGTGCTGCTTTGCATGGATGGTTCTTCGGACGGATCCCTGGCGTATGCTGAAAGATTGACAACCGATTTTGAAATGCTTGTTTTAAAGCACGAAGAGGGGCAGCATCGCGGCCGTAATGCCACAAGAAATCTGGCGCTTCCGGTACTGGATTCCACGTATCTTGCAACCATCGATTCGGATATCGTTCCGGATCCGGATTTTTTGAAGAACCATCTGGAGCTGCTGGAGAAAAGGGATTGTATTTCCCTCGGGCAGGTACTGTACACGAATCGTTACGACAATGCATGGGCAGATTATATCCAGTCCAGAGGCAAAAATAAATTCAAATCCATGACCGAAATCCCGTATTTTTATGTAACCACGGGCAATATGGCCATGAGAACCCGCTATTTTATCGAGTCCGGAGGTCAGGATGCAAATATGACCACATATGGCGGGGGAGATACGGAATTTGCTTACAGGCTCCATAAAATGTTTCATCTCCCGGTTATTTATAACGCACCGGCAGCGGGCCGGTCGGTCATGAACAAAACACTGCCCCAGGCTTTGAAACAAATGGAAGAATTCGGTGCAGTCAATCTTCCCTATATCAGGAAGAAACATCCCGGCTTCAACAGCTTTTTCCGTTCGGATCTGTTTGAGTCGGGCCGTTTGAGGCATCGGATCCTCCGATGTGCTGCCAACAGGTCCGTATCGGGAATATGCCTGTCATGTATTCGAATCCCCATGAAGTGCATCAGGCGGCCCCTGATACATTTTCTCGTATTCATCCATATTTATCTCGGATTACAAACAGTCCGTTTACAAAATCAGGAGGAATCGTCACTATGAAATGGTTTAACCGGTTTGTGGTCCAGATCATGCCATTTTTCCCGCAGTCCTTCATCTGGCTGTTTTCACGCAAATATATTGCGGGAATTAACCTTGATGACGCTGTCGATCAGGTCATGGAACTGAATGCGGGACATATTCTGGCAACTATGGACGTCCTCGGCGAGGACATAAAAAGCTGGGAAGAAGCCGAACAGGCGGCCAAATCATGCATGGACACAATTCTTGCCATTTCCAAACATCGGCTCAAATCCGGTTTGTCTGTCAAACTGACACAGCTTGGATTGTGCATTGAGAAGGAAAAATGCCTTTCAAACGTAAAAAAAATCATCGAGCTTGCGGACAGTCACGGCATTTTTGTCCGTATCGATATGGAAGACTGTACAACCACGGACGATACACTCGATATTTACCGGCAGATCCGGCGGCAATTCAACAGGGTCGGCATCGTCATTCAGGCATACCTGAAAAGAAGCATCGGCGATGTACAATCTCTGATCGATGAAAAAATTGCGGATATAAGAATCTGTAAGGGGATTTATGACGAGTCGCCCGAAGTCGCTTACAAAGATGCAGATCAGATACGCGATCAGTATATGAAACTCGCAGAGATGTGTCTTAAACACGGATCGTTTTCAGGGCTGGCCACGCATGATAAAATTCTTGTCGACCGGTGCCTGAGCCTGATCAAACAGTTGAATGCCGATGGATCCAGGGTTGAATTCCAGATGCTTCTGGGCGTGACAGAACGGCTGCGCGCGGATATTCTTCAGGCCGGACACCGGATGCGCGTGTATGTGCCCTATGGTCCGCAATGGTTCGGTTATTGCATGCGCAGAATGAAGGAAAATCCTCAGGTTGCAGGCCATGTGATAAAAAACCTTTTCATTCGAAGTTAGAGGGGGCTCTATGAAACGGTACAGAATAATGGGCATCTGTGCATCAGTGACATGCGTGATATTATTCGGCCTGTCCTGTGCGGTGAATCCCGTCACCGGGAAAACGGAATTGATGCTGTTGTCCACAGCAGATGAAATTGCACTGGGAAAACAGACCGATTCCGAAATCGTCGAGATGTACGGTGTCTACCAGGACGAACCGCTGCAGGCCTATATAAACACGATCGGCCGCAAGATGACGCCGGTTACCCATCAGCCTCAACTGCCCTATACGTTTAAGGTGCTGGATACGGACGTGGTCAATGCATTTGCCGTCCCGGGAGGTTTTGTATACCTGACAAGGGGTATTCTTGCGTATTTGAACGATGAGGCGGAGCTGGCTGGTGTTATTGGACATGAGCTGGGGCATGTCAATGCGCGCCATTCCGCAAAAATGCTGTCCCAGGCTCAACTGGCCCAGCTGGGTCTTCAGATCGGATCTGCACTGTCCGAGACATTTGCCCAGTTTTCCGGTCTGGCCGGATTCGGTGTGCAAATGCTGTTTCTTCGTTTCAGCCGGGACAATGAACGGGAAGCCGATGATCTGGGAGTCGAGTATTCATCCAAATCAGGCTATGATGCAAACGGAATGGCCGAATTTTTTAAAACCCTCGAACGCATGCATCCGTCTGAAGGAGGCGGGCTTCCGGACTGGTTTTCGACACATCCTGATCCGGTTAACCGGATCACGGCTGTTGAACAGAAAACGCGTGAATGGCAGAACAAACTGACAGGAAAGACCTTTCTATACAACAGGAAGGAATATATCCGGCAAATCGACGGTCTCGTGTTCGGCCCGGATCCGCGACAGGGATATGTCGAGGACAATGTCTTTTATCATCCGGGAATGAAGTTTTTATTTCCGGTTCCTGCGGGATGGTCGGTCAATAATCTCCCTTCACAAGTGCAGCTGATATCGAAACAGGAAAACGGGATCATCCTGTTCACCATGACGAAAGAGAACAGCCTGGATGCCGCTGCAGATGCATTCGCCAAGAATACGGGGGCTTCGATTCTCAGCCGTGAACACAGTACGATCAATGGTTTTAAAGCGCTCAGGATTGAATCGGAAATCACGGGAGAACAGAATTTACGGGTACGTTCCGTTTTTATCGATATGAGCGGAATCATGACGTTCCATGGCTTCAGTACACCCGATGCATTCAGCCAGTATGGTTCAGATTTCGACCAGACCATGACGGGATTTCGTAAATTGACCGATACCCGGAAAATCAATGTCAGGCCGGTAATGCTGAAAATCGTGACACTTAGCGCACCGATGACACTGAGTCAGGTACTGGCCAGGGAAAAAGTCGATTCTGAACAATACGAAGCCGTTGCCGTGATGAACGCGTTGAGGCTCGATGAAAAATTAGAGAAGGGAAAAACGGTTAAAATCATTATAAAAGGATAATCCGGCCGATGACAAAATCGGAAAAATACACGGCCGCACTGCGTGAAATCGATATCCGACTGTCAAAGGGGGGTGATCTTTACGCGGATCTCGGAAATGTGACTGCAGTGCTGAAAAAAAGATTCCCGTATATATTCTGGATCGGATTTTATCTGCTGCAGGAAAACAGGCTCGTGCTCGGTCCGTTTCAGGGAACGCCTGCATGTGTATTCCTTGAAATGGGAAAAGGTGTGTGCGGAACCTGCGCGAACGAACAAAAAGCCATTCTGGTGTCCGATGTGCATGAATTCGACGGGCATGTGGCCTGTGATCCCAATTCAAAATCAGAGCTGGTCATTCCCTGTTTTGATTCAGACGATCGATTGCGTGCTGTTCTGGATGCGGACAGCGACCAGCTGAACGCGTTTGACGGGACAGATCAAACGGGTCTCATGAATGTGGCTGATAAAATCCGGGGCTTATGGAGCTGAAACATGATCGATCCCAAGACATTTTATCGCGAACTTGATGCGGCGCTGGCGAAGATCAGCAAAGAGAAATCGGACGAGAATTTTTTTATCACAATTCTCAGGGAACTGCATCAAAAATTCGGAGAGACGCTCCGTTATGACGGAAATCACATATTCGAGCTCAGGGGCAATCGTTTCACGTGCATCCATTCCCTTAAAAGCCAAATATCCAGGGTCAGGAAACATATTCCGCTTGATTCTGAATTTGCGAGATCGGTCCTTAAAAACGGTAATTTTATTTTCGATCAGATCGCAGACATAGAGCGTGACGGGATTGGCTGCAGTAAAGATTGCACGCCGGCAGCGATTTATGTTTACAGCAGTGAAACCCAGTGGATTTTTGTTTTCGAGCTCCTGTCCGGCTGGACCAGAGAAGAAATCACCCTGTTTTTAAATGCCGTGCGTACGGCCATCAATTACCGTCTTATGGCGGATAATATTCAATCGGAATTCGAAAGGGCGGCTCAGATTCAAAAAAGCCTCCTCCCCAGACATCCGCCCCAGGTACCGGGATATCAGATCGCGCACTGTTCCATCCCGGCCGAGCTTGTCGGGGGAGACTTTTACGAATACTATCAGTTTGAAGACAATGACCTTGGATTTGCAGTCGGAGATGCCAGCGGACACGGATTCCCGGCCGCTTTGCTGGTACGTGATGTGGTCATCGGGCTCAGGATGAGTCTTGGCAAAAATGTCCGTCTGATGCATACGTTAAAGAAACTGAACCAGGTCATCCAGAGAAGCACCTATTCAACCAATTTTGTTTCGGTCTTCATCGGAGAAATGGAGGAACCCGGCCACCTGTTTTATGTCAATGCGGGGCATCCGCCTCCTTTTATTATTCAGAAAGGGAACATTACCAATCTCGAAGCTTCCGGCATCGCCCTGGGATTTCTTCCCGAGATTGATCTTCACCGGAATTTTATCTTTATGGCGCCCGGTGCGACCCTGGTCATGTATACAGACGGCATCATCGAACGTCTGAATGAGAAAGAAGAGCAGTTCGGTATCGAACGTCTGCAGCAGCTCTGCCTTCAGCATGGTCATGAAAGCGCGGAAAACCAGGTGATGATCGTTCTGGACACCGTTTACGAATACGGAGGGCAGTCCAAATGGCAGGATGACGCGACGCTTGTCATCGTTCATCGGCACGAATCGTAATTGCATACAATCTGCAACGTTCGGGGGTGCTTATGCAAAAAAAAGAAATTGAAATCGTCGAATTTCAAAATCGCACAAAAGCACACCGCAGCCTGCTGAAACAGTTTGTCCGTTTTCACTGGTCCCATTACCGTGATGAGGCCAATTGTATCCCGCTGCTGGATTACGAGTATCTTGGCTTTCGTCTTCTGGGCATACATGGCTTCTTTGAACCGCAGAATTTATTCTTCAAACATGCAGAAATGACCTGGTTTCTGGCCAGAATACAGAACCGGTTTGCCGGGAGATGCATCGCGTATATCAATCGTCGTCATAACCGGCACTGGAACGATAAAGCCGGGTTTTTCGGATTGTTTGAATCCATTGACAATCAGGATGTTGCATCCGGTCTGATTGAACAGGCAAAACTCTGGCTCAAAAAGAAAGGGGCAGACGCCATAAGGGGACCGGTCAATCTTCCGGTGAACGAGGCGACTCCCGGGATCATGACAGAGGGCTTCGATTCAAGGCCGGTCATGTATTATCATTACAATAAACCGTATTATGAACGCCTGCTGCTGAACGCAGGGCTTGAACCCGTAAAGCGCGTCAAATCCTGGGAGATTGAAATAGCACCGCCGCTGCCTGAAAAAATTGAACGTCTGGCTCCCAGGATAATCGACCGTTATCATATCACGATTGAAAATTGGGGAGAACGTCCGCTGCACGTAAGAAAAGAGGAAATGAGAATCATCTATAATGAAGCCTGGAGCAATAACTGGGGATTTGTTCCTTTTACGCAGGAGGAGTTCGATTGTATTGTCGATGACATGATGCTGATTATGAACAGGCAATTGTTCGTTTTTCTATACGTCAGGCAGGAACCCGCCGCGTTTTTCGGAGCCGTTCCCAATGTGGTGGAACATATGAAACCCGGCCGGTTTTATTATCACTGCGAACTGATCAGGGCCTTACGAATGCTGCTGGGATCAAGGCACACCAAAGGCATCCGGCTCGGATACCTCGGCGTCCGGCCAAAATTCAGACATCTCGGACTAGACGGCGTGATGATATGGAAACAAAAACGGACCGTCGATGCACTTGGATACAGGTATTGTGATGCCGGATGGGTGCTCGATGACAATGTGATGCTCAACCGCGTCATCGATCTCATCGGGGCAAAACCATCCAAAACATATACGGTGTTCGAATCGGCAATCTGATTGTCTGCATCGTCATCGGGACATCGGACTCTTCCGGAGGAGGATTTGTATTATATGAATGCACGTTTTCAAATCTGGTTTCAGCAGATTCGAGGACCTTTTCTGCTTCTTGCAGTCGTTCTGGCATTTATCGGAATCGCTGCCGCCCGATATTATGAGCCTGTCCGTTTCTGGCCGTGCTGCCTGATTGTTATCGGCGTGGTCCAGACCCATATTGCGGTGAATCTGTTCAATGAACTCTCCGATTACCGGACGGGGATCGATTCAAGAACAACGCCCACGCCCTTCAGCGGCGGAAGCGGGATGATGCAGTCGGGAAAGACAAATCCGGATACTGTACGTCATGTGGCCTATTTCAATTGTGCTTCTGCAGCGGGCATCGGTCTGTATTTCACTTTTGTATCCAGCCCTTGGATACTGACCTTTATGATTGCCGGCGGCCTGGCCATCCGGTTTTATACTTCCTTTTTTACTCGTTTTCTGATGGGAGAATTTCTGGCCGGATTGACCCTTGGTACCGGTGTGGTTCTCGGATCGTTCCTTGCATTGACGGGGACGATGAAGGCTCCGGTGCTTTTGGCGTCGCTTCCGCCGGGCATTCTGACTACACAACTGCTTTTTCTGAACGAATTTCCGGATATGGAAGCGGACCGGTCCGGAGGACGGAATCACTGGGTCATTCATTTGGGTTTGAGGAGAAGCGCCTGTTTGTACTGCGTCCTGAACGCAGTTTTGTATGCGCTGATCGCATTGATACCCGTTCTGACGTCCCTGCCCAAATTATGCTGGATTGCATTGCTGACTTTACCCGCAGGTGCCGCGGCCTGCATCGGAGCGCGAAAATATTATAACCAGCCTGATAAGCTCGTCCCGTTTATGGGCCTTAACGTCATCATGGTCCTTGTCACTGACCTTCTGCTTGGCATGGGATTGCTGGCCGCATGAAACAAACCCGTAACAATTCAACAATACTGCTGGCCATATTCGCATGCCTGCTGTGGTCCACTGCATTCGTCGGCGTTAAATTCGGGCTGCAGTTTTTCAAACCGCTCGCTTTTGCCGGCAGCCGTTTTTTTCTGGCCGGACTGATCATTCTGCCTTTCTGTCTCGGTCAGCTGAAACCTCATATGCGCAGGACGGGGTTTTACCGGATTTTCCTGAAAGTGGGCCTGTTTCAGACTTTTCTTTTGTATGGTTTTTTCTATATGGGCATGACACTGGTTTCAGGTGCGCTTGCGGCCATTATTATCGGATCATCTCCTCTCGTTGCAGCCCTGACCGCCCATGTTATGATGCATGATGATAAAATCACGTTCACGAAGCTCGCTTCCATCGCCCTGGGCATACTGGGAATAGCTGTCATCAGCCTGAGCCGTCAGCCCTGGACAGCGGCCGGATTGACTGAATTTATCGGCATTGTGCTGCTGTTGCTCAGTTCCTTCGTCTCGGCTCTGGGCAATGTGCTCGTGTCGAAGGACAGTGGAAATTTTCATGCATTGACGCTCAATTCATTTCAGCTGATGGCAGGCGGTGTCATGTTGTTTCTGGTTTCACTCTTCGTGGAAGGAAGGCCTCAGTGGCCCCGCGAACCCAGGTTCTATCTGGCATTCTCCTGGCTTGTTTTTCTTTCCGCAACGGCATTTTCGATCTGGTTCATTCTGCTGAAGCGACCGGGTGTTAAAGTGTCGGAACTGAATATATGGAAATTTATTATTCCTGTGTTCGGAGCGGCATTCAGCTGGCTGCTGCTGCCGTCCGAGGAACCCGAAATATGGTCGGTTACCGGTATGGGTTGCGTGACCCTGTCCATCCTGTTTTTTTACCGTTCCAAACGAACCTGATCACGGGGGGTTGCGGCTGTTGGATTTTATACACTGGCATCATCAGGTTCAACCTGCAATCAGGGAATGGTTTGAACAGTATGTCCGGCCGTTTATCGATGAGTCACCGGCTGTTCGTAAACAAATGCAGCTCAAATACGATCATTCTTACCGTGTGATGCAGGAAATGCACAAGCTTGCCCGTTTGATGAACCTTAAAACGGATGAAATAGCATTCGCCGGCATCCTGGGATTGCTGCATGATATCGGAAGATTTGAACAATATCATCGGTACCGTACTTTTCTGGACAGAATTTCGGAAAATCATGCGGCGCTCGGCGTTCAGATATTGAAAAAGGGAAATGTGTTCAAGGCTGTTCCAGATGATGTGCGTGAACTGATATATTTTTCAATTTCCTGTCACAATGTGAAATCGATTTCTGATGAAATCGAAGGAAATTTCCGGTTCTATTCACAAATGCTGAGAGATGCGGACAAACTGGATATTTACTATCTGATCACCGAATATTACCGGGATCCGGATCCGGACATCCATGATTCAATCATGCTGAATCTGCCGGATTCACCGGAATGCTCTGTCGAAGCAGTCGGGGAACTGATGTCAGGAAACGCGGTCAGTTCCGCCCATGTCCGGACACAGAACGATTTCAAGCTCCTTCAGATGGGATGGATATATGACGTGAATTATCCTGAGACCATGCTGAAAATTGTTCAGGAAAAATATCTGGAGAAAATCCGGGCCGCACTGCCGGATACCGCTGAAATGGACAGGGTTTATCAACGGCTGACAGCCTATATTGATAATTACAAATCATGAACTGATTTAATAACGGGAGCAGCTCATGGATGAGATTCGTATCGATTTTGATTTGCTCAATGCATTCATGAAAGATGTATTCATCAAAGTCGGCGTTCCGGAGAAAGATGCCGAAGTTTGTGCGGATGTGCTGATCACGGCGGATAAATACGGTATTGATTCGCACGGTGTCAGCAGATTCAAGCCCATTTATATTGACCGGATTCTCCGTGGTCAGGTCAGCCCTGTGACATCGCTTGAAATCGTCAGGCAGGCGCCTTCTACTTCAGTGATGGACGGACATAACGGCATGGGTATGGTCATTGCCAAAGAGGCGATGCAGACGGCCATTGATAAGGCAGGGCAAACCGGGATGGGAATGGTGGCCGTCCGTGATTCCAATCATTTCGGTATTGCGGGATATTATGCGCGCATGGCGGTCAATGCGGGTATGATAGGCATTGTCGGAACCAATGCCCGGCCTTCGATCGCACCCACATTCGGTATCGAGAACATGCTGGGGACGAATCCATGGACAGTCGGCATTCCGACAGACGAAGCCTTTCCATTTTTATTGGACTGCGCCACTTCCGTGAGCCAGCGCGGTAAAATTGAGGTCTATGCACGGACAGGAAAACCGCTTCCTGCCGGATGGGTCGTCGGGGAGGATGGCCGGTACAGGACGGATGCCGCTCAGGTACTGGATGACCTCATCAAGGGCAGAGCCGCACTTGTGCCGGTAGGAGGCGTCGGTGAAGAGACCGCCGGATACAAGGGCTACGGTTATGCCACTGTGGTGGAAATTCTTTCAGCTGCATTGCAGGGAGGCGCATTTCTAAAAATGCTGACCGGGTTGAACGAAAAAGGCGAATCCGTACCTTACAGATTGGGACACTTTTTCATTGCGGCCCATATCGAATCGTTCACCACCCTCGAAGCATTCAGGAAAACTGCAGGTGAAATATGCAGGAATCTCCGTAACTCCAGAAAGATTCAGGGGGCGGAACGCATTTATACAGCTGGTGAAAAGGAGTATCTGATTTACGAAGACCGCAAGGACAAAGGTGCATTGATTGACAAGGCATTGCTGAATGTACTGACCGGACTTCGGGAACAGTTTCATATGGACCACTATCAGTTTACCGAAGCGCTATAATGGAGGAGGTGCGACATGGCAAAAAAGAGAGATAAAAAACGATTCAACCAACAACCTTCGGTGCCTGATAAAAAAACAGGAGCATTTCCGGTATTCTGGGTGATCCTGATTGTCGCTTTGTTCAGTTCCGTTTATATACACAGTTTTTCTGAAGGATTTTATGATCATGATGAATTCGGCCATTATGTTCAGCTCAAATCAATGGACAGCAACCTGTTTTTCAGCATATGGGGCAGAGCGGGTTTCAAACTGCCATACCTGATTTTTAAAAATGCGCCGCTGGATGCGATAAGGACGATGAACCTCATTCTGCTTATGGGCGCCTGTTTTCTGCTGTACAAGCTCAAAAATATCTATCTCACACTCGTCATACTCACGTTTCCTTTCATTCATCAGATCGGAGCACGTTTTTATTCTGAAATACTCTGCCTGCATCTGATTATTCTGGCGATTTACTTTTTAAAAAATGAACGGTACGGAATATTTTCAATTATTCTTTCATACTGCTTCATGATTCGCATGGAAACCGCATTGATGGCCATTCCCGCCATCATGATCATGAAGAACCAGCCAAAAAAGAATATTCTGCTTCTGTTTCTGTTTCCGTTTCTGTTTTATCTGCTTTCGATTATTCTGCTGGGCAGCGTATCAGAATTTATCGAAAAATATATCAACTTTTCCCGTGATGTCCGATGGAAAGGGGATGATATTCTCCATTATACAAAGGCCATGGTCGCCATGAGCGGAATATGGGTTCTCTTTGCATTTCCATCCATACTCGAATCCTTCAGAAAAAGGGATTTCACGTTTTTCATGGGCGTTTCCACGGTGCTCCTGCTGTTGTTCTATACACTGTCTTACTGGAAAAAAACCGGATTCGGTCCGATTATCGGAATAGAACGTCATGTGCTGCTTACCGCACCGATGATCGCCTATTTTGCCAGCGCCAGCCTTGAAAAATATAAGGCACTCATCGTTCCGGCAATACTAATCATACTGGCACTGCCGGTGATCAAGCTCGATGGTGAGCTTGTGGCGGTCAGATCCGCATGTAGTTTTGTGAATACAATCAAATATAATCACTTGTACAATGAACACGGTTTCGTCAATTACTGCCTCGATAAACCGATCTCCGGACCGGATATATCGAGGTTCAATGATTTTCAGAATGTGAGAAGCGGCGATGTCGTGATCTGGGATTCCCATTACGGAATCAGAAAAGTCCCCTACGAAACATTTTCACAGGGATGGCAGTTGCTGTGGAAATATGACAAGGGGAATGTATGGGTCCTGGTTTTCAGAAAAGAATGAGTAAAACTTTTTCTGTAATACCGTTGTCCTAAAATCAGAAATCAACTTGTCAATTACGGAGGACAACCATGAAAAAGCGATTCATGAAAACGGTCAACGGATCATCGGCCTGGATCATTTCCGGCATTGTGATCATCCTGATGCTGAGTATGGGAGCTTACGCGGAAAAAGAAAAGGTAACAAGCGGATACCTGGGGGTTTCGGTAGACGATCTGGACCGTCTTGAAAAGGAAGACATGGGCATATCCTGGGGAATCCTTGTCAAAGAGGTGGAAGAGGGAAGTCCGGCCGATAAAGCCGGTATTCTGGAAGAGGATGTCATTCAGACTTATGACGGGAAAAAAATCAGAAAGCCTGAAGATCTTGTCACTCAGGTCCGGAAAACGTCTCCGGGCACCAAGGTCAAACTGGGTGTGATACAGAACAGCGAAAAGAAAACGGTCGAAGTTCAGGTTGGCGAAAAGGAGATGAAAAATATCGTTTGGAATGATGATAAGGGCCATAAAATGATCGTGAAACATATGCAGGAAGACCGTGCCTTCCTGGGAGTGCGTATGCAGGAACTGAATTCCGATCTGGCTGCTTATTTCGATGCGAAAGAAAATTCGGGCGCATTGATTCTGGAAGTGCTGGATGATTCTCCCGCCCAGAAGGCCGGGCTGAAATCCGGTGATGTGATCGTCATGATCGACAAAACAGCGATCGAAAATCCCGAATCCGTCGTAGACGCAGTGGCCGGTTTCGATCCGGGTGATGAAGTGTCCTGCACGGCGATCCGTCATGGGAAAAAATTATCGGTCAAAGTAACCCTGGGACAAGCCCCCGCTCAGAAAATGCCGATGATGTTCCATATGAACCAATGCGGAGATAAGACGGGTCCGATGGTACTGCCGGATATGGAAGATTTCCAGATTCAGATGGAAAAAATGCAGGAAAATATGAAGGATATGGACAAGAACATAAAAATCAAGGTCAAACGGATAGACGAACCGGATACAATCTGATCGGATTGATCAAAATGAATCGAGGGCCTTCCGGTGAAGAAATCCGGAAGGCTTTTTTTATACCGGCTGTACAAGGACGGACGTGAAAGGGAGAGGATATTTTTATAAAAATAAACCTGAGCAGCGGGCGCATTTTTTTACATGACGGGTGAAAATTCTCCCGCGGCTTGCGGCGGGGAATCTTCAATCATTTTTCCAGATCGATTTCATTGACGAGCATCTGTTCCAGTGTCTGACGCCTGCGAATCAGCTGAATCCGGCCGTCCGGCCGCAACAGAACCTCTGCAGCCTGTATATGTGAATTATAATTGATGAGTGACATGGCTGAGCAATAAGCCCCCACACCTCCGATAATGACATAATCTCCGATATCCGGATCGGCCATTTTCCGGGGAATGATATGGCCCTGATAGTCCAGACTCTGTGAATCGCCGCTTTCACAGCATCGGCCGACAACAACGCGGTAATCCACCTCATGTTTCATGGTATTGAGGTCATATTCCGAGGACAGCAGTTTGCCGGCTTTCGATACCACATAAAAGGGATGACGGGAACCGTAGAGCAGCGGCCGTGTATTGGCCTCCATGCCGGCATCGATAATGATAAATTCAAATCCGGTCGGGCCGGACCATTTTTCATCGACTACGGAAGTGACCAGATAGCCTGAATTGGCAACAATATAAGTCCCTGGCTCGATGCCCATATGCAGGCGGCGCCCCGTGCGGCGATGAAACGCTTCGAATCTTTCCTTGGCATAGTATCCGAGCTCCTGAATGTCGGCTGCGGTTTCATCCGGCATACGCGCTTCCTTGAATCCGCCGCCGAGGTTGACGGTTTCCGCGTCCGGAAAATATTTTTCCGTGATCTCCAGTTCCCTGTCTATATTGTCGCGCCACATTTCAGGATCGCCTCCGGATCCGATATGCACATGCACCTGATTGATCGTCAGTTTCTTTTCATGAATCAGTGCGGTGATTTTGTCCATATTGGCGAGATGAATGCCGAAACTCGAGTATTTGTCCCCTGTATTTCTTGTCACGGATTCTCCGGCACCCACACCGGGATTGATGCGTATGGACAGAGGAATTTTATTTTTAACTGCAAAATCCGCGGCGTGCTGCAATTGGGCGATTGAGCAGGCATTGTATGCCAGACCTTCGAGAAGCATGCTCTCGAGATCTTTTCGGTCATCTCCCAGGGGTACTTCCTGCGATGTCAGCATCATTCTGTCAAAAGCAATGCCGGCCTGACGGGCACGACGGACTTCGTTGAGCGTGCTGCAATCCAGCATCAGGCCCTGTGCGCCAATCAGTTGAAGCAGCGCTTTTCCTGAATTGGCTTTCATGGCATATCTGGCCGTAAGACCGAAAGCATTCGGCATGGAAAGCACATCCCGGCATTTCTGAACGATTATTGCTTCATCGTACAGATAAAAGGGCGTCGGGTGCATTTCAGCAATCCGGCACAGATTTTCAGCGGAGACATTGCCGAAAGGGGCAATATGACTGTCTTTCAATTGTGTCATTTTACAGCCTCAAATTTTCCTTGATGTTCCGGACAGCTTTTGAAATATCTTCGGTATGACCAAAGGCGCTGAGCCTGAAAAAACCCTCGCCGCTCGGACCGAAACCGGATCCCGGTGTGCCGACGACATGGGTCTCTTCCAGCAGCTTGTCAAAAAAGGCCCAGGATGTCATTTGGGAGGGCGTTTTCAGCCACACATACGGCGCATTTTTCCCCCCATACACCTTCAAACCGATTTCTGTAAGCCCGTCACGGATAATACGGGCATTGTTCATATAGTAATCGACGAGCTGCCGACATTCTCTTTGTCCCTGATCGGAAAGGGCCGCGATGCCGCCGAGCTGCACAATATTTGAGGGACCATTAAAAAACGTATTCATGCGGCGTTCCCACATGCGATTGACCTTGCCGGAAGCCGCATTCTCAGTGACGAGGTCCATCGGCACGACTGTCCAGCCGAGCCGCACACCTGTGAAACCGGCCATTTTCGAAAAACTGTTTATTTCAATAGCGCATTTTTTTGCGTCCTCAATCTCATAAATGGAGCGGGGGAGGCCCGGATCCTGAATAAAAGCGGCATAGGCCGCATCGAAGACAATCACGGCTTTATTCGCGATGGCATACCGGATAAATGCCTCCAGCTGGGATCTGGTGGCCACAGTGCCGGTCGGATTGTTCGGGCTGCAGATGTAAATCAGGTCGACTTTCTGTTCAGGCAGAGCAGGGAAAAACCCGTTTTCCTCATGACACGGCATATAGACCATGCGCTCGTATTGCCGGGTTTCGGGAATAAAGGCACCTGTCCTGCCTGCAATGACATTCGTGTCCACATACACGGGATATGCCGGATCCTGAACAGCCACGATACTGTCCGTGCAGAAAATCGACTGGATATTGCCTGAATCCGGTTTTGCGCCGTCGCTGACAAAAATTTCGTTGATGTCCGCGGTTACACCCAGTTTTTGATAATATCCGGATATGGCCTTTCGGATCGGCACATCACCGTAATTCACGGTATAGCCGGTATACGTCTCCACATGGGCCAGTCTGTCCACACCCTCATGCAGTCCCCGGATGACTGACGGGGTCAGGGGTTCTGTTGTATTTCCTATTCCCAGCTTCATGAGGGTTACATCAGGATTGTTTTCAAGAAACAGATCTGTTCGACGGGTTATCTCGGGAAATAAATAGCCTGCGGCCAGTTTGTCATAATTGCTGTTCGTTCTTGCCATAAAGAAAACTCCGAAATAAATGAATGCGAAGTCTGAGCCGAAAATTCGTTACCGGACAAGAAAATCCGGGATGTCGTCAAATATGTCCGGATCAATGGTGCCGGAGCCGACACGGGTAACCGGTCCGGTCATCAGGATCTGAAAATCTGTATCAATAACGATAGCAATGATGCCTCCGGGCATGTGTACGGATATATGCGCATCGCACAGCCCCAGTTTGTATGCAACAGCTGCTGCGGCAGAGCTGCTGCTGCCGGATGCCAGTGTGTATCCGGCACCCCTTTCCCAGATTTCAATCTGAATATTCGACCGGTCAATCACTTTCATAAACTGGACGTTGGTCCGGTTGGGGAAACGGGCATCCCGCTCGATGAAAGGCCCAATCTCCTTTGCCAGTGATTCGCTGACCGTATCGGAAAGAACCACACAATGCGGATTTCCCACGGTTGCGGCACAATATGTCCATTCCCGGTCCCCGATCATGATTTTTTCATTCAGAACCTGCCGGCGGGGCCCCTGAACCGGAATATCATGACTGTCAAAACTGACGCAACCCATTTGAACCTGGACGGTTTTGCCCATGTCCTGAATGACGGCACGGACATGTCCGCCTGGCGTATATATCGTAAATGACTGATTTTCCTGAACCAGTCCCTGATCCCATAAATACCGTGAGAATATTCTCAGACCATTGCCGCTCTTTTCAGCCTCACTGGCATCGGGATTGAAAATACGCAGTCCGAAAGCATGATCGTCTCTTTCGACCGGTCCCCAGAGAATACCGTCCGAGCCGATACCGTAGTTCCGGTGGCAGATTGTTATAATCTCCTTTGCAGAGAGTTCCCGGCCGGTATCCGAAGGATTCATAACCAGATAATCATTGCCCAATCCGTGATATTTTTGATACTGCATGTCTGAAAATCCCAATCGCTCAAGTTGTGTTGACCTTTCAGTGAAAAATCAATATACAAAACTTCACGGAATATTCCAATATGTGAATATCAATTCAATTGAATTTTATGCATCATCGATGCAATGTCTGCTTGACATTCGAAACCTGGTGTGCTATATTGATTTTTGTTTCTTAACCAGCACAGCGGGCAGCCATGATCATCATGAAGTTCGGCGGAACGTCGATCCAGGATGTGGAATCCATTCAGAGGGTAGCGGAAATTATACGCGGCCGGATTTCAAAACGGCCCGTGGTCGTCAATTCGGCCATGGGTAAGACGACGCGTCATTTGCTGCATACGGCTCAGGCTGCAGCGCAGGGAGATTCGGAAAAGGCAGACAGGCTGCTTTCCGAGGTCATTTCTTATCATAACGACCTGATTAAATCCCTCTTCCCAAAAAACAACATGAATCCGCTGATCAGGCAATGTGACGGTTTTTTTCAGGAGCTGGTGAAACTGAAGGACGGCGTATGCGTACTCCGGGATCTGACGCCCAGAAGCCAGGATAAGTTTCTGGCATACGGGGAACTGATAGCCACCTCCATCATCGCGGCCGTACTGCAGCAGTCAGGTCTCGATGCGGTCTGGTGTGATGCCAGGGAATGCATGATTACGGATGATCGCTTTACCCATGCACAACCGGTCAGGGAAGTCGCTTTTCCGGCCATCCGGGCGATGATGATGTCCCTTGTCAGCGAAGACCGGGTTCCGGTGATCCAGGGATACATCGGATCTACACGCGAAGGGATCACGACCACGCTGGGATTTGAAGGATCGGATTTCACGGCTGCGCTGATCGGTGCGGCGCTCGATGCAGAGGATATACAAATCTGGAAAGATGTTTCAGGCGTCATGACCGCAGATCCGGAGATTTTTGCTGAACCCTATACAGTAAAACAGATGTCGTTTGACGAAGCGGCCGAAATTACCTTTTTTGGAGCCAAAGTGCTGCATCCCAGTTCAATCGCTCCGGCGAGAGAAAAAAATATTCCCGTTCATGTTCTGAATTCAAAATTGCCGGAGTGCACAGGGACCGTATTAAGCGATGAAGCGGCTGTTTGCAGACATCCCGTTAAATCCATTACCTATAAGAGGCCCGTTTGCCTGCTTTCACTGAGAAATACGCATCATCTGCCGTTTTATGATTTTTTTAAAAATGTGTTCGATGTGCTTGACCGCGAACGGTTGTCGCCCTATCTGGCAAATATTGCGGAGCGATCCGTGAAACTGGTTCTGGGCACTTCCGTCAATCTTCAGCATTTGCTGGACGATCTCAATCCATTTGCCAAAATTGATATCATACCCCACAAGGCAACGGTTTCCGTAATCGGACATGCGCTCGTCGATCATCCGGACATTGCCGGAAGAATCATCCATGCACTGGCCGATATTCAGGTGGAGCTGATTTCGCACGGCACATCGAATATGAATACGACGCTTGTGATTGATGCCGATAAAGTGGAAACCGCGGTCAGCAGACTGCATCAGGAATTTTTCAGGCAGCCGGACCCCGACGTGTTTGAAATCCAAATGAAAAAGGGGAACGTATCGTGAAAATCGGTCTGGTCGGATACGGGAAAATGGGTAAAATCATCGAATCGCTCGCACCAAATCATGGATTGGAAGTCGGAGCCAGATTCGATATCGGCAATCCGCTTCAGGATGATGCGCAGACCCGGCAAATACTGAAGGATATCCCGGTGCTCATCGAATTTTCCACACCGGAGTCCGTAATGCACAATATCCGGTGCGGTCTTGCGCTCGAAAAACAGATGGTCGTAGGTACGACCGGCTGGCATGACCATATTGATGAAGTGAAGGACCTTGTAGAAAAAAACGGAACCGGACTGGTTCATGCGTCCAATTTTTCACTGGGTGTCAATTTATTCTACGAAATTCTGAAAAATGCCGGTCCGATCATGGCGCGGTTTGAACAATACGTGCCTTTTATGGAAGAACAGCATCACCAATTCAAAAAAGATGCGCCTTCGGGCACTGCAAAGGTCATCAGGGAGCTGATTCAGCCGTATTTCGACACGGAAATACCGATTTCATGCGTCAGGGCGGGATATATTCCCGGTTCACACGCCGTTGTTTTTGATTCACGGGTGGATACGATTAAATTGGAACATGTCGCGAGAAACAGGGAAGGTTTTGCCGAAGGCGCCCTGATCGCGGCCAGGTGGATTCAGGACCAGAAAGGCCTTTTCGGGTTTCAGGATATTCTTGGAACACTGCTGCAGCAATCCGGGAAAAAGGAGTCAAATTATGAGTAAGACAAAGAAAATATTCGGATGCGGAACTGCCATAGTTACGCCATTTACTGAGAATGGCGATATTGATATAGTGGCCCTGAAACGGCTTGTCGATTATCAGCTTAAAGAAGGCATCGATTTTCTTGTTCCATGCGGTACAACCGGTGAATCCGCCACGTTGAGTCTGGAAGAAACATTGCTGGTGGTTGAAACGGTTTTGCAGCGTGTGGAGGGGAAAATACCGGTTATTGCCGGTGCCGGCGGGTACAACACGGCCCATGTCATAGAAATGGCCAGGGCTATTGAACGTCTCGGTGTGGACGGACTGCTGTCCGTGACGCCTTATTACAACAAGCCCACGCAGGAAGGCCTTTTTCAGCATTATAAGGCCCTTTCGGAAGCGGTCAATACGCCGATTATCATATACAATGTGCCTCCCAGGACAAACACCAATATCCTTCCCGCCACGGTGATGCGTCTCGCGGAGCTGGATAATATCATCGGAATCAAGGAGGCCACTGGAGATATCGGTCAGATGAGCGATCAGGCCATGATGTATAAAGAAAATTTTATCATGCTTTCGGGCGACGATGCGAATGCATTGCCCCTTATCGCATTGGGCGGAAAAGGATTAATATCGGTGGCTGCGAATGAAATACCGGGTCAGATGAGGCAATTGACGCATCTGTGCCTGGAAGGGGAGTATGACAAGGCGAGAAAACTGCAAAAATCCATATTTCCGCTTCTCAGGGCCAATTTTATCGAAACAAATCCGATACCCGTAAAAGCAGCCCTGTCCATGATGGGATTGATTGAAGAATCGTATCGTCTTCCTCTGGTTCCGATGCATCCGGATAACAAATTGAAATTAAAGCAGGTACTGCAGAATATGAACCTGATCTGATAGCCGCTTTTTCATTACGCATGAAAAAACGGTTGATCCGGTAAATGGTCACATCGCGGGAGCAACGTTCATGGAAAAGGAAAAACCTGTACTGGGGATTGTGAGGGACAGCAGCTGCAACAAAGTACACATTCATGTCAACAGGACAGGCCTGGAAATGCTGTTCAGCGCATTGAACGGATTGAAAAAAAAACTCGACAGCAATCAGAACGATAAAGTCCGGTTTTCATTGGCATCGCTCCATGAATCCCGTCTGACTGAATCGATGCTCAAGGAAGAGTGGGATTCGGGATTCAAACAGATTCAGGATCTGGAGATCCATGCCTGGAACGCAGAATCCGTACGCAGGTACAAGCTGATTTATGAGGATCCCAGGGGCGGATTTGTTTGATTGATTTTATTTGCCGGCCACGGCCAGCCGCGTGACAATACGTATCCGTCCCGGCGCAGAAATCGGGAATCAGGTCTTGTCGATTATCCGTAGGAACGGCGGGCATCGTCGGGATGCAGACCGCAATAGGGTTTCATTCTCTGATACACGGATTTCGCCATTGAGCTGGGATTTTTCTCACACGCGTGAAAGGGCACGGTGAACTCGTCCGTTTGTGCGCCTGCAATGACGATTTTTGACGGATCCGGAGGATCACCCAGCCCCTTGTCTTTCGCTCTCAGAAGCCAGTTTTCAGATACAACGAACGGCTCCGTGTAATTAGGAGCCAGGGGATTAAATCCCATTACCTGCATACCGACCGCATCTGTTTTTACGGCATTTTTTCCTGAAGCGAGTGCATAGGCCCTGAGCGGGGCTGAATAATCGGGCACCCAGGTTCCTTCGCCTTTATCCATGGTGCTGATCCCGTCGATCACGGCAAGGTCTACCGGACGGGCCTTGTTCAGATCGATAATCGTGCGGGGCAGAAACCAGCTTGCCATGGACAGATCGCCGTCGATTCCATGCAGACCCCATCTCGTTCAGCCTCCCCCGGCGCCGCTGTATAAATAACCTGGAACCATACCGACATTGTTTTTCATGGAAAGTGTGATACCGGCTGTGTAATGGCACTTCATTTTGGCGATACTGACATAAACGTCTGCCTCCTTCAGTATCGCATTGACCCTGAACTGATTAAAATTATAGGGATCTGTAACCGTCAGTACTTCAAAATCCGGATAGGGTGCAGGATTATTGAGATCGCGGAATTCCGCTTCCAGGCGTGAGAGCACGGATTTATATCCGTAACGGGTGCTGTTCATGATTTCCGCTCCGCCTGACTCGACGACATAAAGTGCGCCTGCCCCTGCATCTTTCAGCAGTTCACCGACTGCACGAATAACACCGGAGTGGGTCCAGATGCTTTCCTCGACAGAACATTGAAGACCGGCTTCGACCCACGAACCTCCCCGCCGGTCAGGTCGATTTTCATCGCCACTTTGGCTCCGGAACCCACAAGATCAAATAAACCGCCGATTTCATTGAACATGGTTTCCACTGCTTTCCTGAGCCCTGGATAATCATAATTTGGCAGTTTGGCCAGAGCGACGTCGGCATTTCCAGGGACATTGTCTTCATTGGAGCCTGTCGGACTGCTTTTTTTTCCGCAGGAGGCCAGAAAGGCCGCTGTTCCGGCTGCACCTGCCTTTTTTTAAAAATTCGCGTCGGGAAAATCCGGTTTTATCCTTTTGAAATGATTTTCGTGTCATCCGTCAGTTCCTTTATTCCTCTGCTTTTACAGGACTGTACAGGGAATACCGGTTCTTTATCCATGTAAAAATAAAAAGCAATCCCGTATGAGATTGCTTTTTAAACTCATTAAAAAATGACGGATTAACCGCAATGGCTGTAGCCGCAGCTGTGACAGGTGGCACAACCGCTTTCTGCCGCCATGATACCGCCGCATTCAGGGCATTCAGGTCCAAAGAGCAATTCCGAGCCGTCGCTTATGCCGGTTTCCAGATCCATGACCTGCTGTGTGAGTTCTTTTTTATGGGAAACTGATTTTTTCGAGCCGAACTCTGTCAGAAGAATCTGCCCGATGCCGTCAGGTACCGATTTCACAAGAATACCGTCGTTCCAAACGGGACGTGATCCTGTAATACCGATCATGGTTTCGCAGATTTCCTCAACACTGACGCCCTTCTGCAGTGTAATGGATATCAGCCGTCCGATGGCTTCGGCGAGTGCGGAGGTGTCCCCGCCGCTTTTTCCGATATTTGCGAATACTTCGACCGGTCTTTTCTGATTATCCGTATTGATGGTCACGTACAGCGAACCCTGTCCTGTATTCAGCTTGGCTGTAAATCCATTCAGCACCCTGGGGCGCGGATGAAACAGGTTGTTCGGAATGACTTCACTTGGTTTTGCGGCCGCTTTGCTGCTTTCTTCGGTTCCCTTGTTCAGCACCTGCACATCACGGCTTCCGTCGCGGTAAATTGTACAGCCCTTGCATTCCAGATCGTGTGCGAGCCTGTAAACCTTGGCAATATCCGCCTCTGTGGCACTGTTGGCAAAATTCACCGTTTTTGAGACCGCATTGTCCGTGTAATTCTGAAAAGCAGCCTGCATCCGGACATGCCATTCGGGTGAAATTTCGTGGGACGTCACGAATACACGCCGAATGTGTTCAGGAATTTCTTCGATTCCATGGCATGAGCCGTTTTCGGCCACTTTTTTTAAAAGACTTTGTGTGTAAATGCCTTCCTCTTTCAGTCGTTTCACAAAATGCGGATGTATTTCCGGCAATTTATCATTATCCATCACCTGACGATAAAATGCCAGCGCAAACAGCGGTTCGATACCGCTGGAACATCCGGAAATGATGCTGATGGTTCCGGTCGGAGCAATGGTCGTCCGGGTTGAATTGCGGATTTCCGGTTCGCCATTCTTGCCGTATACACTTTGCTGAAATTCCGGGAACGCCCCGCGTTCAAGACCCAGTTCCTGTGATTTACGTTTTGCCGTGTCATTGATGAAGCGCATCAGGTCCTGTGCTGTTTCAATCGCGGTATCCGAATCGTAGGGTATGTCCATCATCATAAGCAGATCGGCAAATCCCATGACACCGAGACCAATCTTACGCGTGGATCTCGTTCTCTTTGCAATGGGCTCAAGAGGATATTTGTTCACATCGATGACATTATCCAGAAAATGCACAGAGGTCCGTACAGTAGCCGACAGTTTTTCCCAATCGATTTCAACCCGGCCGTCCACTTGATGAACCATTTTTGAAAGATTGATGGACCCGAGATTGCAGGATTCGTAGGGCAGAAGCGGCTGCTCCCCGCATGGATTGGTCGATTCGATATCGCCGAGATGGGGAGTGGGATTGTCCTTGTTCATACGGTCAATAAAGATGACGCCCGGATCACCGTTTTTCCAGGCATGATGGAGGATTTCATTGAATACGGTTTTTGCTGAAAGCGTTCCTGCGACACTCTTATCGTGCGGATTGATCAGTTCGTATTCACGATCCTCTTCAAGGGCTTTCCAGAATTTTTCGGTGATTGCAACGGAAATATTGAAATTGTTCAGTTTGTCATCCTGTCCCTTGCAGACGATGAAATCCTGGATATCGGGATGATCGACACGCAGAATGGCCATATTCGCGCCGCGCCGGGTGCCTCCCTGTTTGACTGTTTCTGTGGCCTCGTCAAAGACATGCATAAAAGAAATCGGACCTGATGCGACGCCCCGCGTGGTCTGGACAATATCATTTTTGGGACGGATTCTGGAAAATGAAAAGCCCGTTCCCCCGCCGCTTTTATGAATAAGCGCCGTATATTTCACCGCATCGAATATGGATTCCATCGAATCTTCGACAGGCAGTACAAAACACGCGCTGAGCTGGCCAAGTTCACGTCCTGCATTCATCAGGGTGGGCGAATTCGGCATAAATTCAAATCGTGTCATGATCCCGTAAAATGCGTCTTCGACCGATTTCAGATCCACATCGGGATTGTACACGGCATCTGCAGATGCGACATGCCTGGCAACCCTCCGGAACATCTGTTCGGGAGTTTCGGTCACCCGGCCATCCTGATCCTTTTTTAAATACCGCTTTTCCAGCACTTTTTTGGCGTTGTCCGTCAGTTGTATTTTCTTGTACGGATTGGCAGGAGGTTCCGGATCCTCTGTTTCCACCGGTTCATTCGACTCGCCCAGCGAGGTCGGTTCCGTCCGGTCCTCCGCATATCCATAGTCGGCTTCAGATTCAAAAGAAGTGGCGAGTTCAAGTGCAATGTCCGTTTCAAATTCCTGTGATTTTGTTTCCTGCACAGGCATGTCGTGTCCGAAAGCATCCAGATCGAACAAATCTCCGCTTACAGGTGGCAAATCATTAGGCAGGTTTTTTCTCTCCATGGCAGGCCTTCTCTGTTTTTCCCCGTTTTATAAATTTTTTGTCAAATTAACATACAATGTGTATGGCTTAAAGTCAAGAAAAAAATGAAAAAAAATACAATATATAGTATATTAATAAAATGGAATACTATAGATAGTTGGAGAATGATGTAAAAATGCTCTTGACATCGATACTCATTTTATGTAACTTTATGTGTCTTCTTCAGGGCGAGGTGCAAGTCCTCACCGGTGGTTACAGCCCACGAGTTTCAGGCCTCTGAAACAGATCCAGTGAAATTCTGGAGCCGACGGTGACAGTCCGGATGAGAGAAGGGGACCAGAAAGGTTATCCTGCCTTGATTCAGCCCTGAACGACAATAGGTTCGGGGTTTTTTTATGCATGAATATGACAATTACATGAAACGCGCCATTGCACTTGCCAGGAATGGTACGGGAAATGTCAGTCCGAATCCGCGGGTCGGTGCAATTATCGTGCGGAACAGTGCCGTCATCGCAGAGGGGTTTCATGCATTTTTCGGAGGATTCCATGCGGAAAGAGCGGCCCTCCAATCGCTTGATGATGGCGATGCCCGCAACGCGACACTGATCGTCAACCTGGAACCCTGTTCACATCACGGCAAAACCCCTCCATGCACTCAGGCGATTATCGATGCCGGTATCGGGCGTGTGGTATACGGATTGCTGGATCCGAATCCCCTGGTTTCCGGACGGGGCATCCGGCAGCTGAAAAATGCAGGCGTCGAAGTAATCGGCCCTGTTCTCAGCGAAGCGTGTATGCGTCTGAATGCCGGATTTATTAAAAGTATCCGAACCGGGAAACCCTATATCACACTGAAAATCGCTCAGACTCTGGACGGACGGATCGCCCTTCCTAACGGACAATCACGCTGGATCACTTGTGCCGAATCCAGGAAAGCAGTGCATCTGTTGCGCAGCGAGCACGATGCGGTACTTATCGGTATCAACACGGCTCTGCAGGACGATCCCCGGCTTACCGTGAGAGCCGTTCCCGGGCCGTCACCAAAGCGCATCGTCCTCGATTCGGCGTTGCGCATTCCCCATCGACTGAAACTGATACGGAATCATCCTGAAAAAACCTGGATCGTTGCATCCGAAAATTCCGATAAAACAAAGCAGAAAAATTTAAAGGATCTGGGTGTACACCTCATCCTGGTCCCTGAGAAAAACGGATTTCTGCAGGTTGAATCCGCCTGGAAATCATTGATAAAACAGGGGATATGCAGTATTCTCGTTGAAGGCGGCCGGAACATTTTCAGTTATTTTTTTGAAATCAATGCGATGGATGAAGTCCATATTTTTATTGCGCCCAAAGTTTTCGGAAAGGGAATACAGTCCATCGAGGGATTGAATATCACGGATCCTCAAAAGGCCGTGTGCTTCAAGAAAGTGTCCTGGGAAAAATCCGGTACGGATATGCTTTTCAAAGGGGAGAATTTATGTTTACAGGACTTGTTGAAGAAATTGGACGCATCAGCCGCGTCAGTCAGGCCGACCAGGGACGATGCCTGACTATTGATGCGCCCGTCATATGCCAGGATATTCATATCGATGATTCCGTTGCAGTGGATGGTGTTTGCCTTACAGTGACGGATGTGCATGCATCCTTTTTTACGGGTATGGCTGTCAGGGAAACACTGGAAAGATCCACATTGTCCCTGCTTGAAACGAATCATCGTGTGAACCTTGAAAGGGCATTAAAACCCTCGGACAGGATGGGCGGACACTGGGTACAGGGTCATGTGGACGGAGTCGGTTCGATCCGTTCCGTCAAGAAACAGGGGGTGGCAGTGCTTTTTGACGTGAATTTGCCGGAAGGTCTGTTGCATTATTGTGCGGAAAAAGGCTCGATTGCGCTACAGGGAATCAGTCTGACCATCGCATCGGTTCAACCGGACGGAATCACCCTATCCGTGATACCGCATACCTATCAGCGTACCACGCTTCAATATGCAGGAACAGGCACAAAAATAAATATTGAAGTCGATATTCTGGCAAAATACATGGAGCGCATGATGCAAAAATATTCAGGCGGACTGTCCCGTGATGAATCATGGTACCGTTCGCACGGTTTTTCATAATATAATAAGCGAGATTCGAAAATGAATGCATTTATGTCCGTTCCCGATGCGATTGAAGCCTTCAAAAACGGAAAAATAATCATTATCGTCGATGATGAAGACCGGGAAAACGAAGGGGACTTTGTCGCTGCAGCAGACTCCATCACACCGGAAATTGTCAATTTCATGGCAAAATACGGACGGGGTCTGATCTGTGTTTCCATGACCGGCGAAAGGCTCGACCGTCTGGACCTTCGCCCCATGGTTCACGAGAATACGGCCAAAATGAAGACGGGATTTACGGTTTCCGTGGATGCCGTTCAAAACACCACAACCGGGATTTCCGCACATGACAGGGCCCATACCATTCGCACGCTGGTCGATCCGAAAACACAGCCCGGGGATCTCGCAAGGCCCGGGCATATCTTTCCCTTGCGTGCCGAGACAGGCGGTGTCTTATGCAGGGCAGGTCATACGGAAGCCGTGGTGGACATTGCCAGGCTTGCCGGTCTTTCTCCGGCCGGTGTCCTCTGTGAAATTATGGATGAAGACGGAACCATGGCCCGCCTTCCAAGGCTGCTTGAGCTCGCTGAGAGATTTAATTTGGGCGTGGTCACCATTCGTGATCTGATCGCTTACCGCAGTGTTCATGATACACTGGTCAAACGTGTCGTCAGTACAAAACTGCCTACACAGTACGGTGATTTCACCCTGCATCTGTATGAAAGCAGTATTGATACGCATCATCATCTGGCTCTGGTGAAAGGCGATGTGCAGAAAGATAAATCCGTACTGGTCCGTGTTCACAGTGAATGTCTTACCGGAGACGTGCTTGGATCGCTGCGATGTGATTGCGGCGATCAGCTCCGTCTGTCATTGAAGGCCATTCAGAAAGAGGGGAGCGGTATATTTCTTTACATGCGGCAGGAGGGAAGAGGAATCGGGTTGAGCAACAAACTGATGGCCTATGAGTTACAGGACCGCGGTCTGGATACGGTGGATGCCAATGAAAAACTGGGATTCCCCGCCGATCTTCGTGATTACGGCGTGGGTGCACAGATACTGCGAAATCTGGGCGTGCAAAAGATCCGCCTGCTGACGAACAATCCAAGGAAAATCGTCGGACTCCAGGGGCATGGACTCGAAATCGTGGAACGCATTCCGATCGAGGTGGAACCCAATCACGTGAATGCAAAATATCTTCAGACAAAGCGGGACAAACTCGGACATTTGATTCTGGATGACTGGGTTTTAAAATAATATCTTTGAAATTTCTTTTTCAATTCTTATTATGAAGGAGGCTGAGCATGGCAAAAACCATAGAGGGTCAGCTGCAGGCAAAAGGGAAAAAATTCGGCCTGCTGATCAGCAGGTTCAACGAATTTATCACCCATCGTCTGCTTGAAGGCGCGCTGGATTGTATTTACCGCCACGGGGGATCAGAAACGGACATTGATATCGTATGGGTACCCGGCAGTTTTGAAATGCCCGTCATTGCCAAAAAAATGGCAAACAGCGGAAAATACGATGCAGTCATTTGCCTGGCCGCAGTGATTCAGGGGGGAACTCCTCATTTCCAATATGTGGCAGCGGAGGTGACCAAGGGAATCGCCCAGGTCGCTCTTGAATCCGAAACACCGACGATTTATGGTGTGCTCACTTGTGATACGCTCGATCAGGCGGTGGAACGTGCCGGTACAAAACAGGGGAACAAAGGCTGGAACGCAGCCCTTGCCGCCATAGAGATGGCCGATTTGATTGGGAGACTGTCATATTGAAAAAATGGCACGTGATAAGCCTTGGTCTGTTACTGGGATGGTCGTTGTTTGCACAGCATGTGCAATGGACCTGGAAAACCTATACATCCGCCCGAAAAATAAGGGATATGGTCCTGTATCAGGGCGGCTTGTGGTGTGCGACTGAAGGGGGGCTTCTTTCTTTCGATATTCAGAATCAGACATTTTCGGCCATTACCAATACAGAGGGATTGGCGGAAGTCGATGTCACCGCGCTAGCCGTCGATGCGTCAGGCGATCTCTGGATCGGTACAGCCAATGGTTATCTGCAGCGATACAGCCATGAATCACGCTCATGGAAAACCATAACCGATTATACGGATTATCACATTCATCGTCTGGCCCTTCATAATGATTCACTTTTCGTCGCGCTCGATATCGGTTTAAGTGTATTCTTAATCTCCCGTCAGGAGGTCAAGGAAACCTATAAGCATCTGGGCACTGAAATTCAATCCGAGATTACGGTTTCTGACATTCAGATCGATGGGGACGGGCTATGGGCGATAACGGAACAGGGACTTGCCTTTACCGAGCTGAACAGATCCAATCTGCTCGATCCGCTGTTCTGGACGAATGTCACGGCAGACGACGGTCTTCCCGCAACGGAAATATCCGCGCTTTATCTCGATGAATCCCAATTATTTGCAGCGACCAGTCAGGGAATTTACACAAGGCTGCCGGACGGGACATGGGATCTGCAGGATAGTGCGGAAAACTGGATTGTCCGTGATTTTCTCCGGTACGGTACCGAACTGGTTGCTGTCACAGAAAATAACCTGATCCGTTTTGACGGCCTGAACTGGATCAATATGTATTCGGACCTGCCGGGCGGCCGGTCGCTGGCAACGGATGGGGAATACCTGTATGCGGGAACCGATGAGGGAATTTACATGTTCTCTTCCGATGGCCTGATCAATCATTTTCTTTCAAACGGTCCGGGAAGTAATTTCTTTTCGGATCTGGCGGTCGATCAGGACGGATCGCTCTGGTGCTGCAGTGCTGATTATGCCGGCTCTTCAGGCAGCGGTTTTTTTAAAATGAACCAGGATCATTGGACCGTTTTTAATAAACGTTCAACGGATGGCATATTGACCGACTATGCCGTCAGCGTCATGGTGGATCATTTGAACCGAAAATGGATCGGCACCTGGGGGAAAGGTGTCCTGATGCTGGAAAATGACACGACGTTCACTTATTACAATCCGGAAAACGGATATTTGAACGGTATCGAAGGACACCCCGAATATGCCGTTGTCAAAGGGCTGACCGAAGATGCGTACGGAACGGTCTGGATGCTGAACCGGGAAGCTTACGGAGGCCAGGTTCTTGTTTCGGTAACGTCAGACGGCATATGGGCCAGCTATGGAGCCAGTCAGAGACTGACAAGCGGTGTCGTCTGGGCAATCGCGGTCGATGCCTATCAGCGCAAATGGATTACGACGACGAGACGAGACGGAAATGCCGATGGTGTCTTCATTTTTGATGATACGGATCCGGTATCCGGACCCGTTACAGCGCGCTGGGATACGGGAGACGGGCTTCTGTCTAATAATGTCCAGGCAATCGCGATCGATGCAGACAACACGGTGTGGCTGGGCACGGATCTGGGACTGAATTACTATACCGGAAGCGAAATCAGGGAACAATACGGCCTGCAATCAGCAAATGTTCACGCGCTCCTTGTGGACGGAGCAAACAATCTTTGGGTAGGTACGAACAGCGGTGTCTGCTATTTTCTGAACGAAACCTATGAGTGGATCTGCTTCAATACCGAAAACAGCGGACTGGTGAACGATGAAGTACTTTCATTGGCCATGAATGAACAGACCGGTGAGGTGTTCATAGGGACCACGCATGGATTATCCGTTGTCACTACTCCGTATTCAGCGCCCGAGGATCGGTTTACTGCCCTGCGCGTCATACCGAATCCCTTTATGCCTGAAAAACACGGTACGGTTTCCATCGAGAATCTGCCTCAGGAGGTCACAATTTCAATATTTACGAGCAATGGGCATCTCGTGTTCCAGAAGCCTTCGGATACAGTCTATGGCAACACCTTTCTCTGGGACGGCCGGGATACGGAGGGCAAATGGGTTCCCGGCGGTATTTACCTGATTGTCGTGAACAATAAAATCAGTGAAAAATCGATCGGCAAACTTGCCGTCATACGATAACGGCTTCATGATGCAATTATGCTGAAATCACTTTATATCGAAAATTACGCTCTGATCGAAAAGCTGCAAATTCAATTCGGGAAGGGCCTCAATGTCATTACCGGTGAAACCGGTACCGGAAAAAGCATCATCCTGGGCGCACTTGGCCTAATCCTCGGCGACAGGGCGAAATCCGACATGATCCGGCAGGACGCGGATAGGGCGGTCGTTGAGGCCGTCATCGCGGTTTCAGTATATCCGGACATGGATATTCTGCAGGACACCGGGGATGAGCTGATCATCCGTCGTGAAGTTTACGCAAACGGAAGAAGCCGGTGTTTCGTAAACGATTCACCGGTTCAGCTGAACGTGCTGTCTGACCTGGGGAATTATTTGATCGACCTGCACGGCCAGCATGAACATCAATCGCTTTTTAAAATCGAAAACCACCTTCAGTATCTCGATAATTATGGCGGTTATCAGGATCTCCTGATCCAGGTAAAGGATCTTTTTGCCCTCTATCAGGATTGCGACCGGGCCCTTGACGCAATGAAAAACCAGGAAACCCTGATACACAGCAAAGAAGAGCTGCTGCGGTTTCAAGTCAGCGAAATCGAGAAGATTAATCCGAAAACAGGTGAGGATACGGCGCTCGAATCTGAGGAACGGATCCTGCGCAATGCGGAAAAACTTCATGAAACCGTTCAGCTGATCCAGGATCTTGTTTACGATGGCGAGGGTTCTGTGATCGAGCGGCTGTCCCGTGCCGCACAGGTGCTCACCCAACAGAACATGATCGACAAGAAATTCGAGAAATGGGCCGAGGACTGCGATTCGGCCAGAATTCTGGCACAGGAGATGGTTCACGGACTTCAGAATTTTGTTTCTCAAAATGATTTCAACCCGGAACATCTGCAGGAAATCAGGGAACGGCTGAATGCGCTTTCCTTTTTGAAAAAAAAGTACGGGACTACACTGGATGAGGTGCTCAAGTTTTTATCCGAATCACAGGAAGCACTGGCCCGGATAACGGGCCTGGACGACCAGATACGTCAAAAAGAACAGGAATTGCAGGATATCCGGGAAAAACTCTCACAATCCTGCATTCAGCTTTCAAATGAGAGACGCGGGATCACGCCAAAACTGAATGCCGAACTGATTCAAATTTTAAGGGACCTGGGGCTCTCTCATGCAGAGATCGAGATCAGGATTACACAAAAGGAGCACACGAAGGGACCGGTCACATGGGAAGGGAAGAAATTGTCCGTTACAGAAAAAGGATTCGATCAGGCTGAGTTCCTTATCTCACTGAATCCGGGCGAACAGCCCAGGCCTCTGCGGCAAATCGCGTCTGGCGGTGAAATTTCGAGAATCATGCTTGCGATTAAAACGGTCATGGCTGAAAGCGACAATATACCCATTCTCGTATTCGATGAAATCGATACCGGTATTTCGGGCCGTGTCGCCCGCGTCGTAGGTAAAAATCTCAGGGCTGTATCACAGAAACATCAGATCGTCTGCATCACACATCTGCCGCAAATCGCCTCGATGGCCGATGCACATTACGCCGTGCTCAAAATAACGGAACAGGGGCGCACGAGAACACAGGTCAGACGACTCGGGGACGACGATCGCATCATTGAAATTGCCAAACTTCTGGGTGGTGAAACCGTCACGGAAACCGCCATTCAGAGTGCACGGGAATTACTGCAATGATTCGAATGGACAAATTTGTCATTCACAGCGGCAGACCGTTAAAGGGGCATGTGGTCATCAGCGGATCAAAAAATGCCGTACTGCCCATTATGGCGGCGACTTTGCTGGCGGATGGCGCCTATGAAATAGACAATGTACCGGATCTGCGCGACGTGAAAACCATGAGCAAAATGCTGCTCAGTCTCGGTCAGCATTCTGAATACAGTCAAAACCGTCTTCGCATTGTCTCCGGAAAATGTACCTCATTTCAGGCACCGTATGATCTGGTGAAGACCATGAGGGCTTCGGTGTACGTACTTGGCCCCCTGCTTGCGCGTTATGGTCAGGCATGCGTATCTCTTCCCGGCGGATGCGCCTGGGGCCCCAGGCCCGTCGACCTGCATATCGACGGCATGCGCAAACTTGGCGCGAAAATCGACATCAAAGAGGGATATATTCACGCACACGCGAAATCTTTGAAGGGCGCCCAAATTGCCTTCGATGTTTCCAGTGTCGGCGCCACAGGAAATGTGATGATGGCTGCGGTTCTTGCTGATGGTCAAACGGTTATCGAAAATGCCGCACGGGAACCTGAAATTGTCGCATTGGCGCATTTTCTCGTTAAGATGGGCGCACGTATCGAAGGTATCGGCACGGACCGTATTGAAATCGACGGCGTGGACAGTCTTCATCCGGCCGATGCATCCGTGATCCCGGACCGCATCGAAGCCGGTACGTTCCTTGTTGCCGGGCACATCACGGGCGGAACCGTGACATTGCATCATGCGGATGCAGGACATCTCACCGCATTGATACAGAAGCTGAGGGACAGCGGGGCAAAAATTGAAACCGGGAACGGAACAATTTCTGTACAGTCCTCAGGCCGCGTGTTTCCCGTCGATATCACGACGTCCGTGTATCCAGGTTTTCCCACGGATATGCAGGCCCAGTGGATGGCCCTGATGTGCATGGCGCGCGGATCTTCCGTGATTACGGATGAAATTTATCTGGATCGTTTTATGCATGTGGCTGAGCTGCGCCGTCTTGGCGCGCATATCAGTCTGGACCACAATGTTGCGGTCATTAAAGGCTCCGGCCAGCTTTCCGGAGCTCCGGTCATGTCTACGGACCTTCGTGCAAGCGCCTCGCTCATTCTTGCGGGCCTTGTCGCCAAAGGAAGAACGGACATATCCCGTGTCTATCATATCGACAGGGGATATGAAGGCATCGAAAGAAAACTCGAAGCGCTCGGCGCGAATATACATCGTGAGCTGGAGGAGCTGGTCACATGATCCGTATCGGAAGGATCAGGGCCTGAACCGGTGACAGGATTTATTTATGTCTCAATTCATCCATCTGCATAATCATACGCATTACAGCCTGCTCGACGGTGCCTGCAGAATTAAGGACCTGGTCAAACAGGCCAAAAAATTCAATATGCCCGCCGTCGCCATTACGGATCATGGAAACATGTTCGGGGCCATTCATTTTTACACCCAAATGATGAAAGAGGGGATCAAACCGATTATCGGTATGGAAGCCTATATTGCCCCGAGATCCAGATTTGAAAAGAAGAGCCAGAAAGGCGGGCATGACGCGGCCTATCATCTGATCCTGCTGGCGCGGAATCTGAAAGGATATCAGAATCTGATGCATTTGTCCTCGATGGCATATCTGGAGGGATTCTATTACAAGCCCCGTATAGATAAGGAACTGCTCGAAAATCATGCTGATGGCGTGCTGGCCATGTCCAGCTGCATCAAAGGCGAAGTTCCTTACAAGCTGATTCATGATGACTACGAAGGCGCCCGTGAAGCGGCTTCGTTTTACCGGGATCTCTTTCAGGATCATTATTATTTCGAAATTCAGGATCACGGCCTGCCTGAAGAGATGAAGGCCAAACAGGGACTCATTGCACTCGGGCGGGAAATGGGAATTCCGGTCGTAGCGACCAACGATACGCATTATCTGAAACAGGAACATGCGGAGGCCCACGATATTCTGCTGTGCATTCAGACCAATAAGGATTTTGGTGATCCCAACCGGCTTCGTTTTACCTCCGATCAAATTTACTTTAAATCACCGGATGAAATGAAGACCCTGTTTCAGGATGTGCCGGAGGCCATTTCAAACACACTCGAAGTCTCTGAAAAATGTCATCTTTTGCTCGATTCGGACCGTCTTTATCTGCCCGTCTTTCATGTGCCCGAATCTCAAAAAAACATGTCCCTGGACGCATATTTCGAGGAAAAAGTCTGGGAAGGCGCTTCAAAAAGGTTTTCTGAAGTCACAGCTCAGATCAGGGACCGGCTCACGCATGAAATCGGTGTGATCAAGCACATGGGATTCCCCGGATACTTTCTGATTGTGATGGATTTTATACAGGAAGCCAAGAACCAGGGCATTCCGGTCGGACCCGGAAGGGGATCTGCAGCCGGAAGCCTGGTTTCCTACTGCCTTGAAATCACCAATGTAAATCCCCTTGAATACAGCCTTCTGTTTGAACGGTTCCTGAATCCGGAACGTGTCAGCATGCCGGATATCGATATTGATTTCTGCTACGAGCAGCGTGAAAAGGTGATCGATTACGTTAAAAACAAATACGGCGAAAACAATGTGACGCAAATCATCACATTCGGCAGCATGAATGCGCGTGCAGTGATCCGTGATGTCGGCCGCGTGCTTAAAATCCCTCTTTCGGATGTGGACCGGATCGCCAAACTGATCCCCCCGAATACAAAACTAAAAGATGCACTCGATAAAGTCAGCGAATTCAGGGAGCTGTGCGAACAGACGCCTGCCAATAAGCAATTGCTGAACAATGCGCTGGTGCTTGAAGGATTGGCCAGGCATGCCTCAACCCATGCCGCAGGTGTGGTGATCGCACCGGGCGAACTGACACAATATGTGCCTCTGTTCCGCTCCACACGCCGGGACGATGCAGGCGACAATTCCGAAGGCGTGGATATCACGACGCAATATGACATGAAATCCCTGGGGAAAGCCGGTTTGCTTAAAATGGACTTTCTCGGGCTCAGAACACTGACCGTGATCGATCATACGATTAAATCCCTCCGGAGCCGCAATATTGACATCAGTATCGATCAGCTCCCTCTGGATGATCCTGACACGTACGCGGTTTTCGCAAACGGTGAAACCATCGGTATTTTTCAATTTGAATCTTCCGGCATGCGGGAATATCTGCGAAAACTGAAACCGGAATCCATTGATGATCTGATCGCGATGAACGCATTGTATCGTCCGGGTCCTATGGACTGGATCGATGATTTTATCGACCGGAAACTGGAAAGAACCAAAGTCGAGTATCTGCATCCGCTGATGGAACCTGTACTCAACGAGACACATGGAATCATTGTCTATCAGGAACAGGTGATGCAGATCGCAAGCGCTTTGGGCGGATTCAGCCTGGGCGAAGCCGATCTTCTCAGGCGGGCCATGGGTAAAAAAGATCCCGTGTTGATGCAGGAGCAGCGGATAAAGTTCGTTTCCGGTGCGGAGGGGAAGGGGATCAATGCGGAACTGGCCAATGAAATTTTCGATGTGATGGACAAATTCGCCGGATATGGTTTCAATAAATCGCATGCCACATGCTATTCAATCGTGGCCTATCAGACTGCATTTCTGAAAGCACATTATCCGGCAGAATTCATGGCCGCGAACCTGACGTCTGAAATGGGCAATACGGACCGGATCGTGGTTCTTGTTGAAGACTGCCGCCGCATGGGAATTCCGATACTGCCTCCTGATATCAATGAAAGCCGGTGTGAATTTGTAGCACAGCCCGAGGGCATCCGTTTCGGCCTGGGCGCCGTCAAAAATGTGGGAGCAGGTGCCATCGCTTCCATGATTGAATCCCGTTCCGAAGAGGGAAAATTCACATCCATATTCGATCTGTGTGAACGGATCAATTTAAGACAGGTCAACAAGAAGGTGATTGAAAGCCTCATTCAGGTCGGGGCCATGGATCAGTTCGGTGCAAACCGTCCTCAGCTCATGGCCGTTATGAGCAAAGCCGTGAGCATGGCCCAGATGGCCCAGCAGGATGCCATACGGGGTCAGACATCCATCTTCGGGGAGGCGTTGCCGAATGAGGAGGCCTATCCCGAGATGCCTGATCTGCAGCCATGGCCGATGTCCGAGAAACTGAAACGTGAAAAAGAACTCATGGGCATGTATGTGTCCGGCCATCCGCTGGATCCGTTCAGAAAGGAGCTGGAAGCCTATGCCTGCCCGTGGATCGGCGGATTGCAGGAATTTCAGGCTGCAACACAGGTGCGTTTTGGCGGTATCATCACAGAAGTGCGTCAGCTTCTTGACCGCAAAAACAATCCCATGGCATTTTTCAGCCTTGAGGATTTTTCCGGTGTGGCGAGACTGATCGCCTTCAGCGATGTCTTTGAAAAATATCGGGATTATATACAAACAGACAGAATGATTTTTATCAAAGGCAAACTGGACCGCAGAGAAAACAGAGATGAACCGACCATTATTGTCAATGAAATCATCCCCATCGAGGAAGCGGACATGCAGTTCGCCCGACGGATGATTCTGAAAATTCATCAGACTGCACTCAACAACGGTGAAATTGACCGTGTCCGGTTTCTGTTGTCCAAGTATCCGGGCGAATGTCAGCTTGTCATGTATCTGTATCAGGGCGAAGACGAGGTCGTTCGTGTCAGGTCCAAAAAATTTAAAATCAATCCCAATCCTGAACTGATATTCGATTTAAAAACCGTTCTGGGACGGGAAAATGTCAATCTGGAAGGGTAGTGACATTTGAAAAGAGATTCTTTTCTGACATATCTGGAGAAGAACCTGGTCCTTTTCGACGGGGCCATGGGTACGTATATTTATCAAAAAGGCATATTTATCGATAAATGCTATGATGCCCTCAATCTCTCGAATCCGGATCTGATACAGAAAATTCATGAAGAATACCTGCATGCAGGAGCGCATGTCATTGAAACCAATACATTCGGCGCCAATCCGTACCAATTAAGAAAGCATAATCTGCAGAATGAACTGCATCAAATCAACAGGCGGGGAGCCGAGATTGCTCGGTCGGCTGCCGGTGACGGCTTTGTGGCCGGTTCCATGGGGCCCCTGGGTCAAAACCTTCATCCCTGGGGAGAAATTACAGCAGCGGAAGCAAGAAAAGCTTTCCGTGAACAGGCAGCAGCGTTGTTACAGGGTAATATTGACCTTTTCATACTGGAAACGTTTCAGAATCTGAATGAACTCGAAGAGGCTGTCCGGGCGGTCCGGGAAACCGCGCATCTCCCCCTGATTGCCCAGCTTTCCCTGCAGGAAGACGGACGCACGATATTCGGAAACAGTCTTGAAGAGATCGCGGAACATCTGAATGTTCTCGACGTCGATGTGATCGGATTGAATTGCGTTCTGGGGCCGAAGCAGCTGCTTGATGAACTGGAAAAACTGATTCACTATACGGCAAAACCTGTTTCAATTATGCCCAATGCCGGGCTTCCTCAGCGTGTAGACGGGCGAATGTTTTATATGAGCACGCCTGATTATTTTGGCGTTTATGCCAAACGTTTTATCGATGCGGGTGCACGAATTATCGGCGGATGCTGCGGGACCTCACCGGAACATATCCGGAAAATGGCCGAAGTGATTGCACAGAAACAGACCAGGCTTCATCGTCAGGACAAGATCTCATTGCCGCCGTCCGGGCCAATGAATCTGCCTGATCCGGTTCCGATTGAAAAAAAATCAAAACTTGCTGCAAAAATACACAAAAATGGCTATGTCGCTCTGGTAGAAATGGTTTCTCCGAAAGGAACCGATATCACACGCCAGATCGAAGGGGCTGAAAAATGCAAGGCCTTTGGCATCGACGCCATCAACATCCCTGACGGACCCCGTGCATCGGCACGCATGAACGGACTGGCCCTGGCAGTCAAACTGCAGGAAACGGTCGGCATTGAAACCGTACTGCATTATACCTGCCGGGACCGGAATCTGCTGGGCATTCAATCGGATCTGCTGGGCGCTTCACTGCTTGGCATCAAAAATATCCTGGCCATTACAGGCGATCCGCCTAAAATGGGCGATTATCCGGATGCGACAGCCGTTTTTGATATCGATTCCATTGGGCTGGCCAGGTTCATTTCAAATCTGAACCACGGTCTCGACATCGGCCACAATCCCATCGGAAGCCCCACGGGTTTTTTGCTCGGTGTCGGTGTCGATCCCAGCAGCATCAATATTGCTCTCGAACTGGATCGGTTCCGGCAAAAAATTGATGCCGGCGCCGAATTTGCGATCACACAGCCCGTTTTTGATATCAATACACTGGAGCGATTTCTTGACAAGGCCTCCAGATCAGCTTTTCCCGTCATCGCAGGAATCTGGCCCCTGATCAGCATGCGAAACGCAGAGTTTATGAAAAATGAAGTCCCGGGTGTACACATTCCTGATGACATTCTGAAGCGGATTTCACAATATGGGTCCAAGGAGGATCAGTTGAAGGCGGGAATTGAGATTGCCCGTGAAATGGCCGTTCAGGTAAAATCTTTTACGCAGGGTATTCAGATCAGTGCGCCATTCGGCCGTGTTCAAATCGCTCTCGATGTCGCGGAAACCGTCATTTAACTTTATGTATTTTAAGGAGAACAGGCATGTCCGAACCATTGTTGTTTGAGATGGGTTCCCCAGGCAGACGCGGATTCAGCCTTCCTGTCTGTGATGTTCCGGATAAACCGCTTGAAAAAATGGTTCCTCCGGCAACGCTTCGTACGGCCCCTGCAAATCTGCCTGAATTGAGTGAACTGGACGTAATCCGCCATTATATTCATCTCTCTGTACAGAATCATCATGTGGATAAAGGATTTTACCCTCTGGGATCCTGTACCATGAAATACAATCCCAAAATCAATGAAGCGATGGCCCGTATTCCCGGATTTGCACAGCTGCATCCGATGCAGAAAAGCGGGACGGTTCAGGGTGCATTGAAACTCATGGCCGAGCTTTCCTGTTATCTCGGACGCATTGCCGGGCTTGATGCTGTGACGCTTCAGCCCGCGGCCGGTGCTCATGGTGAAATGACCGGCATCAAGCTGATGCGTGCGTTTCATGAATCCAAAGGGAATCCGCGAAAAACAATTATTTTACCGGATTCCGCACACGGCACCAATCCCGCCAGCGCCACGATTTCCGGTTATGAGACCATTCAGATCCGTTCGTCTGAAAATGGATTGGTCGATCTGGACGATCTGAAGAAAAATATGAACACGGACGTGGCTGGATTCATGCTGACCAATCCGAATACGCTCGGTTTATTTGAATCACAGGTCCTGCAAATCGCGGATATCGTTCACGAAGCCGGCGCATTGCTTTATATGGACGGTGCCAACCTGAACGCCCTTCTGGGAATTGTCCGTCCCGGCGATACGGGCTTCGATATCGTTCATTTTAACCTTCATAAAACATTTTCATCCCCTCATGGGGGAGGGGGACCCGGGAGCGGGCCCGTTGGTGTGAAGGACTTTTTAAAACCGTTCCTTCCCAGTCCGATTCTGGATGTCTGTGATTCCGACCGGTTTGATTTCCAATGGCAGCCCGGTCAATCGATCGGAAAGCTTCAGACATTCTGGGGTAATTTTGGAATCATGATACGGGCTTATGTCTATATACGCATGCTGGGTGCTTCCGGCCTGAAGGAGGTCAGCCGGAATGCCATTTTAAATGCCAATTATCTGATGAGAAAACTGCAGGGACGCTTCCTGCTTCCTCATACGCAGCATCATATGCACGAATTCGTTCTGTCCGGTGATCTCCAGAAGGAGAGCGGTGTAAAAACACTGGACATGGCCAAACGTCTCCTGGACTTCGGAATACATGCGCCGACTGTCTATTTTCCTTTAATTGTCCATGAAGCCATGATGATCGAACCGACCGAGACCGAATCCCAGGAAAGTCTGGATCATTTTGCGGATATCATGCTGCAAATAGCGGATGAAGCAGAAAAAAATCCCGGACTCTTAAAAGAGGCACCGTGTTCCACGCCGGTTTCACGACTCGACGAAGTACAGGCGGCCAGGGTACTGGATGTCAACTACTATAATAAATAGAGCCGCGGCTGCATCGGCATTTTCTTCATTGCTGAAGCGGGAAAAAGGCATCATTCTGCTGGTAAGTGACGTTCACAACAGCAGATTGTTAATCAGGACCCACTTGAGCTCCGCCGGGCATCGTGTTGTCGTATGGCACCCGGGGGACAATGTCATCACCATGGCCCAGGAACATCAGACGGATATCGTTATTCTTGATATGCCTCTCCTGCATGAAGACGGGTATGTGTTGTGCCGGTTGCTGAAAAAAAATCCGAAGACCGAACTGATCCCGGTTGTACTGCTGACCGAATATTTTCACGAGGAAACAGCGGATTTGGGCTACAGTGCCGGAGCCGACGATTTTCTGAACAAACCCGTCAACCGGCTTGAACTGCTCGCACGCATCCGTTCACTGATACGGATCAAACATCTTTATGAGGCACTCGAGGAAAAAATTCTGGAACTCGAAAATACGCAGAACCGCCTGCAGGAGCTGGTCATTCGCGACGAGCTTTCAGGTGTTTACAATTATCGTTTTTTTCAGCAGCAGCTGCATCAGGAAATTTTAAGAAGCCTGAGATTTGAATATCCCGTTTCGCTCATTATCATGGATATCGATAATTTTAAAAAATACAACGATCAATTCGGTCATCCGCAGGGAGATAAAATTATCAAGCGATTTGCATCACTCATTAAGGACAATATCCGGAAAGTCGATATACTGTCGAGATATGGCGGGGATGAATTCGCATTGATTTTACCGAATACCAGCAGGCAGGCCGCCATTTCCGTGGCGGACAAACTGCGTTCGGTTGTGGAACATGCCTATTTCCCCGGGGCCAAAAGAGCGCAAAAAGGAATTACACTGAGTGCGGGCGTAGCCAGTTATCCGGCTGATGCCATGGATGCGGAAGAATTGCTGCAATTATCGGATATTGCACTGTATATGGCCAAGGAAAAAGGGAAAAACCAGATCGCGTCCGTCGATTCTGTACATGATTCGAATTAAAATGAAACAGATACTTCCAAATGATCTCAATTTATTGAAAAAATGTCTGATTGTCACAATCGGACTTTCCCTGATTTTGTCCATATCCGTCCTGATTATTGGCCAATCAGCCCAGAAAACGGGAAGCGAAAATAACGTTCCCATATCTGCTGGATTCCTGCCGTTCATCATTGGCACAACGGTTATAATCCTTTTTTCGGCAATTGCCGCTGTTATCCTTTCATTCTGGATTGAAAGACCATTAAAAACTTTTGTATCGGATGCCTATGAAATCGGCCGGGGGAATTTTTCGGTCCAGTTCGGGGAACAGAGAAGCGTTCTGCTTAACAAGCTGGCCAAATTGATCCATTATATGGCCACTGAAATGGAGCGGCTGGGCAAAGTGAACGTACACGGCATCGTTACGGAAAAAAACAAAACCGAGGCACTGCTGCGTCATATTGCAGACGGCGTGATCGTGACCGATATGAAGCTTCAGCTTCTCGTTCTGAACAGGGTGGCTGAAAACTGGTTCGGTTTGCGTGAAAAAGATCTCCTCTCAAAACCCATCGCAAATCTGATCCGGAACGAAAAACTCATCCGGATTTTTCAGGATGTGATTCAAAACAAATCGGAAACCGTGACCGAGATAGAATATCAGATTATGGATTCCGCAACGCTGCATGTACTTCAGGCACACGCTTCACTGGTCGTTGATGAAAGCAACGCCCCGATCGGTGTCATTGCGGTTCTGCGGGACGTGACACGAGAACGTGAAGCGGATCGTATCAAAACGGAACTTGTTTCAATGGTCGCTCATGAATTAAAATCCCCGCTGACATCCATTTTCGGATTCAGCGAGTTGCTGACCCAAATGAACCCGGCCGATCAGAAGTTCAAGGAATATGCAGAAGTCATCATGGCCGAGTCCACGCGTCTGACGGATTTTGTGAACAAATTTCTGGATCTTTCACGGCTTGAATCCGGGCGCACGGAAGTGAAGCTGAATCCGTTTGATCTGAAACAGGTCATTCTTCGCGTGCTCGAAACGCATAAGGCCATTACTGTTAAAAAACAGATCCGCGTCATTACGGATTTCCCCGATCCCGTTCCTCTGGCATACGGCGATCAGGAATTAATCGAGCAGGTGATCATCAATCTGTACAGCAATGCAGTCAAATACAGTCCGAAACTGGCAAAAGTCGGTGTTGAGATAAAAAGCGAAGGGGATCAGCTGCTGATACATATTATCGATAACGGATTCGGGATACCCAAAGAGGATCTTCCGCGAATTTTCGACAAATTCTACCGCGTTTCGGATGACGAACATGAAGATGAAATCGAAGGATCAGGCCTCGGTCTGGCACTGGTGAAGGAAATTATAGAACGACACGGAGGAACCGTTCGTGTTCAAAGCAGATTAAATATGGGATCCGTATTTTCGTTCACAATCCCCAAATACCTGGAATAACCGGTTCAGTCAGGATAAATGATGAGCAGACAGGGAAATAAAAAATTGATACTGATCGATCCGGACCCGGAGTTTCAGCAACTTTTCCGTCAGGCCCTCGATTCTCTCGGGATCGACGTGTTGTGTTACGCTTCAGGAGAAAAAGCCCTGGATGATATCATGCATGTCAAGCCCGGCTGCGTGGTTTCCGAATTTATCACGGAGGATATGGACGGCAGGGCCTTTTTTCAAAAAATTCTGTATGAAAAGGAATTCGCCCCGCTGCATCCGCTGCCTGTCATCCTTTTTTCGAATGAGCATTTCCGTCAAAAACACGGAAACGATCTGTTCGATTCCGGATTGCGGGGCTGGTATACAAAACCGCTGGGTGCCCATGCCATTCGTGAAATTATCTTGAACATTTTCATGATTTCGGGAGTCATTCAGCGTAACAAGGAACTCAAACAGGAAGTCAGAAGATCGGAATACCGTTACCGGGACCTGCTCGAGAATGCCACAGATTTTATTTTCACACTTGATAAAAATGGAAATTTTGTGTTTCTGAACAACCGTTTTTCCCATTTAAGCGGATATGTCAAGGAAGACTGGCTGGGACAGTCCTTTCAGAAGCTGATACACCCGGGTGACCGTATCCGTATCGGATCACATTACGAAATGATTCAGCAGGGAAGGGCCAGGGTTTTTGAATCCCGCATTTGTCATAACGAGAACGAACAGGTGTACGTATCGTTCAGTATATCACCCATTATCGATAAGGGAACGATTCAGGGGGCGATGGGAATCGGACGGGACATCACGGAGCAGCAAAAAATGGAACAGGAAATTCTTGAACTGAAGAATTTCAACGAGAGCATTATTCAGAGCATGGAAGCCGGTTTGCTGACCATAGACCTGGACGGTAAGATTACGTCACTGAATACAGTCGGAGAAAAAATTACCGGCTGGCATGAAAAAGAGATAACCGGACGGTTCTTTGATACAATTCTGCTGCCCGAGAAGATGGAATTCTCTTCGATGACCACGAGATTCAGCAGGCTGCCTCCTTACAGCCGGGAAACCACACTGACATCTAAGTCAGGAAAGCGCATCTCCATCGGATACACGGTGACGGACCGGATCGACAATGCGGGGAAAAAAGTCGGCACCATCATTTCATTCCGTGATATGACCGAACTGAAACAGATGCAGACCGAGCTTTTCCGCATGGACAGGCTGGCCTCGCTTGGCGTTCTCGCCTCCGGCATCGCTCATGAAATCAAAAATCCGCTTGCCGGCATAAAAACCATGGCCCAGGCCTGCGAGGAGGAAATTGACAACGGAGATCCGCGGCGGGAATACCTGGTTCGTATAGGTAAACAGGTCAACAGACTGGATGAATTGTTAAAAACGTTTTTTGCCTATGCGCGGCCGAAACCGCCCGACCGGAAATTATGTCCATTGAGCAGCATACTTTCTGAAGTATTTCCCTTGCTGAATAAACGGATGACAAAGCAGCAGATCCGTTACACTCAAAAAATATCCGAAACACTGCCAAAGGTACTTGTCGATGCCCAGCAGATGCAGCAGGTCTTTCTGAATCTGATCATGAATGCCATTGATGCAATGGACAAGGGCGGTGAAATCACCATAGATGCAAATTTTATTTCACATTCAAGAATAGAGCCGGCCCGTTCGGAAGATACGCGTTATATGGAGGTGATTGTGAAGGATACAGGATCAGGTATCGCCGAGGAATTTATCGACACGATCTTCGATCCCTTTTTTACGACAAAATCTTCAGGTCTGGGACTGGGATTATCCATTGTTTACCGGATCATTGAAGAACATCACGGACGCATATGGGTTGAGAGCGAGATTGGAAAGGGCACGGCATTTTTTATCGAATTACCAACGGGAGCGAATCAAGAATGAAAGCAAAAATACTGATCATTGAAGACAATGAAGATATGGGATTCACATTGGCAAATGTGCTCAAAAAACAGGGACACGAGGCATTTACTGCCATCACCGGGGAAAAGGGGCTTGAAATCATCAAACATGAGCTCATCGATCTGGTTTTATGCGATCTGAAACTGCCCAAAATGGACGGGCTGGCCGTTTTAAATGAAATCAAGTCCATTGACAGTGATATTGTCGTTCTCATGATGACGGCAAATACCGAGGCAAAGCCGGCCATAGAAGCAATGAAGCTGGGTGCGTTTGATTATCTGGTCAAACCATTCGAACTTGAAGAAATGAAGCTTGTGGTCAGTAATGCGCTGGAAACGCATCAGTTGAAACGGGAGGTGGCCAGGCTGAAGCGTGATCATGTTGAAGCCAATTATCTTCAGGCGATCTATGGTGAAAGCAATGTCATTAAGGACGTATGCGAACTCATTGAAATCGTTGCACAGACTCCCAAAACTTCTGTCCTGATTCAGGGTGAAAGCGGCACAGGAAAAGAACTGGTTGCCAATGCCATTCATTATGCAAGTCAGCGGGCAGGGAAGCCGTTCATCAAGCTGAACTGCAGCGCCATTCCGGAAAACTTGCTGGAAAGCGAACTGTTCGGGCACGAAAAGGGGGCATTTACGGACGCAAAACTGCAGAAAAAGGGATTGTTCGAGATGGCCAATGGCGGTACGATATTTCTGGATGAAATATCCAGCATGAAGTTCAATCTTCAGCCCAAACTGCTTCGTGTAATCGAAACACAGACATTTCGCCGAATCGGCGGCATTTCGGATATCAATATCGATGTCCGTGTCATGGCCGCTTCCAATGCGGACATCGGGGAGCTTGTAAAGCTCAAGGAATTCCGGGATGATTTGTACTATCGTCTCAAAGTCATGGAAATCACGCTTCCGACCCTGAGGGACCGCGGGAATGATATTCTGCTTCTGGCCAAGATTTTTCTGCAGGAATACAACCGGGAATTCAACAAAAATATAAGCGGTTTTTCACAGGAAACCGAATCCATGCTGTTGCGGTATCCCTGGCCCGGAAACGTCAGGGAACTTAAAAACGTTATCGAGCGCGGCGTGATCCTCTGCCGTGAAAATATCATGAATCCTGAACATTTCCCGATTGAAATCCGGGGGGAAAAACCTGTTGAATGGTCCACTGCATCCTATATGGGGCAGGTACCCCTTGAAGATGTTGAAAAACATCATATACTTGAAGTCCTGAAATCGGTCGACGGCAATAAAAGTCAGGCTGCAAAAATACTCAATATTTCCAGATCGACTTTGCGTGAAAAACTGAAAATGTACGGTTATGACAATGATTGATTTTAAACCAACCGATTCATTTGAAGGCATTGAATCGACCGGCCGGCTTGTTTCAGGCTGATTGTTTCGATTTTATGGTTTTATTTAACCTGTTAAATTTAATCGAGTTAAGGCATTATTTATCAATCCTGTTCACCATGGATTTTTTGGTATATATTTTGCATGAAGTCATAAGGATCATAATCTGAGAAAATGGAATGCCCGATACGAAGAAAAAAATTCTCATCGTGGACGATGAGGAAGATCTGACCTGGTCCATATCCAAGGGATTGGCCCGCGAATGCGACACCCTGGAAATTATGTGTGCAAATTCCGGCAATAAGGCACTTGATATCCTGGCGGGCCAGATGATCGATTTAATGGTCACGGATCTGCGTATGCCGGGAATGAGCGGTGCGGAGCTGATTTCAAAGGTGAAAGATCAATATCCGGAAGTTAAAGTTATTGTCATGACTGCGTACAGCCATCTGGTCAATCTGGCGCAAAATTCAGGCAAATCGATCCTGATTATAGAGAAACCGTTTGAAATACATGAGTTGCGCAAGCTGATCAACAAATCCTTGCATTTTAGCTGAGTTTCACGTATATTTATTTTTGCCTTTTGATGTGCCTTAGGGAGGTTTTATGGTCGATCTCGACCTCAATGAAGATTCATTATCTTCTGATGCCCAGATATCACCCTACCAGACTTCCGTCAAAGTCATGGGTATAGGCGGCTCCGGCAACAACACGCTGAATCGTCTTTTTAAAAATACCGTAAAATCCATCGATCTGATCGCTGTCAATACGGACGCTCAGAATCTTTTGGGTGTTCAATGCGACAATAAGCTCCTGATCGGCAAAAATATTACAGCCGGTCTTGGCTCGGGAGGCGATCCGGAAATCGGAGAACGGTCTGCCGAAGAATCGCGTCAGATGATCGCATCGACTATCGAGGGTACGGATATCCTCTTTGTCACAGGCGGCATGGGGGGCGGAACAGGCACGGGTGCGATGCCTGTCATCGGTAAGATCGCGCGTGAACAGGGCACGCTGACCATAGCCATCGTCACCATGCCTTTTTCTGAAGAGGGTTTGATCCGATGGGAAAATGCACAGATCGGACTCGAGAGACTCAGGAAAGCGGTTGACACCGTCATTGTACTCCGGAACGACAAACTGCTCGAACTCTATCCCGATGTGCCCCTGAAAGAAGCCTTTCAAAAAGGCGACGAACTTCTGGTGAACGCCCTTCTGGGATTCAGCTCAATGATACTGCAGCAGGGTATTATCAATCTGGATTTTGCCGATATCAGCAATATCATGCGTGATGGTCCGAATGCCCTGATCGGGGTCGGTCAAAGCAATTCCGAAAATCGTGCCGAAGAAGCCGCAAAGCGGGCGATGACCCACCCGATGATGGAATCCGATATAGAAGGAGCGCAAAGTGCGTTGATTCATGTGACTGGTGATGAAGATATGACACTGAAAGAGGCCCGGTCCGTGATTCGTTTTGTGGCACATAAAATGGATCCGAGTGCCAAAGTGATCTGGGGTGTTACCATTGATAAATCGCTGAAAAAAAGCATCCGGGTCATGATTATCGTTACCGGACTCGTCGATCACAGGCATCTCGTACGAAAAGAGCAGTTTGAAGATGATTACATAGAAGATATCGATGAGACGGAATCACCCGATCCTGTCAATACACGAAAAGAATCCGGCGTGCCCGTCAAAAACAACGGATCCAGCATTTTCGACATCAAAGAGTCGATTATGGCCTCATCGCCCGCAGTTTCCGTTCAATCGAAACCCAAAAAAGCGATGACCCAGACAACCATGCTGTTTTATAAAATTTTTGAGGAAGAAGCAACCGGGGACCTGAAACGGTTCGACAGGGCCATTCATCAGCTCCGTGAAAATCCGGACCATAAACGTGCCATGCTGGATGCACGGCAATCCTGCAAGCTTCTGCTTGCCTCCGCACAAATGTTCGGTTTCGATGAAATCGCCCAGCTTTTGACTTCAATTGAAGTGATTCTGGGATCGGCCCAGTCGCAGGAAATCACTTTAAATTCCAAATTACTGGAATCCATTACACTGGCCATGGAAATGGTAGTCGATTTAATGGAAAACAGAAATGACGGCAGAGGAGAGACGGGTTATATCGTCGAACGATTAAAAGAGCTGCAACAGGAGCAGCAAAACACCGCATCCGATTCTGAGGATGAATGGAGAATATAAACCTGTTTATGATTGCATAAAAAACGGCATCGGCAGATGCCTTTTTTTTTAACCTGAGAATCCGGGAATTCTATGTGTCAAGATATTCCATGTATTGCACAATCCGATTCAGGCTCAACCCCATCAGGGGATTACGTCTCTGTAACAGGTAAGAACCTGATTTCAGAGATGTATGCCTCTTATCTGAAGGATGAGTCCAGAATGCCCGATGGATTTTGTGAACGACTCGTTTTTCCCGAAAACGAAAAGCATATTTCCCAGATCATGACCCAGGCCTTTTCAACAAAAAACGGCCTGACGATATCCGGCGCGCGTACGGGAATTGTGGGCGGGGCCGTTCCCATGGGCGGTACACTGATGTCCACCGAAAAAATGCAGAATATTATCAACGTGTCTGCCGGACACGATCATGCCGAGGTTGTTCTCCAGCCCGGCGTCACTCTGGATGCATTGGGCCATTATCTCAGCGACAGTCAGAACGGCTGGTTCTATCCACCGGATCCGACTGAAAAAACGGCGTCTATTGCGGGAACGGTCGCCACCAATGCTTCAGGAGCCCGTTCCTTTAAATACGGTCAGACGCGTCATTTTATACAGAAACTCCGTCTGATTTTATCGGACGGCACCCTTGTTGAAATACCCAGGGGCCGGTACCGGCTCGAAGCAGGTAAATCCTATCGTATCCAGGGAACCCGATGCAATTTTTATTTTGAGATGCCGCCCTTCATTCAGCGATCCGTAAAAAATGCCGCCGGTTATTTTCTCAAACCTGAAATGGATCTGATCGATCTGTTTATCGGCTCTGAAGGCACACTGGGCATCATATCAGAAGTAACCGTCAGGCTGATCCGAAAACCTGAGCTTCAGTTCGCGGCAGTTGCCTTTTTCCCAAAAGAAAATCAGGCTTTCGAATTTGTTGCAACCATTAAAAAAACAATGAATAACGATGCATCATTTCATGCTCCGACCGCTTTGGAGTATTTTGATCGTCATTCCCTGAATCTGTTGCGTGAAGTGAAAGCCGGAGCGGGGCAGGACTCAGGTCTGAAGGCTATTCCTCCGGAAGCCGCTGCGGCCATATACTTTGAACAGGAAACTGCCGAATCCCTTCTGGATGAAGTGTTTGAGCAATACGACCGGCTTTTAGAGCAGCATGGCAGCAGTATGGGGTCCACATGGGGAGCCACAACCGAGACGGAACGACACATGCTGGCCCTGTTCAGGCACGCGCTACCGGAAAGCGTGAATACAATTATCGGACAGCGTCAGCAATATATTCCCGAGCTCCATAAAATAAGCACGGATTTTGTGGTTCCGGACTGCAATTTTTCCGTTTTTATGAAAAAATTCCATGAAATTCTGGCCGGTTCAGGAATCGAAACCGTCATTTTCGGTCATATCGGTGAAAATCATCTTCACGCGAATATCATGCCGAAAAATGCAGAGGAGCTGAAACAGGCGAAGAGCATTTATTTAAACCTCGCAAACCTGGCCATTGCCATGGATGGAACCATCAGTGGTGAACACGGTATCGGTAAAATAAAAAAACATCTTTTGTCTGCCATGTATTCGCCGGAAGATATGAAAAAATTTCAGAACCTGAAACAAGCCTTCGATCCTTTTTCGCTTCTTCAGAAAGGGGTGTTATTTTGATTTTTTAACAGCCCCTATCTTCTAAATATTTCTTGACTTTTAAGTTATTTGATGTTAAATTTTAGCTCAAGATTTGGGGCGATTAGCTCAGGTGGCTAGAGTGCTTGCTTGACATGCAAGAGGTCACTGGTTCAAGTCCAGTATCGCCCACAA
>JAFGGN010000033.1 GCA_016930535.1 bacterium
CCATGAGATCGAAAATCTCGATCCGCACTTCTCCGGAATTCGGTATGTCGTACCCGATGGAGGTCTCCGGATTGAACGGATTGGGCATGTTCTGATACAGGGCGAATGCCGTGGGCAGGGCTTCGTTCTTCACGGCCGAAGCGGTTTCGAACACGGCTTCAATGGCCTTGGGTCCGTCCATCACCACGGAAAGCGGATTGTCCGTGCTTTCCACATCCCCGGTCCAGCGGCTGAACACATAACCGGTTTCCGGTGTGGCTGTCACGGCAACCGTACTGCCTTCATCCGCCCATACGGCCTCGTCCGGATCCACGTCACCGCCGGTTTCATCCTGCACGGACACATCGAGGCGATACACCCTGTCCCATACGGCCGTGACGACCGGAGGTCCGTCGATCACGATCTGGCCCGAAGGTGTACTCCCCGAATAATCGCCTTCCCAGTGATTGAAACGATACCGGATATTGTCCTCCGTCACCTCGGCATCCACTGAAAACAGGGCGACCGTGTTTTCCCTGTGCCAGCCCTCCCCTGTGGCCGTCCCGTGATCCGACGCCACATCCAGAAAGTACTCGGCCCGGTAATTGGCCACCAGTTCATCTACGGCTTCCGTGACCGTAAAATCATGCAGGCGTTCGCCGCCGTCGCTCCATGATTCGAAAATGTATTTGAAATTCTCGTCGATGATTTTTTCGGAATCCGCATGGACCGTATGTGTGCTGTACAGGAGCCAGTCAAAATTGCCCATTTGCGTGTGCGCAGCACCATCGGCCGTGAATCCGGCCGAACACGGATATGTGTATATCGTCAGTTCTTTTGTGGGTGTGAGGTCCTGTACATACTGTCCCAGGATCAGATCCCCGGAAAAATCGCTGTACTTCCACGACTGGCCCCAGTACATCCAGCCGATCTGTTGGTCGATCGCATAATACGACCCCTTGTCCGACTGATTGTCCGAATCATTGTACCACATCTCCCAGCCGATTTTGTCGCCCGTGGCCAGCGTTCTGACATCGGACGGATATGCATCGTACACGGTCATTTGCAGCTCGCAGGTCCAGTTACCGTCCGGGCCGAGCTGGACCGCCGAGACGATGGCGTCACCGGTATAGGGATGATCCCCCGTGGAAGGGCAGTTCAGCAGGTTCAGATGATTGTAAGCCGTGATGCGCCAGTACTGGGCCGGCTCGAACATCTCAAGAAAATTCCCGCCGTTCGCGTTTCCGTCCGTCATGATCTCGATGGATTCGTCGTGCGCCGGAGAATACACAGCGCTGCCCACGCCGTTATCGAATGCGCCGCGTATATCGTCCCGGACCTCGACTGCCACGTACAGCTTGTTGGTCTCCTGGCACCACAGGGCCCTCCAGGTCACGCTGGCATCGGCCGTCGCGGTCCATGCCGTATTGAATACACCCGGTGTGCCTCCGAAATCCAGGGTCTGGGCGGCTTCCGCCTCATCCCAGATTGCTTCGTCAATCTGACCGTCGATATCCGGAATATGGGATTCCGGAACACATCTGGCAGTATAGGATTTTGGCAGGCGGGTTCCTGGTGCCTTGACAATCTTGAACGTGGGGCTCCAGGCATTTATGGAGGGATCCGCAATCGAGATCACCTTGAACTGATAATTGGCGTTTTCCACGACCTGCCGCGTCACCATCCAGTCATAGGCGCCGTCGTTGTATGTATTGTCCGTGATGGTGTTTTTGAATTCATGATCTTCGTACAGCTCGATTTTGATTTCATTTCCCACGTTTCCCAGATGGGTCCACCGGATGCGGAATTCCTGCAGCATGGGGATCTCGTACCCGTCGAACGCGGGAAGCAGCACGCCCAGCAGCCCCTTGAGCACCGTGTTTTCACCATAGTATATCTGTGTTTCCGACCCGTTCCGCACATGGGCAAGCAGATTGCCGCTGCTGTTATAATCAATTTTCATTACTTCTTTTCCGTTCAGTCCGATGGTGTCCCAGGTATTGCCGTGATTGTCGGACTTGACGACTCCATCCGCAGTGGCGAGGTAAATATAGTTGTTGGCATCGATTTCAATTTCATGAATCGGTGTGGAAGAATCATAGACTTTTTCGAACGTATCGCCTTTGTCGACAGATCTGTAAACATCGCCTGATTCCGAATAAAAAATATAGGACAGATTGTTGATATTGTAGGTTGTGATAATCAACGGAATGATTTTCCAGGATCCGTCCAGGTATGCATAAAAATTGCCCGGATATCCGACAACGAACTCATGTTTGGAATTGCCGTAAGGCCGTGAATTGCCGAAATCGAGCCAGGGGCCGTACCAGTGATATCCATCCGGATACAGGGCAGCGGCTCCGTCGTATGTGCCGAAATACACATCCCCGTTGGGCGCCATGGTCATGGTATGCTCATCACAATAGTAATTGAAGGTCATCCTTTCCCAGGTGATGCCTGCATCCAGCGAACGCATCATGCCGCAGTAATTTTCACCCCCGTCATGCCCGCTGAGCTGGGTCACATAGACAATGCCCGACGGATTGACTTCCACATCATACACCGTCGGTGTTTCTGTCGGACTTGAAAGACTATAAATCGGGCAATGGATCCAGTTTGCGCCGAAATCGTCGGTTCGATGCAGATACTCTCCGTCATTCGTGCCGATATAAATCTGATTCCTGGAGCTGATCGCGGAACATTCGATTACAGACGGATCCGGCACCGTTATTTTCTGCCAGATGTAATCCTGCGCATGGGCATGACAGAAACACAAAAAAATCAGGGCACATATGGTGCTGTATCTGTGAGTCATGACGCCCTCCCAATATGTTTATGATTGAAATGACTTTTCACAAATCAATACGGATGAGGAAGCCGGAATTCCCGAAAATTTTAAATTTGTCTGAAGCAGGATCAATTTGTGTGAATTATAAGCATAATAAGCATAAAAATAAAAAAAACAAAGCGGGATTTGCCATTTCGGACGCATCCCGCCTTGATATGGGGAGAGTGTTCTGCAGTTATTTATCTTTGCCTTGATTTGACATCATTTCAAAAACACCGCCTTCATCCGCTTCTGATAGTCCCCGCAGCGCATCACGTACACATAAGTGCCGCTCGCGGCTTGAAGACCCCGGTCGTCCAGGCCGTTCCACACCGCCTGGTACGATCCCGGCTGACGCATGTCATTCACCAGCGTGCACACCTTCCGGCCCATGAGATCGAATACCTCCAAACGGACCAGTCCGGTTTCCGGGATGTCGTACGCGATGCGGGTGGAGGGATTGAAGGGGTTGGGATAATTCTGGTACAGGCCGTAAGTCAGGGGCATATTTTCCGCTTCTACGGATGTGGCGGATTCGAACACCGCTTCAATCGTTATGGGGCTGTCCATGTTTACGATCAGCGGATTCTCATTGCTTTCGATATCTCCCGTCCAATGACTGAATACATATCCACCGTCCGCATCATGTACAGCCGTCACTTCCACAGTCTCTCCTTCATCGACCCAGACCGAATCCCCCGGTACGACTGTGCCCCCCTCTTCGCCCTGCACGGACGTGCGGAGCAGGTACTGCGTGTTCCA
>JAFGGN010000034.1 GCA_016930535.1 bacterium
ATCTGGATTCACTCCGAAGAAGCAACGGCTGCCGTTCTGATCAGGCAGGGTGCATTCGACGAGCGGGGATTCATTTTCGGAAAAGTGTATGAGGATAAAAACCGGAACGGGATCCATGACGGTCAGGAACCGTCGCTGAAAGGAATCGAACTGATTATGGAAGACGGCACCCGCGTCCGGACGGATGGATTCGGCAAGTACTCCATTCCCGATGTGGAACACGGGCAGCATGTGCTCCGGCTGAACGAGAATACGCTCCCGGAAAATACAAGAATACTGCCGGAACATTTCTATGATCTGGACGATCCGAAATCGCGCCTGATTATCGTGCCGCCGGGCGCCATGGTCAAGGCCAATTTTACGGTCGAAACGATTGAAACGGAGTAAAGTGAAACTGCACAACCGACAATTACTTATAATCATGGTGTGGGTCTGTACTGTTCTGGTACAGGTCAGGGCTCAGATGATTCCTATTTCGCCGCAGAATGAGGAGGTCATAGAAAAACGCAGAATTTCAATGACCGTAGCCGGCAAGGCCGGAGCCAAAACCTGGCTGTATGTGAACAATGTGCCTGCTGATTCCGGAGAAATCAGAATCGACGGCCAATATGATTTTTTAAATATTCCGGTGCCCGTCGGCCCTGTCGAGCTGCGAGCTGAAGCGATGGGTGCCGGCAACCGGATTTATCAAGCGGTCCGGCGAGTACATATTGTGGGTGATCCGGATACGCTGATCCCGGATGTGGATCATATCGAACTTCCGGCCGATAATAAATCCAGAAAATCAATCAATGTAAAAATTTATGATGCCTGGGGTTATCCGATTCAAAGAGTGAAAATTGCCACGGTACAAATCTCCAGAGGAAAATTGGGCCAGGCGGATATCGATTCACTCACACCGGGCATTCAGGTGCCTGTGGAAGCGGGTGCATTCGACATTACGGTGATCGCCGCATCCGCAGTCGGCAAGGAAAATATGGGGATACGGGTCAACGAAGCCAGGCTGAGTATTCCGGTAAAGTACAACACGCCCTTTACGAAATTTATTCTGGTGGGATCCCTGGATGCAGCTGTTTCCGCATTCGAGTCCGGGGACAAGGATCACGGAACGCCGCGGTTTACGCTGGCGGACTGGACACATCAGGAGGGAAAGGCAGGCGATGTGCCTGTCAGTGGCAGGCTGGCGTTTTATGCCAAGGGCAGCCTGCTCGAGAAGTATCAGGTTACGGCTTCTTATGACAGCCGCAGGACGCGCGACAATCAACTTTTCCGGGATCTCGATCCGGACAAGCAATACGCCCTGTACGGGGATGCGAGCACGCTCGTTTACGATGCGCAGACCCAGTCCAAATTTTTCGGGCGCATCGAACGCAATCAGTCCTATCTGGTTGCAGGGGATTTCAATACGCGGTTCAGGGCCACGGAATTCGCCAAATATGACCGGTCCTTCACGGGTCTTCAGGGCAGTATATCGTACGGGGGTCAGTCTGTCACGGGTTTTGCCACGCTCAACGACCGGTCAATGACACTCGATGAAATACGTGGAGAAGGAATTTCAGGATATTATTATCTGTCCGCTTCGCGGATCACGCTCAATACGGACAAGGTCCGAATCGAGGTACGGGACCGGTACCATCCGGAAATCTTACTCGATTCCGACGAAAAAACGCGTTATGTCGATTACGATATCAATTTTGTGGACGGCACGCTGATGTTCAAACAGCCGGTTCCCAGCGTCGACGGCGACGGGAACCCGGTTTATATCGTGGCCGTTTACGAGTATCAAACCGATGCATCGAAAAACCTGATCGGCGGTCTGCGATACGAGGGGACGGCCGGGCGCCTGAAACTGGGATCCACATTCGTGACCGAAGAAAAGCAGCCTTCGAATTTCTATATGACCGGTGCGGATGCCGTGCTCCCGGTCACGAAATGGCTCGAGTTTAAAGGGGAGTTTGCACAGACGCGGAATCAGGATTTTTCTCAGAATGCGCTAACCGGCAATGCCTGGATGACCGAAGCGGAATTCAAACCCTATAAATCCGTCCTTTTGAGCGGATATGTCAGGAAGGTCGATCAGGATTTTCTGAATCCTTCGCAAACCGGCAGCCGTTTTGAAGTGGGGACCGAAAAAGCCGGTTCGCGCCAGTCTCTGGATTTCGGACGGTTCGGCCGGATCCGGTCCGAGTTTTACCGCCAGATGACTGATATGGGCACCATCAATGAAACGCATGTACGGGTGGTCAATTCGGTTTATGAATATGCCATCAATAAAAAAACATCTGCAAAGCTTGGATATGGGGATGCGGAACGCAGGAACGTGGGGAAGGATACGATCGATGTAAAAGAATACCGTTCCAGGATGATCAGGGGGCAGATCAGTCACAATTGGAACGATAAACTGTCTGCTGAATTCGAGCATGAACAGAACCTGGCGGAGGGGAAAACCACGCTTCCCACAGGCACGTCTCTGGGATTGACGTATGCCTGGTCCGAAAAAATCCGGTTTTTCCTGAAGCAGCGTCTGCTGAATACGGACAGCCGGCACACCCAGACCATCCTGGGGATCGATTCGAAGCTGAACCGGTCCACGCAGATGACGGGTAAATACGAAATCGGCGGCGCGGCAGGCGAGCACCTGAACCGGGCCACCATCGGACTCCGGAACCAGTGGGCCGTTCGGAAAGATCTGATGCTGAATTTTGCGTTCGAAAGCACGGCCACGATCGATTCCCTCGAAGTACCCACGCCGGATCACAATGCGCTGTCCGTCAGCATGGAATATCTGCCGGACAAGCCCTGGAAATCGTCCGGAAAATTCGAGCTGAGCAGGGACAAGATTATGGAAAAGCAGGTGATTGCGCTGGGGAGTGAATTCAGGATCCGGGACGGGCTGAGCATGATCGGGCGCATCGAGAGTGCGGCCGCCACGTATCTGAAAACATCCGGCGACGTATGGAACCGCGGTCAGGTTCAGCTGGGTCTCGCGTACCGTCCGGAACAGCAGGATGTGTTCAACGGCATCGCCAAGGTCCAGCTCCTGACCGACAAGAACACGCACGTGGCCCCGAAGACACGGCTCGACCGGCTGATCGTGTCATCACATGGATTCTGGCAGGTCACACGCAATTGCGAGCTGGGCCTCCGTTTTGCCCTGCGCAGGCTTTTGGACGAGGAAAGCGGATTTTTCTCAAGCATCACCACGACCACGCTGTACTCGGCACGCGCTGATTATTACTGGAACCGCCGCTGGACCACGGGCCTGGATGTCCGTCTTGTCCGCCTGTCGCCCGTGAAACAGATGAAAAGCGGAGCAGCGGCGGAAGCCGGCTATGTGCTCAGGCAGAACATGCTGGTCGGACTGGGATATATTTTCAAACAGATGGAAGATCCGGATTTTTCTTATATGGAGTACGGTTATTCCAATGTATATCTCGTATTTCGCATGAAGTTCAGCGAGAATATATTCGACTGGAGATAGGCCGGGCGGGCCACGGTTCTATGGGTCGTCGGGTCTGTTGAGTCATTGGGTCATTGGGTCGGATCGTGAGACGGGGAGGTGAGAAAAGGAGAAAAAGATAGAGAAAACCGCAGAGATTGAGTAGAAGAGTAAAAGGGTAGAAGCGTAGAAGTGTAAAAGAGAAGAAGGGAAAAACATCGGAGTACAAACGTTGCTATTCTTTGGAGATGGTTAGCGGGGATCCGACTACACATATACGC
>JAFGGN010000005.1 GCA_016930535.1 bacterium
ACCCAACGACCCGATGACTCAAAGACCCAATGACCCAATAGACCATTTAAATCTCCGCGTCTTTGCGGTTTTCCTGATCTTTTTCTCCGTTTCTCATCTCTCCGTTTCATTTTCCAGCACAACGACCGGTTCTTTAATCCTGCTTCATCCAAGCACCTCGTTCATGCTGCCTGTCCTGTATCCCTGGAGATCCAGGGTGATGTACACATAGCCCAGATTCCTGAATCCGGCAATCAGTCGTTCACGGAGCTGCGGTTCCGTTATTATCTGAATCGATTCCGGTGGCACCTCGATTCGGGCCGTTTGACCGTAGTGCCTGACGCGAACCTGATCAAATCCCATTGCCGTGAGCAGATTTTCAGCCTCGGCCACCTGATGCAGTTTTTCAGGTGTGATGGCCTCGCCGTACGGAAATCTCGATGCCAGGCATGCCATGGATGGTTTTTTATACGTCGGAAGCTCCATCAGTTCGGAAAGCGCACGAATATCGGATTTGGTCAGACCCGCCTCCTTCAGGGGGCTTCTGATACCCAGTTCCTGCAGGGCCCGCAGCCCGGGACGATAGTCGTCCGTATCGCCCGCATGCGTGCCGTCTGCCACAAATTGAAAATCCATCTCTCCCGCGATTTTCAGAATGCCGGAGAACAGGACATGTTTGCAGTGATAGCAACGGTCCGGAGGATTTTCCCGGACCTCGGGCAAATCCAATGCATGGGATTCGACCGTCAGCAGGCGGACATTCAGCGCATCGGCAAGCGCCCTCGCATCGGCCTGTTCCGCAGCGATAAACATGTCCGATGTCGCGGTCACCGCCAGCACACGATCGCCGAGAATATCCCGGGCCACTTTGAGAAGAAACGTGGAATCCACCCCTCCCGAGAATGCCACAATCACGCTGTTCATGGACCGGAGTATGGATTTAAGATTTTCGAGTTTATTCTGCATCAGCTAATCCGTTTTTGGTTTCGCGTTACGGGCCATTTCAATGGTAAAAATGGACAGATGGGCGAACAGGTTCGGCATCAGGTCCGGCCAGATCCCCTGTTTTCTCTCCGATCCCAGATGAATCTGCTTCAGAATGCGTATGCCCTCGGTTCTGCAGAACGTTTTAAAATCCTTGATGGTCAGCAGATGAATGTTGGGCGTGTTGAACCATTGATAGGGAAGGTTGCGCGTGACAGGCATACGGCCCCTGAAAAAAAGATGCGACCGTACGCGCAGGGCGCCGAAGTTCGGGAAACTGACGATGCAGATTTTCCCGACACGGAGCATTTCCTTCAGGATGAAATCGGGACGCTTGACCACCTGCAGTGTACGGCTCAGAATGACATAATCGAATGATTGATCCGGATAATCGTTCAGCCCCAGATCGAGATCCGCATGAATCACAGGCACCCCTTTTTCAACGCAGGCGCAGATATTCACATCCTCGATTTCGATGCCCTGACCCTGACACCTTTTTTCCGCCGTCAGCTTGGCCAGAAGCTCGCCTTCGCCGCAGCCCAGATCGAGCACCCGGCTGTCGGATTCGATCAGATCCGCGATGATCTCGAGATCCAGCCGGATGCGGTCCGACAGCCGTTTGGGCAGTGTATTCATATCAGTTCCTCAGGGTTCTTAAAAATCCGGTGATCAGCCGTTCCATAACGGGATTGGGCAGAAGGAAGGCGTCATGACCGTAGGATGATGTGATCTCACAGAATGACACATCCTTGTGACCGACGTTCAGCGCCTGCACGATTTCCTTGGACTGGGCCGTATTGAACAGCCAGTCCGATGTGAACGACATGACGAGAAACTTGGATTTGGTGAGGCCGAAAGCCGCTTCGAGTGAACCGTATTCTTCGGTCAGATCGAAGTGATCGATGGCTTTTGTGATGTAGAGATAGGTATTTGCATCGAACCGCCTGATGAAACTCTCTCCCTGATAGCGAAGATAACTGCCCACTTCGAAATCCGCTACCGAATCGGCTTCCCCGTTCGTTTCCTGCCGCTTGCGCCCGAATTTTTTTCTCATCGAGTCCTCGCTGAGATAGGTGATATGGGCCAGCATCCGGGCCACTGCCAGTCCGTCCGAGGGGATGGTGCCTCTGTTCAGATAATCCCCGTTTTTCCATTTGGGATCGCCCGTGATTGCCTGCCTGCCGACCACATCGAAAGCAATGCCCTGGACGTTCAGCCTGGCCGTTGTGGCAATGGGAATGACGCCGGCCACACGGTCGGGATAGGCCACGGCCCATTGCAGGGCCTGCTGACCGCCCATGGAGCCGCCGGCCACGGCCAGGAGCCGCCCGATGCCCAAATGATCGATCAGATGGCACTGAGCATTCACCATATCGCCGATGGAAATCTCCGGGAAGTCGAGATTATATGGATTTCCGGTTTCAGGATTAACCGATGTCGGGCCTGTGGAGCCCTTGCATCCTCCGATCACGTTTGAGCAGATGATGAAATATTTTTTCGTATCGAACGGTTTTCCGGGGCCGATCATGAAATCCCACCATCCGGGCTTCTTGTCTTCGGCCGAATGGATCCCGGCCACATGGGCATCACCCGACAATGCGTGTGTGATGAGAATGGCATTCGATTTGTTCCTGTTCAGCCTGCCGTATGTTTCGTAGGCCAGGGTGACGGGACCGAGCTTCCCGCCGTTCTCAAGCCGGAATTTCTCCGGCGGATCGGCAAATGTATAATATTCTGTTTTAACCAGGCCTACCGAGTGTTTGTCTTGCATGGTGCATGTTTCCGATTTTTATCGTGAATCTGAACAGCGAGCGCACACCCCGGGGCTTGCTGCGGGGAGCTTCAAACCGGGTTTTCCCTCTTTTCGTTTTTATCAATCATAGAGCGCGGTCGACAAATAGCGCTCTCCGGAATCGGGCAGAATGACCACGATGTTTTTTCCTTCGAATTCATCCAGCCGGCTTAGCCTTTCCGCGACAGCGGCAGCCGCACCGGATGAGATGCCGGAAAGAATGCCCTCGTCTCTGGCCAGGCGCCGTGCCGTTTCTATCGCTTCCTCGTTGCCTGCGGTTTCGACGCGATCGATGAGAGAGATGTCCAGATTACCGGGAATGAATCCGGCTCCTATACCCTGAATTTTATGAGAGCCGGGTCTGACGGATTCGCCGTGCATATGCTGGGTGATGACCGGGCTGTCCGCGGGCTCCACGGCCACGGACACGATGGTTCTTTGCGATTTCAAAAACCGCGAGGTTCCGGAAATGGTACCTCCTGTGCCGACTCCCGCCACGAGCACATCCACGCGGCCGCCGGTATCCTTCCAGATTTCCGGGCCCGTGGTTTTTTCATGTATGGCCGGATTGGCCGGATTTGTGAATTGCTGAAGAAGCAGCATGCTTTCGGGATTTTGGGCCTGAATGGCCGTTGCCTCATCCACTGCACCCTTCATCCCTTGTGCTCCGTCGGTCAGAATCAGTCTCGCTCCCAGGGCCTGCAACAGTTTGCGCCGTTCCATACTCATCGTATCGGGCATGGTCAGTGTGAGGCGGTAACCGCGTGCAGCGCACACAGATGCGAGCGCAATACCGGTGTTTCCGCTGGTGGGTTCGATGATTGTCTTGCCGGGTTTCAGCAGTCCCCTGGCTTCCGCATCCCATATCATATTCGCGCCGATACGGCATTTTACCGAGTATGCCGGATTTCTGCCTTCGATTTTGGCGTAGATAGCGGCCGGATTGCCGGATCCGATCCGATTCAGTCTGACCAGGGGCGTATGGCCTATGGTGCAGGAATTGTCATCAAATAGTTTTGTCATAATCACCTCGTCTTCGCACAATTGGGATATTGTACGAATGTTACCGGCGAAAGAATCGCCCGGTTATGTTTTCTCACGCGAATTCCGGGAGTCGAATCCTGCCGGTCCGGATCTTTCAGGATGACGCGAGGGCCTGTTTGAGATCCCGGACAATGTCGTCGATATGTTCAATGCCGATGCTGAGCCTTATGAGCTCCTGCGAAATGCCGCCTTCCTTCTGCTGTTCTTCGGACAGTTGTGAGTGGGTGGTGCTGGCCGGATGAATGGCCAGGCTTTTGGCATCCCCGACATTGGCCAGATGGCTGATCAGCCCGAGGCTGTCGATGAATTTTTCGCCTGCAGCCAGGCCGCCTTTGATGCCGAACACAACCATGCCGCCGAATCCCTTGCGGAGGATTCTGCCGGCCACGGGATAAGATGCATCGTCCTCCAGTCCGGGGTACCTGACCCAGGCCACTTTCGGATGTTTTTTAAGGAACCGGGCCACGGTCAGGGCGTTTTCGCAGTGACGTTCCATGCGAAGCGGCAGCGTCTCGATGCCCTGAAGAAAAATCCAGGCATTGTCCGGAGAAATGGCCGCTCCGAGGTTCCGTAAAGGCACCAGGCGCATTCTTAATATAAATGCCAGGGGATTCAGATCGCCCAGGTCATGCGCATACCGGATACCATGGTAACTGGTGTCGGGTTCGTTATACAGGTTGAATTTTTTATCTGTCCAGTCAAATGTACCGGCATCCACAACGATGCCGCCGAGGCCTGCCCCGTGTCCTCCCAGCCATTTGGTCAGGGAATGGCATACGATATGGGCACCGTATTCGATAGGTCTGAGCAGGTATGGTGTGGTGAAGGTTGAATCCACGATAAGGGGCAGATGGTATTTTTGTGCGATTTTGGCCACGGCTTCGATGTCTGTTACGCCCAGAGCGGGATTGCCGATGGTTTCGACGTAGAGCAGCCTTGTTTTGTCGTTAATGACTTTCTCAAAATTTTCCGGAAGATCAGGATTGACGAAACGGGTTCGAATGCCGAACTGGGGCAGTATGTCGTTGAACATCGTGTATGTGCCGCCGTAGAGATTGTTGGCCGAAACAATTTCATCGCCCGAGGAGCAGATATTGATGATGGAATAATAAATGGCGGATGTGCCGGATGCCAGCGCCAGGGCCGCAGCACCGCCTTCGAGTGCGGCCATGCGCTTCTCAAGAACATCCTGCGTCGGATTCTGCAGACGCGTATATATATTGCCGATTTCCCTCAGGGCGAAGAGATCGGCTGCCTGGGCCGTGTTTTTAAATATATACGAGCTCGTTCTGTGTACGGGCACGGCACATGATCGTGTGTCCAAATCCGGTGTATAGCCGGCGTGCAGTGCCAGGGTTTCGATGGCATATTTTTTATCGGACATGCAAGGTTCCTTTTAAATGGAATTAAATTTGATACGAATAGCCGCCGCATTCTTCCTGAAGTTCGTCTGAGCGTTTCATCAGGTGTTCGAAGGTAACCGTGTCCACGATATCCGTGATGGCACGGGTCACCTTCAGCCAGACCTCCCGGAAGACGCATTTTTCTTCTTCACCGCAGCAGTCGTATTCCCGGATCCCGCAGGCGATCGGCTCGATTGAACCTTCGATCACACGGATAATCTCCCCGAGCGTGATTTCTTTCGGGGATTTCATGAGGGAAAATCCGCCGCCGATTCCCCGTTTGCTGGTGACATATCCTGCCCGCTTCAGTATGAGCATGATCTGTTCCAGATATTTTTCAGGGATATCCTGCTGGGCGGAGATTTCCACAAGCGGGACCACATTGCCCGAATCGTAATTATAGGATAGGGCCAGAATGGCCTTTAATGCGTAATCGCCTTTGTATGTGATTTTCATGAGTCTTTCAAAATATAATAAATATGATCAAGTTACTTATATTTTAATGAATCCATCGTTCAAAGTCAAGCGGTTTTTGATCACAATGCCTGTCCGTATGGATTTAAGGAAAATGATTGATTTTTGGTGAATAATTATGTACTATTTTGCGGAACGTTCTATCCGGAATTGCATCAATTATCAGATTCAGATCATTTGTGACTGTGTGAAATCGTCTTTTGAGCATGATGTTTGCAGTAGTGTTAAATTGAGAGATCCGATTTAATGAGGAGTGACTGTGATGCCTCTATTGTTCTGGATCGATTTCAGCTGTCTCCTGATTTCAACGATTATTTCTGTCTCGCTCGTGCTGATCGTGCTGGGAACCTCTCCCGGCCGAGCCGAGAATCAGACGTTTGCGCTGTTCGCCTTTTTTAATATCGTCTGGACTGTGGCGGCAATACTTCTGAGATTGTCCCTTCTATCCGGAATCAGGTCCTGGGATATCAAGCTGTTATCCTATCCGGTTTTCTGGTTCGGTATCAATGCGCTTTCTATCGTATTGATATGCATATCATCCCTGCTATTCACCATCACGCTGTTAAAAAAGCGCAGCCGCTGGATGGGTGTCTATATCACATTTGGTGTTTTGGCTGCCATGCTGGGCCACTATTTTGGAACCCGGGTCTATTTGTTTACGCATATCCGCCTGAATTCACTGGGATTGGTTTCGGACGATGTCCAGCCATTCGGATGGGTCGCGGTCACATTCTTCCTTTCGTATCTTCTCGTTTCTCTGATGCTTCTGTGGAAACAGCGGGAAACGGTCAAGGTGAAATACATGACGGCCGGTTTCCTGATTATTTTTTCAGGCATTCTTTTCGGCGGTGCCTTTAACATGGCGTTTCCGCCCATGTCCATATTCAGTACCCTTGGATTGGTCCTTATCGGCCATGCCATGATCCGCCTCCAGATGCTCAATCCTTTACAAAAACTGAATGATGAACTGAAAACACTCAATTATGAAAAGGATATTCTCATCAAGGAAATTCATCACCGGGTCAAAAACAACATGCAGGTCATCGAGAGCCTGCTGAATATCGAATCCAGGAAAACCTCGAATGAAGAGGCTATCCGTATACTGACAGCCAGCAGAAACAGAATCCATTCCATGGCCTATATTCATGAACAGCTGTACCGCACCCATGAATTCAAACAAATCGATTTTTACCCCTATGTCAGCGACCTGGTCCGTTATCTGGAACAATCGTACAATATCGCTGCCCGTCCCGTTCAGTATGATATTCATATCGATCATATTTTTATGCCCATTGATACGGCGGTACCCTGCGGCCTGATTCTGAACGAGCTGATCACCAATGCATTTCAGCATGCTTTTACAGATGCAGAGAACAGGAATCCGGCCATTTCGATCGCTATTCGTGAATCAAAAGACGGATTGATGACAGTCTCTGTCAGTGATAACGGTCAGGGAATGCCGGCTGATTTCGATCCTGTCGATTCGGCCACATTCGGGTTGCAGTGCGTGAAGCTGCTGGCAGAGCATCAGCTTGAAGGACGTTTTAACATTGAATCCGGTCCCGAAGGCACAAAATTTCAGATTCAGTTTCATTCCGAGCGAAAGTAGTCCTGATCCGATACGGGAGCCATTAATTGGACAACCAGAACAGGCCGAATAACAAATTTACCGGAAAACGGCATTTGCGCGGGGAAGTGCTGCTGTCACTCATCATTTTTGCGGCCATCGTCTACCTGGCCTGGTGGTTCGGATGGGAAACGGCGGATCTTGCCTGGGGATTGTGGATCAGCAGTCTGACCGTCGGATACAGTTTGATACTGGCCTCGATTTTTGGCCAGTCGGTTCAGAAAAACAGACCGGACCTTGAACACCGCTTCAGTAAAACGCACCTTCACAAAATGCCCCGATCCCTCGACCAGGCATTCATGGGCGTTCTGGTTGTCCTGCTTGTTCTGTTCATGATCGGGATTAACCGCTTTACAATTCCATTTTTATGGCTTACGGCCGCCTGTTCGGCGGTCAGTACCATCCCGTATCTGTTTTATAGAGCAGGCCGGCCTTTTCAATCTGCATTTTTACTGGGGATCTTCGGATTTATCGGAGGATTCCCGTTTATGATATTCATGCTCGCCATATTTTCGGTGCATTTTCTGGGATTTCATTTTGTACACAGCCTGTTTCTCAACGCGTTCTTCCCCCGGGTCAATCCCAATGCACTTTTCAATACCATGGAAGAGGGATTTCATCTTTACCGGACTTTGCTGGCGGGACTGATCAGGCAGTTCTGGCCCTTTATTCTGGCCAGCATGATCTCCCGGCTTCCCGAATATAAAAAGGCTTTCAATCTGAGCACCCGTTCCATGATGACCGCGCCCTACGGCAATGTGGCGCGCATGCATGTCATGATTATTCTTTTCGGCTTTTTTCATGTGCTTCAGTGCGAAGGCGGGATGCTGTATCTTTTGCTGGTTCTGTATTTCTTTCCTGTGGGCAAAGTACTGCAAAAATCGGATCTGAGAAGAAAGCGTTCCTGAAACGGATGGGGGATCAACTGTCGTTTTCAGTCGGGGTTTGCCTGTTGTTGATTGTATCTCTGATTTTGGCCGCATCTTCATATCGTTCCTCATCAACGGCCTTCTGAAGCTCCACATTCAGCTGATTGATTTCTTCTGCTTCGTTCATGGGTTGAACCCCGGTCATTTCCTCTGAAATGGCAGCCTGCTCCATTACCTTTTCATCGACGAAAATCGGTGCTTTCGTGCGTAATGCCAGAGCAATGGCATCGCTTGGACGTGCATCGATTTCATTTTCGGAGCCGTTCTTTTTAAGGTCGATGGTTGCATAATACGTGTTGTCGCGAAGATCGCTCACAACGACTTTCGCGATTTTTGCATCGAGTGAGGAAAGCAGGTTGCGCATCAAATCATGTGTCATGGGTCTGGGAGGTGTCACATGCTCCAGTTCGAACGCGATGGCCTGTGCTTCGGCCGGTCCTACCACGATCGGCAGCCACCGGTCATTGATTTCATCCCTTAAAATAACCACGAAGCGATTGTTGGACGTGTCCAGCGTCACGCGTTCGACCTTGACGGAAACGATCATGTCTTTCTGACTTTTCATGATTCCATTGAACTTTATTACTATTTTTCGAGAAAAGCAAGTGAAAATTCTGTCATATCAAGAATTTATCATTTCCTGCTTTTTTTCTCCGGGAAATCGATATTGACGTGATAAAATGACTTAAAAATATTCTCCCTTATGTTTGCATTCTTTTCATCACGCTGCACATCGCGAATCAGATTCTTGATTTTCTCCCTCCGGGTATTCCCCTCCATGGGACAATGTTTCTGTAAAACGGGCAATTCCATTTCACGCGCGAACTGCTTGATCAGATCTTCGTCTATATATGTGAACGGCCGTATGATGGACAGGTTCCCCTGAAATACGGGCTGAACCGGTGCCATGGCCTCTATTTTGCGGCCATAGAAGATATTCAGAAGCAGGGTCTCGATCATATCGTCCTTATGATGACCTGTTGCGATTTTGCTGCATGACTCCTCGTCTGCGATTTCATAGATACGTTTCCTGCGGTACATGGAACAGATAAAACAGGGATTTTTCTTCGCATGCGGATTGAGCGCCTGGGATGCAATGTCGGTTTGGACAATCCTGTAAGTCACGCCGAGATTTTTCAGGTGGGATTCCAGGATGTTCGGTTTGCTCCCGAATCCCGCATCAATATGGACGGCCACAAAAGTAAAATCGTGTGCGACATGGGGGAAACCTTCACAAAACAGCTGGAGCAGGGACAGGCTGTCCGATCCGCCGGATACGGCGATCAGGATACGGTCTCCCGGCTGAATCATCCTGAAATCAAGGATGGCCTTTTCAGCCCGGTTCCGGAGTTTCCTGCGCAGGCGCTTCAATGCATTGAAAGTTTCAGTCATGATCCGCCTTCAGCACGGACAGGATGAACGGGGCGATATCCAGGATGGACCGGCCGGCGAATTGCCGCCGGCAAGGATCCGGCCCCCTGATCAGGGTCATCACCGGATGAGTTGTATGGCTCTTTACGGAAAGGTCCTCGATATTGCCATGATCGCTGGTGAGAATGATAAGGGACTGTTTTGTATCGAGTTGATTCAACAGGGTGTTGATAAAACGTTCGAGCTGCTGAAGAATCTGCCGTGCCGGCATCAGCTGCCGGCTGTGCCCGGCCTTGTCGGTCATGAAATACTCATACAATGTAAAGTCGTGTTCCCGTACGATTTCCGCCAGGTTCATGCCGGCCTGTTCAGGTGTGATTTCCGGCATCCCGAATCCTTTTTGCACGAGAAATCCGTTTGTCAGGTCATGGTATACCGCTTTCCCCTGCTGCAGCTCTTCCAGTGTTTTGAAGGGCAGGTCCGCAGCCAGATTGGACACCGTGGTGGCAGATAACCGCCATTTCAGTTTTTCGGGCAGGGTGAAAAATTCGGGCCTGTATGCATTGGCGAAAAGCGGCCGCAATCCGGCCTTTTTTATCCGGACAGGGAGGGCGGAGGCAATCAGGAGTTCACGAAGCATTTGGTTGGGATACCCCTGCAGATGTCTTCCCAGATGCCTGGCTGCATTGATTCCCGTCAGCAATGCGGTCTGTCCCGTCGCGCTCTGGGGCAGGCCGGCAACACCCAGATTCGCATCCAGAGCGAGAATGTCCCCTGAAGACGACACGAGATTGCCATCCGGATCGAACCAGTTGGCCAGATGGAACAGTTCTTTTTGAATGCACGGATTGATTTCCGGATTGGCGCTGCCGATTCCCAGACCGTCGACGAAGATCAGGAGCACATTCATGAAAATCCCATCTGACGCAGCACATTCGGATCTTTTCGCCATTTTTTTCTGACCCGGACGTTCAGCTGCAGGAAAACCGGACGTTCGAGCAGCTGTTCAATACCTTTCCGGGCCTGGATACCCAGACGTTTCAGGGCCTTTCCATCCTTGCCGATCATGATCGCTTTCTGTGATTCCCGTTCGACCGTGATGATGGCCTCAATCACATCTTTGCGTCCCTCCTGCTCCCTGAAATCGGCGATATGAACCCCGGTGGCATAAGGGATTTCCGCTCCATAGGTCATAAATATCTGTTCCCGGATGATTTCGGCCACGAAAAAACGTTCGGGTTCATCGCTTAACTGGTCAGGCGGGTAAAACGGCGGTCCTGCGGGTATGTATCTGAGGATCGACGTGATCAGGTTTTTTACGCCGTCACCTGTTTTAGCGGAAATGCACAGCCCCTCGCGGCATCCGAAGACTTCTGCCAGTCGCCTGACTTCTTCATCCGAAGGCAGCGGATCCGACAGGTCCGACTTGTTGAATACCAGCAATTTGGGCACCTGAATCGTGCCGAGGGCCTGATTCAGAAGCTCAGGCTCCCGGTCCTTTGCCGAAAGATCCACCAGCGCCAGGATGAGATCCGCATCCGCCAGCACATTCATACTGGTTTCCATCATCCTTTGCTGCATCAGATAACGCGGTTTAAGCAAACCGGGCGTATCGAGGAGGATCAACTGATAACCGGAGTCGCTGAGAATGCCGAGAACACGATGCCGTGTGGTTTGCGGTTTGGGTGTGACAATGGCCAGTTTTTCACGAAGCAGCCGGTTCATCAGTGTGGATTTCCCTGCATTCGGAAGACCGGCAATGGCCACATATCCGGATTTGAAAACGTCCGTATTGTTTTGCCCGGGATTCATGGGATCATGACTCAATAGAGCTTGGTTAGTTTGATACCCTTGTAATAGTGTTTTAAAATATGCTGATACTTTCTTCCCTTCAGGGCCATCATGGCTGCACCGGTCTGGCACATGCCCACACCGTGACCGAATCCTGCGCCTTTGAGAACAAAGGCATCCGGGACACGGTTCCAGCCTGATTTTTCCACGTAGAAACAGGCGCTCCACAATGTGGTTGGCGACAGCGCCTTTCGGATATTCAATTCGCCCTTGATTACGGTGCTTCCCTGTGTTCCTATAATTTCCAGCTGCACAATGCGTCCGGAAAGTCCCCTTGAGAGGGGGACCAGATCGATGATTTGACCCAGGGAGACACCGTTCCTTGTCTCGAGATTACGCTGCAGCTCCTCCTGGTCCAGCCGGACCTCCCAGCGGAAATATTTCACGGTATACTGCAGGGCATCCGGCACTTTTTCTGCCTGGGTGTTGCAGAACGCATTGGGGGAATCGTCGATCCACCGGCGCAGGTTCTTTTCATCCTGAAGGGAACCGTAACGTTTGAGCCATGCCGAACCGTCCAGGCGTCCCCTCAGATACGGCACCGCTTCGCCGCTCCAGGCTTTTTCCACATCTTCGGTATGCCCCCCGCAAACCGCACCGAAAATAGCATCACATAACGCATCGTCCTTCATCATGAATATACCCGTGGTCCGGTATACGGCTTCGTCGGTCCGGGGATCCCTTTTTGTCAGGCCGCTGTAAACCTGACAGTGTACATCCGCACACACATCGAAGGGATCGGATGCGTGCACGATCCCATAGTTGGCGAGTGCCTTTCCACGTGCCGCGACAGCCTGCGCTTTCAGGGCCTCCATGGGAAATCCTGCCGGCATTTCCGATGGAACCACGCCTTTCAGATATGTTTCCAGGGGCAGTTTATTGACGACCGTCAGTCGGCCTTCCATGTCCAGCGTGAATTCGATTTTTTCCGGATAGATCCGGGTCTCTTCATGTTCCCAGTGGAACCCGGAGCCGACGCTGACCTCATACAGCGTGAAATTGGCGCCCTGGACCGTCAACGGCCGTATGCTGTCCCTGAATTGCCCGGTTCCCAGATGCGTGAGGCGGATTTTCCCTTTTGCCGTGGTCATAATGGACCGTATGATATGCGTATCGCTGCCGTACCAGGTCAGTTTCTGGTATTCCCTCGCCTCGTCCCAGGAGCTGAACCACCGCCTGGAATAAATACGGTAATCCATACTGTGTTTCAACCCGATATACTGTGCCTGCGGTGCAGCGGCAGCGGGAACGACTTCCACATCGTAGCCGGCCCGTTTGAATTGTTCCGCACGTTCGAGCGCATCCTTGCGGTCCGTGACCGTATCCAGAAGCAGCCGGAAGGCCGAGACCCCCGGCGTGGATTCCAGTACTTCCACGCGCCACCGCGTGTCCGCGCTTCCCCGTGTTCGGAAACCGGCCTCATCACTGATGATTTCGAAACCGTTGTCAGCCGAAAATTCAATGGAGGAAATACCTTTCATGAGCCCCACACGCAAAACGGGCATGGGTTTTTGTGTTTTGACAGGTTTTGTGCGTACGGGAGCAGGCGATGACGGCGGAACAGCCATGGGTGCCGCACAGCGGAACAGAATCAGGCAGGTTAAAGTTAAACTGGAGATGACGACAGGTGTTTTCAAACGCATTCCTTTCCCGGCAAATAACATGTTTTTCAATATAACGGACACAGGCGAAAGAAGCAACATGAAAGAATACGGGCCGGCGACGGAAAAATTGCGCGGGAGATCGATACGGTGTTCAAAATCAGGCATTTTGTTGATTAACCGTTAATTCACAGTTATTCACTCGGCATGATCCCGGTGAATCCTTATCTTTCATTGCACAGGTCTTTTCGTGTTTTTCAAGACAAACCATTCAAATATTTCATAAAGGAGTGTCCGATGAAGCATAAACCACTGGTGACCCATATGTATACCGCAGATCCCAGGGCGCACGTATTCAATGACAAGGTCTACATTTATACGTCCCATGACATTGAGGCCGGCATTCCTGAGAACGATTTTGGTGATCATTTTGATATGAGAGACTATCATGTCCTGTCCATGGCATCGATTCCGGGCGAGGTGACGGATCATGGCGTTGCCCTGGATATCAAGGACATTCCCTGGGCAGGAAGACAGTTGTGGTCCAATGACTGTGCAACCAAGGACGGCAAATACTATCTCTATTATCCGATGAAGGATAAAACGGATGTGTTCAGACTGGGTGTCGCCATCAGTGACTCTCCGTCCGGACCTTTTAAACCCGAGCCTGAGCCCATGGAAGGCAGTTTCAGCATCGATCCCTGCGTGTTTTGCGATACGGATGGTCAGTACTATATGTACTGGGGCGGTATATGGGGCGGGCAGCTGCAGCGCTGGATCACGGGCAAATACGATCCGACGGTGGGTCAGGAACCCGACACTGAAAGTCCGGCCATCGGGCCCCGCATTGCAAAACTGCGTGACGACATGCTCGGTTATGCCGAAGAAATCAAAGAAATCCGTATCCTGGACGAGGAAGGCAATCCGCTGAAGGGCACGGACCACAACAGAAGATTTTTCGAAGCCTGCTGGATGCACAAATACAACGGTAAATACTATTTATCCTATTCGACCGGAAACACGCATCTGATCCTGTACGCCATCGGTGACAATCCCTACGGACCGTTCACGTATCAGGGTGTGATACTGACCCCCGTACTCGGATGGACCACGCATCACTCGATTCTGGAGTTCAAGGGGAAATGGTATTTGTATTACCATGACTGCGAACTGTCAGCCGGCAAGACGCATCTGAGAAGCATTAAGGTCAGGGAACTCCGGTACAATCCGGACGGATCCATTGTGACGATGGACGGAGGAAACTGAAAAAGCAAGATTATAGAACAAAGATTAAAGAACAAAGACATTATAAAGTCTGCGGCGGAGGGCGGCCGCGGACTTTTTTTTATCTGCTTTTATCCGTGATTATTTCCCGTGCCCTCTCCAGAGCGGCATTCAGATCCGGAACGAGGTTCATTTTACCCAGCCTTTCATAGAGCGGTGACCGCATCAGAAGCTGCAGCGGCTGTGCATGGATTCCTGATATGACCAGTACCGGTCCGCCGTGTTCAGCCTCTTTCTGCAGCGTCTCCAGAACGCGCAGGCCCGTGGCGTCGAGCATCAAAACGTTTCGCGTTCTTAATATGATGACATGCGGTTTCTGATCGATCTGGGATAATGCGGATGCAAATTTATGAGCTGCACCGAAGAAAAAAGGTCCGTTCACCTCGTACACCTGAACACCTGCAGGAATGCTCTGCAAGGCGGCCGCGTCCGCAGATCCCATGGCATCCTCCTCATCCTCTCCCGGCTGCAGCGCGCGCACATTGGCCACTTCCGACATGCGCCGCATGAACAGCAGTCCCGCGAGTGCCACTCCCACCTGAATGGCCACGGTCAGGTCCACGAGGACGGTCAGCATGAACGTCGACAGAAGTACGAGCGCATCGCTTCGTGTGGTGCTGCGGAGAATGCGTCCGAACAGGTGCAGCTCGCTCATATTGTAGGCCACGACAAAAAGAATGCCGGCCAGCACGGGCATGGGCACATAGGCGACCCAACGGCCTGCGGCCAGCAGGATGACGAGGAGGGTCAGGGCATGAATGATTCCTGCAAAGGGGGTCTGGCCGCCGTTTTTAATGTTGGTGGCGGTTCGTGCAATCGCTCCCGTGGCGGGAATCCCCCTGAAGAGTGCGGATGCGAGGTTTGCCGCGCCCTGCGCGATGAGCTCCGCGTTCGACCGGTGCCGTCTCCCGGTCATACCGTCTGCGACCACGGCCGAGAGCAGGCTCTCGATGGCAGCCAGAAGCGCGATCGAAACGGCGGGCGATACGAGGTTTTTCAGCATGGCGCTGTTCACATGGGGTATATGCGGAACCGGCATGCCCTTCGGTATGGATCCGTAACGGCTGGCGATCGTCTCGACAGGCAGGTGAAACACGGCCACAGCCGCTGTGAGCGTGACAAGGGCGACCATGGAACCGGGTACACGCGGGGCGAGCCGCGGTGTTATGATCAGGATAAGAATCGTGACGCAGGTCAGGGCCAGGGCCCAGATATTTACGGTGCCGGCGGCTTTCAGATAGGCCATCCATTTCGGAAAAAAATCCGCAGGCACGGACGCCATTTCGAATCCGAAGGCTTCATGAATCTGCCCCGTCATGATCACAACCGCGATCCCGGCGGTGAAGCCGACTGTCACGGGATAGGGGATGTACTGAATCACCGTACCCAGACGAGCGAATCCCATGACGATGAGGAGAACGCCGGCCATCAGTGTGGCCACGGCAAGACCGTCATATCCGAAGCGGTGCACGATTTCATAAACGAGAACGATGAATGCCCCGGTCGGTCCGCCGATCTGGACCCGGCTCCCGCTCAGTACGGATATCAGAAATCCGGCGATAACGGCCGTATACAGCCCCTGTTCCGGACCGACACCGGACGCGATGGCAAAGGCGATGGCAAGCGGCAGGGCCACGATTCCGACCACGATGCCCGCGGTCAGATCGTGCCTGAATTGATGACGCGAGTATCCTTCGCGGAGTACTGACAGCAGTTTGGGTTCAATCGAGTGCATTTTTATCATGGATCATGTCAGGGCGGCCGATGGAAGGTCTTCCGGGGAATCGATATATAAGCATACCGCGCTTTTGAAATTCTTGATCACATGGAACATGGGCGGTCCTGACCTCTGAATGCCTTTCATCATGCGAAGTAAATAAAACGGATCAATATAGCACGCGGCCGGTCAAAAAGCAAGTTGAATTTTTATGGTTCCCCGCGGATATGATGCAGTTTTATTTATGATGAACATGGATGCTTCAGCCGATTATCGACTGCAGGGAATAAAACAGACCGGCCAGAACGAAGACGATGCCGCTGATGCGCCTTGCCCATCTCTCAAACAGGGTCAGGCGGTTGAAAATTTGCCCTATCCGATGCATGGCAAACGTGATGATAATGGCGAACAGGATCACCGGCAGGGCCGTACCGATACCAAATAATGCAGGGATGAGAAGGGCGGATTCGTACTGGACTGCCAAACCGAGGATATTTCCGAAAAAAAGAGCGGCTGACACTGGGCAGAAGGCCAGGGCGAACAGGGCACCCAGAAAGAACGCTCCGGATGCACCCTTAGCAGCCAGGTTTTCCTGCGTCTTGCTGTGAAAGGAAGGACCTGTAATCCGGATTTTAATTATACTCAGGAGAATCAAACCGGTGATAATCAGTATTGGGCCGAGTATGATATGCATGTATTTCTGAAGAAACAGGGAAATCGCAGGTATGACGCGTACTGATGAAACAAGGATTGCGCCCAGGATCACATATACGAGAATCCGGCCGAGCGCATAGAACAATCCCGGCCACAGGACACGCCTGCCCGGCCGGACGTTCCGGCTGAGGTATGTCATGGCCGCAATGTTCGTTGAGAGCGGACACGGGCTGATGGAGGTCAGTATGCCAAGCCAGATGCTGAGACCTGCCACGGTCCAAGAAATCATGATTCATCTCCGGCCAGAATTGCTCTGATTTCTTCTTCGATATACTGCTTGAATTTTTTTTCGTTCCGTGCCCGGGTCCAGATCTGGTCGAGGTTTTTCCATGAGACCTCGGAATCTCCCCTGATCTCCGACAGGATGACGGATTTTGTCACCAGCTGATAGTCCTGTACGTTATGTTCGTTCTCTTTCTCCTCGATATTGATGGATTTGAAAACGACACGGCCGCTGTCGGATGCGTTCTGAAATCGCAATCGGACCACATCCCCGGTCCATTTTTCAAAATTATTGCAGTTGACGCAGCGATAGGATGTGTGGAAATACAATACACGGATCTCCGAATTTTGTGCGGATACGCTGGTGAATAACGAGCCAAATAGAACCAGCATGCTCGGGAAAAAGGCTTTTTTTCTCATATTGTTTTCCTGAGTTTAATGGATTGTCATCATCGCCGGTCAGCCCGGTATATCCAGCCCCTCCGGCAGCGTCTCCACAAAGGTCCTGATTTCGTCGCGGACGCGGCGGTATATGTTCAACATCTCTTCCTCTGATGCTGCGGACCGGGCGAGAAACGGCGGATCGTCAAAACTTTTGTGAATCTGCCGTACCTGCCGCGGGAACAGGGGGCAGCTTTCACGGGCATGATCGCAAACCGTAATCACGGCATCGAATGGGATGTCCATTACCTCCCGGACATGCGTACTTTCATGCATGGAGATATCCACACCTGCCTCGGCCATGACCCGGACCGCATACGGATTCAGCCCGTGCGTCTCGATGCCCGCGGACCAGACGTCGATGAGGTCCCCCTTCAGATGCCTTGTCCAGCCCTCGGCCATCTGGCTGCGGCAGGAGTTGCCCGTGCACAGAAACAGTATTTTTATTCGAGCCATTGAAATACCGTTCTTAAGATGACATCAGATTTTTGCCGTATTCCGCCACCTGCGTGACCGCTTCCTCATGCATGGATGTGCCGCCCTTTTCATAACCCAGTGCAGTGACCTGAAAATGCCGGAACCTTGAAAATCCTGCGAGCTCCAGGGATTTTTTCGCGCAGTCGACAGGGCAGCCGTCGATCACCAGAATGTCATCCGCATCTTCCGTGGTTTTCAGTATACCCGGCACCTTGCCTCCGATTCCCGCCAGGCAGAACAGTTTACCGCATCCGTCGGCCATCATGCGTCTGGCGGCCAGATCCGACAATTGGCCCACATCCGCGCCGCCCGAGCAGGCGAAAATGAGCTGCACACGGTCACCTGCGCAGCTGCATATTTCCTTGTTTTTGTCGTTCATATGGCTTCCCCTTTATTTAAGCATGGTCTTGATTTCATCCGGTCCGGGTATTTTTCCTGCAGCTTTCACCACTCCGTCCACCACAAGACCGGGCGTCATCATGATGCCCCAGTTCGTGATTTCGTTGATGTCCGTCACCTTGACCAGTTCATAATCGATGCCGAGTTCCCGGGCCGCTTTCTCAGTCATTTCGGCGAGTTTCTGACATTTCGGACAACCGGTGCCCAATACAAGGATCTTTTTCATTTCTTTTTCCTTTATGCGAAGACGATTCCGTAAATCCAGCCCGACAATGTGGCCATAAATACGACCAGGGAAATGAAAACCAGGGTTTTGCGGGTGCCGATCACACTGCGGATGACCAGCATGTTGGGAAGAGAAAGGGCCGGACCCGCAAGCAGCAGCGCAAGTGCGGGCCCCTTGCCCATGCCGTTCGCGAGCAGTCCCTGAACGATCGGGACCTCGGTCAGGGTGGCAAAATACATGAAAGCACCTGCAAGCGAGGCGAAAAAATTGGCAAAAACCGTATTGCCTCCCACCAGGGAGGAAATCCACCGGCCGGGAATCAAACCCGTTCCTCCCCCGGGCGATCCGAGAAGAAGTCCCGCAATGAGCACCCCGGCTCCGAGCAGCGGCAGTATCTGTTTGGCGAAATCCCAGGTCGATGACATCCATTCGGAGGCTTCGTGACCGGACCGGCTCAGGAGAACGGAGATACCGATGATACCGGCTACGAAAGGAATGAGCGGATAATCCCGAAACGCAAATGCGGCAGCGATAACCGGAAACACAGCCGCGATCACGGCCATGCGGCGCATTTTCAGCACCGTGACCAGTGAGAGGGCCAGGAAAATACCGAAAAGGCCCGTGATCCGCCATTTCAGCGTATAGACAAGATGCCAGAATCCTGTGTTGCCGGAGGGTTTGCCCCAATTGGCAAACACAAGAATGGCCACCAGAATAAACAAATGCAATGCAGTCTGCCGGAGAGGCCGTGCTTCTCCGGAATCCGGAATTTGAACGGGGCCGCCGGCTGCTCCGTTTTGTTCACGGCGATATATCCAGTGCATGCTCAGTCCGATCACAATGCTGAACACCACGGCTCCGGCAATTCTCGCGATACCGAGTCCGGGACCCAGAATCCGGGCCGTCAGGACCATGGCCAGAATATTGATTGCCGGACCCGCGTATAAGAAAGTACAGGCAGGTCCGAGACCGGCTCCCCGTTTGTGTATACTTGAAAACAGCGGGAGAATCGTGCATGAACAGACGGCGAGAACGGAACCTGAAACGGACGCCACGGCATAGGCGATCCATTTGTTGGCTTTCGGACCGAGATAACGGATGACTGCAGCCTGGCTGACAAAGACGCTGATCACGCCTGCGATGAAGAAAGCGGGAACGAGGCAGAATATGACATGCTCTCTCGCATACCACCTGGCGAGAGCCAGTGATTCAACAATGGCCTGTATGAAGCGTGTTTTATCCAACGGAAGGAAATAGGCACACAAGAATACAACGAGCATCCACAGCCCTTTTTTCCATTCCGGTTTCCAGTCCATTGAATGTCCTTCTTTTTGTTTCGATTGAGAACGAAATAAAAAAAATCAGTTTTTCAGAATCTCTGTACGGTCTGCATGCTTCACTTTGTCTGCATCCGAACGGATGACAGGATCCTCATGGATCCGCGAGCCGATCAGTTCGAGCATGTCTTTGAGTACAGGATTCCGTGTGGCCCGGTTCAAATGGTAATTGACCCATTTTCCGTCTTTCTGCTCGAAGATAATGCCTGCATTTTTGAGGATGCTGAGATGTTTCGACGTGGTCGAGGCAGCCAGGCCCAGTACGAAAGTAATCTCACAGACGCAGAGCGGTTTCATTTCGAGCATTTTGACGATACGGATCCTGTTTTTATCGGACAATGCCCTGATGATTTTCAAGTGTTCTTCCAATGGAGCGTCCAATATCATTTCGATGATTAACGAAATATAAATCGGAAATCATGAAAAATCAACTTAAATTTTTATTGCTTTACTTGGGATTCTGTATTAAAATGAATGGAAATGCGTGGCCCGGGTCCGTTTAACCGAAACATGTGAAGCACGGGACGGCTTAACCAATATCCAGGAATTGATGACATACGAAAGGAAGAGAGATGAAGATCCAGTATTATTTATTCCACGACCATTCAGGCATTCCCTTATGCATGATACTTTTATTGACATGCATCACAACAGGTGCTGTCAATGTCCAGGCCCAGCCGTCCGGCGGGCCGTACGGTCCCATTCAGCAGTGCTGGGAAATTCCGGCGGATGCAGGACGGATATATTATGCGGCGCCGGACGGACTTGCGGACGCCGAAGGCGGTTCGGTCGAACAGCCCACAACCGTGGAAGCGGCCATCGCCCGTGCCAGGACGGGAGATGTGATCGTTCTTCGCGGCGGCATATACAGAACAGGCGGTCTCGTGTTCAATCAGGGGATTACCCTTCAGCCCTATCAGGATGAGCAGCCAATTTTCAAGGGTACATTTGTGGCAGCGGAATGGCAAAAAACCGGGGATGGCCTGTGGACCGCGTCATGGCCGCACCTGTTTCCGTCCAAACCGGCCGGCTGGTGGCGGCGCCTGCGTGAAGGCCGGGTGACGCCGCTTCACAAGTTCAACAACGATATGGTTTTTATTGACGGCCGTTTCCTTCAGTCCGCAGGATGGGAAGGCGAGGTCGATGAAAATTCTTTTTTCATCGATTACGAGAACAACCGTGTCTGCATCGGAACCGATCCGGCCGGCCGGCTCGTGGAAATCACCGCCTTCAATTCGGCCATCGTCCGGACGACGGGCAAGGTGCATGGAAGGAAATCAGACGGGAAGGGACCGGTCATCCGCGGCATTACGTTTACGCAATATGCCTACAGGGCCCTGGAAATCGAGGGAAAGGATCCCGAGGGATTGTCCGCCGAAGCGGATCACGGCAAGGATGTTATCGGGACCACGCTGGAACATTGCACCATCAGTTACTGCTCCAGGGTCGCGGCATACCTGCGGGGCGATCACCTGACGCTCCGCCACTGCCGCGTCAGCGATACCAGCACTGAAGGGATATATATTATCGGTTCATCCGATGTGCTTCTGGAAAAAAACATTTTCATGCGTAACAATATCGAGAGAATCACGGGGTATTATCCGGCTGCTGTGAAAATTTTCAATCAGTGCTACCGGGTTACCTGCAGGGACAATCTGGTCATCGACCATCCGTACTCGAACGGCATCTGGTACGATGTGGGAAATGTGGACGGCGTATTCGTGGACAACTGGGTGCAGGATGTGGGCCTGAATACACACAACTTCAACGGGCGCAGTATCTGGCCGGGTGAAAACGGATTTTTCTTTGAAATCTCCAAGGGTGCCGTGTGTGCGGGCAATGTATTCGTGAACTGCGATCACGGCATATGCGTGCTCAACAGTTCGAATGTCCGCATGGTTCAAAATACCCTGGTCAACAGCATGGCCTGCATTGCGCGTACGGAAAGAAGCGCAGCCAATGACCATTTCGGCTGGCATCCGAGCACAGGTCCGGATGTGGATGAAAGAACGGGTCATGTCTTCATCAACAATCTGCTGACCTGTGATGAAACCTGTCAAAATCCATTGCTGACAGTATGGCAGCCGGAACCCCTGTGTGCAACTGTCCGGTCCCCGCAGATCGGGAAAATGGCGGGCAATGTGTTTGTGCGGAAGTCGGACGATGTGCCGGAATCCCTGCTGTTCTGGAGTCCCGTAAACGATGAAGAGTGCCGGATGTGGTTCGATTCGCTCGAAGCGTTTCTGAAGATCAAACCGGAATATTCGGATGCAGGCAGGGATATGAAAGGATACCGTGGTCCGCTTTTTAAAAGCAATGAACTCGGGGATTACCGGCTTCTTGGGGCATTCCCCGGTGTTTCGGCAGCTGTATCCGTTCCGGACCATGACCTTCCGGCCGGGATGCCCGCGCATGACGGTAACTATGCCGGTGCGTATCCGCCGCTGGAATGAGGTTTGAAAGGGAATCGTTTAGGGTCCGGAGAATTAAAGGAGGAGTGTGGAAGGGTATATGGGTATATGAGGCCCTGCCGCCCGGCCCCTGTAAAAGACCGCGGACGGCAGGACCACGGACTGCGAAAAACAGTAGAAGGGTATATGGGTATATGGGTATATGAGGCCCCGCCGCCTGGCCCCTGTAAAAGACCGTGGACGGCAGGACCGCGGACTGCGAAAAACAGTAGAAGGGTATATGGGTATATGGGTATATGAGGCCCCGCCGCCCGGCCCCTGTAAAAGACCGCGGACGGCAGGACCGCAGATCGCGGGAAATCACAAATATCAAATCCCAAAAAACAAATAAATTACAAAAAACAAATTCTAAAATCCAAACACAAGAATTGGACCGCTGACGGCAGGATCGCGCGCCGTGGCCGGGCACCGTTTCCGGTGGCGGAGAAACGGAGCAGTAGAGAGACGGAGACAGAACCAATCCAATCTCCGTTTCTCATTTTCTCCGTATCTCCGCTTCACGCTCCGACCTGACGACCCGATGACCCAAAGACCCCATGACCCTATAGACCTTCAATCTCTGCGTCTTCGGTTTTCTCCGTTTTTCATTCGGCAGTTCCCTTCCGCCACTCCTCCGCGCGCAGGGCCATAATAATGCTGTTCCAGAATTCGGCTTCCACCTGTCTCGCATTTTCAAGAACCGCCTCTCTCTGAAAGCCCAGGTGTTCATAACACCGGATTGCAGCGTGGTTGAAATCGAACACATTGAGTGCCAGGCGGCACAGCCGCATTTCTTCGAATGCGATACGGAGAAGCCGGTCCAGCATGCGGATGCCCAGTCCGCGGTTCCGTGCGTGCCGGTAGATGAGAATGCGTGAGAGCCGGGCGGAGCTTTTTAACGGATCTATTGCGGCCAGTTCACACGTACCGACCGTGTCGTTTTTACGGGTGACGGCCTTAAATATGCGGGAACGTCCAGGGGGACGGGAATCATTCTGAAGATGATGAAGGATCTGATCTCCGGTCAGGGGCCATTGATAAAGCGGGCCGGCCCATTGCATGAGAAAACGCCGATCCGGGATTTCCTGAATCAGGCGGGGGATATCCTCGATCGTGAATGGCCGCAGGGACAGCATGGGACTCCGGTTTCCGGCCTCAGAACTGGTTGGTCTGCAGCATCACCAGGGTGCAGGCTTCGAGATACGGAATGCCCGCTTCCCTGAGCCGGCTTTGAAGCGACAGGGATTCGGTTCCCGGATTGAAAATGACACGGCCCGGTTTCAGACGGACAATGTCCTCGGTCATGTCACCGAGTCTGTCCGGGCCCACATACAGCGTGAGTGTATCCACAGGCCCGGTAATATCGGACAGGCCGTGCACCACATTCAGTCCTTCTATTGTTTCGAGTTTCGGATGCAGCGGAATGACATGATGCCCTTTTTCGAGCAGAAGGCGAACGGCCCGGTTCGAGTACCGGTCCGGTTTCTGGCTGGCGCCCAGGACAGCGACGGTCTGTTGGGTTTTCATTCTTGTTCCTGTTTTATCGTGCTTTTTGCAGAGACGGTTTTTATTTCAACGGCAATGATCGTGGTCTTGTCGATTTTTTCATCCGGAAATTCCCATGTTTTGCCGGAAACCTGTCTCATAATCATATTCAGTGCATGTCTTTTTTGTTCCCTGTCCGTAATGAACGAGGCTTCGCCCCGGCCCATGACACAGTCATATAGGGCGTCCCAGCCGCAGGCCAGCTCGCCAGCTTTCAGGTCATGCAGCACATCGATTTCGAACGAAACGCCGGGGCGCTTTTTCAGGCAGTCGATTTTCCGTCCCTCCGCGCCGCAGTGAAAATAGAGGACGCCGCTGTCATATCCAAAGTTCATGGGAACGATATACGCCCGGTCTTCATCCACCAGGCCAAGGCGGCATATGACCGCTTTTTTGATCATGGCTTCGATTGTTTCTTTGTCATGAATCCGGCACTTCGATTTTCTGATTTGGTCCGAGATGATTTTCATAATTCCTGATCCTGCTTTCATCGCATGGTTATTTCATCAGCATCATCCTGCGGCTTACGATCCGGCCGCCTGTTTCAAGGATGCAGACATATACGCCGGAATTGAGCCGGCTGCCGTCGAAACGGACCGTATAATCACCGGCCGGTTGATGCCCGTCGGCAAGTATGGCCACGGTCTGTCCTTCCGCGTTGACCACGGTCAGCCGCACCCGGTCATCATGCGGCACGGTATAACGGATGCGTGTGTCGGGATTGAAAGGATTCGGATAATTGGCATACAGAACAGGGGAGCCGGGAACCTGAGGTTCGGGGACGATGACCGGTGTGGTGTAAATTTCAACTGTGTTGCCCGGCACGAGTGTCCTTCCGGCAATCTCCGGACTGTCCGATGCAAAACGGGTGCATCTGAAAACCGGATTGTTTGTACGCCCCCCCCTGCCGAAGGGGCTCTCTCCCTGTTTCAGAATGCCCTTGTCCGTCACAGGATTGACATATTCCCAGACGGTTTCTCCCGACGGCGTGGTTTCGATGAAACGGCCGATCGCACCGGCACAGACGAGCGTGTTGCCGTTCGGAAGCCGTTCGGCCCCGGAAATATAATTGGATCTCAGGGATTCAGACGGATTGCCTGAATAGGTCCAGGTGAGCGCGTCCGGCCCGTACGCCGCACCGGGCTCCAGTGCATAGGTTCCGTCGCCGAGCAGGGGCGGCCGGATTTCATCGACGGAAGCGTATTCATACGGTTTCCGGTACCACCCGTTGTTGAATATCAGGATGTTGCCTTCGCCGTCGAGACCGCTGTCGATCCAGTGTGCGTGATGCTGCTGAAACAGTTTCTGATCCCCCTGTGTACCCGCCCTCCAGGTTCTCGGATTGCCCCACCTGTACAGAATATCCCCGCCTTTTCCGTACCGGCCGCCCGTGTGCCCTGCAGCGATTTCACTTGTTTCGGAGTGTTCGATGACCCAGATTTCGCAGAATTCATGAACGCTGATCAGAATCTGGTCCAGGTCCGCGTTGTAATCCACGCAGTTGACGTGCGTCCAGTCCGTCTGCCCGCCGCCTGTCACGTAGTTCAGATCCACGAGTTCGGGATGCAGGCCCACGGGACCGTAATTGGGCCGGAAAGGACTGTAATCCTGAATCAGATGATCCCATATATGCCATTCCCACACGATCGTGCCGGTTTCATCCACCTCGATCAGATGGTCGGCCCAGAGCGCTTCTTTCGGAAGGTATTCCGGATTCCTGCCTGCCTGAGTGGCTTCGGTCTTTGTTTTCAGTTCCCAGGCGATTGCCAGCACATGGCCGTCCGGAAGGACCTCGATGTCATGATGCTGACAGACCGCATTGTTCGTGTACTGGAAAGTCCACAGCACATTGCCGTTCCAGTCCATGCGCTGGATTAGCCCGCCCTTGCCGCCCTCGTGAAAATAAGGCGTGCTGATCACGCCTGTGGCCATCAGGTCCCCCCCGGGCAGGAGATAGACCACATGCCCCGGCGGCGCATTGAGCCCCCACTGATGCACAATCCGGCCCAGCATATCGACGAGATAGCCGGTTTTGCCCATATTGGGTGCGAAAAACGTATACCCGTTCCAGGCTTTGGCCTGGTTCCAGGAAATCATCCCCACGGTATTCGAAAGTGAGATCTGGGCGAAGAAAAGGAAGAGCATAAACAGTTTTCGGATCATGAATAGTCTCCGGACGATTCTGTACCGACGGCGACGTCGGATGCCAGAATTTAATCGAGTATATATTATATAAGTTGATTATTTTTGGAATAAAAGGCAAATGAAATCGGAGGTTTTTAAACATCACGCCTGCCAGGTCTGAAAAGACCCGGCAGGTGTGAAACCGGTCGGAACGGATGATATTTACGGTTTGTTTGCGGCTTCCAGCGCCTCGATGCGTTTCTGCTGTTCCTTCACGATGGCCAGGAGAAGGCCGACGCAGTGACCGGTCGACATGCTGTTCCGTGCCTCCCCTGTCAGCATCTCGGGCGTGTCCTCCGCAATGAATCCGACATGGTAGGGAGCGTCGGGATTCTCTGCCGCCTGGCTCCTGTACCGGTACTTGACGATCTGCACATCGTTTAAAATACGCAGCACATCGATATCGTTGGGTGCGATGTCCTGCTTGAGATTGCGGGACGAACCCGTGTGCCAGTCGTGGTCCGCCGTGCTGTAATAGCCCCCGCCCGATGCTTCCATGGTGAGCAGGTAGCCCGGCGTTGCATTGCCGATGCCCACGTTCCCGTTTTTCAGTACTGTGACGGCGTTGGCTCTGGCGGAGGATCCGGTGCCGTTTCCGATTTCGAACAGGGGATCGGTGGTGTTCCATGCAGAAGTGGAACCGCTTCCTACGTTCCACCGGCCGACGGCCATGGCATTGTAACCTGCGGCAGTAAAATATCCTGCAGTCATCGAATAGGTGCCGCCGGCTGTTGTGGCATATCCGAATGCCGATGCATTGTTACCTGCGGCATCGTTGGCCCCATTCGCGGTAAAACTGTTATCTCCCGATGCGGTGGTTGAATATCCAAAAGCAGCAGAATATCCCCCCACAGAACCGACATCCCATGCTGCACCGTTTGGATCACCCGCACGGAATGCAGCTTTCTTTGGATACCAGATCATCCGCACGCCGCTTCCGTCGGTATCGAGGTCAGCACCTGAACCGTATGTTCCCCTTGCGATGATACCCCCGTCGGTATCCAGATCCAGTTTAAATTCAGGCGTGGCCGTACCAAGGCCCACATTACCGTTTTTCAGCACGGTCACGGCGTTGGATCGATGCGTATCATCCGTCCCGTTACCGATTTCGAACAGGGGATCCGTGTCGATCCAGTCGCCCGGAGATCCGCCGCCTATGTTGTATTGTCCGATAGCGGTCGATACGTAGGATTCTGATTTTGTCTCATAACCCAAGGCAGTGGCAGCTCCTCCGCTCGCCTTGACATGATAACCAATGGCCACGGCTCCTTCGACGCTGGCTTCGGCCTCGTATCCGATTGCTACGGACATTTCACCACTGGCCGATGTCGCTCCGCCAAGAGATACTGCCCAATCATCACTTGCAACGGCATTCCCGCCCATTGCTATGGATCCGAAACCGATATTCGCATCATCCCACTGGGTACCGTCTACCACACCCGAACGAAATGCGGCTTTCTTCGGATACCAGATCATGCGCGTCCCTGCACCGGACGTGGTGAGTGAAGCGCCCGAATTGTATGTCCCTTTTGCGATAATACCGCCATCGTCGTCCAGGGTCAGTTTGAATTCGGGCGTGGACGTGCCGATGGCCACCTTGTCCGTCGTGGTCGTGACGTAGACATTGGTGCCGCCGTCCGTCCATCCGCTGCCGCCCCCGGACGGCGCCTGCCACGTGGCATTGCCGCTCGCATCCGCGGTCAGTATGTACCCGGACGTGGCCGATGTGCCGACCTGAAGCTGGGTGGTGGCTGTCTTGCCGTTCACCTGCAGGGCGGATCCGGGCGTGGCCGTGCCGATGCCCACGTTGCCGTTTTTCAGCACGGTCAGGGCATTGGACAGGTTCGAGCCGTCCGCGCCGTTGCCGATTTCGAACAGCGGATCCGTGGCAACCCAGGAGTCGGTTGTCCCGCCGCCCACATTATATCGACCGGTGGCGACAGATGCATAGGATTCGGCGTTCGCAACAAACCCAATGGCGATGGATCCGACCCCGCTGGCCGTGCAGGCGCTGCCCATTGCAGTGGCCTGGATTCCGCTGGCCGTATTGCCTGCTCCCATGGCTGTAGAATAAATGCCGCTTGCCGTATTATTATATCCCGTGGCCGTGGAAGCTTCACCGCTTGCTATTGTAATATAGCCTGTTGCCGCAGAATAATTACCGGTATTTGCGTCGCTCCAATGACCAGTACCCGAATGTCCGGCCCTGAATGCGGCTTTTCGCGGATACCATATCAGAACTGGACCAGAAGGATTGCTGAGCGTGGCGCCCGATGCATAGGTCCCCTTGGCCACAATGCCCCCGTCGTTGTCCAGGCTCAGGCAGAATTCCGGCGTGGCCGTGCCGATGCCCACATGGCCGTTCTTCAGCACGGTCACGGCATTGGACAGGTTGGAGCCGTCCGCACCGTTGCCGATTTCGAACAGGGGATCCGTGCCGATCCAGTCGCCCGCGCTGCCGCCGCCCACGTTATAGCGCCCCACAGCCATGGATACATACGAATCCGCCGTGGTGTACCGGCCCATGGCCGTGGCGTATCCGCCCGAGGCTTCCGTATTGAAACCCAGGGCCATGGCGCCCGTGCCGCTGGCCGTCGTATTGCGGCCGATGGCCGTGGAATATCCGCCGCTGGCGACCGTGTTGTACCCCAGGGCCATGGATACGGCGCCGATATTGGCATCGTTCCATGCCGAATCGTCCACGAGCCCGGCCCGGAACGCGGCTTTACGGGGATACCAGATCAGGCGCGCGCCGCCCCCGGTCGTGCTGAGCGTGGCGCCCGCATCGTAGGTGCCCTTGGCGATGATGCCGCCGTCGTCCGTAACGGTCAGTTTGAATTCGGGAGTCGAGGTCCCGATGGCCACTTTGTCCGTCGTGGTCGTGACATAGACATTGGTACCGCCGTCTGTCCACCCGCCCGCGCTGCCGGCCGTGCCGAGGGCCGAGCCGCTCCAGTACAGCGATCCGCCCACATTGTACAGCTTGCCGGCCGGCGTTCCGGGCGCGGATCCCTGGGGCAGGGAAACAGAGCCCGCGGTTCCTTCGTCGTTGACCTCCATCAGGACATTGTTTTGACTGTCCTTCACGGTCATTTTCTGGGAGAATCCGTTGGAGGCAAACCAGAGAACAAGCAGAATTCCGGTAAAATGCTTTGCATTCATTGCCGCACCTCGTTGTTTGATGGAATAAATGACCGAATCCGGGAATTGTATCCCGGAAGGTACTTTACAGGTTCACCGGATCACCCTGACGGGCGCCATGCAGGAGAACGGGGATTGGCGGTACGGCCGCCTGTACCGGATGCTTTACTGCTGCACCGGCCGGAACGTTAAAGTCCCGGATAAACATGCTTCCTGACAATGGCGCACAAACAAAGTTACAGCGGTGAGTTTACAGCGCAGTCTAAAGATGAGTGTGAATAAAATATTGAAGAAAAGAAGGTTTGTCAATGATTATTTTGTTGCCAATGGCAAATAAACAGTACTGTCATGCAGCCATGAACCTGTTCAATAATCCCTTCATATGCCCGGTATACCGGCCTTTGTGCATCCAGAACAACGGCGGATCCGGCAATCCGGTTATGGGCGTTTAGGACGCCTCGAAAAAGAACGCTTCTTTTCCGAATGCGGGTGTCAGGTCGTCCAGCCACAGGGCATTTTCATTGTATTCCGCATAGAACGGCCGGCAGACCCAGTCCTTTTTGCGCCCCTGAAGAAATCTGAGGGCAAATACTTTCCGCCCGTCCACTTCGTTCACACCCAGAATCTGGATTTTCCCGGGATCGGCGGACATGGCCGGCCCGCGCACGGTGCGGGACAGTCCGCTGACCTTCTGATAGGCCTGTCTGTATATTTTCCATGCCCGGTGCAGCGGCACCCCGAAATAATGCTGCGCGCCCGTATCCCGCGCAATGAACATGTAATAGGGGATGCATCCCTGCCGGACTTGCTCCTTCCACATGGCTGACCAGACATCCGGATCGTCATTGATATGGGCCAGAAGCGGAGACTGGCAGCGGATTTCCACACCGACCTGCCTGAGCCTGTGAATCGCCTTCTCCGCGGCTTCGGTCTGCAGTTCATGCGGATGATTGAAATGGGCCATCAGGGCCAGATGCCGGCCCGAGCGGATCACCTTCCTGAATACGGCCATCAGCGTGTCCGCATCCCCATCGCTTAAAAACCGGTACGGCCAGTAACTCAGGGCCTTGGTACCGATGCGGATATTTTTTACATGCGGCAAATCCCCGTCCAAAATGGCATCCAGATAAACGGACAGGGTGTCCGCTTTCATCACCATGGGATCTCCGCCGGTGAAAAGCACATCCGTCACCTCCTGATGGGCGGACAAATAGTCCTGAAGCACGTCTGCTTCTTTCATGGCAAACCGCAGTTCATCGATACCCAGAAATTGCGGCCATCGGAAGCAGAACGTGCAGTAGGCGTGGCAGGTCTGACCCTGACTGGGAAAAAAGAGCACGGTTTCACGGTACTTATGCTGCATTCCCCGGATCGGTTTCCCTTTGTGTATAGGCCGGTTGCGTTCCATCTGTCCGTCGGGCTGCGGATTCAGCTCCATACGGATCTCATGGGCTGTATCACGGATGACCACCGGATCCGCATTTTCCGAGATCAGGCCGGCCATCCTGTCGAAATGTTCGGGACTCAGCATGTTCTTCTGCGGGAAATTCAGAATAAACATGGGATCGTCCGGTACATTGTTCCAGTCGATCAGCTGTTCGACCACATAATTGTTGGTTTTAAAGGGAAGAATGTGTGCCACCACTTCGATTGCAAAAATCTGTTCAGGGGAGAGTGTCTGGATTTGCGGTATTTTTTTAAAATTGTGCAGCATGTAGGCCATGTATTTCCGAGGTGCGATGCTGTACAGGTAATTCGGCAGATAGTTCAGATGTCCCATGGGATTCACCTCCTGAAATTCATTAGTGCGGACCGTTTCAGAAGCCGCGGATGGATGGAAAAGCTTATGGATGAAATCAAGGTATTATGGATTGGAGGAACAGCGGATTTCGGCATGCATACGCGATAAACCGTCATGATGCGGTCCTTCCTCTTCAGACGCATAAAAGGACGGGGATTTTCCCTTCCGGACGCCTGTTTGATTTGGTTGTTTCTGGCTCTCCTGCCCGGTTAAAGGAGGAAATGAAATGTTACTTTTAGAAAGGCTGAACCCGACATAAAATAGGGGATACACCTCGAAGGACTGGTGCTACAGTTTTATGTCTCTCTTCGTCATGATTCCTCAAAGTGTCCGGTGCAGAGCATATATAATATAGAAAAAAATAGCAGAAAGTCAAGGGGAGGATGAGAATCAAGATTAAAGATTAAAGAACAAAGAACAAAGACCAAAGTGTGTCGTCCTGAAAAAAGTTGACAGATTTCATGAGAATTTATTGTGTACAACAGCGGGAATTTGATAGTCGAGACTCATGTG
>JAFGGN010000035.1 GCA_016930535.1 bacterium
AAGGAAAACATCAACGATGACCTCGTGTTTGAAATGGAGCTGATCAAACAGATCGAGATCAATATTGATTATATCCTGGGGCTTGTGAAAAAGTATCACGAAGACCACATCAAGAACCGCGAACTGCTTGTCGACATCAACAGGGCCATCGACTCAAGCGTTGAACTGCGCAACAAAAAAGACCTGATCAACCAGTTTATCGCTTCGCTCGACATACATTCTGTGGTGGATGAAGACTGGAAGAAGTATGTGGAAGAGAAAAGGATCGAGGAGCTGGAAGCAATCATCAAGCAGGAAAATCTTGATCGCGAGGAAACCTATCAATTTGTTCGAAACGCGTTCCGAAACGGAAGTGTAGCAGCTACGGGGACTGATCTGGCAAAAATCTTACCCCCTGTCTCACGTTTTTCTCCAGGAGGAGAACGCAGCAAAAAAAGAGAGAGTGTGCTGGAGAAACTGATGAGGTTCTTTGAGAGGTTTTTTGATATTTCGGGGGGGAGGTTGTAGGGAAAGGCAATGAAGTTATTTGATAAGCATCTATGAAACAAATCTATAAAATCACCTATCCAACAGGTAAAATATATATTGGTAAAGACAGCGTTGGCAGCCATAAGTATTTCGGTAGTCCAAATATGGATATAGTAAATGATGATTTTCAGAATTTGTCAGATGAAATACGAAAAGATTTGTAAAAAGGCATTATTCATATAAGGCAAGTAGAATGACAAAAAAACGAAAAGGCTCAAAGATACTTGGTGACGCAGGTGAGCATTATGCACTAAGTCAATTCAGTTTTTCCGGAAAATATGCTACAAAAATGCCGGATAACTGGGAAGCATATGATCTTGCCGTGGAAACTGGAACAGGATTAGTACGTGTAAGTGTAAAAACAAGAAGTGAGAGTGAGGGTTGGAAAACGAGCAGATGGTTTAATTTTGACGATAGAAAAGAATGTGACTGGTTCGTGTTCATTTTCAAATCAAATAACGGTTCTGTCAGATCATGGGTAATTCCGCATGACATTGTCCTAAGCAATGCAAACAAACCTGGCCCAAATCGCAAAGAAGCATGGTTTCGTGATCTATCATGGGCTAAGTTAAATAAACCACCTCTTTCTTTATATGAAGATAATTGGAAAATGAATAAATAACCTGAAACAAAAAGAAACAGTGTAGATTCCGGTCCAAAGCTGCCACCTCTTCCGGCTGAAAGTAGACACCAGATGTTTTCAAATAAATATTAATTATTACACAAAACATCAAAGACCGGTTACCAATTCCGACCCACTATTCAAATAAGAATATTAATTAATTTCGAGGATAATGTGACTATAAGTATGCCTATTATACCAAAAACTATAGCCAAGAATAAAATTAAAAAAATTTTTAATAACGATGCAAGAAAAGAATCATCAAACTTCAATTCAAGTGGACGAAGGAGATTATTAAAAAATCTATATAACTTACCTTCTTCATTAAACCAACTCCATTCTGAATCACGGTGGAATAATGAAATAACTCCCCAAATAGAAAAAAATAAAAAAAAGCTACAACCGCCTATAACTATTAAACCAAAGTAAATCAATGGAGAAAATAACAAGATATATACTAATTTTAAGGAAAAGGAAGAAAAAGAAAATGTGTTATCAACTATTACAAAAAAAATAATTAATACTGAAGATATTAAAAAAATTGAAATAAAATGTTTTAGAGAAAGCTTAAATACAGTATCTTTAAATGTATTATAAATAGTGATATTCAATCCTACTGGGATCATCAATAATAAAATATATGAAAATGGACTTTGTATATCTATTTTAAAGTATTTTAATATTAAAATAAGCGTAAAAAAAATTGCAGGCAAAAAGTATTTACCAATATTAAGAAGTACATATAAAAAATTATTAACTATTCTCTTCAAACAATAAAATATTTTTTAATCTTCTTGTTAAATGTCTTTTATCCAAGCGGGCAAGGATGTTTTCAAAAGATGAAATGATATTATAAACAATTAATCAAAAATTAATAAAATAGCAAACATTTTGTTTTAATATTATTCGATTATTAACAAGAGTAACCTTCTAGTCGATGGAACGCTCCTGGCGCTGAGGCCGGTTTTTTGCGCAGGCGGACAAGCAGGTAATAAACGTAAGATACAATACGGAGCGGAGCGACCACATTTTGTTTTGGGAGCCGAAGCAAAATGCCGACCGAAGCGCACCGGGCACACAGGTTCTTATTAAGAAGCAGGATTGCAGCAAATGGAGGAGCGGAGCCAGGTCTGACGGGCGGGTAGAGCGAGGGGCGGTGGGGAAAGGGATTTTTAATTGACAAATCCTCCGTTTCTCAGTAAGTTAGAAGTAAAGAATTTCTAATCAAACCGTTCAGTTTTTGGGGTGAAGGTCGATACTATTAGCTTTGTATTCGAGTATGAATAAATTCTACATACCATTTATTTTTATCCTATGCTTGATAAATTGCTCATTACCGTATCGGGGTGATTATATCATACATGTAAAATCTGTGATTGATAATAAAGAAGCTGATAATACGTTAATAATCACCAAAGAATCATACTATGATTTTTTCAAAGAAACATGTATATATACTAAAGGGTGTTTCCTTGAAGATATTGATTATATTCCGCCTGTCAATAAAAAACCATCTATAGAAAAAATATTTAATGTTCAGTCTGGTGATAATATATTATTATTTCTAGAATTTCATACAAGGAATTGTTACAGTACAGATCATGGTGTTTATTATTTAATAATTATCGAAATGCCTGGGTTAAATTTCAACGACCCAATATATTTAAAAAATAATACTGAAGTTACGATATACGCCATTTATTCTGACAGGTCAAAAATGTTTGAATTTAATACAATTGATGGCCAAATTATATTTCAGAAATATGAAGACAAAAAAATATTGGGAAAAAAAATTTATGGTACAATAGATGCTTTATTAACGGATTCTCAGAGCGATCAAGAAATCGAGAATGCTACTATGCAAATTTCGGGTAATTTCATTCTACCTATAATAGAGAAAGAATATTTTTTATTTAAATGCAGGCAATAATTGAATTCATAAACAGATAACAAAATGCTGAATACGGTTTTAGGAGAAAAGTAAACAGGCGGATTTCCATCCTTGCTCACCCCCTATTTATTAACGATGATACATATATTAATATTTAGAACAATCCTGGCGCTGAGGCTGGTTTTTTACGCAGGCGGACAAGCAGGTAATGACCGTAAGATACAATAAGGAGCGGAGCGACCACATTTTTTTTTGGGAGCCGGAGCAAAATGCCGGCCGAAGCACCACGGGCAGGAAAGGTTCCTATTAAGAAGCAGGATTGCAGCTAATGGAGGAGAGGAATGATAATAGTATTGCTATTATATGTAGTTATTTTTATAATTATAATGGTGAGCGGGCGAACCTGCTGACGTGGTCCGGGATGCGCCACCGCCTTCAGGCCCCATGATTCTGACGAATTGAAATATCGTTAGATCAATTTTCAGGTTGTATAAAAAACAATCCTAATTTTCCAAACCTGACATACACCTGTCACACCCCTGTTTTATCATATAACGGCTTCATTACAGACGCCATGGTCAATAAACAAGGAGGGACCTATGCAAAAGTTTTGTCAGTCATGCGGTGCGCCTCTCACCGAATCGAAAAGCGAGTCGTACTGTCCGTACTGCACCGATGAAAACGGAGAGCTCAAATCCCGTGAAGCGGTCCGTGAAGGCATCGCGGCCTGGCTGCAGATGTTCACGCCTGACGCGGCATCCGTGGATTTACAGGCGCGTGCCGAGTCGTATTTAAGGGCCATGCCGGCCTGGGCGGAGGTGTAACATGAAAAATACCAGACGTCTGGTAATCGCCACCACGTCCGGACTGGTCTTCGGCCTGGTCTGCAATGCACTCGCTTCCAGCGGGCCGGAAAGTCTGCCCTGGCCCATCATGGCACAAATCATCTGCAGCCGAACGCTGATCGGACTGGCCATCGGCATCAGCGGGATTTCCATGAAACACTGGAGCATTCACGGCCTGGTGATGGGCATTCTGTTCAGTGTGCCCCTGGCCTTCAGCGGTCTGATGGCACCGGAAACTCCCGAATTCAGCCAGGCGGCCATGTTCATTTCAACCATTGTGATGGGGATGATTTACGGATTTCTCACCGAACTGATTACTTCGGTTGTGTTCAAAGCAAAAATGTAGGAAACAGGCCGGTTTCCGGCGCGCCATGGGACCGTATCCGTCGCGGCCAAAAACGGCCCATGGCCGCCGGAATGATGCCTTCAAAACAGACGTATACAAAACGCGGATTCGTGGATACATATTGCCGTATGGAGGGAAAACATCAAAAAATGGTTCCAGAATGAACATTGAATGACTTTTGATCCTGACCGGTTTTCAGCCTGGAGTCCCGGGCTGCACTGTCACAAAATTACCTGCATGAAGCAGGTTATTTCGGAGCCGGTCATGCTCCCTGTTATCAGTAAACTTCCCGCTCAGAACATAACGGCCTGCCTCTTCCCCTCGTACCGGATCACCCGGTCCGGATCCCGTACCATATCCGCCCCGTTCCCGTGATTCTCCCGGACGAGGACGACTTGAATCTGCCTTTCCGCCAGCATGCCGGGAAATTCACCCTTACGGTCTTCGATGACGAGCTCTCTTTTCAAATCATTCCATCCGAATTCGATGACCGAGCAGGCACCCTTCTCATAATTGTAATTGTCATTTTCGTCTTCGTATAATACAAACCGGCCGTCCGCACCGGGATAGATCCGCAGCTCGATGGGGTCGGCCGCTTCTGCGGCGTACTGAATAACGGGGCCCATGGGGACGATGGACCCGGCCCTGACATACACGGGAATCTCGCCGACCGGTGTCGGGACGGACAATGTCTGGCCGCCCGAGTATTTTTTGCCAGTCCAGAAATTGATCCACCCGGCGCCTTGAGGCAGATAGACATGCCGGAATAACGATTTGGGCCGGGTCACCGGGCTGATCAAGAGCGCCGGTCCGAACATGAACTGATCGCCAATGTCGAGGACATGCGGATCCTGCATGAAATCCATGACAAGCCCCCGCATCGGGGTGTATCCGTCCGCGGTCACGTGCCAGGCCGTCGAATAGATATAGGGCATCAGGCGGTATCTCAACCGGTCGAATTTCAGCAGCGCGTCATAGGCCCAGTGGCCGGGCTCCCCGAACCGCCAGATTTCCCTTGAAATATCCGTTCCGTGCGAGCGGAACACCGGGCAGAAGGCGCCGTACTGAAACCACCGGACGTACAACTCCTTGTAATCGTCATCCCCGGTGCCGCCGTCAAAACCGCCGTTCCGGAACCACAATCCCTGACCGAGTTTTCCCTTTTCTGCGGAATGCACGAAGAATCCGCCGATGTCCGTGGTCCAGTACGGGAGACCCGACATGCAGAAATTGAGTCCCGCGGGAATCTGCCTGCGGAATACGTCCCACGTCGCCACGATATCCCCGGACCAGGTGATGGTCGCATATCGCTGCTGCCCCGCAAACGCCGAACGCGTCAGGTTGACGACCCGTTTGTTCCCGGTCGTTTTCCGCTGATTTTCATAAATGCCCCTGGCATGCATCAGGGAGTAGGCGTTCATATAACGGGCGCCCGATCCGATGGCGGGTTTCATCTTTGTCTTGTATGCGTCGATATTGAAATCCCAGCCGTCCAGCTCGGGCTCTGTGGCGTCGCACCACCAGGCATCGATCCCTTTGGAGAACAACCCCTCGTTGGCCTGATTCCAGTACAGTGCCCGGGCGTCCGGATTGAATGCATCGTAAAACGGACTGTCCTCATCCGGATACAGAAAGCCCTCATGTTCCGCCATTTCCCGGTAATCGGCCGATCGCACGGACATTTTCGGCCATACGGAAATCATCAGCCGCGTGTGATACTGATCGTGAAGCGTTTGCATCATCGATGCCGGATCGGGAAACCGTTCCCGGTTGAAGCTTTTCTGCCCCCAGTGGCCGTTGTCCCAGTACTGCCAGTCGAGCACGATCACGTCCATGGGAATCCGGCGGTCCCGGTATTCCCGGGCTACATCGAGTATTTCCTGCTGCGTTTTGTACCGCTCCTTGGACTGGACATAGCCATAGGCCCACCTGGGAAAAAGCGGGGCAGCGCCTGTCAGCCGGCGGTAATTGCGGATCACGCTGTCCGGATCCGGACCGTATATGAAGTAATAATCGATGCAGTCACCCACTTCGGACCAGAGCCAGGAACCTGCGGGAGTGTCACTGAACCGCGTATATGAGGTATTGTCCCATAGAAGCCCGTACCCTTTCGAGGACAGCAGGAACGGCACCACCGCTCTCATATTGTACTGAACCAGCTCCGCATCGTGGCCGCGCCAGTTGAAAACACCCTCCTGATGCTGCCCCAGCCCGTAAAGCGCCTCGTCATCCGCCCACTGAAACGACTGCCGGACATGATGGACAGGCTCGTCCAGAATAACACCGGGAACGATCTTCCGCGTTCCCTCCTGAAAAAGGATTTCATCCCGCTTGTTTTTTATGGTGATCGCTCCGGTCTGCTCATCGATGAGGATTGTCAGTGTTTTGGTCATCATATGAATCGTGCCCTGCTGCTCACGGACCGTGACAGTGGTTTGCGGCCATTGATGACTGCTGTCCACAACCAGGCTTGCCGGTGCCGAACCGCCTTCACCGGGAAAACCCGTGATCCGGATCATGTCACCGGTAATTGCCCGGATGATCAGCCGTCTGACACCCGTTTCCACCTGATTACCGGGCTTGAGAACGATTCCGTCATCGCGTTTTTCGAATGAATAACCCTCGATTGAAATGGCCATTAATAAAAACGGCAGGAACAGGGCATGCCTGATTATCTGATTCATCTTTGTCTCCTGGATGATCCGCAGCCGCGATGAAATCCGCAGAAACGGTAAAATAGGGATTATTAAATTGCCGGCTTACCTGGCCAGGCATATTTTGATCGTCTTCATGAATGAACCGGTCCGCAGCCTGACCAGATAAATGCCGCTCGGCAAACCGCTGCCGTCGAAACGCAGTTCATGCATGCCGGCCTGCCTGAATCCATCCGCGATCGTGGCCACTTCCCTGCCGCGAAGATCGACCAGCTGCAGCGTGGCATAACCCGGATGCGGCAGCTGAAAACGGATCACGGCCGACGGATTGAACGGATTCGGATAACTCTGAAGCAGTGCATATTCATGCGGTGCACGGGGCGCATCATCATCCACATCCGTCATTTCGGGAATCAGTTCGCCGAGATACCATTCGAGCATGGTGTACCCGTCCGGACCGGTGGTGTTCCGGTCCGCCGGATCAACGGGATCGAGGTTTTTTGCCAGTTCCCAGTCATCGGGCATGCCGTCATGATCACCGTCTTCAGGAGCCGGAACCGATTCGAGACCGGGCCATCCGCCTTCCGGCTGCTCTGCAACGGTTGCAATGGAATGGCCCGTGGTATTCAGAACATCGTTGACGATACGAGTATCGATGATGTCCCTTTTGGGAAAGCTCGCACCGGCAAACGCGAGCACATCGGTTTGTGCCTGTTCCGGCGAGGTGGTGGTAACCGGTTCCATCACGATCAGGGCCGACCGTGCCTTGTATTCCGCAACCTGTGCGGACGTATATCCTGACCTGAAGCCCACGAGGCTCCATGGATCAGCCGGAACCACGCCGTTCACCGAATTGTTTTCAAAGTAGCCGATGCAGTATACGCCGTTTTCCCTGAAAATCATGCTTCCCGACGACTCCGGTCCCCTGATATAGGCATTGCCGATAAAATTGTAGCGGCTCATGGTATCCGAGTCGTCATTGTAACCGGGGCGGTTGCCGCTCCAGTTGTACACGACATTGTTGCGGAAATCGAAGTACAGCCCTTCCGGATCGATGGTCACAGCCGTATAATTTCCCGGCCGCGGCATCCGGCTCCAGTTGTGCGCGTACAGATTGTGGTGATAGCTCTTCTGATCTCCGTAATCGCCCCGGACCAGGGATCCGTAGCTGTGGCCTTCAAAGGTCAATCCCTCGCTGATGATGCACCACTGCACCGTGACGCTGTCCGATTCCTCCTGACAGGAGATGCCTTCATCCCTGGCATAGGAGGCGCTGACATGATCGATGATAATATTTTTTCCGCTGGAAATATCGACGGCGTCACCGGAGGAATTGGCGGCACCCGCATCCACACGCACACGAATGTACCGGATGATAATATTTGAAGCATCGATCTGAATCCGCCCCTTGATGCAGATGCCGTCCCCCGGCGCGGTCTGACCGGCGATGGTCGTATTGGATTTCGGAGAGAGAATCACGCTGCCCAGTTCGATGGTGCCCGAAACACGGAACACGATGGTCCGGTTTCCGGAGCGCACGGCGTCCGCGATCGAGCCGGAACCGCTGTTGGAGAGATTGGTCATTTCATAGACATCGCCGCCGCGTCCGCCTCTGGCGTACTTCCCGCTTCCTTCAGCTCCCGGAAATGCGAAAGGCCCTGTATCGTCAGCCGCCAGATGAAAAGCAAAAATGACCAGGAGGCCGCATGCTGCGATGGCAATGGTTGTCCGGTTTCTCATGTTTTTAATCCCCTTCCTGACCGGCTGCATCTGCTATTTATCAGACAATGCCGCGGTCTTAGAGTATATATCATTTTCAATGGACAAAACAATGCCTGGCCGTTTGCCAGGCTATTTGATCAGCAGCATCTTCTTTGAAATCGTCCGGTCCGCGTATGAGAGCTGATAGATGTAAACACCGCTGGACAGATCTCCTGATTCAAAATAAACCTCATGTGTGCCCGCGGTTTGTTCTTCATGGACCAAATCAGTCACCATTCTTCCTGCAGGATCGTACACCCTTATCCGCACTTTCGCTCCCCGCGGGATATCATACATAATCCGTGTCCATGGATTGAACGGATTCGGATAATTCTGTACAAGACTGAATTCTTCCGGAACTCGGCTTTCCGATTCCTGAACCCGGACCGGGTAGGATATCATGCTGTTCAGATAATTTTCCAGATGTGTATATCCCCCTTCACCAATGCCGTTCCTGTCTTCGGGATCATCCGGATTCAGGTCATGGGCCGATTCCCAGGAGTCCGGCATACCGTCATGATCCGAATCGTCGGGTGCCGGTGCGGACTCCAGGACCGGCCATCCGCCCACATCGGCCTGCGAATCGATGATGCCGGTCGTATCGGTGCCGAACGCATTGTCCAGATTATAGGTGCCTGTTCCGAATGTCGCCGTTCCGGCGGCAGCTTCCTGACAGATTCTCATATCGATACTGTCCCTTCGCGGCAGGGTGGCCCCGGCATCACCCAGAACCAGTTGATAGGCCTCTTCCGCTGTCTGCTGAACGATGGGCACGAAGGGAACGGGCATCTGCTGCCTGATGGAATCCTTGACCAAAGTCGTGTTCTGATCGGGCTGAACCCCGTGAAGCCAGTTGTCGGCAGTCACATTGGGATAATTCGACACAAAATTATCGGCGATGTACCAGTCGCCGTAATCTTCCAGATAATTCCTCGAGGACGGCTGCACGATTTTGTAGTAATTCCCGCCGGCCTTTGTACCGGGTCCCTGCTTATAATAATTGGCCACCATATTGATCCCGGAAAAAATATAGACACTGTTGTTCTGCTCCGCTTTTTCACCGCCGTAAACACTCTGATAGCCCCAGTTATAGATGACATTGTTCCTGAAATCGGTGTATCCGCAGCCCGATGCGAAGCGGGGATTGCGGCTGGAATGATGCGCCATCAGGTTATGATGAAAGCTGGCATTGGGTCCGCCCCAGATGCCGCCGTATCCGTGATGTCCCTTCACATGTTCGGCATTGTACAGACTCTCCGATATCAGGCACCACTGAACCGTCACGCTGTCGCAATGATAGATGGAAACGGTTTCATCGATGCTCCAGCTCGCCGATACATGGTCCAGGATGACGTGCCGTGTATAACGGCTTGAAACGGCATCGTCATCATCCCCCGATTCATTCCCGAGCCTCACCCGGATATAACGGATAATCACCTGGTCCGCTTCGATCTGAACCGGATATTTTCTGAGGCAGATCCCGTCACCCGGGGCCGTTTGTCCTGCAATCGTAATGTAAGGATTGTATATATTCAGATCCGATCTGAGCTCGATGGTTCCCGATACCCTGAAAACGACCGTTCTCGGGCCCCTGGCATTGACTGCCGCCCGCAGGCTGCCCTCCCCGCTGTCGTTCAGGTTCGTCACTTCAATGACCTGCCCCCCTCTGCCCCCGACCGTGTATTTTCCCCAGCCTTCCGCTGTGGGGAAAGCCGGCTGCTGGGAATAAAGCGACTCCCCTGGAATAAAAAAGAAAATCACCGGAACCAGTCCTGCAACATATCGAATGGATTTTTTCAATTTCACGAATACCTCCGACTGACAAAATGAAAATCCGCAGCGATATGTCCCACTGACAGCATGGCCGCACTGTCCAGGTTTTCGGCAACAATTTTACGAGCCTGCGGACATGGTCTATCATAAATTAAAGGACCCGTTCCTTAAATTCAAACGTTTTTTTATTGCATCGGCTGATTTTAATCATTACTTTCAAACATCACCCTCGATTTTACACCCGGACAAAATTCCTTTCTCCCTGAAGGCAGAGGTCCTGCCGGTCCAAAACACCCTTCATTCATTTTGACCTCGGGAGGCCAAAAATGAAACGTCCTGCACTTTATGGCGCAATTTTATTCCTGATCGGATCAGCAACCGGGATTCTGTCGCAGCCATATCTCTGGGTCAATATCCCCTCTCCTTCCGGTTCACCGATTACATCCGTGGCCATCAATCCGGACGGACATCTCTTTGTAGGCACCATAGGTGCTGATCATAATCTGATTTACAAAACTGAAGACAACGGGGCAAACTGGGCGCCGTCTGCCTGGGATTATACGCAGATCTGGGATTACTCGATCGGGCCGCTGTATTACCCTGACATCAAGCAATTATTGATCTCACAGACAGGCGTGATCTATGCAGTGGCCGAGGGATATTCAACCGGCGGCATCTACGGCAGCTATTTATCCTATTATCTGCAGAACGGTCTTTTCATGTCTGAGGACAATGGCACCACCTGGGACTGGGTGTACCGGGATTTTTTCGGCTCCCCATTTGACGCGGCCCTGAATTCAAACGGCGTGATTTATGTGGCGCCCAAATACGAGGTCTATTATTCAAATGATCACGGGGATACATGGATCTGCAACGGACCGACCTGCACAGATCCAAATTGGGAAACAGAAATCGGGTATCATGAAGTGAACAGCACAGGGCAGATTTTTTCATTTGACTGGTTCCTTACAACAGGCGGGTGGAAGGCCGAGTCTTTTACGTTCCCGGGCGAATGCTATGGCGTCAACGAGTCCGGAGTTTATATCGGGAGCATTGACGGGACATACAAATCACCGGGTCTGGATCTGACCAGCGGCAACACATGGACAAATATCGGCCCCGCAGGAAAACATGTCCGGGACCTGTTCATGCTGGATAACGGTGAAATTTATGCGGCTACGAATGACGGGGTCTGGTTCACGGATGACGAGGCAACCTGGACTCAGCTGGGTCCGGCCGGTTACAGTCTGAGAGAAATCAATATGATCGATCCAAATCGGATCATGATCAGGACAATGGGAAATCTGGTTTATCTGGGCTACTCCACCTATATCCACATCACCTATCCCGATGCACCCGGACTCCAGCTGGAACGGCTGAAGGAATATAACATCACCTGGACGAGCCGCAATGTGGGTCCCGATGTCAGAATCGAGCTCTGCCTGAACAACAATCCCGTAAAAATCCTTGCGGAGAACACGCCCGATGACGGATTCTTCAGCTGGTTCGTCAATCGATGCCACGGGCTTGGGAGCGGATATCAGATAAAAATCACATCGATTGCAAAACCTGATCAATTTGATATCGGTGAGCCATTTGAAATTATTCACAACACCACGATACCCGATCCAAAGATCCATTCCGCCCCGAAAGTATGCAGCGGTTATGCACCGCCGGTAATCGACGGCGATTTGAATGATGCGATATGGAATAACGCCGATTATGTTTACCTTGATGTGGGAGGCAATGTCGGGGATTACAATGTCCCATGGACAGCCGTATCGGACAATTGGGTCGGATGGAAAGCGGTATGGAGCGATGCGACCAACAAACTGTATGTGGCTGTATCCGTGCTGGACGATAAACTGGGGACATTCGACAATGGTGAGCTTGATGCCGTTTATTCCCCATCGGATGACGAGAGCATCGAGATCTTTACCAACGGGGACTGCGACTGCAGTTACACCTGGGAAACCTTTGAAAACGCGCAATACTGGCGTATCACGGGAGAAAATCACCGGAATCTGCTGCATTTTCCCACACCGGGCAATCATGCCTATAACGGCAACGATTTTAAAACGGCCATAAAGAAGGGAAGCGCCGGCAACTGGGACTGCGAGATCGCGTTCACCATATATGACTTGTACGATTCGAAACCGAAAACACTGGCTGCGGGCGACAGGATCGGCTGGGATGTCTGGTACAACGATTCAGATGACCAGACTTTCGATACCTACTTTCACATCGATCATCAAGTGGGCTGGAACTATCAGGGGCCCGTATGGAAACAGACCGATTATCAGGGGTATTTATTTTTCACGGACAGCTGTCCGGCTGCCGTGGAGGAAGAAAAAACCCTCCCGGAACAGCACGGCATGCTTCAGAATTTCCCGAATCCGTTTAATCCGGGCACGACCATTTCATATGAGCTTCCCGGACAGACCCATGTGAAACTGCAGATCTACGACATCCAGGGCAGACTGATTAAAACACTGGTATCCGAAATTCAGCCCGAAGGTGCTTACTCCGTGATGTGGGACGGATCGGACCATGCCAATGCCCGTGCAGGCAGCGGGGTTTACTTCTGCAGATTGACGACGGATAATTTTACACTTGAAAGGAAACTGATTGTATTGAAGTGACGGGGCATGCTCATTGTAAAAGAGGCCATTCGGGACGGCCGGCCTGACCGCCCCGAATGGAATCGGACTTATTTGATCAATGCCATCCTGATGACATTTTTATATGTACCTGCCTGAATCTTGCACAGATAGATACCGTTGGAAACCGGACGCCCCGAGTCATCCCTGCTGTTCCAGGTGACGGTATGCGTTCCTTCGCTCATGGATCCGTCGACCAGAGTGGCCACCTTCTCTCCCACGAGATTGTAAACATCGAGGGTCACATTTCCGCTTTTGGGAAGTGCGAATTCAATCGTGGTGCTTGGATTGAACGGATTGGGATAGTTCTGATTCAGCGCATAATCGTTCGGATTTTTCGAATGATTATCCTCGACATCCGAGCTGTTCAGATTGACCATGCGTGCAACTTCATTCAGAAACACCTGCTCTGATTCCGTGGTGAAATTGTAGTAATTGAAAATCAATTCTCCGCTCGGGCCCCGAAGATCGTCGTTGCCGTTCCCGATCATGGTCCGGTGACCGGCCGGTATATCGCCTGAACCCTCAAAAAACTCGACACCCGGTTCGAAACGGACAAACAGCACGCTTAAATCGTCTGCCATCCGGGCAAGAACGGTCCCGTTGCCGGCTTCCGTTTCCTGCAGAACGCTGATCGGGCCGAACGTCCACGGCACCTCGCCCGATACATCGATTCCGGCAAACACCGGATCATCGGGCAGATCGATAATCGCATTGTAATCGACATAATCATCGATGTTCGCCATGGCCGTCGAATTGAACCAGTTGAGACGGCTGCTGCGGCAGTTCCACAATTCGATGTTCATAATCGGCGCAGTCAGCGAATTCCACGCCTCCTTGTTGGGATCCTGATACATGGTGCTCGGAGTCGAACGGCCCATGATAATCAGGTCGGCACTGTTCAGCAGATCGAATGTGGCCTGATTGGCTGCGGACAAATTTTCATCATACCAGATGAGCACATCGTAGCCCTGTTCCTCGAGGATCATGGTAAACGGATAATCCGCATAATCGCCCCATGTCGGATCCAGGTACGTATCGGTCTGCCGGCTGACAAAGATAACCAGCTTGTCCTGGGCTTCTGCAATGATTGCGAGTCCCATCATCAGAACAACGAGCAACAGGACCAACACTTTTCTTGAAGACATATTACCCTCCTTTTTTCGTTACGGATGAATGAATACCACGATGCGTTCTTTACATTATCCTCGATTTATTTCGTCCGCCCCCCTTTCATGCTGTCTCCTCATCAATTGCCTGAAGAGATGACGCGTTTGTATAATGTCAGACCCAATTCAGTTCTTACGGTTAATTTAAGCCTGATGTGATTTGATGAAATAGTTTAATAGACAAATTCCAAAAATTCAAATACTTTTTTCATTGAACCGCATTTTTTACCTCATCAGCAGCATTTTTTTCGTCCATATCACTTTCTGATCTGCTTTTAACCGGTAAAAATAAACACCGCTCGAAAGGCTGCCGGCGTCGAACCGCTTCGAATACGAATTTGAATCCTGATATTCATTCACCAGCGTGCGTACCTCCCTTCCCCGGATATCATACACAGTCAATGTGACAAAGGCCGCTTCCGGGATCCGGTAGGAGATCACCGTGGCCGGATTGAACGGATTCGGATAATTCTGCCCGAGCCCGAAGGCGGTCACTCGATCCGAATCCTGAATGCCCGAACCGGATGATTCCGTATCATCCTCGCCCGGTGATCCGTGTACATGAAGCGAGGCGCGCCAGTCTCCGGCATCGGCCTGATCTCCCCCCGGATTGAGGTCGACCGGCACCAGGGAATACCCCTCTCCGTCCGCTTTTGCCGGCCAGCCGTCTGCATCCTGATACGCGACCGCGACAAGCGTATCGTCACCGGCATCCGTCAGGACGAGCCGTTCACCGCCATTATTCAGATTGCCTTCGTATTCAGCAAAGCATTCCCGCTGATACCTTTTTTCGAACTCGGACCGGTTGGAAGCCAGAACGACAAACCCGCCGGCGTTCAATACGGTGTGCGCCGGGAACTGATAATCAATTCCGTCTGCAAACCGGACGCCGCCCAGGTCAAGGGCTCCTTCGCCTGTATTTTTCAGTTCGATAAATTCAAGTTCACGATCATCCACGGATCCGTCCGGAAGCGGATGATAATGAATTTCCGTGATTTTCAAATCATGGATATCTCTCAGTATTGTATAAAGCATGGCGTTCTGAGCACTCCATGTGTTTCCGTTTAACGCCCGGGCTTTGACATAGGCATTTTTATTCAATGTCAGGGGGCCGGTATAAGCGGCCGCACTCTCGGAAATACTTGTACCCGTCGCACTTTGGGAAGGATCTGTGCCGTCGGTCGTATAGTAAATCGTGCCGTTCGCGGATGTCATTGTGAGCACATCACCCTGCTGAATCAGATTGTCCGTGGTTTGTTCGCCGTTGATATAAAACACCGGCGCATTGACGGCAGGATACAAACGGGCGTTCCGTGCCTGCTCAACAAAATTCCCGGTGCGGTTCGGGAAATAATAATTGACAAGAAAATACTGCTGGGGCAGCCAATGATCATTTTTTGTATACAGATCGAACGGTCCCTGAGGCTGATTCTGATGAACGTCCCGTCTGTAATCGCCCCATCGCGCGGATTCGGCGATCACGGCCAGATCGATTTCACCGGCCCGTTCCATATACCTGTCTCTGGCGGATTCCGGTGTCAATACGCCGCCGTTGAAACAATGAAGCTGAACACGGTCCGCAAACAACCGGCAAAACTCATCATTTTCCATCAATCTGTGAAACAGCTCGGTGGGACAGTTGCGATTGTTCGTAAAGAATACATTGCCGTTCACATCCTTGAGCACATGCTCTCCGTCCCAGCTGAAAAATTTAAATCCTTTATCCGGGTTGACACGATTCCGTATGGCCGCCCAGTTATGATGATCCCAGTCCGTATTGCCGCCGTACAGGTTCAGAATCATATAGTCGGTCAGGTTGACCACATCCAAATAGGGTTCATAGTTGAAATTCCGCGATCCGTCCGGATTTTTACCCTGAATGCGCTGATAGGTTGCGTTGTTTTCCAGTCCGGAACGTGCCATTTGAATCATCGCATTCCAGGCATCGATTTCCCCGTCCACTACCGATGTATAATCCTTGATCACATCATATTCGGACTCGTCGCCGCCAAAGTATGAAGCGGCGAACGATTTGTCCAGCCGTTCCGTCGGATTGTAAAGTCCCCAATAGAGTCCGTTGATATAGAGATGTGCAAAAAATCCGCGGCCGGACAGATGGCCCATGGCCAGCTGCGTGTCTTTTGCCCACCGGTCACGCAGGTACTGGGTGCGCTCCCGTTCGGATGCGCTGTGATGAAACCATTTGTTGCAGAATCCGGCCCTCAACGTGACCGTATTGAAACTCGATGCGCCTTCCTCTCCGAAGAGCGGATACTCCAGCCGGCCGGGCCCGTATTCACTCCTGAACACAAGCCTGAAAGAATGCTTGGGGGATTTCTCCGGACGCCTGCTGTGCCCGCCCTGAAGACGCACGCCGCAGTTCACCTGGAATTCCCCTGATCCGTCCGCTGTAAAATATTCAACCGATGCCGGACGTTCCCATCCATCACCCAGGCCGTCAATCTCATCCGTGATGGGCGGACCGGTATAAATATAAATGCCTCCTGAATCAGGATCTTCACTGTGCGAGAAGAGATTGCCGATATCCGTGACGATGGATATGGTGGGTATCGAAAGCAGCGCGTCTTTCATCGAATCCTTGTAATCCGGATGCTGCGTGATTTCAGGATCCATTTCATAATCTGCGGGAGCGATTCCCGGCATGGCCGTATACGGGCCCCATTCGGCCGGATAACCCGGCGGATCGTTGGGCTGATGGATCACATCATCCAGAAAGAGATACGTCTGTGTGACCGTGATGCTGGATGAGCCGTTGGATTTGACAGCAACGGCACGCAATACGGTCGTGGTGGATATCTGAACAGGGGTCGTGTACATGTTCCCGTTGGATTCGTTCGGGTCGCTCCCGTCGGTGGTATAATAGACCGTTGTGTTCAGCTGATCCGTTGTCAGCCGGAGGGTAAAAGGCGACTCGTAAAAGCCATGCTTCACGCTGAATTCGGGTGGCGGCAGAAGCTGATGCTCGGCATACACATTGGCTGCGCCCGGTGTGGGTTCAGACAAATACATGGTTTCACCATCAAAAAACCCGTAAGACACATCCGTATATTGGGCCGGAAACGCCGGATTAAATTCCGAAACGATATGGCCCTGCGGATCGGAAAGCGCCAGATATTCACCGTCGCCGCTCAGTTTAAAATTGGTGTGCAGTTCATGATCCGTGTTCCGCCGGTTCTTGGACGATGCGAAAACGATCAGATAACCATCCGCATTCAGTATCATTTGAGGAAAAGACCACTTTTCCGGATCGGAATTGTCATCGGTCAGGCACCAGCCGTTTAAATCAACGGGATCCGCCGATGCGTTGTAAATCTCGATCCAGTCGGAAAAGCTGCCGTCTTCATCCGTGAGCACGGTTTGATTCAATGCCATCAATTCATTGATGCGCAATTGGGCCATGCCCCGGTCCGGGTTGACTACAAAAAACAGGACAAGGCTTACAGACAACAAATGACACCATCTGTTATGAAGAAGGTGAATCAGATGGATACTCGACCTCATATCAAATACCTCCGGAGCAATGGGTTGAAGTTCAGTTTACCTGAGCAGCAGCATTTTTCTCGCGGCAGTGACCAGGCTGCCGTCATTTTTCAGGACCGTTTCCGAACGGATGAAATAGACACCGCTTGTCAGAAGTTTTGCATTAAATTTGATCTGATAATCCCCGGGCGGATAATCGCTGTCTGTCAACGACGCAACGACCCGGCCCGATTGATCGTAAATATGGATCCTGACTTTGCCGGGTTCGGACAGACTGAAAGAAATCCGCGTGACCGGATTGAACGGATTGGGATAATTTTGAGACAGCCGGAACATTTCCGGCTTTTCCCTGGAATCAGCCTGCCGCACATCCGTAATCAATAAATTTTCATACCACGCAATTGTGTGATCCGTCTCGGATGCGGACAGCACATCCAGGTCACCGTCATCGTCCAGATCGGCGGCTGTCACGTAGCTCGCACCGTCGGCAGACGATGTGATCTTCTGCATACCGCCGAACACACCGTTCCCCTGGTTCTCGTACCAGGCGATCGTATCGTCAAACTCGGAAGCCGAAAGCACATCCATGTCGCCGTCGCCGTCCAGATCGGCCGCATAAACACATTCGGGCCCGTCCGCATCCCGGGAAATAATGCGCTGCGGTCCGAACGCACCCCCCAGGTTCTCGTACCAGGCCACCCTGTCATCCCGGATCGATGCGGACAGCACATCCTGATCACCATCGTTGTCCAGATCGGCCGCATGGACAAATTCCGCACCGTCCGTGGAATCCGTGATCACGTTTGTTTCGCTGAACAGGCCGCCGCCCAGATTTTCATACCAGGCGATCTGATTGGCGAATTCGGAAGCCGAAACCACATCCAGATCGCCGTCATTGTCCAGATCGGCCGCAAAGGCATATTCCGCGCCGTCTGCCAGCGTGGTAATCACATGCTGTTCCGCAAATACACCGTTCCCCAGATTCTCGTACCAGGCGATTTTATCGTCATACTCGGAAGCGGAAAGAACATCATAATCACCGTCGCCATCCAGGTCGGCCGCATAAACCGATTCAGCGCCGTCTGCATCCGTTGAAATGATCTGCTGCGGACCGAAGACGGCGCCGCCAAGGTTTTCGTACCAGGCGATTTTATCATCCGTTTCCGATGCGGACAGCACATCCGGATCGCCGTCGCCGTCCAGATCGGCCGCAAATACATCCTCCGCTTCGATGGCCCAGGTGGAGATAATCTGCTGTGGACCGAACACGCCGCCGCCCAGGTTTTCATACCAGGCGATTTTATTGTCCAGCGCCGACGCGGACAGCACGTCCGGATCGCCGTCGCCATCCAGATCGGCCACACAGGCGCTTTTTGTTTTGTTCATGTGAGCCTGTTCAATAATGACCGGCTCACTGAAAGACACCCCGGCCCGCAGACAGATACCCGTTGAAATGAAGCCCGAAACGATCAGATTTCTGATCCGGTTGAATGGAGTCATCAGCCCCGGTCCTCCGGTTTATTCATGTTATCATTTACAGAACTCATTTTCCCCTACTGAACCAGCAGCATTTTTCGGATAAAAACATGATTCTTTGCTTTTGCCCGGACAAAATAAATCCCGGTCGGTACCTGTTTCCCGTCATCCGACAGACCGTTCCAGATCACTTCATGCTGACCTGCGGGATACAAACGTGCTTGAAATGTACGGACGCTTTTTCCCAGCAGATTATGGATCGCGAGCTCCATTTCGGCATCTTCAGGGAGATCGAATGCGATATGCGTCGTCGAATTGAAGGGATTGGGCATATTCTGATACAGATGAAATGCCGCGGGCAGACCGCCCTCAGATATATCGGAACCGGAAATCTGCACTTTCCAGGTTTTCGATACGGCCAATGCGGGATCACTCTGCCACACATTGGCTGAATTCCTGCCTTTGACATACAGGGTGTAGGACTGGCCGTCGGTCAAATTGTTCAGCGCAATTTGCGGGATGCTGTCAATGGCCGCCACATCGCTCCATGAATCGGTTGTATCATTGACACAATATGTGTAATGTGTGATTCCGGGACCGCCGATGGTCAGAAGCGCCTGTGTTTGTTTTGTCGGGGAACCGGGCTCGCCGGAAATCGAGGCGCCTGCCTGTACATACCTTCCCATATCCAGGCCGTTCGGCCCCTTGCCGATGGCAGGAGACTGCGGGTTCAGGTGAAAATCGCCCGTGGCATTGACAAACAGGGGATCCGCATCGAGATTGCCCTCACCGAGATCATGAAAAGCGGATGCAATGATGGAACGGTTCACGGAAATATCCGGATCCGGCGCTCCGGGTTGTGCAAACCGGTTTTCAAATACGGCCGCATTATTATAAAAAATATTGCCGTCCAGCCAGGCGCCCTGCCCCGGTGCCACATCGCGGTACGGATATTCACCGAAATTGATGGCCGCCTGTGTTGAATTGACGATCACATTGTTCTCCGCAACCATAAACGCATCTTCCTTGAGCAGAACGGCATGATCGTTGTCATAGAATATGTTGCGGACAACCGTGATATCCGAATTGAGACCGCCAAACTGTCCCGTGGCAATGGCGTTGGACGTACTCGCCTGGGATCCGCTCTGATGGAAGTTCATGAAAACATTGCCTTCGACATGGGCATCGCAGCCATCCAGGTCGAGGCCGTCATCACCGCCGCCGGAAAACGTATTGTTCAGCACCTGCAGAATCGGCCCGGGCCGTTTGCATCCGGAGAAATCGATGATATCGTTATAACCGGTGACCGGATTGAATGTGTTGTTGTCCAAAATAAAACAGGCATCTCCCTCCAGTTTCTGACCGTGTATGGGTTCATTTTCTGAAACAGTTGGGAATACCGAATGACTGATCCTGAGCGATGGATTGTACACCTCGATGATCGTTTTACCGGAAGGGGTCCAGGTCATATGATCGATGAAAAGACGGGAGCCGTGCACTTCGATTGATTGAGGGCCATCATCCCCGTATTCCATATTCACATGGCACAATCTGTTGTCTTCAAGGGTATTTTGATACGTGATGCCGCGCCAGTGTGATTGACTGTCATTGGACCGGAGCAAACCGACAGGCTGCGTCCCTGTGCCCGCCGCAACCAGGCATCCGCCCTGCTGAACCGTAATGCCTGTTCCCTCTTCAAATATCAGATCGGTTCCAGGTTCTATTGTCAGCGTCATCCGGGACGGGATCACAATACCGGCGGTCACGTGCCAGGGCCCGTATTCCGCCTTCAGCGTCGTATCCGAAACAAGCGTGCCCCCGAATGTGCTTACCTCATAGACAATATCAATCGTCTCACTGTGCAGTTTTCCTCCGCTGCCGTCTGTGCCGCTGCAGGCGGAAACGACGATTGCATTGTGCCCCGGCATCAACTGAACGGGGTGATCACTGTCAATCCGCCATGTCCCCCTCACGGGATTCCATGCGGCCGGGACATCTGCGACAGTAATGGATTGGGTCGTAAACACATCGGCTGTTCCATGCAACCGGGTTTCGTCAATCTGAGGGGACTTTGTGATATATTTCCCGCCTGCCTGCTGCAATTCGCAATCGACGGCGAATTCTGTTTGCGGAATTTCAGACTGGCTGAGCGCACCCGGGTACCCGCCTGTCAGAATAAATTTTCTGCGGTCTGAAACAAATTTCCTGATGCGGCCGATTTCACCGGCCAGAGCGGGTTCATCCATAACCCAGCCGCCAAATACATCATCGATCAGTGCGTCAAACGCCACGGGCTCGAATACGGATCCGATGACATCCTTCAATTGATTATAATACTGCGTAATGAATGCCGGGTGTGTTAAAAAACGGTTCATGGCAGGCATCAGACGCGGTGCCCATATGGAGAGGGTGTTTGCACTGACTTTTTCCCTGCCCTCACCGAAAATGGTATCCAGATCATGGGGCAGCATGACAAACCGTGTATCGGCCTCTCCCCTGTACATATAATAATCATCACCCTGGCCCGAACTGGGATTGGTCTCGTTATTGCTCATCATCACTTCGACAGCGTACCATCGCATCCACTGCGGCACATTCAGAACCCGGTTCACATCATCCACATAGGTTGCTTCGGGTGCATTGTTCAGGATATCGGTAAGCTGAATCAGGTCGGACCAGTCGTATTCCGCGTTGTTGGACTCTTTAAAATACGTATCTGCATAAGCGGCAGGATCCGTTCCTTCATATCGCCAGTCCGCTTCAATGCCGTCATCGTATCTCATGCATCGGTAAATATTCCCGCTGTTGTCACCGGCAAAATGACTGCCGGCAAAATCACTGTTAATCACTTCCACATACGCAAATTTTCCGTACATGCGTTCGGGAATGGTTTCGGACATTGCCGGATCGTCGCCGTTGATGAACACTTTGACCGCTTTCGCATCCGCGACCGGCAATCCGGCCTTTTTAAATACTGCTGAGCCGAGTATCTGAAGATGTGTAAACTTGGTGTTGAGATTGATGGCCGTCACACCGTTCCATGAATGATCGGACGGGAAATTGATGCGCAGACTGACGGGGGGCCGCTTGCGGGTGCCCTTGCCCCGTATGCGCGCTCCCGTATTGTGACGAACCTTGAGGCCATCGGTATCCCTGCTGATAAAGGTGGCATTCATTTCCGCATTGCTGTCACGGTCGGTTTCAATGCCTGAACCGATCACATCGATCAGCTCCGCCCTTTCCTCCTCTTTCATGATGATCCGGTAGAGCGGATCTTTCCCTGCTGAAACCGGGGAATAGGAATCATCCACCTGATAAAGCAGGTTGGTGACCTGGGCCATGGACCCGTCCACGTTGGCCGGTGCCGGGAATGAACGGTGCTGTCCCGATGCATCCGCCGCTTCCAGATAGAATTCCATGACCGTCCGGTCCGGCATGGCCGGGATGGTCCCGGTAAACGAACCGTCATCCGCTTCGACATCCCTGCCCAGACCGTCATCCTTCATGAGCACGGCATCAAATTGAGGCTGCCCATCCCGCCTGAAATAAAGTGTCACCGATTGGATCGACCCGTGATCATCGGTAATCCCGGCCACGACGGCCACGTTCTCATCCGAATGGGGAATGACGGGATAATGATTCACTTCCAGGAAAACGGGCGCCGGGTCGATCCCGGATACCGAGTTGATCCGCCCCGGAGTGCCGCCCGGCACGCTGCTGGCCGACCAGTTCTGTCCCGTTTCATTGGATACGGAAAGGTTGATCAGTTCAAGACTTTTTCCTCCTCCGTCATGGGCATCCGACCAGGTCCAGCCGCGATGATTGTGATCCGGGGGGCCGAGTTCACGCACGGCCCACTGCCCTTCATCCGAATAACGCACGTCATCCACCAATTGTCCCGAATGATCTTCCAGTTCTATTCTTTCTCCGGAATTGCTCAATTTGCCGTTCCAGTTGCCGGTTACGTTGGCCACATCCGGATAGAGAAATGAAAATGGAGCCAGGTCCGCTGCGACAACGAGATAGGCATGCGGATCCAGTGTGATTCCGGGAAAAACAAAATCGATTCCGTTGGTGAATTGCCAGCCCGAGAGATCCACGGGCTGATCGCCGGAATTATAAATCTCGATAAACTCTTCTCCGGTATTTTCCGCCTCATTATCCGGATGACCCGGATGATACATGATTTCCGTAATCAGAACGGATCCGTTGTCCGCATAAAGAAAATCGTCTCCCGGCATTCCGTTAAAAAATGCAAGACACATGGCAACACATATAATGGGCGATGTCAGGCGGCCAGGCCGAATCCGGAAATACCGGAATGAGTGTCGCCTCATGAGTTGGGTTCTCTGCGTTCTGTTTCCTCAGTGACGAATGATGATAAACAAAGCAATGCTACTTGACCATGAGCATCTTTTTTGTTTCCTGCCAGTGCAGTTCGCGATTGTCGGCCTGCAGTTCATATAAATAAACCCCGCTCGGGACCGGCAGACCCGCAAGGCTGATTCCATCCCAGGATATTTGATGCGTCCCGGCAGGCTTATCCCTGAAGGACCATGATTGAACAAGTTTTCCCTGAACATTGAAAATACGGACATTCACAGTCGCACACACAGGCAATGCAAACCGGATCACCGTTTCATTGTTGAACGGATTGGGATAATTGGGGTACAGTCTGAATTCAGCCGGGGATACAGCGGATGCGGCATCCCCGACATGGGTGGGCATATTGGCGCTGCCCCGGGTCGGCGATTCGAATTTCTTCCAGAATCCGCTTCCGTCCGGATAACGTCCTTCACTCATGTCGGCGGTCTGCGCGCCAAAATCGTAAAAATCCAGCCCGGTGGCCGTATCCGCCATGGTGAGCATAATCACGTCATTTCCCTCTGAGGAGAAACCGAATTCCAGTTCATCCTCGTAGATAACCAGAAATTCACCGGGATCGAGCACCGCGGCCGGACCTGACGGGAACTGCCATTTGGCAGGATCGGACCGCTGATCTGAAAGAAAGGCCCCGGAGAGGTTGACCGGTTCATCGGAACGGTTGTAGATCTCCACCCAGTCATCAGGGCCGCCGAAATCACTCGTGGTCTGGAATTCGTTGATACACACCGGAGAAAACAAATCACTCTCGTCATTGCCCGTTCCGGGAGTCGGATTCTTCAGATATTCCGGCGCCGTATCGTCCATGAATCTGAATCCCATGGAAACATCATCACTCATGAGGCCGAATTTCCATCCGTGTATCAGCACATTGCCGTGATCATTGGTTTCAAAAAGCGCGACGGATTCCCCCCCGGAGGACAGTTTGAAATCCGCATGGAAAAGTCCCTGCTCCGCATCATTATCCGCCCAGATCACGAGATATGCATCGGGCGCAAGCTCCCTGGCCGGTAATTCAAACATCATGGATGAATTCAACGCACTGCTCACGTACATGCCGCCCAGATCGACAGTCACCTGATCCTCATTATGAATTTCGAACCAGTCATCAAATTCACCCGCTTCATCCATGATCACGGAGCTGTTGACCGCACACACTTCGGTGATGCGCAGCCTGGGGGGCGTGTGGCCCACAGTATAGGCACGGTAATCATCCGGCGCCTGATTGGGCCAGGAATCCGTCTGACCGATCAGGTCGGTGGCCACGGCATAGTATTTCACCAGGACACCGTTCGCCTGGGGCGGAATCCGGACCGTGTAAAGTGAATCCCCCACCTTCGCATCGCCCCCCGATCCTGCATCGTTCATCCGCAGGGGGGCATAACCGGTTCCGGTATTGACCATAAGTTCCACCTTTTCAAGACCCTCGGTATCATAGGCCAGTACGGTCACGGTCACGGCATCCGAGCTTGCAGGCAGGCCGGTCAGGCGGCTGCCGTCCTTGCATGTGGGCGAGGCGTTCTGGGTATAGACACTGTTCCGTTCGCCCGGTGTGCCATCATCCTCTTTGCTGGGATCCCAGCTGGTGGGCAGCGCATTATCCATTCCGGGATTCAGCAGCTCCAGCGAAGGACCGTTTCCATCCGGTGAGCCGGGCCAGTCTCCGCCATCGGCATATTCCACGATATCGTGAAGATGTCCGGAGCTGTCGAAAAGCCGAACCATGTCTCCGCCGTTTCCCAGGGCCCAGGCATCGTTTCCGCTGTCATATTCATTCACGTTGACAGGTCCGGCGCCGGGATATTTCGCCTGAAACCGTGCCCTGCTTCCCGCAATGATCAGATACGCTCCCGGATTCAGTGTGCCCTGCAGCATGCAGGGATCATGGTCATTGTTGTCATCAAGCAGATACCAGCCCTGCAAATTGACGGCCGTGTCTGAATTGTTGGTGAGTTCGACAAACTCGACATCGTCACCCGGGCTGTTGTACATGATTTCATTGATCACGATATCACCGGCCAATCCTGCCGATGCGGCCAGAAGGAAGATGCTCAGAAGTGTGGATTCGGTTTTCATTAAGTCCTCATTGAAGTCGTATTTAATAGGGTGCGGCCTGACAGACGGCATTTCTTCCGCACGGCATATATTGTTTGATAAAATCGATGCCGTAGCAGTACTTGGAAAAAGGTCTCTGAACCAGGTTGAATTTCTTTATCATGTGAATGGTCCATTGCGGGACCAGGGTCTCGACCTTGATCTCCAGAATCACCGGAGATTCATAATGAACCGTGGTCACAGGATCGTCAAAATACACCATGTCCTTTTCCGGATATTCCAGATCGATGGATCCGTGAATTTCCCTGTAGGCCAGGCTGTAATCAAACGTGATCCGGCCGTAGGATTCCAGCTGAGTGACATAAGGTTCGCGAAAATAACGGACATGAAGCACGGGCTGTGCATCGTGCCAGTGAATCAGCTCTTCGAACCGGCTGAGCCGCTGTTTCACACATCTTGATTTTTCATCGGAGAGTTCCGGATAAAAGAGACCCGGCCAGCAGTCCACCGGTATGCAGGTTCGTTCTTTCCAGATAATACTGCCGTGACGGTATTTGATTTCCGGCCAGATACGACTGCCGATTTTCATTCCATAAAACCGGGCTCTGGGTTTGTATCGGGTGAGTTTCCGAAATTTGGTATCCTGATAAAATCTGAGGTCCGCCGTATCGAAATAGAGATTGTTGACGGTATACCCGCTTTCTCCTTCCGGCACATGCTTATCCAGGATACAAATATTGGATATATAATCCTTGATTTGAGAAGCGGTCGATTCTGTTACGGTGTACTTCAGTTCATAACGGCGAATGTCATTCAGGGCGTCGGACATATTCAATTGCTATTGCTGACTCAGCTGATCGTGATTCTGAATGCCGATTTCATAATACAGATCCACCAGTGCATAGGCCAGATTCTGTCTCTTTTCAGCCAGCAGTTCCTCGGTTTCGATGATGGTCAGCTCCATTTCATAGATCTCGTCCGACATCAGCGTATGATGCTGCTTTGCCTCCCTGCATACCGTTTGGGCCTCGGATATCAGGATCGCGGCATCTTTTTTAAAATTGTGCCATTCCAGCAGCAGGTCCTGATATTGCGTATATGCGGTCCGGACTTCTTCTTCAATGGTCTCACGCATGGCGTCCGATTGGGACTCTTTCTTCTTGACAGCCAGATTGGTTGCTTTGATATTTCCCAGGTTCCAGTTGAAAACAGGCAGCTCAACCGCAACCTTGAATTCCTTCCAGTCATCACGTTTTTTATTGTCGCGATGCTGAGTCACCTCAATGAAATCGATCCACGGGATCAGCTTCATCAATTCATACCGTTTTTGTCTCACGGCCAGTTCCGTCCTTTCCTCCACCAGCCGGATTTCAGGACGATTTTTATAGGCGATGTCCAGCAGTTCATCCAGTTCCAGGGTCACCTCGGGCAGGTCGGTTTCAATGAGACGGATTTCAGGATCCAGACCCGTCCGCTTGGCCAGCCGTCTTCGGGCCTGTGTCTGACTTTCCACGGCCCGCGTATAATCGTTTTCGGACTCGGCGTGCCACATCTTGGCCTTTGTGAAATAAACGATGGAACGGTTTCCGATTTTCACCATTTCTTCAATGATGCGGATACGTTCATTCTCGATTTGCACCCGTGTTGCGGCAAGTCCGGCCAGCCGGTCATGACGGATGACATTTGCATAATCACGGCGGATATTTGCGACAAGCGCATGACGGTACCGGTTCTCTTCAACGTGCCGTTCCCACAGGGCCACCCTGGCTTCCTGGCGGTCCTCTCCCAGTTCGCCGAGCTTCGGTACGTTCCATCTGACACCGTATCGCCATTCATCGTATTCATCCGCATCGTCATAACGGTCCTGCCGGTTGCTCACGCGCAATTCGGGATTGTCGATCCAACCGCTCGACCGGTACCGGTAATCCGCAATCTCCGAATTGGTCTGTAAAAACTGCAATTTCCGGCTGTGATCAAGGCCCAGGGAGATCAATTCATCCTCGCTCCAGCGTTTTATCGATGCGGAGTGGTCCGTTGTATCGTCTGTCACAGGAAGCCGGGCGAACAAACAGCCGGCTGCGAATATCAATCCGATCAGTCCCCGTTTCCATAACCGGAATGCCAACCGGGCGGTAATAACTGCTATAACCATTACAGGGCTCCCACGCCGACCGAACAGTATAATGGTGTCTGACTGTCGCAATCCACCACGATTAGGAACTGACCGCCGGGATTCAGACATATTCCTTCGGGTTTCATTTCAGGAAACCGGACGAGCGGCTCAGCCTCCAGGTGTCCGTCGGGATAATGATGAACCCGGTGCAGCGTTCCCATCTGATCCGTTTTTTCAACATCGGCCACAGTGGAAAGTGCCCACAGCCGGCCTTCCGGATCCATATAAATGTCTGAGAAGGCGGCCTGCCTGCCTTTGAACGATCCCAGATTCACGGTACCGAAGCGCGTCAGCTGATTTGAAGACAGCCGGTGACTGTCGAACAGGGATGCCGCATCGGAAAGTTTCAGAATGATGGCATCGCCATCCAGCAGCGGTTCCTTCAATCCGAAGTACAGGGCATTGTCATACCAGGCCATGCCCTCTATATTCAGTACCGGACGGCCGTCTTCCTCTTTTTGAAGGAGTCCCAGCCGGGCCTGCTCCTCAGGGGAACAACCGGATTCGATCAGGGACAGCAGCTCAATTTTATCCAGAACCTGAAAACCCGAACCCGTTCTTTTAACCTTGATCAGGTACTCCCGGGTTCCCGGACGTTTTCCCTGCCTGCTGATATTCTGGGACGAACAGAAATAATAGAGATCATGACCTGCGTAAGCAACGGATTCCAGATCGTTCACTTTGTCGATGCCGGACAGGGTGACAGGGGCTGCATCCACAGCACCGTCTTTCATGGTGAATAACCAGGGGGCATGATCGGATTTCCGGTCCTTTATACCGGTATCGTCACTCACGATGAGATACCGGTCCATTTCGGGGATCCATACGATGCCCGAGGGTTCGAAGCGGCTCGCTTTCCTGAGCATGTCAGGCACATGCATCTCTTTCAGATCAGAATCCCCCCTTTGAATGACTTTGTCCCGCATGTCCTTCCCCTCTGCTGCATGGAGAGATGCGACCTGCCGGTGCTTTTTCCGATGTCCGGAAATCCTCACCTTGACCAGCTCGCCGGGCAGCAGCTCATGGTCCCCGGCCAGCTCCATCCGGACCTTGCGTGCCCAGAAAATCTGTCCGCGGAATGAAAGCCGCCCGTTGGTCTGAACCAGACCGGGATGAACGAAAGTGACAGTGCCCGTTGTATTGAAGGCGCGTTTGCGGGGCGAGAAGATCCTGGCTTCCATGCCCGCCTCCGGAATCAGCCTGGCTTTTTCGGGGAGGTAAACGGTCAGGTACCGGGGCCTGATTTCCTCAACCACGATCAATGAATCGAAATCCTGAACAACATCACCCGGATACGCCAGAATATCCGTGATCACGCCGTCGCAGGGTGAATAAATGGTCCTCATCTGCATCCGGTGTTCCATAAAAACAATTTCTCGGCGTATGGCCTCGGGATACTCGAGCTGCTCCAGCAGCAGGGATCCGGTGATGCTGTCCACATCGGCCTGTTCAAATTTTTTTCTGGACTTCCTGATCCTGTCCAGCTTTCTGGTGAGCTGACTCAGCTCGGAACGCTGTTCAGACAAATAACTTTCAAGCGCGTCGCGCCTGATCACGAGATCCGGCAGGTCCCTGTTGTAGCCGAGCCCCGCCTGTTCGGCATTCTCGAGACGCTCGATTTCCCGGTTGAGTCCGTTCAGTTCGGCGATCTGGGATTCGATGAGGGAAACCCGGCCGATCAGATCGGCGAATTCATTTTCAGCCTGCATGCGGAGCCGCTCCAAAGCGATCACATTATAGTCTTTCTGAGACTGGTTCAGCCTCCGGATCAGGCTGAATTCCTGCTGAAGATAGCCGAGACTGATTTTCAGGTCGGACATGTCGAGAACAGCAAGAACCTGGTTTTTTTTCACGCTGTCGCCGACCTGAACAAACAGGGTCTGAATTGTCCCCGGTTCCTGGGGACCGAGTGTATGGGCCTTTTTTTCAACGATACCGATATATTTCATGCCGATTTTAACATGATAAAAAAGGATCACGGTCACAATCAGCGCAATCAGCCAGGATATGGTGTACCAGTTAAAGGTCTGAGATTGTCTGAATTTCGGAATTTGCATAAGGGATTTATACCTCCACGGTGGCTTCCTGATTCGTATAGGACAATCCCCGGATTCCTTTGACATTTTCAAGCTCGGAAATCAGAATCTGATTGTCATTGAGATGCGCCAGTTTCACCTGATAGGAATAATCAAAGGCCTTGCCCTGGGCCACATCCCGCATGGTTACGAGAATGAAAGACCTCGTCGTCCTCTTCAGAATATCGACGACCTGACCGGCCGGTCCATGTCCGGCAGGTATCTGAAAACGCAGCAGTCCGTCATGCTTTCTGCGTGTCCCGAATGGCGAGATGTAAAGGACATAGACAACGAGGCAAAAAATACAGGATCCGATCGCCGCAGCGGTATAACTCTGTACACCGCAGCTGACTCCCACGCCCAGCGACGCAAAAATAAAAATCAGGTCCCTGGGATCACGCAGATTGGTGCGAAACCGGATGATTGCCAGGGACCCGACAATACCGATACCCCTGGCGATATTATCTCCGATTGCAATCATGAGCAAACAGGATACGATACTGCCTAAAATCATGCTCTGCACCAGGCCCCTTGAATAGGACAGGCCCTGAAACGTTCTCTCATAGACAACCGCGATCCCGGTGGAAAATAAAAATGCGACCAGAAAAGACAGGAGAACGACCTGCCATTCAAGTTGTTCAAAACCATAGCTCAGCAGTGTTTCCATTGACAAACCTTTGGATTATTACATCAATACGCTGTTCACATTTCCGGATATTCCTTCAACGAAATCCGGTGCATCCTTTAATATAATAAAAATAGTGCGGAATATGAATAAATACCCGCTCTTTTCTCATAAATTTCTCATTATTTTCTGACACAATGCTCACAGAATGCCATCCGTATATTAGACGGAATTCGACAGCCTGAACTTGCATACGCGCTCATCAGTTGACGGCACGAAATACCGGCCGGGACCGTTGCAAAGGCTGTTTAAATACCGCAACACGGACCACGGGCAACTTTCCTTTCCGTCACTGACATTGTACGGTCACCCTCGCTGAAGAAATCCCGTCCGATGAAGCTTCCACGGTTGCCTTCCCTTTCCGGCCCTCCTTCGAACGGAGGATGAGCATGGCTTTACCGTAAAACAGTGTTCTGTAATCAGCCTGGAACGGATCAAGGGAATTCTGATCGCCGTTTCCGACTCCGGCTATTTCCACTGGACCTTTCAGTGAAAATTGAATCCTGTTGTCGGCCAATGGACAAACGTTCCCGTCGCGATCGAGCATTTCGACGAGAATATACGACAGGTCACAGCCGTCGGCGCTGAGGACATCACGATCCGGAGTCAGCCTGATTTTTTCAGGTTCGCCTGCCGTGTTCATCGTTGCCCGGCCGGTCTCCTTTCCGTTTTTAAATGCCACTGCCAGCAGCTGTCCCGGTTCATAGTTCACATCGTTCCATCTCAAACGATAGCGGTCAACGACGTCGTAATACGATTTATCGGGTGATCGTTCATAAAGTTCAAATTCCCTGAGTCCGTTGATCCCCTCCGGAGTGCAGGCGAATTCGATCCGGACATAACGCGCGGTGGTTTCAAATTCATGACCGGGAGGCCTTCGGACCTGCCAGGGTGCGATTCCGCTGCGCCGGGATTGGGTATCGGGCTGACTGACGGCCAGATCATGCCAGGTTTGGCCGTCAGAGGAAGCCTGGATGACATATTCAGGAATATTCATGGATTGCCTTCTGCGGTCCGGACGCTGTCCGGCCGGCGCTTCCCGCGTCTGGGCAAAATTGACCGAACAGTACCCGACAGGCCGCACAACACCCAGATCCACCTGCCACCATGGTCTGCCTTCACCCTGTGCGCGCCATGCTGTTTCGCGGTTGCCGTCCACGGCCAGACCGCCTGAATTCAGATCCAGCTGTGAACTGGTTTGCGTGGCCTTGCCGGGAACCAGGTTCGGATTGCCGGGAACGTCGGCTATCCGGGTTTTCGTGCCCAGCGACCTTCCGTTGAGAAACAGCTCGGCTGAATCCCCGTTGGTATACACAAATACCGGTACATTACGTCCGGTCCGGTCCGGCCAGTTCCAGTGAGGCAGAATATGGACTGTCGTTTCTTCGGGTCTCCATTGACTGCGGTAGAGATAATACCGGTCCTTGGGAATTCCGCAAAGATCCACGATGCCGAAATAGGAGCTTCTTGCCTGATGAAACGGCGTCGGCTCACCCAGATAATCGAAACCCGTCCATACAAATTCCCCGGCCAGAAAATCATGTTCAAAAAGCGTATAAAATTCGACGTCCGGGATGTCGGACCAGGCAGCAGCATTCAGATCATATGAGCTGACCTGCCGGGCATCCTGATCATACTGAACCTTGCTGGCAGGAAACGGGAATGAATAATACCCCCTTGTGCTGACCGTCGATGCAGACTCGCTGTAAAACAAAGGCACCTGCGGATAGCCGGCTCTGAACCGCGTGTATCTTCTGCCGTAGTTGTACCCGACCGCATCGAGCGCGTCCAGAATGGGTTCCGATGCGGTGTCCGGGATGTGACAACCCATGCCGACCGGCCGGGTCGGATCGTGTTCCCTGACAATATCACTCATCATCGTCACATTTTCCGGACTCTTGCCGCTGCCGGGCCTGTTTCGTGAATCGTTGCCTATTTCATTGCCAATGGACCAGAGAATGACGCTCGGGCTGTTCCGGTCGCGCATGACCAGGTTGCGGAGATGTTTTTGACCGTGTTCCTTCAGGGGCGGCTGGTTTTCAACCCGGTCCGCCGTTCCGTCCCACTTGTCAAAAGCTTCATCGATCACGAGCAGTCCCATTCTGTCGCAAAGTTCGACGAGTCCTTTGGCCGGCGGATTATGGCTGGTACGAACCGCGTTGACACCCATTTCCTGCATGATTTCCAGTTCGCGTTCCATTGCCCGGCTGTTGTAAGCGGCGCCCAGAGGTCCCAGGTCATGATGCAGACACACACCATAAAACCGAACACGTCGCCCGTTCAGAAAAAATCCGTCGTCGGGGGTAAATTCGATTGAACGGATGCCGAATGTTTCACTACCTGAATCGATCACATTCCCGTCAGCAGTCAGGGTTGTTTTGGCGCAATACAAATCCGGGTTTGTGATATCCCAGAGATCCGGATCATGCACGGGGAAAGAGAGGACAACATCTGCGGTGCCGCCGGCCGGTACATTCAGATAAGCCGTCTTTTCGGCCAATTGGCTGCCGTCAGGGTTGTACAGAGCGACAGCGATATCGACCAGTGCACTTGAATCCAGATGATTTTCTATCGTATTGCGCACTTTGACGGCTGCGATTTCTTCTGAAACAAAGGGCGTCGTAACGAAAGTACCCCAATGTCCGATATGAACCGGATCCGTCATCACCATCGTGATATCCCTGTAAATTCCTGCACCCGGATACCATCTGCTTCGATGCTGTCTTGTATCGACCGAAACCGCGATGACATTTTCCGCTCCGAAACGGACATAATCGGTTGCATCGATCCAGAATGGCGTATAACCGTAATCCCAGTGTCCGGCCAATTGACCGTTGATATAAATCTTCGGAAACGCCATGACGCCGTCGAAATTGAAATAGATGCGCTTCCCCGCGTCGGCTCCATCGAGTCTGAACGTTTTTCTGTACCACCCCGATCCCTGCCACGGCAGCTTCCCGGTCGAGCCATTGCCATCAGGATCAAAGGGCCCGGCAATGGCCCAGTCGTGAGGCAACCGCACGGTCTGCCATCCCGAATCGTCAAAATGGTCGGTTTCGGCTCCTTCCTGTTCGCCTTTAGCGAATGTCCAGTGTCGATTAAAATTCATGATCCTGCGCACTTCCTGATCCGTTGCGGCCTGAACAGCAAATGCCCCCTGCCAAAGACCGATCACAAGACCGAGTACAAAAACGATGATTGGCTGTGCGTGTGAAGACCCCGTTAATCCAGGGAATGCTCTGCCGCAATTGACGCTCAATGTCTCTCTCATGAAATGTCCTTTCATTAACTTGCATTTATACTACAAAATCAGATGAATAAAAACAATCTTTTTCATCCGCAACACACAAAAACACCTGTTTTTATGGAAAACGAATCTGTTTTAAGCAATCAGCATGCCGCTTATATTTATAATTATCATTAATTTAGTCAAATCCGGCCCCGATATGCCCGATAACGGAGCAATCCGTGGAAACTAAAACGTTAACCGTTATTAACTGTTATTAACTCTGTGCTGAAATATAAAATGATTACTTTATATGCAATTAAATTTAAACAAATACCGAATACTTGCTGAAAATAAATCACCACTGATCGAGGGGGGATGGAACTGCGTTTCAACCCATGGCCCGTCCTGAGAACCGGAATCCGCGAAACAAGAGGACCCATTGATAAGGCTGCACAGGGATGCTGACACCTGCGGCATTGAATCATATGAATCCTGCATGCAACGGCAACAAAAAAAATAACGGTTTTACAACGGTTTTACAACGGTTTTAAACTTGTTACTCGATGAATATTTCATTACAATATTGCGTTTCCTGTCTGATCATATTCCGGTTTCCGGTTCGGGACAATTCCGCTGTACTGACACAATCGTTGTTCAATACATATAATATTGAAAATTTTTCAGCCGGCAACTTCAGGATGCGTTGCAGGCGCAAGTGAGCACAAAGGGAGTTTCATTCGACACCCGCTATGATACTGATTTCCGGTAAAAACAATCTAAAAAGGAGGATGCAACCCATGAGAAAAATGTTCACGTTCTTGACGATTGTTCTGATAATCGTACTTGCATCGCAGCCATTATTCGGAGCGAGCGGCGGAATCAAAGGGATCGTTTACGACTCGACCACGGGAGATGCCCTTGCCGGCGCCAATGTTTTCATCGAAGGGACCAGCATAGGCACGGCTTCGAATCTGGAAGGGGAATACGTCCTCTCAAATGTTCCTCAGGGAGACTATACCCTAAAAGTGACTTATATCGGTTACAATACCGTGACACAGGATATCACCATCCGCGGCAACCAGACGACTGTGCAGAATATTGAGATGGAAGCAGTCGTTGTCGAGGGTTCTGAAGTTGTTATCACCGCGCAGGCCGTCGGTCAAAAGGGGGCCATCAATCAGCAGCTGGCCTCAAAAAATATCGTCAGCATCGTATCATCGGCCAGAATACAGGAACTGCCGGATGCCAATGCCGCAGAATCGATCGGCAGGCTGCCCGGTGTTTCATTGATCCGGTCCGGCGGCCAGGCCACACAGGTGGTTATTCGCGGGATCAGCCCGGAATACAGCCAGATCACCGTAGCCGGCGTTCCCATTCCGGCAAATGAAGGGCAGCGGCAAATCGATTCAAGAGACAGTGAGGGCTACCGGTTCGGCGGCGGCCGGGGTGTGGACATGAGAATGATTTCATCCAGCACACTCGACAAGATCGCGGTTTTCAAGACAAATACACCGGATATGGATGCCGCCGTTCTTGGAGGCACCGTGGATCTGGGCATCAGGAAAGCGCGAAAATCCGTGACGGACACGACCGGATTCCGCTTTCTGGACCTGCCGTACATGCCGGCCATTTCTCTGGAAGCCCAGGGCGGCTATACGGATCTGACAAATGAGTACAACAATTATAAATTTGACATGAGTCTTGAAAGAAGATTTTCAAATGAACGTTTCGGTATCTATTTACAGGGCATTATACAGAAACAGAATTTCACTTCAAACCGGCTGGATGCCAACTATACGCAGATTGCCAAGACGATCAATCCGGACTCGCTGGCCCTGTACGGCCTCAATCTCTACTTCTATCCCAGAGAAGAAAAAAGAGTCAACGGAACGGTCACGCTGGACTATGAAATTCCCAACGGGAACCTGGCTTTGACCAATCTTTTCAGCCAGAGCGAATCGAACACCAATTATTTTCAGCAGCAGTACGGTCTCGAGAGAGGCGGCAACAACATTCATTACTATGCCAACAACTCACCCAACAAACTGAACCTGATGTCGAACATTCTGAATTTCAATCAGAAAACACCGCTGGTCGATGTCAATGCAACGCTTTCCCATTCGTATTCCGAGAACATTTCACCCGATTCGTGGACGATCATGTTCGAACAGCTTTCCACGGGAACCGATCAGGTGGACGAGGAGCTCCCGCCTGTCGAAATCGCCGCGCTGGCCCATCAGCATGTTCTTTTTGATCAACTCGAACTGAGAAACGTGAGCACCTCCAACAGCAAGACCACACAGAGAGAATTAAGAGCGGCGCTCGATCTGTCCAGGGAATTCATCCTTGCCGATTTTCTCACCCTGGATCTGAAAACCGGCGGCATGGTGGCCAGCACGGATCGTTCCCATGATTACAACCGGGGAGCTGGTTCTGTCTGGTTCGGCGAGATCGGTGAAAGAATCGTGGATGCCTATCCATGGCTGTCGGACTGGGGCATCTCGTCGGAAACCAATGCCCGCTTGTTTATCACCCCGTTTATGGATCCGGATATGAAAATAGGCACGTTTCTGGACAACAAATTCACTTTCGACAACAAACTGAATCTGGATTACATGCGGAGAATCAAAGAAATTGTGGTGGATTACGGCAACAATCTGGATGCGGCCCCGACTGGCGGTGCCGGAGCGTGGGTGCCGGATATGTTCGGCAATCAGGCGAGCGATTATTCAGGAGACGAATCCCGAAGCGCCGGATACCTGATGGGCACATTCAATATCGGCCAGAAAGTATCCGTCATGGCCGGTGTACGGTACCAGGAACTGAAGACGACCTACAGGGCAAACCGGTTCTACAATGCAAGCGTTTCCAATCCGTACCCGAATGAACTGCCCCACATCGACACGACAATGACCAAAACGCATGGCTACTGGCTGCCCGGCTATAACATCAAATTCAGTCCCGTATCCTGGCTCAGCATACGCGGTGCGTATTCGAATACCCTGGCCTATCCCAATTTCCGTGCCATTATCCCGATTGTCAACGTATTTACCGGCCGTGTGAACTGGAACAATGCGGATCTGAAACCCATCCGTTCCGAAAATTTCGACTTGCAGCTTTCCGTGTACAACAACCAGCTGGGCCTGTTCACATTCGGCGGATTCAGGAAAAACATCGATGATTTTGTATTCTTCCAGTCCGGTTATGTCAACGATCCGACCCAATACGAAGGCTTGTATGGGGTGCCGCAATATCCGTCACTGAACACCAAGGGATACACGATCGCGACCTATTACAACAATCCCCACCGGGTTGAATTATGGGGGCTCGAATCGGACTGGCAGACTCATTTCTGGTACCTGCCGGGCGTATTGAGCGGACTGGTCCTGAACGTGAATTATACCCATGTATTTTCTGAGGCCAAATATCCGCACACGATCGTGGGCAATTCAGGATTCCCGTTTTTCCAGCCGACATATACGGATACGTTATATACCGACCGGCTGATCAACCAGCCGGATGATATTGTCAATGTCTCCCTGGGGTTCGACTACAAGGGTTTTTCGGTTCTGGTGTCCACGATTTATCAGTCCGCCATTTTCAACAGTACGAACTTCTGGAATGCCCTGAGAACGGACAAGGAAGAATATCTGCGGTGGGATATCGTGGCAAAGCAGAAGCTGCCCTTCTACGATATGGAAGTGTTCCTGAACCTCAATAACCTGAATGGCGCAAACGACACCTTCATTGTCAGGGGGAACGGTTTCCGCGACACAGACGAATCGTATGGGCTGACCGGCGAACTGGGATTCAGAATGTATTTCAGATAATCGGGGATTATTATTGCGGAATAAGCGCTGTGACGGTTACAGCCATCCGCAGTGCTTATAATCCGACATCAAATAGATAAAAAGGCTTAATAGGTGTATTCTTTGGATTCATACGTTTTATACTGCAAAAGAAAAGGAGGTGATTCGATTAACAGACTCAGCTAATACCTGGTTATAGGTAAAACCTGTCAATCTTAGCACAAAAAAGGAGTGGAGTATGAAAAAGCAAATCGTGGCCATTCTGGTGATGGCAGTCATCGTATTACCCTTTGCAAACGTACAGGCGAAAGACGAAATGATGGTGTCTGCAATGCCCCCCGGAAACCTGAATACCGTAATCAACGCGGATATCGTCAACGGTGAATCCGGACATGTTTACGTGCTTCAGCAAACCGGAGCGCTCGATACCACCTATTTCATTACGGAAGAAATCCGGATCAAGAATCTGAAAATCATCGGAAGGAACAATCCCGTTACCGGACGCCCCCCGGTCATCGCGCCTTTCATCAATTCGGACGGTTCCTCCCCCGGCAATATTGCCGTTGCAATAGACAACGGATATGTCGATTTTCAGAATCTTTATCTTCTGGGAACACGGACCGACGGCTCCCAGGTCACACAGCAGTGCATCAGCACCAGTGACAGCTGCAGACTGATGGTGGACCACTGTATTATCGAAAATTTCGGTTCCACGGGCACGCCGAACATCCTGAATACGTGGAATGCCATCGGTTCGGACATTTTCGTGACCAACTGTCTGTTCCGGAACAATCAGAGCAACATTCCGCAGAATCCGGGCATGAACTGGGCTGGTCCCGGTGTCAATGCCATCGACACCATGGTCGTCAAAAACAGCACCTTCTTTATCATGGGCGGCAATATCGAGGGATCCGGATCATCCATGGGGTATATTGAATTCGATCACAATACCATGTTTATGCATACCAAATCTTCTCCGTTCTCCATGCGGCAGATGCATAACGCGAAGATCACAAACAATATTTTCTTCAGTGTGTATTCATCAGGTCTGGATTCAAACCATGTTTACAATACTCAGGTTTACAATGCCAATTTTTTCAGCCCCCCTGCCATCCTCACGATGGACTCGCTGTACGAACAGCTGGAAGGGGATCCTTACTTCCTGACGGAAGCGGACAGAAACATTGAAGCCACCAACAACGCCTATTTCTGGCCCCAGAAGATTGTGGACAACTTTGCCACATTGAACGGCAACCCGATCTATCAGGCGGTCGGCGGTCCGATCATGGCCCCGGTATGGGCTGCAGCAAGACCGGGCGCGGAAGCCATTCTGGATCTGCCCAATATCCATATTGCCGAAGCGGACAATTTCGCCCTGGATCCCGGGTTCGATGCCGCTCTGGTCGATGCAGCTTCTGACAGTATGGCCAGGTTCGTCAGGCACATCTGGCAGAACGGCGGCGACGGTGCGGGATCACGCCCATTTGTTTACAAGGCCAATCCCATCACTCCTTATGACGGCGTTGCAGCGGACTGGGCAAGTACGCAGGGATATCCCGTAAGAGAAAACCTGCGGTATACCAATGCCACGCTTCTGACGGCGGATAACGGCAAGCCCATCGGTGACCTGAACTGGTTCCCGGAATACTCAAGTGTCCGCAACAGGTCCGGCATACCGGCCGCGTTCGCACTGGACCAGAATTATCCGAATCCGTTCAACCCCGTAACAAACATCAAATACAACATGATGAACCGTGGCCATGTGACCCTGAAAGTCTATAATTTGTCAGGTCAGGAAGTCGCGACGCTGGTCAATGAAGTGCTGCCTGCCGGAGAATATTCGGTACCTTTCAATGCTTCACAACTGGCAAGCGGCGTCTACATGTACACACTCGAAACGCAGAACTATTCCGTATCAAAGAAAATGCTGCTCCTGAAATAACGCTCGCATCTTTCGTGGCTCATCCAAAGGCTTGCAGAAATCCTGCAAGCCTTTGGATTATTTAAACGACATGTCTTGTTAAAGGAAGGAAAAAGCATCTTTGCCTTAGGTTCATCATGCGATGTGGGAACAGTGTTTTTCAATCCGCGCGTATGAACAGGAATTTTGCAGTATCATGACCGGCCCCGAGGGTCATGTTCCACATAAAGAATTTGATCAATATAAAGAGGTCCGGCTCTATACAGATGCAACCGTGATTCATGAAATGATAAGCAATCAGGACGCCTGCATAGACAGTGCGTTTTTACATAAATAATGCAGTTATAAATATGTGCCGGTCCGCCTTATGATTCCGGCCGGACAATTGACAATTCAACAGAAAGGATTTAAATCCTTTTGGAATAAATTATTGAATATGGATAATCACAAAACCCAGAGGACCCATATGAAACTGCACAATGGTTTGCGTATCGCGATGGTATTGATTTTTTCCGGGTTATTGAGTTGTTCCATGAAGGAATCTTCAAATACCAGAATCGTCGTCAATTTTAATGATGGCTGGAAATTTCACCTGGGAGATGTTCAGGACGCAGAAAAAAATGATTTCAATGATGCCGGCTGGACAAAACTTGATTTGCCGCACGATTGGAGCGTCAAAGGCCCTTATGATCCTGACCTGGCAAGCTGTACAGGTTATCTGCCGGGCGGTATCGGCTGGTACAGGAAAACATTCGACGTGGCAGCCGGGGACAGAAATAAAAATCATTATATCTATTTTATGGGGATATATCGAAACGGCGAGGTATTTATCAATGGCCATTCTTTGGGGATGCGTCCCAACGGGTATATCTCAACCTTTTATAACCTGGGTCCCCATATCAGATACGGGCAAAAAAACTGCATTGCAGTGCGTGTGGATCACAGTCAGTCGATCGATTCAAGGTGGTACACAGGATCCGGCATTTATCGTGATGTGCAGCTCATTGTGACCAATCCCATCCATATCGATCATTGGGGTATCTATTTTACCACGCCGGTCGTCACCGATGAACTGGCTATCGCCCGTACCCAGAATTCGATCATCAATACGTCGGACAAGACAGACTCGGTTGAAATCGTGCAGAACATACGTGATGTAGCGGGCGATATCGTTTCGACTTCTTCAAAGGAGCTCGCTGTTCCTGCAAACGACGGGACCGTGATCATACAAAATCTGAAAATCGGACAGCCCAGGTTGTGGTCCGTCGATGATCCGGTCCTGTACACACTTGAAACATCCGTTTATCAGGGAAATAAGCTGATCGATTCATCAGAAAAGAAAGTGGGTATCAGGACATTTCAATTCGATGCGGACAGCGGATTTTCATTAAACGGCCAAGCGATGAAAGTGAAAGGTGTCTGCCTGCATCATGATTCAGGCTGTCTGGGATCCGTGGTCCTGCGCGAGGTGTGGGAGCGCCGCCTGATCACGTTAAAATCATTGGGATGCAACGCTGTTCGGACAAGCCATAATCCCAGGTCTCCGGTATTCTATGACCTCTGTGATGAATTGGGATTGCTTGTGTTGAACGAGGCCTTCGACGAATGGGAATTCCCGAAGAAGAAATGGATCAAGGGCTGGAATGTCGGAACGCCGGGCTTTCAGGGGCCTGCCGAATTCTTCAATGATTGGGCGGAAAGCGATTTACGTGACATGGTACTGCGGGACCGGAACCATCCGTCGGTTTTTATGTGGAGTATTGGAAACGAGGTAGACTACCCCAACGATCCGTACAGTCACCCCATGCTGGATAAGGCGGGCATAGAGCAGCAGCATACATGGGGATATTTACCCGACCATCCCGATGCGGAAAGACTGGGTGGAATCGCAAAAAAACTGGCTGCCGTTGTTCGCCAGTATGATCCTTCGAGACCGGTGACAGCCGGGCTGGCCGGTCCGGTCATGTCCAATGAAACGGAATATCCCGGCACTCTCGATGTGGTGGGGTACAATTATACGGAACGCCGTTATGCCATGGATCACAAAACCTATCCGGACCGGATTTTATACGGCAGTGAAAACGGCCATTCATACGCTGCCTGGAAGGCTGTACGGGACAACGATTATATATTCGGACAATTTCTGTGGACCGGAATTGATTATCTGGGCGAAGCGCTCGCATGGCCCTCACGGGGATTCGGTTCCGGATTGCTGGACCTGGGCGGTTTCATGAAGCCCCGGGCCTATTTCAGGGAAAGTTTGTGGTCCGATAAACCCATGGTCTATTGCGGCACACTCAGTAACAATGAGAATAACAACCGGTTCCCTATTGACGCACCGCCTTTATGGAACTATAAGGACGGCGAAACGGTCCGGGTTGTCGTCTACACCAATTGCCGGAAAGCACAGCTTCTGCTCAACGGGCAGGAAATCGGGGAATCCCGGGCATATGACGATGAAGCAGGCTTTTTATTCTGGGATGTCCCCTATCAGGCCGGCACGCTCGAGGCGATCGGAATGAATGCCGGTCAACCCGCTGCGCGCTATGCCATTAAAACAGCACAAAAACCTCATTCTATCCGGACAAAAGCATGGGCCGAACCCATTGCCCGTGACAGGGGTATTGCGCAAATAGAAATACACATTGTGGATCAGGACGAAAACCCTGTTTTTCTCGCCGACAATGAAATCACCTGTACCACAGCCGGTCCGGTCAAACTGATCGGTCTTGAAGCGAGCAATCCGGCGGATATGGGCGATTATACGGACAATAAACAAAAGGCATACCAGGGCCGGATGATCGCCTATCTGGAGGCAACCGGAAAAAAGGGCGCGGCAAAAGTCACGTTTACATCGCCGGGCCTTGTGGCTTCGGTCGTTGAAATCAAGGTCGAATAAGGGTCAAAACAGCCATTTACCGAGGAAGTACAATGATATATTCCAGGTTTACCCGATTGAAATCCGGCATTCTTTTTATCCCCTTCACTCTGCTATGCTGGACCTCATCGACTGCTCAGGAAGTGACGCTGGAAATTGATACGTCCGCACAATACCAGGTTATTGATAATTTTGGCGCATCGGATTGCTGGTCCTTTCAGAAAATCGGTGCATGGCCGTCTTCAAAGAAAGAGCTGGTCGCCGACCTGCTGTTTTCCATGGATAAAGGCATCGGACTATCGGCGTGGAGATTCAACATTGGCGGAGGTGAGGAGAATAACCGGATCAGTCACCCCTGGCGAAGCGTGGAAACATTCGAGATCTCAGAAGGCGTTTACGATTGGACAAGACAATCCAACGAAGTCTGGTTTCTGCATGCGGCCAAAGCCAGGGGTGTCGCGCAGTTTATTGCATTCGTCAACTCTCCGCCTGCACGAATGACAAAAAGCGGTTATACCAACTGCAATGACGGGCTGGGATCGACAAACCTGAAGGACGGCTATGAAGGACAATTCGCTGCCTACCTGGCCGACATCCTTGAACATTTCAGGGATGATGAAGGCATTGCATTCGATTATATCAGCCCGGTCAATGAACCCATCTGGGAGTGGAACAACAGCAATCAGGAAGGCAACAGGGCAAGCAATGCGGATATAAAAAATATTGTCAGCGCCTGTTACAGTACTTTTCAGAACCGACGGCTCGAAACGGAGATCATGATTCCGGAATGCGGCGATTTACCGGCATGGTATACCAGAGCCGTCGGAATTTCAAATAAATACGGCAAGATGTACGGCAATTATCTCATTGATATATGCAAAGATACCACTGTGAATTACAAGATCAGCAAAAACCTGTGCGGCCATTCATACTGGTCGGAACGGCTGGATACTGAAATTTTGCAGCATCGGTCCAATTTGAATCTGGTTTTCAGTCCGTACTTTAATCAAGGCTGGAAGTATTGGATGTCAGAGTATTGCCAGCTGGAGGGGCCGAACGGAGAGGGCGGCGGAGGCAGGGATTTATCCATGACCACGGCCCTGAATGTGGCCAGAATCATTCATTTTGACCTGGCGGTTGCCAATGCCAGTGCATGGCAGTGGTGGACGGCTGTTTCACCCGAGAATTACAAGGACGGTTTGATCTATACCGACTATTTCGAACCGGGTGATTTTCCATCCATTCTCCAATCGAAGACGCTCTGGGCCCTGGGAAATTACAGCCGCTTTATCAGACCCGGGTCCGTCAGAATTGAATGCTCGGGAGCTTCGGACAGGTACAATGTGATGGCATCCGGCTATCTCGACAGGGCGGACAGCTGCATCATCATCGTTGCCGTGAACGTAAGCAATGCCGCCTATCCTGTCTCCTTCAATTTTAAAAATTTACCGGGCAGCTCAGCGATAACTCCCTATATCACGAGCGATCAGGCAGGGTACAGTCTGAAAGAAGGGACCGCATTTTCGTCAGACGAACAATTCAATCTTCCCGCAAAATCCGTTGTCACATTTGTAAGGATGCTCGGGAACACGACAGGTATTGAAAATGGCCCGGACTCTGCTCCAGGTGAGCAGAACATGGGCAATTATCCCAATCCTTTTAATTCGGACACAACTATATCCTATACGGTAAAACGTGACGGACGTATTGTAATCGAGCTTTTTGACCTGAGAGGGAGAAAAATAGAAACGTTACTGGATGAAGTGAAACCTGCCGGAAATTACCGTCTCAATTATTCCGCACAGAATCTGAGTTCAGGGAAATACATGGTAAGGATTCATTCCAATCAGTCGGTTCAGTTCAAAAATTTCGTTTTCATGAAATAGAGTGCCCGGCTTCCCGCTGCTCAATGGATCAAAGAAGTGAAAATGCGCGAAACGGGCGGGTGGTGAAATCGTGTATTATTTTGTTGGTGCAGTGTAGTGCTGATATATATCCGGTTTGATTTCCTGGAAAAGCTCCATTGTCGCAGTCGTACTGGCACGGTCGAATCCCACGACTTTAAACAATGAAAAGAAATACTCAGGCATTTTGCCGTCATTCGCCTCGATTATCTGCGTCTCAAATTGCCGGAGTGCAGTCTTATTGCTCAGTATATCAATCATTTTCATCTGTGAATTGTAGCCAAAACCCATGACCATCAGATAGTGTTCGTGGTTTTGTCCGGGCAATTTGGCTATCACTCCCAGATCCTCAACGTACCTGCTCACTTCCCAATTATGATCTGCTTTGAGCGTGATTAAAGAATCATTCTGAGTGAAACTGATCGTCCCCATCCAATCCGGCAAGGTCTGGTAATGAAACGGCAAGGTCGCTATAAGATCCGAAAGGACCCGTAAATTTTTAAATTCACCGATGTATATCACATTGTGTCCTTTGATATAATCGATATCGATCTCGGAACTGAAGGATATTCTGAATTTGTGCTGATAAGCCTGGAACACTTTATCCAAATCGATAATATTAAATAAGGAATTGTGCGGTATCTCACCCAATGGGAATTCGGCTATATTTCGCCTTGGATGCGTTCGTATAAAATTTTCGAGTTCATCTTCCGTGTTGATTTGATAATCCTGAATTCTTCTGACTCTGCCAAGTTCTTCATCCATTTCATGGAAAATCAGAAAATCCCCGATGATGATTGAATTCTGCATTTCATTATTAAAGAAGTGATCCCAGATACAGCTTTTGGTAGGCAGTGAATCGACATTATAATGACTTTTTTGATAACGGTATTTATCGATGGCCAGATACAGGGTCGAAACAGCCAGAAGGACGATTAAAGGCAATACCAGCCTGGGACTGTTCAAGACGGATTCTTTATTGACAGACTTTCTTTTATTGATCGTAATACGATAATGCCCCTTTGGAATTGTAAGCTGAAACTCATCCTCCCGTCCCTCGGATTGATAGTACAGGTTCAGCTTGTTTCGCAGATTATGCATGTGCACGCGGACCGAAGGATTTTCAGCTGAATTGAAATCCGATCCTTTTTTAAAAACATCGTGTGCAATCGAAATTTCCTTGGGTGCGTAACCGCTTTGGTAAGCTTCAAAAAGATAAGTCAGGAGATTTTGATAGAGTTCACTGCCATTGAATTGACTGCTCTCAAGAATACGAGTCAACATGGCTTTATATTTATCTTGCTTATTATCCATCATCAAGCGTTGTTTGAAATCCTGACGGATTCCGTTCAATTTTTTGCGTTTTTTATTATTTTAAGCGATATTTATATAATACAATTTTCAAATTCCTAAATCAAGAAAATTCGTCATCCGATCCGAGCTGAAAAACGGGACGCCGGTTAACCGTTAATAACCGTTATCAAAGAACCTGCCGGACAAAACCCGGCAACATATTTCTCCAGCAACAGGAATTCATACTAAACACCTCCGGCCATCAGTTTATAATACTGGATGTTCTGCCGGATAATCTGTGCCATATTTGTGTCGCCTGTTCTGTTGGCGATTGCCAGTGCCCTGTCTGCCGCTTTAATCGCCTCCCTGAAATGACCCGATGCCGCGTTGGTCGATGCCAGAATAAGCAACGGCCTGATCTGCTGATTGTCTGTCAGTTCACATGCCCTCGCAGCGAGCCGTATCGCTTCTTCCACATCACGCAACTCCGTACTTTCAGATGCCAGTATTTCCGCCAGACCGGTCAGTGACTGAACGGCATCCGGATTAATTTCAAGGGCGCTGCGGTAATAGGCCGCCGCCTGACGCTTTTCTCCCCGCTGCGCCAGGATACTCGCGAGATTATTCAGAGAAATGTAGTCACTCGGTTCCGCCTGAATGGCCTTGCGGTAATAGTCAATCGCATCAGACAACTGTTCATGCTGAAGCATGATATCGGCAATTTGCCTGAGTGTTCTGTGATCCGGTTTCAGCGACGCAGCCTGAGTCAGATGGCTCATTGCCTCGCCGGTATTCCCATTCTCAAGAAGCGCCCGGCCCAGCCGGATATGTGAATTGGCATTGTCCGGGTCAAGCTGTATTCCTTCGGTCAGGAATTTCAATCCTTCTTTACGATCGCCGGATTTCCAAAGGAGGGCTCCCAGCAAAGACTGCGCATTGCCGCTCTTCGGATTGATGCGAACCGCTTCACGGCAATGGGATACGGCTTCATCCAGTCTGCCCTGATCATCCCGGATAACCGCCATTTCAAGCTGCACTTCCCAATTTCGGGGATTGATTTCCAGTGCTTTTTGACAGGCGATTTCCGCGTTCCGGTAATCCCGGGTCCGCATATGTTCCTGTGCGGTTCTCAGATATGAATTGTCATCGATAAAGCGTTCCCCGATTTTTCTGATTCCATCGCTGTCCGTATGAACGAATTCAGGGATGTTTGCGGCCCTGTCCGAAGCCGTAAATTGCGACAGCAGAACCGGCGGGCTGCTGTTTCCCTTCTCATCGATATGGGTCAGAAACAACTGCGTATACGCCGAATTCGCCTTCGAGGCAAAAACCAGCCACTTCGAGTTCGGTGACCAGCTGTGCCATGAATTCATGCGATTCGTATTACAGCTCAGCCTTCTCGCCTCGCCTCCTTCCGCCGGTATGATATAGAGGTCGCTGTCCTCCTGAAGCAGCATAAAGCTTTCCGCCTTGCAGAATACGATCCACCGGCCGTCAGGAGAATATTTGGCAAAATAATTACTCATCCCGTCCTGTGAAGCGCCCTGCAGGGGTTCGGCCTTGCCTCCCCTCCCGCTGTTAAACGGAATTTTGTAAAGATCGAACTTGAACAGGGTGTCATGGTTGATAAAATCCCTGCAGTCCTCGGCGGTGAGCAGGACACCGCCCCTTTCAAGTATCGATTTTCGTGTGATCGCCCTGGCGCGGGCGAACACGATGGTTTTTCCATCCGGGCTCCACGAGGGATTGCTTTGTACAACATTCTTATCATCCGCACCGGGCAGGGAATAAAAGGTCTCTTTATCCCGGTCGTAAACAACCAGAATCCCCTTCACCGGGAAAAAGAGCTGGGAGAATGCCAGGTTATCCACTGCCACAAACACCGATCTGTCTTTAACCGTGCTTATCGCGTATTTTCCGTCCGGGGAAATCTGGGAGAGCAGGCCGAATGTCAGTTCCTTGTCTTCCCGTTGATAATCCGACCAGGTAATAATATTCGTATGATCAAGTATCATCTGTTTCCCGGTTGGAACAATGGTATACGAGCCCTTGTCGCTGGCATAATCGACATCCATTGCGAGCAGTGATCCATCCGCCGTGAATGAATGACAATTGCCGCAAACCGGCAGGTTGTCCAATACGACAGGAGGCTGTTCCCTTGATGAAACTTCTCCAAATCTCCAGCAGATGTCCGTGGGATCCTTGACCGCATCTTCAAATGGCAGGTTCACCTCACGATAAAATATCGGCGCACCGACCGAATCTTTGGAAGTGCTGATCCCAAAGCCCGCTTTTGACAAAAACTGACGGGATCCGGCGGAATTGAATCCGAGAATGTCGATTTTCGCTTCCTTTTCAACGGAGCGGCGTTTGATCATTGCCCATTGCTTTTCGGAAGGCACCCATTCCTTCGCCTCACTGAGAACAGCCAATCCCCTGGAGCCGTCCTGAAAATTGACAGAGACGATCCATGAATCGGATTTTTCGTTATCATCTTTCCATTCGAACCCGGGAGGAATGATCTCAGGAGGAAAAATCGTTCCGTCACCGGGATAAAGGACATCGATCCGGCTGCAAAGGGCATTCTCGCTGTATTCATTCAAAATCCGGTCCGCTGACGGTGTTCCCGAACGAAACAAAAAATAAATAGCCGACAAGACGATCAGACCGGCTGCTGCGGCTGAAACCGAAGTCCTGATGGATTTGCCCATGGCACATTCTCCTGTAAACAAGGAATTGTGCTGATAAATAACGGTTTGTTTAGCTTTCGTACTTAATAAAACTCCCGGATCACCCATTCTCACCGCATCAGGAGCATCTTCCTGATTTTTACATCGTCACCCCCGATACGGAGACGGTAAAAATAGACCCCGGTTGCCAGATCGCCTGCATCGAACCGGATCGTGTAACGGCCGGATTCCTGATAATCATTGACAAGGGCTTTCACTTCCCTGCCGAGGATGTTGTATATTTTCAACGTCACGAAATCCGGCTGCGCCAATGAATAAGAAATCCGGGTCGTGGCATTGAACGGATTGGGGACGTTTTGACCGAGCGCAAAGCGACCGGGCATGGAACCGGTGCAATTGTCCCCGCACCCGCTTGCTTCATCCACCGCACCCGGTGAGCCGTTGATCTGAAGGGATGCCCGCCACTGCTCCGGATCGTTTAAACTTCCGGCCGGAAAGGATTCGACTGGAACCAGCGAATATCCGTCACCGTCCGGCGACTTCGGCCAGGGTGCACGGTCATTGTAACGCACGGAGAATACCGTATCCCCGGCCGCTTCGAGAAGCGTAATCCGTTCACCGGAATTATCCAGCGCGCCTTCATAGACACCGTCCGGTAAAAATCCGTAGCGCCCGGCGAAATAAGCCTCATGGGAAGCCAGTATAAAGAAAGCACCGGGGGCAATGACCGTGTTCGCCGGAAAACCGTATGAAACGCCGTCAAACCGCATGCCCGTCAGGTCCACGGGTGCCGTTCCTGTATTCATCAGCTCAAGAAACTCGAACAGGCGGTCATCCAGGCCGTTTTCGGCCAGCGGGTGATAATGAATTTCGGTGAGTTTCAGGTTTGCAATTTCCGAAGGCAGGGTAAACACCGCCTCCGTCAGCGGGCTCCACTCGCTGTTGCTCAGAATCCGGGCTTTCACGACCGTGCTCTGGTTCAGCGTCAAGGGTTCCGTATACAGTACAGCGGATTCTGAAATGTCCGGGCTCCCGCTCCCGCCCATTACCGGATCCGACCCGTTCAGGGTATAATAGATATCCCCGGAAGTCACGGATATGGTGAGCATGTCTCCCTTTTCAATGATGTTTGAAAAATTCAAATCCCCATTGATCGCGAACCTGGGTGCAGTGACACGCGGGAAAAGATTGGCCTGCCTCAGCTGGCTGATGAAAAAACCGGTCCGGGTCGGGAAATACTCATTCAGGAGGAAGTCCCGCTCCGCAAGCCAGTGTTCTTTTGTGTAGAGCGGGAAAGGATCGCCAAACCGATAGGGATGGACATCGCGGCGGTAATCGCCCCACCGCGCTGACTCCGCAATAATCGCCTGATCGATTTGATTCATGCGGTTCATCCATCGCCGTGAAGCGGCCTCAGGGGTCAGCACCCCGTTATCGAAACAAAGCACCTGCGCACGGTCCGCAAACAGGCGGCGGAAATCGGCATTTGCCCGCAGCCGCTGAAACAGATAACTCGGACAGCCGGGATTGTTTTCATTGAGATCGTTCGCCCGCACGTCTTCGAGCACATGTTCGGCATCCCAGCTTAAAAACTGAAATCCTTTCCCCGGCTGCATCCGGTTTCGGATGGCCACCCAATTGTGATGATCCCAGTCCCAGTTGCCGCCGTAGAAATTCATGATCATGTAATCGATGAGGCTGACCACATCGAGATAGGCTTTCAGCTGCGGATTCGGCGTGCCGTCCGGATTCTTCCCCTGGATCAGCTGATAGTTCGTGTTGCCGGCCAGGCCGGCGCCGGCCAGATCCATCATGGCTTCCCAGTCCGTCCAGTCCCCATCCACCAGGTCTTCTTCATCCTTGATGATGTCAAACTCATCCTCATCGCCCGGCAGGTATGTCGCGGCATAGGCCTTGTCCGTATATTCGGTGGGATTGTAAATTCCCCAGTAAATCCCGTTGATGTACAGATGGACATAGCGGCCGTGCCCGGAAAGATGCCCCGATTCAAGCTGGGTATCCTTGGCCCAGATATCGCGGCCTAACTGGGTACGTACGCGTTCGGCATGCTTCCAGTGAAGCCAGGTATTGCCGAAACCCGCACGCAGAACCAGCGCATCGAAGCTGGATGCCGCCGAATCGCCGAAAAGCGGATATTCCAGCCGGCCGGGCCCGTATTTGCTCCTGAAAACGAGCCGGAACGAATGCTTGGAGGATTTTTCCGCCCTCCGGCTGTGGCCCCCGTGCAGCCTGATGCCGGCATCGATTTGAAATTCCTCGGATCCGTCCCGGGTAAAAAACTCAACCGAAACCGGACGTTCCCATCCGTCCCCCAGTGCGGACGGATGATTCGGATTGACATCCGGAGCCCTCGTGTAAATATAGATACCGCCGGTCAACGAATCGGTGCTGTGCGAAAACAGGTTGTCTTTATCCGTCACCAGGCACAATGCGGGCAGGGAGAGCAATGCATCCTTCATCTGCGGGCCGTACACCGGATCCTGGACAATCTCCGGATCCATTTCATAATCCGCGATCGCGGTTCCGTTGATGGCGGCATAAGGCCCCCATTCTGCCGGGTATCCCGGCGGATCATTGGGCTGATGGATCACATCGTCCAAAAACAGGTACGTGCATGTGGTCACTTTGCTCGTCAGCACACCGGATTTCACAGTGACAGCCCTGAGAAGCGTGGTCGTTGCAACCTGTATCGGGGCGGTATATTCGGTCCGGCTGCCGGGTTCGGGCGGGCTGCCGTCCGTCGTATAGTAAATTTTCACATCGGTGAGACCGGAGGTGATTTCAACCTCGAAGGGCTGTTCATAAAAACCGCGGCTCACGCTGAATTCAGGCGGCGGCAGCAGTCCTTCATCGGCGAGCTGATTCGCCGCCCCGGGTGTCGGACTGCCGGTTGCCACATAATCGCCCTCAACATAGGCATACGATATATCCGTTTTCTGTTCGGGAAAAGCCGGGTCGAATTCGGTGGCCGCATCCCCGTCGGGTTTGATGAGTGCCAGATATTCTCCGGATCCGCTGATGGCAAAATTCGCATGCAGTTGCTGGCCGGCCCCGGTGCGGTCCTTGTTCGACGCGAAAACGACCAGGTAGCTTTCTGCTGCAATGATTTGCCGTGGGAATTTCCATTTTCCCGGTTCCTCTTTACGGTCTGTCAGCGACCAGCCCAGCAGATCGATTTCCGAGCCGGTCGGATTGTAGATCTCGATCCAGTCCGAAAAATCCCCGTCTTCATCGGCCAGCGTGGATGAATTGAGTGCCATAAATTCATTGATGCGCAGGGTGGTTTCCTGCGACCATGCGGTTGAATACGCAAATAAACAGAAAATAAAACCGATGGCGATCACCCGAATCCTGCCGCTTTGTTTTCTCATATCCATTAATCCCGTTTAAATAAACATGATAACCTATGACAAATTAAACATTATTTGTATTTAAGTCAAACCATACATGCCGGAATATGATACTTCTAATATATACGGCATAAAAACAGGGATAATCGGTCTTCCCATCTCATATGTGTAAAAAAAAGGCTTTCGGATTCCTTGCTTTATTGCCGGAAATCCAAAAGCCCCTCATTTCAACGTTCCGTCCCGTCTGGTTGAGCAGGAAGGTCCATTGATTTACACAACGGATAAAAAACTGGACCGGATCAGAAACCCAATCCGATCGATATTTTCTGAATATAATTCAACACGCCGAAATCATGATAAGCATAATCCAGCATCAGTCGCATGCCGCTCATTGAATAGTTCACTCCGGCGCCGAGACTCAATCCCTCCTCCGATTCATCGTTCAACAGGGATTTATAACCGGCCCGGATCGAGAACATCCGGTTGAAAACGTATTCACATCCGGCATTCACGCTTTCGTAATCGTCATTCGGATGCAGCGCATCCACTGCCAGTATCAGGTTGCTGTTTCCGGCGCCCTTCAGTACATCAATCGAAATCCCGACCCGGAACAGGAGCGGAAGGTCATAAGCGTCTGTCTTAAGATAGGCAGATATGTTTTCATTATTGCCCGAGACAGTCGGATCCGGATCTGACTGCGTCTGCATATCCCGGCCGCTGAGCCGCATCTTAGTTCCGTAATTCGTGATACTCATGCCGATTTTCATTCCATGTAACTGCGAGTCGAACATCGCGCCAATGTCAAATGCGGCTCCGTTTGCAGTGGAATGGTAAATTCGTTCATGAATGAATTTCGCTGACATACCAATGGAAAACCGGTCGGTTAGATTCCGGGCGTATGACAAACCGAAAGCGGAGCTCCCCGCATCGAACATTTCTCCGGTTCCATCGGGCTGCAAAAGAGTTGTCCGCTCCATTTCGTCCATGGTCTCGAACTGGCCGCTCACACCGATATTACCGAGATTGCCCATATTTACGGCCACACCCGCATAGCTCATCCCGATATCCGCGATCCACTGGGCATGACTGAAAACGGCTTCGTTCCCCTTTATCCGTGCCAATCCGGCCGGATTCCAGAACATGGCCGTGGCGTCTTCAACTACAGAGACATAGGCGCTGCCCATCCCTACGGCACGCGCACCGACATCCACTTTCAAAAATGTCGCCGCCGTTGTTCCGGTCTTCGTGACTTCCTTCGCACTGAGCCCGGCCGCTACAGCGATCACCAACAGGATGTATAATGCTTTTCTCATCGCATCGTCTCCTTATCGTTTCAAGGATACAGGAATCCGTTTCAACGAATCCCGTTCCGAACTTCTCACTTGATCACCGCGAATTTGCCGATCTTGGTTCCCAACTCACCTGCATCGACATAATAGACGTACACACCATAAGATATATCCAGCTGATCCTTGGTCAGCATATCCCAGATTTCCGTGCCGTCATTCAGACTCGGCGTATTGTGTTCCAGGGTGGCCACCTGTTGGCCGCTGACATTGAAAATACGGATCGTACAAACAGGCGGCAAATGGGTGAAATGCAGCTGACGCTCGCCCCGTCCGTCCGAGTAGGGATTGGTCGGTTCCCATCCGTTTGCCACGATGTAGGGATTCGGTACTACCCTGATGTCATTCATCGACGATTTAACCTTCGACAGATCCATGGATTCGCCACGCATGGTAAACTCGAATACATCGTGAGACAGAAAGGGTTTGTACATGCGGATCCGCAGCGTATCCCCGAAAGTCGGATTGCGGAATGTCGAATCATCCTCTGTACGCTGCAGGTAAATCGCCAGGCCGGGAAGCAGTGCCCCATCCCCGGACCTGTTCAGAATGACGATCTCATCCTGCAGGGTTTTCGTGCGGGAAAACTGGCCGTCATGTCCGTCATAATCGTTGAAGCCGAATGGCACCCTATCCCCGCTCCATGCGTCCAGAACTGTGAAATTCACGTCTTTGGGCGTCAGCTGCTTGCCTTTGCGGACGCAGGCCTCAGACCTGTCCAGAACCGAAGCACTGTCGCCGAAAATGATGTCCATGTCGCGCGATACGGGACTTTCCTTTTCCAATTGAAAATAATACGGCGAGATGCTCACATTAAAAATGCCGCTGTTGTTGAATCCTGTCCTGTTCTCGATAATCGAAAGCGATGGTTCGTTGTGGAAAATCAGCTCGAACCCGTCAATCATGGGCAGCTCGGCTTCCAGTCCGGACATTTCATACCGGCTGACCAGAGTATCGGGCGCATCCGGATCCGTAACGTCGATCAGGTTCAGGTTTTTGGTGTAAAGTGTATCCGGCGCATAATCCACGACCTGCAGGCTGTCCTCGAACGTGATTCGGTACACGTGGCCGTCCCTGACATCGGCCGGATTGACCAGGTTCAGGGATATTGTGCCCGAGGTAGTGCTGCCCGGCAGGAGATGCAGCTCGTCGATATGGGCCGCTTCGAAACCTGCGGATGGAGCTTCGGGACGCACCACGACCACATTGGGTCCTTTTTCGAGGACCTCTCCATCCGGTCCGATGGAAATGAATTTCGTGCATTCGGTGGGCGGCATCAATTTTTCGACGTCCCCATGGTCGTAGGAAGTGACGGCATAATAGTATTTATATCCGTTGACAACCGAGGTATCCGTCCATGAATGCCGGATCCCGGAATCCGTTCCAAGATTGTACTGCACACCCTTTACTGAAATTTCAGAGTATCCCATAATGCCATTTTTCAGATCGAACTGGACCATGGGCTTACGGTAGATGACTTCACCATCTCCGGATGTGATCGGCAACATGTCCTTCCACGCCGGATCCGTGGAACGATAGATCCGGTATCCCTCGAAATCCTCTCCCGTGATGGGATCGACCGTCTGCTCTGCCCAATCGTCCCAGAACAGCGTCACGCGTTTGTCTCCGGCTACGGCACGCAGATTGGGGATGAAAGGCGCACGGCTGAAATTGTAGTTTTCCGTATAGCCAACGTTCATCCAGTACTTGTTGGTCAAAAGCTCGCTTTTGGTCAATGCAAGCACCAGCCCGATTGAAAACCGCTGAATGTCGCCCGGCTTCATGGGAAAATATCCGCAACCCCAGAACAGTTCCACGTTCACATTGCCCATCTGGGCGTCCAGCTTTCCGGGCCGGCATTTTTCCCAGACGCCCTCATCGTCATCCTGGCAGAATGTGGGCCATTCGTAGAGGTTGAAACTTGTGAGACCCAGCATATCCGTCTCGTCGATATCCGTCTTGTCGAAATGGGGCTCGCCGTATGTGGGAATGCCGTCCCCTTCACCCGGATCATGGGTAAAAGGCGCCCCGTCCTGACCTAAATCGTCCATCAGCACATCCCAGTCGCCGTCGTTGTCCACACCGTCGTTACGGCGCTCGTCGATCAGCGGATTGTCCATGCCTTCACCCGTGAAATAATCGATGTATTTCAGTTTGTCGTACAGGTACCGGTACCGTAATCTGTCAGGTGTGCCATATTCCGTACTGTTGTTCTCATCGATGATGCCGTTCAGGTTATCATCCACAAGGTTGTTCTGAATTTCCTCCAGCACCTTTCCGGGCCAGAATTTGTATACCAAATCCTGGTAATTCACACGGACCGTATCATTCGGCATGGTTGTCTTGGTGCGTTCGAAGGTCCTGTAGTTGATAAGAATAATTTCGTCGCCGGCGTTCAGTGTTTTGGGATTGAACATATTCTTGTTGATTGTGGGACCGGATCCGCTTTCACCGTCACCGTCGTTGTCAATGCCGTCCCACGAATTGCCCGGGCTTTCCAGAAAGGCGCATCCGATGTAGCCCACGGGAAAAAACCCCCCGCCGCCGATGTCGTCGTAGTCCCACATGTAGGTCAGATCTTCTTCCAGGTCATAGGCGCCGCAATCGTCGCCTGCATCACCGGCATTCGCCGTATCGCCGATATTGTTGCCAATCTTGTATCCAAACGCCATCTTGTCATGATGATAAGTGCCGATGTTCTCGATGTCGAACAGCATGAACAGAACATTCTGCACCAGGACGTTGGACCATTGAAAGCTCCGGACCCACATCCGCATCCCCAGACCTTTCCGGTTTGGATCGTTGTCATCCGGATAGAAGTTAAACTCCCTGTTGTTGTAATCATCGGCCACGAAAAACGCCTCCTCGTCCGCGTTCATCTGGCCCTTGCCGAAATACCCGTTCCACTTGCCCTTCCAGCCCGGATCGACCGGATCTTCCGATTTGTCCGGCCATGCTTCCGGCCAGGATGCGGGCCACTTGCTCATCGCGATGGAATCGCCGGGATGTTTCGCAAAACCGGGAAGGGGAAGGAAAGTCCACCATTCACCGGTGAGCGGATCCGCGTCTCCCCTCGAATAATTGTTGGTGCTTGTCGGGTTGGCGGGATTTCCATTGCTTTGAACCGTGGAACTGATGTGCTTGACTTCACCATTGGCATCGATCACTTCGGAGACGACCCATTCGTTTCCGTCGATGAGCCATAAATGGCCCGAATTGATCGGCCATTCACCGGCGATGCCGCCCGCTCCGCTTGGATTGGCATTATTGGTTCCGTAGGTGCCGTCGTTGAAAAAAGTGGTCCGGATCTGATTCCCCGCATGAAGGCCCTTTTTCATATATCTGAAATCGCCGTGCAGATACTCCATTTGCGATTGGGCCAGCAGTATGGGTACCAAACCCATTATAAAAATGCCAGTGAGCGCGTATTTATGTTTCATGGTCTGCTCCTTACCGTTTTTAAAATCCAACAGACAGTCCGGCCTGAATCTGGCGCGGTGCTGAATACCAGTTTGGCTGTTTGGCCCACTCCTCGACCGTACCGATCCGTGATTCGACATACCCCAGTTTGGCCGGATCGATGGTCGATGTCACGTCCGCCTTTCCCGTATCTCCGTACACGGACAGCGCGTCACGGAAATCGAAGAGATTGTACACATTGACAAACGCGCTCAGCCGCAGACTTGCGACCGAAAACTCACGGTTGACAGTCAGGTCTACATTGCGCCTCATCGGCGTATACTCGCTGTTATACGCAAGTCCGATGGCTTCCACGCTTCCGATAACCTCGCCGGAACGGTTTGCAGGTGTATACGGCGTTCCGCTGGTAATCTGCCCGATCGCCGAAACCGTCCATCGGGCAGCATGGTACCGGACCATGGCGTTCAGTGTGTGCGGCTGATCGAATCCCATCGGAATGAGCGCCAGGCGCTTCTGCTGATGGTTGGTATAGGCGGTGTAGGCATCGTTGGGACTGGTATAGGTCCCCTCTGCCTTCTGGTAAGTGTAATCCATACGCACAGAAAGGTGATTCGTCATCCGCTTTTCGAGTTTGACCGTGATCCCGCGTACGTTTTCATAATCCAGGTTCATGTACATGACGTATTTGACAGCGGGATTGTAGGTCTGCTGCAGTGGCGTCTGACCGACCCAGTCGCGTACATCACGATAGAACAGGGACACGTCCACGCCAATATCCTTGGTCAGCTGCTGCTGGAGTCCGATTTCATACTGAATCGTACGCTGGGGTTTGAGCTCTGCATTCGAGAAGATAAAATTGCCGCCGCCAAGACCCAGGTTGAAATCGGGACTGCTGTAGAGGTACTGGAAATCCGGAATCTGGAAAAAATGGCCATATGAAAAATGAATGACGCCCCTGTCTGTAATCGGAAAAGACAATCCCAGGCGTGGACTGACCGCATATGTGCTCTCTGCATCTTTCTCCATAACAGTCCTTCGTTCGGCCACGCTCAGGGGAATTCGAAGTGAATCGGGCGCATCCGGATTTTGATAGATGTGTTCCGGTTTCATAGGCGTGTATATACTCGGGTCAGTCGGATCGGCTGGAATCACGCCCTTCGAGTCGAAGTAGTCGAATCGGACACCGAGATTGACGACCAGGTCCCTGAGCTCGATCTTGTCCTGAATATACGCCGAAAACTCGAAAGGATTCCGCGTATAGAGTTTCCGCTGCACACTCGAGACATCCGGCACATCCGGCTCGAACGGGACTATGGCCTCACTTTTACCTGGAACCATTTTTGGCGTAATCGTATAGGAATTGAGCTTGAGTTCATGAAACCGCGCTTCGATGCCGGTTTTGATCTGATGGGCTTTGCTGATCTGGCTGGTCAGGTCCAGCTTACCGACCCAATAGGCCGTGCTCCGCTCATAATGATCCATATTATTGCCGCTGCTGTTGTAACTGTACCCGGTCGGCGCAGCATTGTAGATGTCGGGATCCACGTATCCGACCGAACCTTTGGGATCCGGATAGTATTCGTTGCTGATGCGTCCTGTCGTGGAATCCGTGACCTGGACTGCGATATAATCCGGCTTTGCATAAGGATTCTCATACAGGTATTGATTGAACTCACTGTAAAAACGGTTGACCCGGAGTTCATAGAAAGTTTTCGGCGAAAGCATATGGTTCAGCTCAAAAATATGCGTAAATCCGTTTCGCTCCTGCATGGGCAGGGCATCAGGAACATACGTGTAGGCCTTCGAGTAAGTCCTGTCATTCCTGGAGAGGTTCCAGAATACATTGTATCGGAGGACGATGCTGTTGGTGATTTTATAGCTCAGTTTGCCCTGGGCCGAGATGCGTTCGTATGGATTCATCGACACGAATGAACTGTCCCCCGCATTACCGTAAGGAGTAAACCATTGCCTTCCGTAGAGATAACCTTCGTTCGAAAGGTAGCGGCCGTTGGTGAAAAAAGTGAGTTTGCCGCCTGTATATGGAACCGGTCCGCTGAGGTTGTATTCCATGTTGTAAATGGGGTTGAACCGATTCAGCGGATTATCGGGCACACCGACTGCATGCTGAATCCCAGAGGCATCTGTCACGACATCCACACGCTTGAGCAGGCTGAAAGCCGGATCCGTACTCACGTAATCCCCCACATATGCGGTGATATCGCCCGTAAGCCTGCTGCCGCCCTCCTTCGTGATTACTTTGACGATGCCCGACATGGCCTGTCCATACTCTGCATTGAACGTACCGCTCACTACCTGGAGTTCCTGGATGGCTGAATTCTCCACGGTTACGCCGCTCGATCCGTTGAACACGTCCGTGGTGGACACGCCGTCCACCCAGTATGCGATTTCACTCGAACGGCCGCCCCGGATATGCATCTGACCGCCTGTACGGACCACACCGGCCTGGAGTTCGAGAACGTCCTCTATGCTTTGTACCGGCAGGTCCTTGATCTCATCCGCGCTCACACTGGACAGAGACGAGGTCATATCTTTCTGAACCATAGCACGCTCCGCTACCACGGTCACCACCTCGCCCGCCTCGATCACGGTTGATTCAAGCTCGGCGTCGAGGGTCGTGGTCATATCGATCGACAGTTTCACGGATTCGGTGATCAATGTTTTATAACCGATCATGCTGACACTCACCGAATAAGTGCCCGGTGGGATATTGATGACAATAAAATTCCCGTCCGCGTCGGTCATCGTTCCCACGGTCGTGCCGACCAGGATGACGTTTGCTCCGATCAACGGCTCCCGGGTGGAACGGTCGATCACCGTTCCCACGATTTTTCCCGTCGTGCCCGCTGCGAGCCGGCCAGCGCCGGAAAGCATGCAGAGCGCCAACAAGGCCGCAATCACCGGATAACGGTTTCGCTTCATAGCCTTAATCCTCCAATTAGAGTGTCACGCATGATGGATACCATTAACACAATTCACAAATCCAGGATAGGAATTATTATCTATAATAGAAATCACCCGGACTGTATCACATGTTGTTATTGTACCTTGCAGCAGCGGTTGTATTACAAAACAGACACAGATAAAAACTGTTTTATATTGCAGTCCCCCCGTATCGTCCGATTATCTTACTACATTGAATACTGCTCGGAGCTGTCTGAATCATGTTTCCTTCTAACCATGGCTCTTTGTAAAATTTCCGACACTCCCGAAGTGCATCCACTATTCCTGCAGTGACAGAACTTTATCGAGCAAGTAACAGGTAAACAACTATTTATTTTAATAACATCATCTTCTTTGTGTAAATTTGCCGGTCTTCGCTCTGCATCCTGCACAGATACAATCCGCTGGAGAGGTCGGAGCCGTCGAATTGAACGCTGGATTGACCTGCATCCCTGACTTCGTTCAAAAGTTCAGCCACCTGATGGCCGAGCATGTCGCAGACCGTGATCCTAACCCTGGATCTTTGTTCCAGATTGAAGGTAATGGTCGTGTTCGGATTAAACGGATTCGGATAGTTCTGCAACAGGCCATATGCCTGGGGCAAACTGGCCATCGGTCGTTTTTCATTGACAGCAGTGATGCCATTTTTCCGGGCGAGGAAAAGAATTTCATCGGAAGTCAGGACCCGGCTGTAAATATTGCATTCATATATCATGCCTCTCCACGTCGCATCACCTGTATAACCGCTCTTGGATAAATAACAATAGACAGGAAGCAGGGCATCAATTGTATTCTTCGCCAATAAAGCCGTACGCGCAGTCTCCACACCATCGACGTATAAGGTAATTTCCTTATTGTCCAGGGTGCTCACCATGTGATGAAGCAGCCCGTCATCACATTCCGGACCGTTTGCGCCGGATTCACCCTGATAGGGAGGATCCGACCAGCACGAAATCGCAGCACGGCTCACGTTGTCCCCCCTCGCGGGTGTCATGAAATAGCCGTTATAACCGCCGCCATTCTGTGTATCCCCAAAATAGAAAAACATGTAATAACTCGTGTTCTGGCCCTCAAAAGACTGGAATAAAATCTCACAGGTAAACTCCGGATACGTCTGCAGGGCCACGTCCTCGGCGAGCAGATCCAGATACTGGTCCAGTTCGGCTGTGACGAGTGCACCATTCTCGATCACTGCCCCTCCCATCAGTGTGCCGTTCACACCACCGATATAATCATTGGCCGTCCCGTCCTCGAAGGTCCAAGAGTGTGTCAGATCTCCGGTGCCGGGATCAACCTGGGCAAACACACTTACTGTTAACATGAGAACAGATGATAGCAGAGCAATCCGCTTTAAGCTCATCTTGTACCTCCTCTGAATGTAAATATCTGAGACTAAGAATAAATGAGTTTAGTAAACTTATTAATAGAAAACAAGCCACATTTTACTATTTATTAACCGGATTGCGTAAAACCAATAAATAGTCTGGATCATGAATCTGCAAAATTCATACGCATCAACCGCCGGTTTTTAGGGAAAAGCCTCCTTGCCCTCATCATCGACAACAACGACCGGACAGTTCATTTCACCTGTTGAATCGAATGATCCGTTCGATCGGAATTGTTGCCTGTATCATGCCTGAACCGGATTCGCCTGATGCTATTTCAACAGCAGCATCTTCTGTGTCATAATCCGGCCGTCCGCCGACAATCTGTAAAAATAGGTGCCGCTCTCCACCGGGATACCTCGAGTATTTCTTGCATCCCAGGTGACATGATAAACGCCTGGCATTAAACTCTCGTCAATCAGGGCAATGACTTCCCGGCCCAGAATATCATAAATTTTAAGACTGATGTTTTCGGATTTCATCACGCTGAACCGGATATGTGTGGCCGGATTGAACGGATTGGGATAATTCTGTTCCAGGCGGAAATCCTCCGGTATTGCATCTGTTGAATGCAGCACTCCCATTGGATTATCCTGAATATACCTGGCCAGCCAATCGAGCGCGGGCCGCCAGGAGCCGTCACTCAGCACCAGATGACAGGTCGTCTGCCACATCTGGCCTTCGAGGTATCCCCAGAGCGTGATGCCTTTGACCGACGGATGCTCCCACAATACCGGAAATATCTTCTGGTAAAGCTGTAACTGCTGATCATCATCCGGTGTCCCTTCATTTTTCAGATTGCCCAGATCCATTTCGGTGATATAGACCGGCAGGCCTGTCGCGGCCAGCCTGTCCAGGTTGTTTTTCAGGGTATTGACATTCGCATATTCAAGCTCAAAACGGTGACCCTGCACGCCGATGGCGTCGATAAGTCCCCTTTCTTTCAGCAAATCGATAATTTTAAGATAATTCGTCGTGGCCGTGTTGTCGTTGATGATGCCGTATTCATTGAGCAGCAGCTGCGTGTTCGGCAGGAACTGCCTGGCCAGTTGAAACGCGTTGATGACCCAGTCCCATCCTGTTTCACCGTTTCCCCCCAGGGCCTGAATATAATTGCCGTTTGTCGCACCCCTAGGCGGATCGTGCAGCGGTTCGTTGACCACATCGACCATATCCATTAGAGGATACCTTTCCCCCATCATCCTGAACCATGCGCGGATGTATTGAATCTGCAGGGTGGAATCCAGATTTTCAATCCAGACCGGCTGCTGGTTTCCCCAGATCAATGTATGATCCCTGAAGAACAGATCGTGTTCCTGTGCATAGTTGTACAGATTATCCAGACCGCTCCAGTTCCAATGTAATGTATCGCTCGTTGTGGCCACGGAGCCCCATTTCCCCTCGTTCCCGGGCGTCAGCTGATTCCAGTAATTGGCAAAATTATCGTCACGCAGGCCCCTGACATTGCCCAGTAATTTCGACGCGCCTTCCGCCAGAGGCGGTCCCTGGTAAAACAGGCTGGAATCGGGTTCGGGTTTGGTTACCGAACCGGGCAGCCCGTTATCGAGTGCATCGACCGTAAAATACAAATGGGACTTTCCGAAGGCCATCTTGTCGATCCATAATCCATCCTCACGGCTGGCGATGTAAAACGTTTGTGTCAGATCTCCGGTCTCAACGGAAAAAGCCCCTTCCGGAGAAGCGCCTGAGTACAGGTTTTTGGAAACATTCACCCATTTCCACACCTCCGAACCGGCCGTACCCGTTTCGTCCACAACTTCGGACGGGCTCGAAAATCCGGCGCCTGCAAGCCCGTTGATAAAGACCCAGTCCGATCCTGCAGCCACGTTTTTTTCACCGAAGCCCCTTGCATAGAAGAAGCTGTCATCATCATAGGAGCCTGAACCGACGCGTAGCCTGACGAACAGGTTGTAATTTCCGGAATCCTGAAACGTGACCCGGTACGTGATGACTCTGTTCGTATCTTCCGGACTGGTTTGCCCCGTATAGTTACTGAGCGTTGTCACATAGGTAATGTCGCCGTTTTTCCGTACCGCAAAATCGCTGCCGATCCGGCCCGATTCCGCCTCCACGGTCACGGCTGTGTCTCCGAAATCATCATTGGTCCCATGTCGTGCAGACGATGCGCCCGGCATGATATTCAGAATCAGAACTAGGCAAAAAAACCAAATTTCCGAGGACGATATACGAAAATGAGTCATTTTATTCTCCCGTTCGTTATTCATGACACTGCAATGGATTGACTGTAAATAACAATTTTCATTAATACACTTATTATATCGATTAACTGAACAGAATACAAGCCATTATGCACTATTGTTTCACCATATTGCGTAGATCCAATAAAATGAACGAACGGCCGGAATACTTGATTTAGCATTTGATCCGACGCCAGAGCCGGATATCAGCGTTTGGAGCATCTTTATATCATCCATTCTGTATCAAAATCCATTCTATGTCTTCATGAGATGACGCAGCTTGCTATTCCACCCTCGTCCCAAAGTTCAACCGACTTTTGTTGGTCAGCATCGGAAAAGACGGAACCGTCTCCGGGTAGGGTACGTTCCGGTTCAGGGCGACCATATCGATGCGTGTCAGTCTGATACTTTCGAATACCGGCATGTTGATGCGGATCCTATCACTGTATTGAACAAACAGACTGTCGGTATAGGGATTCAGATAATCGTCGAGAATGCGTTCGATATCCGCTGGCGATGCGTTGGCGGAGGGCATGGCCGTGTTCCGGGATTGTAAGTACATGTACTGCTGATATTTGGCCATCAGCGCGTCCTGCCACATATGTTCATATGCCTGAACGGACGGCAGCCGGTCGATCCCCTTGGCATAGGCCTCCCGGTTGATGATTTGATCCCGCATCAGATCTGCGACCGCAAATTTGAACTGTTCCGGGAATTCGCTTTCACTGAACTTGCTTTTCCGGAAAACAAGGGGGTGCGATGCGTATATCTCCAGGAAATCTGCCACGGTCCAGGTCTTGCCGTCAAAGGTAAAAAAAGGCCCGCCCTCGAATTCCTGTTTGTTCATTTCCCTTCTGACTGAATCGATCACGGCCTGCTGCATCTCCGGCAATTTGTTCTGATTCATGAAAGGCAGGGCATTCGGACGGGGCCGCATCACCATGGGCCTGAACAGCGCCGCCATTTTACCGAACATGTCCGGATCGAAATCCAGGCGTTTGTTTTTCATCAGGTCATACACGTAATTATCCCAGACAGCCTCCGCCTTTTCCCGTTCCCAGGCCTCGACCACGTCATCGTTTCTTTGCCGGACCCCGGAATCCGTGACAGCCGGGCGGTCGACCCATCCGAGCACTTTGAGCATCAGGAACTGCTCCTCATCGACCTGCACCGGTCCGATCACCTGGTCCCTGACAAGCACTTCGGAAAACAGGGCCCGGTGAACTGCCGGATTTTCCTCCGACTCCCATGAGACCGTTCTTTCAGGCGGCGGGCCCAGACCGCCCGCTTTCCGGTAAACCGCATCGAACAAACCGGCCCCGGAAATCGTTTCCTGCTCCTCTGCAAACCGGACCAGATCCCCGCCGATCGTACAATATGCCACGTGATACTCTCTGCCTGCCATCCGGTATCGAGTGTTCAGTTCGGAAGTGTCCGGCCTGATTTTATCTGCGGCGATCCGGCCGAACAGCACATTGCGCATCATCTGCTCTTTTCTGCCGCGGATGTAGGCCTTGAACGATGGATTCCGGGCCAGCGCATTGTCTTCTCCCGACTCGAATGCGGCCAGTTTTTCCGCGATGAGCGAATTGAGAATAATCGTCTTGTCCGTACCGGAGTTCTGTCTGCAGTACGCGGGACGCACCGTAAATTCCGCCCGCCGCATAAATTCATCCGCTGTAATCTTCCTGTCTCCCACAACGGCCAGGATTTCACCACCCTTTTCCTTCTTTGCACACATAATCAGAAAAATCGTCAGTATAACAATCCATGCTGCAGCGGTTTTCCATGTCGAATCGAATATTTTCATTTTATCCACATCCCTCGTCATTGTACGGACACGCATCATCAAGGGATTGAAGCTCCCCGCGGCAGGCCGCGGGGAATGTGCCCGCTGTCCAGATTCACGGTCAGGGCGTTTCCTTTGGCAGAATCGTATAGGTTTTTCCCGCCTTCGCAGGCAGATCATAAACAAAAACCGGCTGCATTTCGACTGCGTTCAATCCGGCCTCCTTCGAAATCATCGGCTTCCTGATTTCGGGAATCCGGTAAAACGGATTGGGATTCTTCTTCTTTGCCGGTTTCAGGGAAACGTCACCTTCCGCCCGCACCGGACAATGCACACGAATCCGGCAGTTGCCGTCCAGATTCGATTTGACCGCCAGTCCGGTCAGCCGGCCGTTCTCCCATGAGAGTTTCTGTATCTCAAATCCGCCCCTGGCCCGCAGTCCGGACACGCTTCCGGTTTTCCACACATCGGGAAGCGCGGGCAGAATATCGATGCAGCCGTCGTCACTCTGCACCAGCATTTCGGCGATTCCGGACGAAAAGCCGAAATTACCATCGATCTGAAATGGGGGATGCGCATCAAAGAGATTGGCATAGGTTCCGCCCTGCTCGATGAATCCGTCTCCTTCCGGGTTCGGGAACTGCGCCGGTTTGATCTGCTCCTGAATCAGTTTGTATGCATGATTGCCGTCCAGAAAATGGGCCCAGAGATTGATTTTCCAGTTCATGGACCAGCCTGTCGAAGGATCCCCGCGAAAGATGAGCGACGTGCGGGCTGCATCGAACAGTTCCGGTGTCCGGTACGGTGAGATCTGGCTGCCCGGGAATACGCCGTACAAATGGGACACGTGCCTGTGATGGTCCTCCGGATCATCCCAGTCCTGCATCCATTCCTGCAGCTGACCGTGTTTGCCGATCTGCATGGGCGGCAATTTTTTAAGCGTGTCTCCGACCCGTGCAGCGAACGCACTGTCCTTTTTTAAAATTTCCGCAGCCCGTATGGTCCGGGTGAACAAATCGAACAGCAGCTGATTGTCCATGGTCGTTCCGGCCGCAATGGAATACCGGCGATGACAGGAAGGTGCATTTTCCGGAGAAACCGACGGGCACACCACGAGCCATCCATGCTCCGGTTCTTCCACCAGAAAACTCAGGTAAAATTCGACCGCGCTTTTCAGAACCGGATAGACCGTTTCAAGATAATCTGTATCCCCGCTGAATGCATACTTTTCCCACAGATGCTGGCAGAGCCAGGCGCCGCCCATGGGCCATTGCCCCCAGAAAGCGCCGTCTATCGGGCCGCTCATCCGCCAGATGTCCGTGTTGTGATGAACGACCCAGCCGTCCGCGCCGTACATGTCCCTGGCCGTCTGCCTGCCTGTCTCGGACAGTTCGCGAAGCATCTGGACCAGCGGCTCGTTCATCTCGCTGAGATTCGTGGTCTCGGAAGGCCAGTAATTCATTTCCGTGTTGATATTGATGGTGTATTTGCTGTCCCAGGGCGGGCGCAGCCGGTCGTTCCAGAGTCCCTGCAGCGTGGCCGGCTGCCCCCCGGGCCGGGACGAAGAAATCAGCAGGTAACGGCCGAACTGAAAATACAGAACCGCCAGCTGCGGATCGTTTCCTTCAGCGAATTCTGCGATACGGATGTCTGTGGGATTTTTCACGGCATCCGTGACGCCCAGATCCAGGCTGACCCGTTTAAAATAACCCTGATAGTCGGCGATATGGTCCTTCATGATTTGGCCGGCCTGTTTTTGGAGCGCATTCTGCAGGTATTGGTCCGCCTGTTCTCCGGCATCGGCACTGATATCATGATAATTGACAAAATCCGATGCAATCGAGATAAAGCAGGTGGCCTCATCCGCCCTGTCGACAACGATGCTGCTGTCATTCGCTGACACGGATCCCCCTTCGGTCACTATTTTTACCTGGACCTGAAACGCGAGGGCCCCTTTGATGGAATCGCAGTCGGTTGTTACTCCGGATATTTTCAGAATATTGCCGCCGTCAGTTGAACTATTTACATTCGACGGATGGTTCAGTGAGGCCGTAAAACCGATGCACGCGGGTTCGCTCGCCGTCAGTCTCAGAACAATCACCTGGTCCGGAAATGACGCGAACACTTCACGGGTATATGTCACGCCATCGACCTCGTAGCGGGCGGTCGTTACTGCGGTCTCGAGATTCAATTCACGGTAGTAACCGGTATAATTTTCATGCCCGGGAAACGTGAGCTTCAGGTTGCCGGCCGTCTGATAGCACATCCCCTGCGAATTCCGGCTGATGAAGCTGCGGCCGACGAGTTCATGCGCCTCCTGGTACTTTCCTTCAAAAATCAGTTTTCTGACCACAGGCAGGGCCGCTTTCGCATCCGGATTGTCGTTCCGGTGCGGCTGGCCGGCCCAGATTGTATTCTCGTTGAGCTGTATCCGTTCCTCTGAAGGGATCCCGAACACCATCGCGCCCAGGCGGCCGTTGCCCACGGGCAGCGCTTCGACCCATTGTGCCGCGGGTCGGTCGTACCAAAGTTTCATGAGTGTCTCATTTTGACCTGTCAATGTCTGGGCCACAGCAAATCCAGCGGCAATAATGGAAATGGCTGATTTTTTCATTATATCTCCGTTCAATACGATTCTGATTTTCTTTATACAACACCAGTATATCACGGCGGTCAATATCTGATTTTTATCCGTATGGCACCCGGTATCGCTTTTTCGGAAGCGACCACAACATAACCGCCGCCGCTTCCCGATGTTATCGCGCCATGATAATTCCGCAAATAACCGGTCTCAATGTCCTTTAACAGAGAATCGGATACTGTCAAAGGCAGTATTTTCTTCCATGCATACAGCGTTCTCGTCATGGATTCACCCAGGCCGGCAATGTCCATTCTGCATATGCTCCGCCAGCATTGTTCGCCCGCCTCACCGAGTTCCCGGACATTTTCTTTCGTCAGCCGTTTTTCCCGGACCGGATTATATCCGTCCGGTCTCGGTTTCAGAGGCACCAGATGAAGCACAGTTGAAAGCCAGTCACAGATATCCTTGTCCACCGTCGAATCGATTTTTTCCGGCCAGTAACCGCCGTTGTAAAACAGCCGGCTTATCCCCGGATTCAGAAGCCCGATGTGATCCTGTGACCCGGAGATATAGGCCGAACCCGGCGGATTTTCCGCACCAAATAAGAGTCTTGCATTTTTTATAGGATCCCCATCCGGAAACCGGTCGCCCCAGAGGTCGATGGCCACCCTCCTCGAACTGGTGGCCAGCCCGGAACGGTCGTTGAAATCCCGGTCCGGCCATATTTGCGCGACAACGACACTGCCGGGACAGATTTCCGAAACCCACGGCTGATCCATCCAGCCGCCGCTGATACAGATCCTGTAAGGGAACCTCAGCTCTTTTTTGATCCATGAACTGGCACGGGCCGGCAATCCGTTTTCGGGGATCCGTTCCAGCACCTTGTATTCAACACCGAGTTTTTTGCATAATTGCTCTTTTTCCGGCGTATGGCCGTCGCGGTTCACGATAAAAATATCCGGTTTGATCCGTTCCATATCCGGCACGAAATCCAGCATTCCCGATCCGATGGCGACAAAGGCTTCCCTGACATAGCGGATGGAATTGATCAAATAAATTCTTTCTTCCTGTGAAAAGTGCGGCCGTTTCCCTTTCAGAAGCTGCAGGTTTTCATCGGTTCCGACAGCCACATAAAGATCGCCGAATTGAGATGCTGTTTTAAAAAATGCGACATGGCCGCCATGCAGCAGATCATAACAGCCGCTGACCATGACTTTTTTATTTTTCATCCGTCAATCTGTCCTTAATATTTGTTGAATACCACATCATCTGAATCTTTTCCCTTGTTCCCGATCATCTGTTCTTTGATCCAGTCATATGTCTTTTTCAATCCCTCTTTCAACGGTATGGACGGCTCCCAGCCCAGATATTGCCTGATCAGGGTGTTGTCGCTGTTTCTCCCCCGCACTCCCCTGGGTGCATCCAAATCGTATTTCCTTTCGAGCCGGTGATCTGCAATTCCCTCCACATAATCGACAAGCTGATTGATCGAAACCATTTCTGCGCTGCCGAGATTGATCGGCTCTTCGATATCGCTGGCCATGATGTCCAGTATCCCCCTGATGCAGTCATCGATATACATGAAGCTTCTCGTCTGATGACCGTCTCCCCAGATGATAATTTCTTTTTTGCCGTATAACTCGCCCTCGATGACCTTTCTGCAAATCGCCGCCGGGGCCTTCTCCCGTCCGCCGTCGTATGTTCCAAAGGGTCCGTACACATTGTGGAAGCGCGCGACACGGGTGATCAGTCCGAAGTCTTCCGTAAAATGCCGGCACATCCTTTCGCTGAACAGTTTTTCCCAGCCGTATCCGTCTTCTGCGAGCGCCGGATACGCATCGGATTCTTTGAGTCCCGGATTATCCGGATCGGTCTGTTTCTCCCCGTTGTACACGCAGGCTGAGGATGAATAAAAATACCGCTGCACACCAAGATCACGGGCGGCCATCAGGAGATGGGTATTGATGAGCACGCTCAGCATGCAGTCGGCCTTGTGCGTTTCGATAAATCCCATGCCGCCCATATCCGCGGCCAGATTGAACACGTCCTCAATTCCTTCCAGCGCCTGCATGCAGTTTTCCCTGATCCTGAGATCAAGCACCTGATTCTCCACGCCGGGGATGATCTGATACCACCGGGTCATCGGCTTGATATCGACAGCACGAACCTGATGGCCCGTTTCTTTCAGTTTTTGTACAAGATGTCCGCCGATAAATCCGCCGGCACCGGTTACGACGACTTTTTTCATTTGAATGACTTCTCCTTTGATTTACATTCATTTTCCATTTTTATCACAGTATCAAATCCAAACGGCTTCAATCTATATATAACATCATTTAATTTCTTCAAAAACCATTTTATCGATATTGAACAAATCACCGTCCACAGCCAGTTTCAGCACCTGTTCACCGGCATCCAGCTTAACCGTTGTCCGGATGGCTTCCCAGTTTTGGAAACCAGCCGTATTGGGGACATTGATAATCCCGGTTCTGTCCTCACCATCACATTCCAGATGCAGTTTGCCGCTGTCGTAGGAAGAAGCGACGGAAATGGAAACCCGGTACACGGCCGGCTGGTCGACAGTCACGGTATAGGCCATCCATTCCCCGTGACGGGTCCAGCCCACATTGTATCCGCCGGCTGCGCATCGCTCGATATCCACCCCTTCATCCGGACGGTACGCCCCGCCTTCGTTCCTCTCGTCCCTGTCATAAAACGCATCGCCCCGGCATCCGGTATCGAAATCTTCGGCCTCGATGGTTCCGGGAATCACATGCGGCTTAAACGCTTCCTGCTTCATCTCACAGACTTCCATGAATCTCCATTTACAGAACGGTTCTGCTGTGGAATGCACTGCCACGGCTTTGGCACCGTCAACCTCGACAGAATCCATGCATAACCGCATCGCCGGAAATTCCCTGCAGGATATGTGAAACAATCCGCTGCGGGCATCTTCAATTTTCCAGCACTGGCTGTCATGGCCTGACCATTCCGAGAGGCTCAGGTTGTGACCGGGAGCTGAACACGTGATCACCTTCCGGCCGTCTCCGCGGTTCATGATTTTATAGATGCCTCTGCCGGCGGTTTCCAGTTTCCACTGGCTTGTCCATGTTTTTCTGTCGCCCGTCAGTGTCAGGTCCGAATCCAGAACGAGACTGCCCTCATTCCCTTGCGGAACGAGATAATAATGGGGAGCGCAATCCAGGTCCGCATAGCGATCCAGTGCCGGAATTTTCCCGTCGAATCGAAGTTTCAACACGTACGCCAGTTCTTCGAAGGGGCGTTCAGGCAGATAAACGAGCAATGCTTCTTCCTTCTGCAGAAATGTCAACGGCAGGTATTTTCCCGCTTCGTCATTGATGAGTTCGACGGATTTCAGCGTTCTCAGGTCGATCCTGCCTGAAGACAGGGATTTCAGTTCGACTGTTTTCTGCCCCTGTTCCCAGCCGAGCAAAATGGCGTACAGTGTCCTGTTGTCTTTCGACCGGGTGAAGCGGATATCCCCGGCTGTACCTTCACGTGGGGGACCCATCACCCCGTGCGCAGCCCCCATTTTAACTGGACCTTCCCCGTATTTTTCCCATGCACGGGTCGCATATACCGCTTCGCCGTATTTTTTGAGCCAGTCACCCATGGCCAGCAGAATGTCTTTCTGTTCCTGCGGTATGGTGCCGTCCGCCATCGGTGATATGTTGAGCAGCAGGTTGCCGTTCTTGCTGATCCGGTCGATAAAACCATGAAGAACCTGTTTGTTGGAATAATATCCGATACCCTCGGTGTAGCACCAGCTCGATGAACTGATGGCATCATCCGTCAGCCAATAATTGTCCGTGATATCGGCCGGGCCGCCACGCTCATAATCGAGTACCGCACACCGGGTATTCAGGCCGTCCTTGTATGTGGCGACCACTTTTTTTCCCCAGCCTGCGGCCCGGTTATAATAGGCGGATAAAAATTCGAGAAGTACGGACCGGGATATCACGTGCAGGTTGAAATCCTGCCAGATGATATCGGGCCGGTACATATCCATGATTTCCAGATGCTTGTCCAGCCACAGGGCTTCATTCTTTTCCTTTCCCTGCTGCCCGTACAGCATTTGCAGTTCCGGATTGTCTGACTGCGGCACCGCGTCATAGTATCCGGTGATGTTGTATGCATGATGCATGGAGAGAATGATTTTCATGCCTTTTTTGCGGATGGCGTCCGTGAGCAGACCGACCAGATCCAGTCCGGGGCCCGTGTCTTTCGCGTTCCAGGGATTCACCTTGCTGGCCCACATCGAGAATCCGTCGTGATGCTCGGCCACCGGCCCCGCGAATTTCGCACCCGCATCTGCGAACAACTGCGCCCATTCATCCGGATCGAACTGTCCCCCTTCCGACTTGAACTTCGGCGCGAACTGAACGAAATTCCCCTCCCGGTCTTCGTCGCCTGTGATGAAATGGTCATACGGCCATCCGGATATTTCCCCGTAAGTGATGATATGATGTTTGTTTTCCGGAGAACCTTCGATAAACATGCTGCGGGGGTACCATTCATTGGCGAATGCCGGAACCGAGTACACGCCCCAGTGAAAATAGATGCCGAACTTCGCATCTTTGAACCATTCGGGCACAGGATCGGATTTCTCCAGCGATTCGAACGTGGGTTCAAAAACACCGGTTCCGGTTTGGGCCGGAAGAATGCCTGCCGTTCCGATAAATACGGCGCATGACAACATGAATGGAAGTATGGTGTTTCTCATCAGGTTTCACTCCTCGATGCGGACCGTATTCCCTACCCGGGTTATCGCTGACTATCTCGAGTAAGTCGATCCATTATTTTTACGAACTCCCTAATTTTGAACAATCATCTTTTTACAGTCATGGAACTTTCCCGCCTGCAATGAATACAGATAGATGCCGCTTGCCAGGCCGTCCGCGGACCAATGAAATTGATAATTCCCCGCGGGCAAATGCCCATGAGCCACTGTTTCGATCTCTTCGCCGATACTGTTGTATATTTTCAGCGTGACCATTTCCGGAGAACATAAATCAAAGCGGATCATGGTCGACGGATTAAACGGATTGGGAAAGTTCTGGAGCAGACCGAATTCCGCTGGTAGAACTCCTCCGCGGTCCCCGATCCCTGAAAGAAGCGGTCTTACCCGATAGACCGAACTGCCCGCCGTGATAAAAAGGGTTTTATTGTCGCTTTCACCCCATGCACAGTTGGATGCCGATACACTCGGGGGCAAATCGATTTTCCCGAGAAGATCCCCCGAAGGCGATACAACCCAGACAGCCGATGAACACGTACAGTAAATATTTCCGTCCGCATCGATCTTCATGCCGTCCGCGTATCCGTTTACGGGAATGGTGTACAACAACTGTTTGTTGGTAATGGTCGAATCGTCTGTCACATCCCATGCATATATTTTATGCGCCTGCGAATCATTGACATAGAGCCGGGATTCATCGGGAGAAAAGCAGATGCCGTTGGGGAGGGTCAAAGACGAAGTCAGAAGCTGAAGCGCGCCCGAAGGACTGATTCTGTAAATCCCGTTGAAACTGAGCTCCTTGGACTGTCCCCAGGGAATATTGAAATCCGGATCCGTAAAAAATATGGCGCCGTCCGATTTGACAACCAGGTCATTGGGGCTGTTGAGTTTCTTGCCCTCGTATTGGTCCGCAAGTGACGTTTGCGATCCGTCATCTTCAAACCGCGCAATTCTCCTCAGGCCCATCTGGCCGGCAACCATGCGCCCTTCCAGATCGAAAGTCAGTCCGTTGGTATTGTAGGAGGGATCCAGATAGACTTCCTTTCCGTTTTCCGGCGTCCATTGGTAAATTTTGTTGCCCCGTATATCGGAAAACAGCAAACCGGTGCCTTCTTTCCACACCGGTCCCTCCGGTTGCAGAATCTGGGTTGCAATCTGTTCCACGACCGCATCCGGATCGAGCGGTGATTGAGAACAGACGGGCATCCCGCAGAGCATAAGCAAAAATACGGTAACAGTAAAAATCCGGTTCAGGTTCGGTTGCTTCGACATTTCATCTCCTTGTTCTTCGATTTCTATTTAAACAATAACGGAGCGAATTCATACAGGCTCCGTCTCCATGACAGGAACTCGTGGGCCGTGCTCGGGGATATATAGAAGACACTGTTGATGCCGGCCTGTTTCAGCGCGTCTGCATTCGCCTTGGGATCACCGAAAAAACCGCCCCGTCTGCCGCTTCGATTTTCAAGCTCACGGCTGCCGAAACTGACGAAAACCAGTTTGACCTTGTCTATGAAACCGGGTGTTTTGTCGACATCCTCCATGGAAAAAGAGCCGCCGCTGAAAAGACCGATGTGCGAAAACTTGTCGAGGTTGGCCAGGGTGATCGTCTTGGTCTCCATGCCGCCCATGGACAGGCCGGCCATGGCGCGGTGGGGCTGATCGGATAATGTGCGGAAGTTGGCGTCGACATAGGGAATCAGCTCATCCACGAGAACCGTTTGAAACGGTTTGATATCGAAATTCCTGAGACCGCCGAACTTGATTTCATTGGTCATGCCGTAAGTCATCACAATCAGAAAGGGCTTGATTTTGCCTTCAGCGATCAAATTGTCCATGATGAGATTGGCATGGCCCTGGTTGCTCCAGGCGGTTTCATCCTCGCCCCATCCGTGCTGCAGGTACAGCACCGGATATTGTTTTGTCAGTTCCTTGTCGTATCCGGGCGGCGTGTATACAAAGGCCCTGCGGGAGGTGCCGGTGCTCGCAGAGGGGAAAAGTATCTGCTGCACACGGCCGTGGGGAACATCCTTGAGGGCATAGAAATCCTGGTCATGCGCGGGAATTTCGATACCGCTTTCCCATCGCGTGGACCCGTAAAAGTTCAGGGTGCCCGGATCGTTGAATGTCCCGCCGTCGACGGTCAGATGGTAATAGTGAAAGCCTTCATCCTCCGGGCCCTTCGTGGTGCCCGTCCAGATCCCCTCTTCGTTCTTTGCCAAAGGAGTGCCCCCTCCAAGGCTTACGCTGACACTTTGTGCTTCGGGTGCTTTGATGCTGAATCGAACATAGCCCTGCGAATTGACCTGCGGATAATCCTGACCGGGCTGATTCAGGGTTGAGGGTTTGAAGTCGTCCTTGATTTGGGTCGTGTCTGTCTGTGCGAAACACAACGAACCCCACAAAATCAGCATTGTAACCGTGAATCTAAAATTGTTCCGTTTCATCATTCTTCTCCTTTATTCCTGAAACAGGTATGTCGCAAATTCATGCAGGCCGCGCCGCCAGCTCTGCCATTCATGCGCTGTATTGGGGGAGACATAAAAATGCGTCTTGATGCCCATTTCTTCGAGAGCCCCGGTATTGGCTTTGGGATCGCCGCCGAAACCGCGTCTGGGATTCTCGAGTTCGTGGCTGCCGTAACTGACGAAAACCAGTTTGATATTTTCCTTGAAACCGGGTGCATTCTTCACGTCTTCGGGACTGATGCTGCCACCGCTGAACATACCGATATAGGAAAACAGTTCGGGGTGGGCCAGGGTGATGACCCGTGTCTGCATGCCGCCCATGGACAGTCCGGCCATGGCCCGGTGTTCTGGATCCGCCAGGGTTCGGTAATTGGAATCGATCATGGGGATGATGTCTTCCAGCAGGGTTTTCATAAAACCGTCTGCCCACCCTTTGGGAGGCCATGGGCCGCTGGGACGCTCGCCCGGCTTGGGCCGGGGTACATTTTCAGGCCAGCGCCAGGTGCCGTTGTCCATGACGATAATAAAGGATCTGGCCCTGCCTTCAGCAATCAGATTGTCCATGATGAGATTGGTTTTTCCCTGATTGGGCCAGCCGGTCTCGTCCTCGCCGCCGCCGTGCTGCAGGTACAGCACGGGATAGCGCATGCTGATGTCCGTATCATAACCGGGCGGCGTATACACGAAGCAGCGGCGCATGGTGTCATTGCTTTTGGAAAAATAAAGCTGCTCCCGTATCTGACCATGAGGCACGTTCCTGAGTGCATAGAAGTCCTGATCCTGGGCGGGAATGTCGATACCGCTTCCCCAGCGGCTTGCACCATAAAAATACAGGCTGCCGGGATCGGGTACCGCAGCCCCGTCGATCCAGAGCTGGTAGTAGTGAAATCCTTCGTCCTGGGGATCCGAATCGCCGGTCCAGACGCCGTTTTCGTCTTTGGTCAGGTCGTATTTGACCGCGCTTATATCCAGCTGGACTCTTACAGCCTCGGGGGCAGAGATTCTGGCGCGCACCCGGCCTTCTGAATTGACCTGAGGGAATTCACGGCCCGGCTGATTGGTGGAAGCCGGTTTGAAGTCCTCCGCGGCAGCTGAATCACCTGGCACCGTCTGTGCCAGACCCATACTGCAGGTGATGACAGCCAATAAAAAAATAAGTGTCCTGATTTTCATTTTTAAATCTCCTTCTTTTTAATTATTTCTTCAACGCAATGGTCACAACCGACTTGGCCGGCAGATTCACTTTCAGAATATTGTTTTTTACACTGAAAGACGAGAATTTCTGGATGTTTACCTTCTCCGGTTTTCCGAAGTCATTATAATCATTTTCTTTGGGTGCCGTAATAATCTCACCGCCGGAACCGGATAATTTGGCAGTGCCTCTTAAATCCACCTCCACACTTCTGCTGTTGTGCATATCGATGTTGCAGAGAGAGACATGAATGACACCTTCCTTATCCCGAGAAGCCGAGGCACTGATACTGGGCAGTGTCATTCCGTCAAAATCATAATCTTCACAAGTCACATCGATGGGCAGCAGCGTGGCGTCATGATGCACTTTGTACATTTTAAACACATAGAAGGTCGGTGTTTTCACGATCTGGTCATCTTTTGTCAGAATCATTGCCTGCAGAACGTTTACGAATTGCGCAATGTTGGCCATTTTGACCCGTCTGGCGTGATTGTTAAAAATATTCAGATAAAGTGCGGCGGTAACCGCATCACGCACTGTATTCTGCTGATATAAAAAACCGGGATTCGTACCGGGTTCGACCGTAAACCAGTTACCCCATTCATCCGCGATTAAACCAATCCGGTTTTCCGGATCGTATTCATCCATCAAAGCGATATGGCTCTCAAGACGTTCCTCCATGACGAGCGTGTTCTTCATGGTATGGAACCAGTCGTTTTCATTGAATTGCGTGGCAGCGGATTTGTCATTCCAGCCATGACAGAACGTATAATAATGGAAAGAATACCCCTGAATCAGATTCCGGAATTTCTGGGTTTTCTGTAAAACCGTTTCCGTCCATTCAAAATCAGGATCCGTTCCGCCGCTTGCGACGCGATACGGACGCCCTGCATGCATATAGGTGGAGAACCTTTTAAATAAATCGGCATAATAATCCGGAGTCATATTCCCGCCGCAGCCCCAGCTTTCATTTCCGACGGCCCAGTATTTCACATGCCAGGGCGCTTCCCTTCCGTTTTTCTTCCGCAACTCCGTCATCGGACTTATTGCATTTGAATTGACATATTCTACCCATTCTGCTGTTTCCTGAACAGTGCCGCTGCCCACGTTCGCACAGATATAGGGCTCTGCACCGATCAGCTCGCAAAAATCCAGGAACTCATGTGTGCCAAAGCTGTTGTCCTCTGTCACGCCGCCCCAGGTGACATTGACAATGGAAGGCCTATCATCTTTCGGACCGATTCCGTCTTTCCAGTGATAGGTATCTGCAAAGCATCCGCCGGGCCAGCGCACCACGCTGGGAGCGATCTCTTTGAGCGCTTCAACCACATCATCCCGGATACCGCGTGTATTCGGAATCGGAGAATCTTCCCCGACATAAATTCCGCCGTAAATACAATGTCCCAGATGTTCGGCAAAATGACCGTAAATGTATTTACTGATGGTTTCCCTGCCCAAATCGGCATTGACGACAATCCGATTGATTTGGACCTGTTTGTCATTCGCTGCAAATAACAAAACCGCATTCATTACAGCCAGCGCCACTGAAAAACGTTTCGCCAATTTCATTTTCTCCTCCATTTTTTTATCACAAATTCTTTTCTGTAATATGCAACAGAATGCCCCGGAATGAATTCTTTCGGCCCGGCACCCTGGATTTGCATGGGTTATAAATCCCGCTTCATGCGACAGCCGAACCGAACGATTCACATCCGGCTTCTTTCATTGGCGATGCTCCGGAATCGGCTGCGCTGAGGGCAAAGACTCTGCCGGTTTTCCGAACACCGTGAATTCGATGATCCCCAACGGTGCGGACCTGGGCCAGTCTGTCAGTGTCAGTCTGACAAACCGGCACTTCACAGGCGAAATTTCCTCAAAGACCGTATTTCGTGAAACCGTATTCCCGGTCCGATCAAGAACCGGGATGTACGTTTCTCCATCCATGGAACCGTCGATCCTGTACCGGTAAATGTCAGGCGTGAATGCAGACCGCCGCCAGAATGCCCGTCCCCCGCTGTGAAACAAAAGACGAACCCCATCGATGGCGAACAACTGAACCGCATCGAAGCGCGTTGCGGGCGAAAGTTCGATAGTCAGGGCCGGCATCGAATCGTCGGGAGCCGGTTCCCACCAGGTTCCGCTGACATTGTCCACGGCATAGGCCGCATCCCGCCCCGGTTGCTGTGAGGAGAATTTCGAAAGCGCATTCATCGCACGGACCTTGTTGATAGTCACGGGTACAGAACCGCTGTCCCCTTTTTCAGGATCATTCACCGCATCGGGAGCCCATTGCGGTGTTTCGGTGACAGTAACCGACATGTTCCCGTCCGGACCGATGAGGATACGATCCATGCCGATACGCCGCCCGCCTGGCGGATTCGAGAGCACAATGGTGTAGAACTGCCAGAGATTCCCGTCGGGTCCTTCGACGATGCAGCCATGCGCGGGACCCGTCACAATGCCGTCGGTCTTGCGCATCAACGGATTATTGGATGCATAGGTAAACGGGCCCATGGGCGATTCGGATATATAATATCCCTCTGCGTAGGTCTTCCACTGTGTCCCGGAGGCAGAATACTGGAGATAGTATTTGCCGTTATGTTTTTGAAGCCACGGGCCTTCGATCCAGGAAACATCCGTGTACTCATTCATCTCTCCGTACCGTTCCCACACATGATTGCTGTCGAATCCGAACAGATGTTTGACCGGACCGGAAAACCGCGTCAGGTTATCGGGATCGAGCCGCACGGCAAAAATGCCGCTCACACCGCGGCCGGAGTAATAAAGATACGGTGTATTGTCGTCATCGATGTAGATTTCCATATCGAAAGCGCCGTTCCATCCGCCGGCCACATCCGGTGTGTTCTTCCATTCTCCGAGGCTCGTAAAAGGCCCCAGGGGATTGTCCGCCTTGAACAGCGGGCCGTCGTTGCCGCACATGTAAAAATCACCGTTGTATTTCACGACATCGGGTGCGACAGGAACATTCTCGACACGATGGAAAGTCCAGTCAACCATGTCATCGGAAACCCATGCACCGCCGCCCGTGCAGTACATGTAGTACCGGCCCTGCTCCCGGATCACTGTAACATCGCCGGCAGCGTTTCCGCCCGGCGCCGTCATCAAGGGCAGGGGATTGCAGTATCGGGATTTTGTTCCGGTCCCGGACATCGCCGCGCCGGCTAACGGGACAGCCAGTCCCGCTGCTGTTATTAGAATGAAAAGCCATAACCGATTCATGAGAGCTCCTATTCCATGCCGATATCATAGCTGACATGAAAGTAATCGAAGTCCACAAAGCCGCCTTCGTTTTTTGTCGCAAAATTAAACAGGCCGAAGCGATAGCCCATGAAATGCGGCAGTGTGTATGTCATCTGAAGCACGGAACCGGCTTGTGTCCAGGTTTCTCCGTCCAGGCTGTAATAAAACCGGGCCTTGTCCGTGCGGTCCCTGAAATCGCAGTCGATTTTCAAATAGATGACAGACTGGACCAAAGGGATGGATTCAACTTCTTCGGGTGGTCTGTATTGGGGGCGCCGGCCGGGCTCCCGTGGCGGATCGGGAGGAACACTGACCATGACGACCGTCTTATTTTCCCCATCCATCCGCACACCCACGAAGCCGAACCGCCTCTGCAGGGCGATCAGGCCGGCGCAGTCGCCGTCTTTCATACGGGACACATCGATTTTGACAGTCGCGGAACTGACCGGTCCGAATGTCCGCTGGGTCAGCATATTCCGGGCGCTCAGCACGTCATTGTCCACCCTTCCGGTGGTCAGACGAAGCCAGCCGCTGCGTTCGCCGACGGACCAGAAGCGGTTGTCGGGATTGTGGTTCCACTGCCATGCCAGGGGCAGTGCCTCCCCCGGCTTCCGGTCGAATTCATCGGAGGCCACGATATTGGCGAGTTCCTCCTGATTATCGTCGATATCGATCGTTATTGGCGCCTTTCCGTCCACGCCCAGAACGGGCCAGCCGTCCTCCCATTTAACCGGCACCAGCCAGGGACAGCGGCCGACTGCGCCATTGTCCTGAAACAACATGGCAACCCACCGGCCGTCCGGTGTATCGATCAGGCAGCCCTGGGCCACGCCCTGGTCCTGCAGCACGATCCGGCCCTCATAAGGGCCGGTGATTTTATCCGCGCGGTGAATGATCTGCGTCCGCATCCCGCCCCGGGGCCAGGTGATGTTCATCACATAATACCTGCCGTTGATCTTGCGCATCTGTGATCCCTCGGCGGGCAGCATGATATTGGAATCCGCCACCGCACTGGCATTGGGAATCACGACATCGTTGAATCCCCCTTCCCTGATGCCGGACAGGTCCGGTTCGAGCTCCACCAGACGCAGATCGCCGGCTGAACAGATCATGTAGACACGTCCGTCGTCGTCGAAGAAAAGGGAATGATCGTGCAGCGACGGTTCGAAAGAGTTGGCCTCCCAGCCGCCATTTTCAATGTCGTCTGTCCGATAAACATGGGTCCGGCCGCTTGTGGAGGAAAAAGTGGTTACATAGAAGGTCCCTTCATGATAACGCAGGCAGCTCGCCCAGGAGCCCCGGCCGTACGTGCTCTGGCCGTTTTCAAGGTTCATGGCGTCGTTCTCGACCAGCCGGTCATAGGCATAATTGAGCATCTCCCAGTTGACCAGGTCCCTTGATTTCATGATGGGCAGTCCCGGGCTCATGTGCATGGTGGTGCTGCTCATATAGTAGATGTCGCCGACACGGATCACGGCCACATCCGGCACGTCGGCCCAGATCACGGGATTCCGTGCCGGTCCGGCCTGGACAGGGATCAGGAATGCAAATCCAATCAGGACCATTGCGGAAACAAATCCATTTGTTTTCATCATGATGTATCCTCCGGCCTATCGTTCGATACGGTATATGATCAATGAATTGGCAGGAACATTGCAGGCAAAGTCCGGTCCCGCGGACACGCCCGACGCTTCCGGCCTGACCACCGGGTCCTTTCCGTCCTCATTGACCGCATCCGCATCCGGACCGGTCAGAACGGTCCGTATTGCCTTCATTTCACTGTCTGAATCCAGTCCTTCCAGCCGGATATGAATATCCCTGGCTGTGTCATCCCCATTGACGATTTTGACTATTATATCTCCTGTTTTGGAATCGAGCACGGTCGAAGCGGCCAGCCTGGCCGCTTCCGGAGCATCCAGCTCGAATTCGAGTGCCCGGTCACCGCCGTTCTGTCCGAAGAGCTGCTGAACGTAGTAGTTGGCCGAAAGCGTGACGTTCGTGCTGTCGAAGTAAATCATATCCGGGTGCCACTGTGTATGTCCGCGGCGGGAAAGCAGCGGTGCATAGGAGGCAAACAGCACCACATCGCCGTTGCGCTCGAAACCGGTCAGACCCGCAGCCTCGGCCAGTGCGGAACGCAGTGTATTGCGCCGGCCCTGATCATGGGCCGCATATTCGCCGACATACACGGTTGGTGCGCCGCGGGGGTAGCTGTCGTATCGCATCAGATTGTCCCAGAACCACTGCGGAGGCATATAGTAGTGTTCATCTACTATTTCGAGCTTCAGTTCCCTGGCAAAGGCCCAGCCATTGTCATAATCCTCGCCGCCGGCGAACGGTCCGACGGTTCCGATCACGACAATTTCGGGATGCTTTTTCTTCAATATTTCATAAATCATGCTGAACCGTTCCCTGAAAACCGGTGTGATGGCGTCTTCGTTTCCCACTCCGAGATATTTGAGATCGAAGGGCTCCGGATGCCCGGCTGCAGCACGTACGGCGCCCCACTTCGAGTCCGCCAGGCCGTTGGCCCATTCGATCAGGTCGAGCACATCCTGGATATAAGACGGCATTTCATCCAAGGGCAGACCCTCCTGACCCCGGCCGGGTGAGCTGCCCGCATGCTGACAGCATACGCCCGCAGGTACCACAGGAAGCGGTTCGGCCCCTATATCTTCACAATACTGAAAAAATTCATAATAACCGAATCCCCTGGTCTGGTCATAGCCCCATAGATTCCGGCCGGAACAACGCTGCTCCACCGGGCCCACACTGTGCTTCCAGTCGTAATACTGACGGATGCCCTGTCCGTGAACCAGGCACCCGCCGGGAAAACGAATGAACTTCGGTCTGATATCTGCAATGGCCTGCGCCAGGTCCGCTCGCAGCCCGTTCGGACGGTTTCGGAACGTTTTCTCCGGGAACAGCGAGATCATGTCCAGACATATCCCTCCTTTGTCATGGGCCAGCAGGACCAGGCGTGCATCGTTTACCGTACGCGGGGGAACGAGCGCCGCACTGAACCGTGTCCATGTGCGGCCCTTGATCTTGAAAGAGGCATCCGCGAGCACCTCTCCGTCCCGCGTTTCCAGGCGCAGGGTTACACGCATGGGTTTGCTGTTGTCTCCATGTCCCCACATCCGTCCCATATAAGCCTGATACGCCCAGAACGAGGCATTGTACCGCTCACCGGCTTTTATGGGTATGCAGTCGAATCCGCCGTTGGACAGCCCCACACCGTCGCCCGGATCGAGAACGGTCAGCAGGGCATAGGTTGGATTGTCCGGATGGATCGGCCGCATATCCGCCACACCGATGTGGCCGTCCCCGCCGCCGCGTTTCTCCAGTTCCCAGAACCTGAGCGGATGCCAGTCCCGCTGCATTGTGGGGCTGTATTCGAACGAACGGTTCTGTATCAGCTCCGCATACAGACCGCCGTCCGCCGCGTAATTGAGATCCTCGAAGAAAACACCCACGAGATCCGGGCTGATCGCCTTTCCCGGTCTGCCGGCCTGAATGGTGAGATCCGCCGCCTGAAGGACCGCAGCGAGACCGATGAGGTAAAATAAAATAATCCGGTTTTTCATATTGCATCTCCTGTCATCGTGCATCTCAGTTCACGGTCCTGAACCGGATGACCGTGATTGAGTTCCCCGGGAACGTATGGGTCCGGTCCGGGCCTGCATCGGTCACGATGAAACGCCTGGGTATTGTGTGAAAGGGATTGTCCACGGTGTTGACATCCCCGGGTTCGCCCGTCATGACTTCGCCGGTCGCTACGGAATGGATGCTTGCACCGGTTATTTCAAGGGCCAGGGTCTGATCCGTGTCAAACACGTTTACGACTTTCAGAATGATATCGCCGGAAGCGTCCTCTTTACTGGCACATGCGAATAGCGGCTCATCGGGATCGGGCGGAGTGTCCGGACGGAAGCGGCGGTTGAACCCGGCTGCAGCCGGAGGGGGCTCCGGAGCGGGAAGCGGGTCCGGAATCGTCTGGGGAACGATCCTGTCAACAGGGATAACCCTGTCCCCCTTTGCATTGAAGAACATCTTCTGCACGTAGTACGAGGGCGAACCGAAACTGGTCATGGTGTCGTATCCGATCAGGTCCGTGCTCCACTGGCTGCCGCCCGGATTCACGCGCGTGAATAACGGTGCATAGCATGACATGATCACGATGTCGGCGTTTCTCTCAAGACCGGTCAGAAACGCGGCATCGGACAGGGCACACTGGAATGACGGTGTCAGTCCGCGTGCTGTTCCGCGTTCCTGGGAAGCCCATTCACCTTCAAAGATCTTCGGGCCCTTGCGGTCGGCGTCGTCATACAAATGGGCATTGCGGATGGCCGTATAGGGTGACATATAGTGGTGGATGTCGATCACGTCATGAGGCACGCCCGGATCGGTTGTGGCAACCACCTGAATATCGGGATATCTGGCCTTGATCGCGTGATAGAACATGGCAAACCGGCCTTCCGGGCCGCGGTAGGATGCGGCGCCGTTATTCAGGAAGTCCTCGTTGCCGATCTCGACATAGGTCAGCCTGAACGGGGCCGGATGACCGTCTTTTGCGCGGCGTGCGCCCCATTCCGTGGTCGCATCTCCGGTGATATACTCGATCTCGTCGAGCGCATCCCGGATAAAGGGTTTCAATGCGTCACCGGTGATGACATCGCGGCCGCCGTTGAGATGCAGGCCGGCATAAACACCCACGACCGGTTCCATATTCAGTTCCTCGCACCATTCGAGGAATTCCAGGAGCCCGAGTCCGTCCGAGGACCGGTATCCCCAGGGGCTCATGTGACCGGGACGTGTTTCCCACGGCCCGATCATGGCTTTCCAATTGAAACGGTTCGCGAAATTGGAGCCTTCGATATAATTGCCGCCGGGAAACCGCAGGAATGCGGGATGCATATCGTCCAGAAGCTGCATGATATCCTGACGGAATCCGGTGACGGGGCGTTCACCCAGAGCATTTCCCGTGCGCTCCGCGAACACCGGCGGGAACAGAGACACGAGAGTGAAGTTCACCGTACCCTTCGAACCGGCGGAAATCACGAAACGGGCATCGGCCGTGGGCGTGACCTGCCCGGTTTTCAGGCCGATCCTGACCTGTTTCCATTTTCCGGAAATGGCCGGGACGTCCGCGGATGCATAGACAGTATCGCCGCCGCTGGATTCGATGGAGACGGTCAGCGGCCCGGAGAAATTTTTTGAGGCTTTGGCATAGAAGGAACACAGATAGGACTGGTTCGATTTGACCGGAATGCCCCAGTATCCGTCATTCGCGATCCCCACACGGCCGCCGCCGGGCACTTTGGAAATCGTCAGTTTAAGACTGGTTGTCAGGGCGGAAGTATTGACAGGATTGGTGGTGTCGATGGCGGCGGTGCCCTCAGCGCCGGCAGACATCACGGGGAACCAGTGGGGAGCTCCGGGGATCGAGGCGTCGGACAGTTTCGGCAGCGGACCATGATTGACCGTATTGCCTCCCACAAAACCCTTCTCACCCTGCCAGACATTGCCCCGTGAATCCGTGAACGGATCGGCCTGACCGGCCCGGATCCGGACGGCCGGTCCGGGAGTGCCTGCCTGCGGAATGATTTCGACCGCATTGATCGTCGGATTTTCAATCCGGGGTGTGAAGTCGATGCGGAACTTTCCATCGGTCACTTCCACTGATACAGTTTCGATATACACGCGGTTGGGACCGCCGGCTTTGACCCAGATATCGAAATCTTTGAATTCATGCCCCATCACATTGAAGGAGAAGACACGGTCGCCCGGACCGCCGATACCGGAATACGTCTCTGCAAAATAGAGCTTCGCGATATATTTGCCGTTGGGAATATCACAGATGAAAGCGCTCATCGAGTAATGTTCGCTGCGAAACAAGCCCGGGTCATCGGTTCCGCTGACCGCAGGAGCCGCACCGCCCCACAGCGTATTCCGGAAGATCCGGTTCTGTATCAGTTCGCCGTACAGCCCGCCCTCGTAAGAGTAATTGATCTCCTCTGTCATGATCCCGTAGAACAGCGGACTGATTTCGGCGCCCGGCCGGTCCGCCCGCAGGATGATCCTGCCCGGACCGGCGGCTGAAAGGGAAAAACTGAAAATCCACATCAGGACTGTCAGCAGCGGGTATTTATTTCGGACAGCACATTCGAAAGGACTCATAATAAACGCTCCCAAATTAAATCCATAACTGTGAATACATCATTCTCCTCGAATGGAATCGAAGACTTCCATTATGCATAACTTCCCGGCCGTATATCAAATCTTCTATTTGAGCAATACGAGTTTCCTCGTATCGCGGTAGCCGCCGGCTTCGATGCGATACAAATACACGCCCCCGGGACAATTGTGCGCATCGAACCGCACGGAGTGATCTCCTGCCGTCTGCCGCTCGTTCACCAGCATCGCGATTTCCCTTCCGATCGTATCGAAAACTTTCAGTACAACCTGCGACTTGGCCGGCAGATGATAGCCGATATGCGTACTCGGGTTGAACGGATTGGGATAATTCTGTCCGAGGAAAAAACCGGCCGGGATCCGGGACGATCTATCCATTCCCGTCACAGGATCCACAATGCTGGTATCGACCACGGCATCCAGGATGTCGGGATCCACGATTTCACCGGTACTGCGGTTGAATAGACCCGATCCGTGATTGCCGTAATAACCGGCATCCCAGTAGTACGGCACCAGGTCCTGCCTGACCATGGCCCTTGTGATATACTGCGTGTAATACAGGCGGTAGCGCGCATACTCTTCGTTGCGTTCCGGGCTCCCGAGATTGGTCCGGTTGGTTGCGCAGTATTCTCCCAGGATGACACCGAAGCCATTGTCCACAAAATTGGTTTTCATTTTCCGGAACTGGCTGTTGGCATACGACTCGTTCGCCCAGGTCTCGGTTCTCGAAGGATCCGTGGCATACATGCCCCACTGCGTGATTCTGTCGTCGGAATTCAATGTAAAATTGTAGGGATCATAATAATGAACCTCGACAAACAGCCTGTCCGGCACGGGATCGGCGGGGGCAACAAAATATCTGACCGTATAATCGATATTCGTGACATAGCCCTGTACCGCCAGATAGCGGTAATAATTGCATCCCCCTGTGGAGCGTACGGTACGGACGAATGTCTGATTGAAACTGTTCTGTACCGCAATATTCTCCAGCGTCGGAGCACCCCACTGGTCGGGAACGTGAATTTCATTCGTCCCGGCGAACAGGAGATGATGATCGAAATCCCGGAAATGAATCGCAATCTGCTTCCACATGGCCGCCAGGCGCTGACTCACGGCCGCGGAGTCTGCATACGTCGGAACCTGCCAGCCGTTGTCCCAGTGTTCGTTGATGATAACGAACATATCGTTATCCAGCGCGTAATCGACCACCTCCTCCACACGGTTCAGCCAGGCCGGATCGATTGTATAGTCGGACGGATCGCCCGTAAACTTGCTCCACGCGACCGGTATGCGCACAGAATTGAATCCCGCCTCCTTGACTGCATCCATGAAACTCCGGGTTGTCAGCGGATTGCCCCAGGATGTTTCAGTCGGCAGCGCTTCCAGGGTGTTACCCAAATTCCAGCCAGGAATCATTTTTTTGGCCAGCTCGACCGAGGTCCATGTGCCCATGCCGGTCGTATCGGGGGCGGTGCTGTCAGCCAATGCTGTACCAACCTCGAAAACAGCGGGCCGGGCTGCATTTACGATGAAGAGAAAAGCCGTGATCAGCCATATTTTTTTCATTGCGGTACCCAGATGTTTGTGATGGTTTTATTGCCGCTTACTGCGAACTCTTTCTGACAGTCCATTCATTCAAAACGCGATCATGAGGTCATCCCATTCGAATGCGACGATTGGACAAACCGCATGCCTCTTATTTAAACAGCAGGAGTTTACGTGTTGCCCGGTACGTTCCAGCCTCAATTCGACAGAAATACACGCCGCTCGCGAGACCGGAAGCACTGAATTCCACCGTATAACGGCCTGCAATCCGATGTCCGTTGACCAGTGTTTCAATTTCGTTTCCGAGAACATCGAACACCTTGAGCGTGACAAAAATAGCTGCCGGTACCTGATAGCCGATGCGGGTAACCGGATTAAACGGATTCGGGCAGTTCTGCTCAAGTCGGAATTCATTCGGGAAAATCTTTATTTCATCAGACAGATTTCTGTTTGCCGGGATTCCGGTAATAATTAATGAATTCAACAACACTGCAGTGGTCGAAAGCGCAGGAACCGTAATGCTGAAAGAGTTTAATTTTACAGTAACCTCACTTTCTATTAATGCATTATCATCGTGTGAAATAAAAGTCTCGCCTGAAGGCAGTGCTGCCAATTGGAGAGCAGGATAGTCACCATCGTTTGCATATGTCTCGCTTAGGTTCACGGTAACATTTCGGGCTGAATGTATGTCGCGGTTCACAATAATAACCGTCATCGAGTCGGCTGTTTCGT
>JAFGGN010000036.1 GCA_016930535.1 bacterium
ACAAAGACAAAGACAAAGACAAAGACAAAGACAAAGACATACTGTGCCTCATGACGCATGTCCGCCGCATCTTTTCAAAATGAGGTTGACCGGACGAATCAGGAAGCGTATATTGTATTGAATCCATCGGATTCTGTCGATTATGGAGAGGGTCTGCACCCTGTCTTCATACCTTTTACTGAAAGGGGCAATACGATGAGGCATCGCTTGTCAACCGTCATCGGATTGAGCCTGCTCAATCTGTTGTTGGGCATTTTCAGCAGCGGACTGAACGCCGCGGCCTTCCGGTACTACTGTTTCGATCCCTTCACGGTGTACTGCAGGGAGGATGTTCAGCTGACGCTCGAAGTCGCCACGACCGGGGCGGATGTCACCGGTGTGACGATCACCTATCCCTCGGAAATAATAATGCACGACGACGGCACACACGGAGACAGGCTGGCCGGAGACGGAATCTATACGCGGAACGACATCCCGAACAAGGACAATCTCAGGGCCCTCGACTACGGCGGCACGCACTGCTCGTACGGCCTGTACGAGGTAAGGATCGACAAGACGGACGCGACTTCGGAGAGCCAGTGGCTGAGCGTGGGCCTGGTCGCGCAGGGCCAGGACTTTCCCGCCGTACAGCTGGCCGAAGGCATCTATGCCACGGATTACGCGGTTTTCATCGAGGACCCTTCCGGCGAGATTCTCAATACACCGGACTGGCCCCTGGGATCCTTCGACTGTACGGTCACGTTTTACAAAGCTTATCAGAAACTGTATTCCGTGCTTCCCGATGTATTCGATTTCGGAATTGTCATGCCTGCGCAACCCATTTTCGACCCGGCGCGGGATTATGCGGAAAACTCTCCCTTTTTCAGATTCGCACACAACGACGTCCAGAACATCGGCATTTCACCTATTGATATCAATGCAGAGCTTGGGTCCGCGGGCCGGCTGAAGGGCATGATTTATCACAGCTGGGGTGACGGCCAGATCCTGGATCATGAATTCGGCCACATGTGGTGCGCCCATTTCGGGAACGCCCTGGGTATCAGCGATAATGATTTTCACTGGAATGAGCTGACGGATATCGGCGGGCAGATGTGCAATTACCTTGAGCATCCGGATCTGGAATTTGGGGGGCATCTCAAGGACAACGGAGACGGCACCTGGCGTATCGAACGGGATCCCGGAGACAACGAGCTTTATTCCAAACTGGATCTGTACCTGATGGGCTTCATTTCGAAAGATGAGGTTCCGCCCGTCCACATGCTGGTCGATCCGGACATGACCGATCGGCTGCATGTCACTTCGGAACAGGTGATCACCTATACCATAGACGAGCTGATTGCAGCTGAGGGCGGCGACCGGATTCCCTCGGATGAAGAGGCCCAGACGGAGTTTAACGTGGTTTTTATCGTGGTAAAGAACAAGGCCTTCACCCAGGCGGAATTTGCCTTTTATTCGCTGGTCTCCCGCTATTTCGCATCCGAAGAGCAGGGGGATAAGGAGATGACCACGTTTTACACGGCCACCGGCGGGCAGGCAAGGCTCAACGCCCTGCTGCCTGTCAGCACGGGAATCGGGATACGCGAAAACAGGACTGAAGATTTCCGGCTGGTGCAGAATTTCCCCAATCCGTTCAATCCTTGCACGGAAATCCGATATGAACTTCCCCGGTCCGCGAACACGGAGATTGCGGTTTTCAATCTGCAGGGCCACTGTGTCAAAACGCTCGGGAACGCGTGGCAGCCCGCGGGCGCGTATGCGGTCCTCTGGGACGGTACAGATGAGCACGGCCGGTCCGTTCCTGGCGGTGTGTACGTATGCCGCATCCGGTCCCGGCAAATGCAGCAAAGCCTGAAAATGATTCTGATGAAGTAACCACACGAGATCCGGATACCTTGTCACGACGTCTGAATTGGTCTGGATCTTGTTATACAATCAGGAAATGGGTTCAGAGCGAAACCTGTTTCCTGACTGAATGAAAGGGGAGACCCTATGCTGGTGCAGGTTCTGTCCCTGTCTGTATTGACCCTGTTCGCTTCCCTGGTCGGTACGGTCAGCGGATTCGGTGTTTCCACGATCATGATTCCCGTCATGGGACTGTTCTATCCGCTTCCGGTTTCACTCCTGTTCGTGGCGGTGATTCATCTGTCCGGCGACATCTGGAAGGTAATTTTCTTTAAAAGCGGAGCAAACTGGAAGCTGATTCTGCTCTTCGGCATTCCTGGCCTCGCGTTCAGTTATGCAGGCGCCGTGCTTTCGACAGGCGGCTCCGATGTGTTTATGAAACGGCTGCTCGGCGGATTTATTCTGATTTATGTGGTATATCTGTTTTTGAAACAGTCGTGGAAAATTCCGGCCAACGACAAGACATCCGTGATCGGCGGATCGCTGTCCGGTTTTTTTGCCGGCATTTTCGGTGTGGGGGGTGCGGTGCGCGGGGCTTTTCTTTCGGCATTCAACCTGCCGAAAGAGATGTATATTTTTACTTCAGGCATGATTGCACTGTTCATCGATATCACGAGAATCTTACGCTACCTCATGCATGGAACCGGATTGCCGGGGAATCTGACATGGATGCTTGTTCTCATGATTCCGCTGTCTTTTCTGGGCGCATTTGCGGCCAAAAAGGTTATACACAGGATTCCCCAGAAATTCTTCAGACCCGTGATCGCCGCACTGCTGGGACTTGTGGCGCTGAAATTTGTACTGTTATCGTAATATCCGTTTTCCCGCCCATTATATACGGATCTTCTTTGTCCCCGGGTTCCTGGTTATCAGATGTTCAAATTGGTAATGAAAGAATATGGATCGTTCAAACAGCGCAACGGTGTATGCAACGTACTATCAGCGTCGCACTTGTCCGTAATTTGATAACGGGATAATTTGTCCGTTTTATCTGTAATAAAACAGGGACTGATTTTGCCCGGCGGATCATCATCGGAACGCCATGATAACGACCGGTTATGGTCCTGTATTCAGAAAGCGGCTTTTGTAAACCGGAAAGCGTCGGTTTGAAAACAAGATGCCCGGTTCAACCTTGACCCTGTGATCGGGCGAACCGGGCATCGCGATGAAAGTTCACCAAATAGAAGTCTACTGAACGGTAATCACTTTTACATTATCCGCGGCTTTGCCTGAAGAGATATATCCGATGACGCCGGGTGTTTCAGCCACATATTTTAAAAGCGCATCCTCTTCATCGAATACCTGCAGCGGCACGGCTTTACCGGTGAAGACGGCCCGGTTCCAGGACAGGCGGAACTGCGTTTCGTTGCGATTGATCAGATCGTTGAGGAAGGATTCATGGACCGGGCTCTCCTTGAGCAGCACCGGCACGATCCGGGAGCCGTCGTCCCATAATTGTTTTTTGCCCAGAAATATTTTCTGAAGCGTGCCCTGGTCGATTTCAGAGACTGTCACATCTTTATGGACGATAACCTTCACTTTTTGCTGAGCGCTGGCAGGATGTACGGCGCAAAGGAAAACAACGCCGATGAACAGAAACAGGATCGATTTCTTCGTCATTGTCAGTCCCTCCGTTAAAAGATGATGGATGTTTTAACCGTGTAAAGCTGCCAGTTCTGTTTAAATCCATCAGGATTCAAGGTCGGACTCAACTGTCCCGCACCATCCATGAAATGGGTTTCGCATTTAACCAGCCAGCGTTCGTTCAGGTCAAACCGCAGGGTCAGGCACATGTCTTTCTGCCACGCCAGGTAGTCCGGCCGGCCCGTGGCCTTGAATCGATCGCCTTCCTTGTCCTCGGAATCCGGATAGGTCACGGAATAGTAGGATCCGATCTCGAGCCATTTTGTGAAGCGGTAGGCGGCCTGGCCGTAATAAGCCTGTTCTTTCCTGTAGCCCATGACCTGTCCGTCAGTCGTGATTTCGCCGTCCGTCACCATGTATTCACCGCCCAGGGTCAGGTTTTTCCAGATGTATTCCGCAGAATACGTATCCAGGCCATTGAATTTGAGGGAAGATTCAAAGGGCACGGTGATTTGTGTCAGCGTCGTGCCTCCCATGAGAAGGCGAAAATCAAACGTCGCCGACTGGCTGGTTTTTCCCAGCATGCGTGTCGCTCCCAGACGCAATCCGTCCAGAGGCGTGTTCCAGATTACGGAAACGGCCTCTGAATGCTCCATCTCGAGCACCGGATCGACGACCCTCGGGCTCAGAACGGACCCCGGAGGCATACCGCCGGTGGCCGCCATTTGTTGCGATATGCCCTTGCCCATGTCGTCAGCGATATTCAGAAACAGTTCTTTTGTAAAAGTCAGATCAGGATCCATGTTCGAAACGCCGTAATAGGCTTCATATTCGAGATCCCCGGCAAGGCCGAGGGATATATTCCCGTAAACCGAGGCGCCCTGTGCGGACATTGTGAAATCCCGCATGCTTTCATTGTACACACCCTGCGGGAGCAGGACGAATGTTCTGAGCGCATCCATGTCCCTGACCGTATTGTAAAATCCGGCGGGCCGTTTGATTTTACCGGCACGTAACCCCAGATAATCCCTCCAGAGATAATCCAGGTAACCCCAGTCCAGAAATATGTCGTTGTTCCCGTTGGGTCCGAAATCCCTTGAGAACAACTGAAGTCCGCCGCGCAGTTTGGGTGTCAGCCGGACGGTAAAATTGACGGCGATTTCATTGAACTCCAGGCTGCCGTCTTTTGTGTTCATGAAGTAGTTGTTATCCGTGGTTTTCAGGTATCCCTGACCGATCAAACCATGGATATGAATCCAATCCGGATTCTGAGCGTTCCCCAGCGAAACGAGGAGAAATACCATTGGTACTGCAATGGTGCGAACCAGTTTTTTTGTCATTTTCATGTCTCCTGTGTTAAGAGTAGAGGTGATTCTGTGAGAATGCTCTGATGCCGTTCTAGCGCAAAACAAGAAAATACAAATCCACTGTTTTCAATGATAATGAATTTCGGATTCTGTTTGGTACAGCCCGTTTCAGGCAAAATCCATACCAGGCATACCTGCCCCGGTTTTATTTGTATTGGTTGAAAGCACGATGCCTGCGGCGAGGAATGCGAATATACGGTTAATTTTTTCAGGATCAACCGGGAAACGAGTATGTAATCCGGTTTGCGCCGGCGAATTGTTGCATTGCCGGGAACGGCAGACAGGGCAAGACACGTACCGGGGATCCAGTCATCCGACATGATAAAATAGTTCGGGTTCCAATGGGATAATCAGAAAAAATACCTGCTGCCGGATAATATTTACCTCTCTGCTCCGAACAGATCTGGATTTTTCTTGCCTTTTATGCAATCAAAATGTAATTTTCACTATCCTGCCGATTCATCATTGTTTTTGTCACCATTTTGCCAGTCAGGGCAGATGGATTCTCGTAAAAGGAGGAAAACATGAGAAAGGTCGTCATTGCATTTTGTCTGGTCCTTTTTGTCTGCAGCCCCATTTTTTCCCAAACCGTGGCCGGAAGGCATCAGATCGTCCTGGACGATCCTGCGGGTGATGTCCGGGAAGAGAACGGGAAACCCGGAAAAGACGTCGTGAAACTGTGGATCACGAGTGACGGTAAAAATCTGCAAATCAAGGCCGAACTTAAAGAAGACGTCTCATTTTACCTGAAGAATCAGCTGGCGGGTCCAGTAATCGAAATGCATCTGAACACGGACAACAACGATGCCACTGGCGGCATCGCATTCTGGGGAAAAGACAGGAAGGGATTTGAATATTTACTGGAACCCGTGGCCTGCATCCGGTACGAGAACGGCGGTTTGGCCTGTCTTGGCGCACTTGGCGACAAAATCGCGGGATACTGTTCCGCCTATAAAATCTACAAGTACAAACAGGATGAAAAGATGCCCGAGAACATCAACAATGTGCTCGAATCGACCCAGGGTGATATCACGGGGAAACAGCTTGAAATCACATTGCCCTATTCCTCTATCGGGATAAAATCCGGAAGCCGGATTCGGATGTCCATACGCGAATCGGACGGCCCATTCAACGATGCCAGTTATTTTCCGCAGGTGTTTTTTATCGTAAAGTAGGAGGCGGTTATGCATCCCGTCATTGACATGCATGTGCATGTATTCAATGCGCTGGACATTCCCATGGAAGGGTATCTCAGGTCCAGACGCATCGAGAGAAAGCGTCCCTGTGATCTGGAATACATCATCAATTTTTTCCCGGGGCCGCAGGTGTTCAACTATCTGGTGGACCGGATGCGCGACCGCTGCGTCACACGGCAGCTGGGCGGCGGATCCAGGGGCTGGTTTTATTCCATGCTGCTGAAAATGTTCGGCAGCTACATGGGTCAGGATCTCGAATCATGGGAGATCCCGTTGACGCAGACACATGCCGTTAACGCACGAAGCCTCGCGGATACCTGGAAGGAAGTGGATCTGTTCGTGCCTCTTCTCATCGATTTTGAATACTGGTTCAGGAACACGGTGGACAACCCGCTCGAAGTGCAGGCCGATCAGATGGTGGAGAATGTCATCAAGCCGTGGCAGGGACGGTATCACCCGTTCGTCCCGTTCGATCCTGCACGTGAACTCGTTTTCCGGAAAGGGCTGAACAATCCGGACGGACAAAAGGAAACCCTGGGTTCACTGGCCCTGGTCAGAAGATGTATCGAGCAAAACGGATATATCGGGGTTAAGATTTACAACACGATCGGATACAGGCCGCTGAACAACGCCCGGGGACTGACACCGCTTCATCGTCAGCGTATGGCGCTGCGCAACGATAAAATACCCTATCTTTTCAGGGGGGAAGAATATGATGAAGTGCTGTGTGAGCTGTACTCGTACTGTGAAAAACAGCAGGTGCCGATCACGGCCCACTGCATGATCAACGGTCTCGAGGCCTATCCCGGGGCCAGTGCGGATTTCGGACATGCGTGTTACTGGCGCGATGTGCTGGACCGGTTCCCGGGCCTGGTTCTCAATCTCGCGCATTTCGGATGGAATCCGGTATCCGGAAACGGTTACGGGAAAAAACAGAACTGGATGAAGACCATATGCGGCATGATCACGGAGTATGATCATTTGTACGCGGACGTGTCGCATCATGAGGTGGTCCGGTTCCCGGTGCGGAACGATTTTATTGCAGCATACCGCAATATACGCAAAGATTTCGGGAAACATCTGGACAAGCTGAGAAAGCGTATCCTCTATGGCAGCGACTGGCAGGTGCTGTGCCGCGTCAGGAACTACCGGTCCTTCATGAAGGCCTATGTGAATGTCATGGAGAAAACCGGATTTTACGACAAAGAGACCATGCATGATTTTCTGGGCGGAAACGCCATGACTTTTCTGGGCCTGGTTCCGGGAGGAAAAAACAGGGAGAGGCTGACTGCATTTTACCGGCGGAATAAACTGGAACCCCCGAAATGGTTCAGGGAAAGTGAATCGACGGGCGGGCAGTGAAACGGTGATACGGATGCGTATAAAAATAATTGGTTCATGAACGGAATTTAATGCTTGGTTTTGATATTTTTTGCTTATATTGGATTAAGGGAGATCCTTTCATGAACACAAAAATCGTTTTTACACTGGCCGGGCCTGACCAGATCGGTATCGTGGACCGGATCACGGCCAGGGTGCTGGATGCGGGCGGCAATATCGGGGAGAGCCGCATGGCCAGACTGGGCGGAGATTTTGCACTGATTATGCTTATTTCCGTACCCACGGACAGAGAGGGCGAACTCACCGAAAAACTGGCATCGTTTCAGAAGGAGGGATTTCAGACGTTCACGCGAAAAACCGTCGTGGAAGAGGTTTCGCGATATCAGGGATGGCTGCCGTTTCAGATCAGGGTGAACGGTGCGGACCATGAAGGCATCATCAATTCGATCACGCATTACCTGGCATCCAGGGGAATTAATATCGAATCCATGAATACGGATTCCGTTCAGGCACCCATGAGCGGCACCCTGCTTTTCTCCATGGAGGCCGTGGTCATGGTGCCTCCGAACCTGCCCCCGCACACATGGAGGGACGGACTGACCGAGGTCGGGAACACGGCCAATGTGGATGTGGGGATTGCGGCTTTTAAAGGATAAATCAAGATTAAAGAACAAAGACCAAAGACCAAAGAATAATGACGAAGAGTGAAGAATCGGGATGCGGGAGAACAGGGCGAACGGGGACAACAGCATGGGAAAACACGAACATTGAATCCTTGTTCCGTACCGGGCCGGTTACGGCATATCGGTAATCGGATACGTGTTTAAAGAAGGAAGGGGCCCATGAAACATTTAAAATGGAATATGCTGGCAATCGCGGTGACGGTTTTTGTATATGCCGGTCTTCAGGCACAGTCATCCGGATTGAAGAAAATAGCCATTCTTCCGGTTCAGTCCATCGGTGTGGACGAGGTGTCGACTCAGACCGCGGAATCCATATTAAGGATGGAGATGGAGGGGCGGAATGTTTTCGACATCGTCCCGGACAGTCAAATCCGGATGAAGGCGCCGGAGGGATGCGCAGAAGCGGCTTGCGCCGTTCAGGCAGGGAAGGCGCTCAATGCGGATCAGGTGCTTCTGTGCAAACTGGCGGCCCTGGGCGAGAAAATCATCGTTCAGTACCAGGTGCTCGATGTGGCGTCCGGGAATTCCATCATACAGGACAGGCTGACGTCCACGACGGTCGAGGATCTCGACGAGGTCATGAAACGCGTGGCCATGGGAGCGGCCCAGGCGAAAACAGCGGATCAGACCGCGGAAGTGGGCGTCATTACGGACAAGGAGACACAGGAATCGCGCCGCAGGGGCAGCCATCTGATCAAAACCTATGCGATCGGTTACCTGTTTCCGGAAAAAGGGTACGGAACGGATGAACGGTCGCTCTCGCTGGATTTCCGTACCGGTGCCGAAACGGATGTTTTTGAGATGGGCATGGAATCGTTTATACGAAAAGGATTCGGGGTGAATGTGTACGTGGCGCGTCTTTTAAGCCGCGGCGACGTGTGCCCTTACGCAGGTGTCGCATTCGGTTTTCACTGGGTCCAGGTGAAAGACATGTTCGATGACGATGACAAAAGAAAGGAAGACGGATTTGAACTCATTTTCAATACGGGAACAAAGCTGTTTCATACATACAATTTCAATCTGCAGTTCAACCTGGCCTATATGATGACGTTTAATGATTTTAACAGCCGCGGTCTTGTTTTTACTGTGGGTATATCCAAATAGGATCGAAATGGTTACGTTCAACCGCAGAATCCCGACTCGTCAAATACGGACCTCGTTATGATGTGCTGGCCACAAAAGCTGTATGCGGGCACATGCAGCTGGAAATACGATTCGTGGCGGGGGCTCGTTTATTCAGACAAAACGGACATCAATTATCTTGAGGAGTATGCCGGGCATTACAAGTCCGTGGAAATCGATCAGTGGTTCTGGTCCCTGCTCGACCTCCACAAAATCATGCTGCCCAATCCCGCGAACGCTGAAAATTATGCACGGGCCGTGCCCGGCGATTTCCGTTTTACCATTAAAATCCCCAACAGCATCAGCCTGACGCATTTTTACAGGAAAAAGGCGGATGATCCCCTGCTGCCCAATCCCTATTTTTTATCCCCGGACCTGTTCGCTTCCTTTATCGATAAAATCCAGCCTGTTATTCCCAAAACCGGCGTTCTGATGCTGCAGTTCGAATATATGAACCGGGAAAAAATGCCAGTGGAATCCCTGTTTCTCGATCAGCTGGAGGCGTTTGCCGGCCGGATTCAGTCTCCGGTTCCGCTGGGTGTCGAGATCCGTAATCCGAACTATCTTAAGACGGAATACTTTGAGCTGCTGAACCGCAATCATCTTGTGCCCGTATTCCTTGAAGGGTACCATATGCCTTCGGTTGCATCCGTGTACGGGAAAAATAAAATGTGGATATCGGATCACCTGGTGATCAGGCTGCTGGGGCCCGACCGCAAACGAATAGAGACGATTACAGGAAAAAAGTGGGACCGGATCGTCGCTCCCAGGGACAAGGCGCTCGAAGAGATTTCAGAAATCACTCAGGAACTCATCAAACAGGGCAAAACCGTCTATCTGAATGTCAACAATCACTTCGAGGGATCCGCGCCGCTGACCATCGATAAAATTCACAAATTGATCCATTGCACTTCTGACGGTTCATCCTATTCCGGATATTAGCGGCACTTCCGTATTGATGAGGCGGGCCCGTTTTCTGATATTTGAACCATCCGAACCCAGCCAAAGTGATGCCTATGCTGAAGCGCATGATAATCCTCTTACATCGTTCCGGGATATGCCGTCTCATGCTGGCCTTTCAGACCGGCCTTTTATATGCTGCCGTGCCTGCGGATTCCTCCCAACCGTTTTTATTCACCAATTCAAGTTTGCAGTGCATTCCGGACATACAGGATGTATACGGCGTATCGTTCAGGGATATTGATCTGGACGGCAGGCCGGATCTGTATCTGGTCTGTTTCAGGGCACTGAACCGGCTTCTTCTGAATCAGGGACCGGACAAGCCTTTTCTGGACGCCACCATCGCATCCGGTCTGGGCGGCAATCTGATGCCCATGGGGACAAAGAATCTCGAACTGGGCACCGGTATACCCGATCTGGACAATGACGGGGATGGGGATGTGGTTCTGGCCGGGTGGGGAGAATCGTCGAGCCTGTTCAGGAACGCGCTTCACCTGCAATTCATCGAATGCAGGGATTGTCTGGAATTCGACGGGCCCGCGGATGCCAATGCCTGCGTGTCCGCGGATGTCAACGGAGACGGTCTTCCGGACCTGTTCTTCACCGATGAACATGATTCCAATCATCTCCTGATCCAGGACAAGCGGGGCAGGTTCAGGGAAAGCACACGGCAATGGGGACTCGTGGATCATGGTGTCAGTCAGGGCGCGCAATTCTCTGATGTCGATCTGGACGGGGATCCGGACCTGTATGTGGCGAACTGGTTCGGACCGGACCGGTTCTACATGAACATCGGATCAAACCGATACGAGGCGATGGTCCTGGATCTGCCATCGCTGACCTGTTCGGTCAGCAGCAACGCACCCTGCTTCGGGGATATCGATAATGACGGCGATTTCGATCTGATTGTCACCAACCGGGAAGGACCGAATTTTATTTACCTGAACGAAACCATGCCGGGGGATTCAGACTGGATTTTTCAGGACATCAGCCGGGTGTCCGGTCTGGATGATCCGGGTGTCTCGTACGGATGTGTTCTGGGGGATTTTGATTGTGACGGCTGGCAGGATGCATTTGTGACCAATATCGGGGCCAACAGGCTGTATCGCAATCTGAAAAACGGATCTTTCGAAGTGGTGCAGGATGACGAAGGGCGCCTGTTTCAGTCCGATGCATACAGTACGGGCGCGTCCTTGTGTGATATTGACGGGGATGGGGACCTGGATCTTTTTACGGCGAACAAGGACACATTCAGCCAGCTTTTTATCAATAATGCGGAAACAGCATCGTTTGTCAAGTTCCATGTTCGGGGAGTGGTGTCGAACCGGGACGGCCTTGGATCACGCCTGCTGGTTTACACCGGCGGCCATCTGGACGATCCGGACCATTTATTGGGAATCCGGGAAGTGACAGGCGGCAGCGGATATCTGTCCATGAACGATCCCTGTGTGCATTTCGGAATCGGTTCTGCCGGTTTTGTGGATGTGCGCGTGGTGTTTCCCTCCGGAACGGAGACGGTTCGCCGTCATATTCGCGCAGGATCCGCGTCGGTCATGTATGAACGTCCGCTGATTTCACGGTGGCTGCTGCAGGCCAGACGAACCGCATGGAGACAGATGAGACGTTCTCAATTCTGGATTCAGACGGTGTTTATCGCGCTTTTTGCCGTCATGGTGTTCGTCCTGATGCGGCTCGGCAGACGCCGGTACAGGTGGCACCGTGCAACAGCCGGACTCGCAGGCATGGGATTCCTGGGATTGTCCGTGATCGTTCTCTCCATTCTTGAATCCTATTCTCTGGTGTTTACATGGATCGTGGTCGACGGTCTTGTTTTTATGTTCTGCCTCATTTTGTTTTTATACAGCGAGCATATTCTGAGACTTAACAGGGGACGGGACAGGTTCAGGTCCGTACTCGTCGAGCTTGGGAACCAGGTTACAACCATTCACGACGACGAACAGTTGTTCACCCTTGTCGTGCGGCATCTGACCCGAAGCACGGAGTTCGACCGATGCTGTTTTCTGACATTTCATCCCGAAACGGAATGGTTCGACCGGGCCTTCTGTCACGGGTGCAGCTTCGATTTGAACCAGCCACGGCCCGAATCGTGGATGAAAACGCTTCAAATACTGAAGCATGAAAAAATCATCATCGGAAAGAATACGGCGGATGCTTCACTGTTTCAGCGCTGTGAGGCACAGATTCTGATTCCCGTGGCGAAGGAGCGGCTTTTCGGCCTGCTGACCCTGGGATCGAAAAAAGCGGGGCCGGTCATGGACGGGGAAGACATGGCCCTGTTTCAGACATTTGCCGCGCAGCTGGGAACTGCGATCGAGAATAATGCATATGTGCGGCAGTCCAACGAAATGGTAAAGAAGCTGACCGAGGCGAGGGTTCGTGAAGCATATATGCAGGAGCTCGAGAAAGCGAATGCGCAGCTGGATCAGAAAAACAGGGATCTGGAGCATCTCTACAATGAGCTGAAACAGACTGAAACCCAGCTGATACAGTCTGAAAAGATGGCCTCGCTCGGCCAGCTGGTCGCAGGCATATCCCATGAACTGAACAATCCCGTGGGTTTTATATATGCCAATCTGAAACAGATCAGAGCGTCGTTTAACCGGATCAATCAGCGATCGGCGGAGCGGCCGGATGCACCGGAACGGCTGTCCGACATGCAGACGCTGATCGAGGATGCGCTCAGGGGCAGTCAGATGGTAAAGACCCTGGTGGAACATCTGCGGCGTTTTTCCCATGTCGATCAGGCGGAACGGAAACCGGTCAACATTCATGAAGGTCTGGAAACCTGTCTGATGATTCTCCGGCCGCAGCTCGGGGACCGGATACAGATTGAGCGCCGCTTCGAGGCGTCAGGCATTGTCGAAGGCAATATCGGACAATTGAACCAGGTTTTTTTAAATGTTCTTTCCAATGCGATACAGGCTATCAGGGAGTCGGGACGCATTTTCGTGTCGACCAGGGACGAGGCAGATGACCTGCTTATCACGATCGAAGACAATGGCTGCGGTATCGCTCCCGAGCTTTTACCCAAAATATACGATCCGTTTTTTACGACCAAGGAGGTCGGCGAAGGGACGGGCCTGGGATTGAGCATATCCTATGCAATTATTCAGCAGCACCAGGGAAGCATTCATATCGAAAGCTTGGAATCGAAAGGGAGCACTGTAAAAATACGGCTTCCAAGGCAGAATGCATGAATTTGGCAGCATTTTTGCGTTTTTGTATAAATCAGTCGTTTTTTATCCAGGGATTTTCAAAAATGAAAGCGGATCGGGAGACTGCACTTCCTTTTCTTGCATATTGAAAAGGCCGGTTGTTCCCACATCCGACCGTGAAGCCGGGCACTTTGAACGAAACCAAAAAAATCATCCGGAAGGACTGGATCTGGATTATACCTGCATCCGTATGGTTTATGCTGGATCCCCTCATTGCACATGCAGCCCCCGGTCACGGTCTCGTCCATTATTTCGGCCAGCTGGTTTCCGCCTTTCTCGCAGGACCCCTGCTGCTGGCCCTGATGCTGGGAGGGATCAGGGACCGGATCATGAACGAGCCCGTTCCGCTGTCCCGGATGCAAACCGTACGGATATATTTTTTCCGGCTCTTCTTCATTCAACTGACTTTTTATCTGTTCTATGTTTTGGTTTATCTTTTGGTTTCCTTCCTGAGCGTGCAGGTGTTGCATCGCCCGGTTTCCATGACGGCGGTCGGATTGATATTTGTTCCCTTCAACGCTTTCAAGCTGATCTGGATTTCGCTCGTTTTTATGGAAAATGGAGCAGTATGGCGGGCTCTGTTCCGCACCGCGGGGGTGCTTGCCGACAGACGGGTGGGCTTATATCCATCCGTTATCTGGGCTGCCTTCGGATTATTTTACGGGTGGTTCGAATCTGCATTTGACGGCCGTCCGCATGAAACGGCCATGACCGGTTTTATTTTAATGTCCGTTTTCAGGGCCTGCCTCATGCTTGTCTGTTACTCGGTGAGCATGATCAGATATAAAGAGAACAAACCCATGCTGTTCGGGGAAGTGGCCCGGACCCGGCCGGCTGCGCCTGTACGGAAAAAGAAAATCCGCTCCCCTGAAACCCTGCTTTTCAGAATGGCCCTGTGGTCCTTTGTTCCACTGGTTCATCTGGCTGTTCTGGGCCGGGCTTTGCGGCTCAGAAAGCCCCAGGGCGGATTTCAGCCCAGGATCTGGTTTTCTATGGTGACGGGCGCCTTTTTCACACTCGTGTACGCGCTGCTTCTTGTCAGCACATTCATTCCGGACAGAACGGAAGAACGCCCCGACTATTCATATCTCTACGAATCGGGGACGCCTGAATCCGTACCGGTGATCACTTCCGTGGTCATGCTGATGAACCAGGGTGATTATGCACAGGCCGATTCAATACTTGAGGCTGGTACGGATCCGGCCGATTCATCCTGGAACATGCTTGCGGTAAAAGGCATTCTCGTTTTGAACGGCTTCGGAACGGGTGATCCGCTGGTCTTTTTTCAGAATGCGGAAAGACGCGGGCCTGCCAGCGGCGCATTCTATTATGAGTATGGACGGGCGCTTCTCATGTCAGGGCAGGCGCAGGAGGCGCTGGAGCGGTTCGACAGGGCGGCTGAACTCGATCCGCATCTTTCCGGCGCGTCCCTGCATGCCGCGCTCATCCGGAACCGGTATGAGCCGGACCGTGCTGTTGAAATTGCCTCATTCATTCTGATCATTCTCCTTCTTCTGACGCTGCATGAGTTCGGACATGCCTGGTCCGCATATCAGCTCGGAGACGATACGGCCAAACTGCTCGGCCGGGTTACACTGAATCCTCTGCCGCATATCGATTTGTTTGGTACCATTCTGCTCCCCGGATTGCTGCTGGTTCAGGGAGCTCCTTTTCTGTTCGGATGGGCCAAACCCGTTCCCGTGGTTCCAAGCAGGCTTCGGAATCCCGCTGAAGACGATATTGCGGTTTCTTTTGCCGGACCGGCTATGAATTTCTTTGTGGTGATGATCTGTTTCATTCTTCTTTTTTTAACAGGCATCGGTATCCGAATCTTCAATCCGGAGGCCATGGCAGAGGGATTGACATTGTATTCGTCGTATGTTTCGGTTGCGGGTACAGGCATGGACCATTGGCTCGCGGCCATGATCACATTTGTAAAAACATTGATGCTGACCAGCCTGGTGCTCGGCATTTTCAATCTCATCCCCATTCCGCCGCTGGACGGATCGCATATTCTGCGGAACCTGTTACCGCTTGAGGCGCGTGAAAAATATGAAATGCTCCGGCCGTTCAGTATGATTATATTTGTGGTGCTTGTTGTAACGAGACTCACCAGTATCATTTTCAGCGTGTTCATTTTTCCTGTGGCCGCATTAATGGAATGGTGTTTCTCTTTACTGGGACTTGGATGACAGGAGACAGATTCCATGGTTGAAGAACAGATGGTTAAAGTCGTGTTTAAAGGCGAAGTGCTGATCGGGAAGGATGTGCAGCAGGTAAAAAACCAGCTTGCACAGAAATTCAAACTGGATGCCGCGGCGGTTCAAAAGCTGTTCAGCGGCAAACCCGTCACCATAAAAAAGAACATCCCAAGGGTGAAAGCGCTGAAGTATCGCGATGCTTTCCTGGAAGCCGGTGCCAAATGTTATATCGAATGGATGGATCCGGAGTATTTTCATAAAATGATGCTCCCCTCGGAAGGCGAATCGCAGATCATCACGTGTCCGCAATGCGGTTTAAAACAGGAGAAAAATGACAATTGTGAATCCTGCGGTTACGATTTAAGGCCGGGTCTGGATAAGAATATACTCAGGCTTGCCTATGATGCGGCAAGGGAGAAAGGGGTGCCGAAATGGGTGATCTGGGCCGTGGCGGGTTTTTTTCTGGGCATTGTGATCACGCTTTTTATCCCGAAAGCGTCCAAGGAGATACCTGCGCTGTATACGCGGCAAATCAACCGGTTCCCACAGGCTGCAGATCCCGGGGGATTGATACCCATTCAGTGGAATTTCGCAAGACAACAGAGCATCACGTACAATTTTGAACGAAAATACAGTTCGGGCAATCAAATCGATGTGGTTGATCCCAGTACCGGACAGACACAGGATCTGGCAACAAATCCGCTCGGAACCAGGGGGACGGCAGTGGGCATGATGACGATTCAAAGTCATGGTGATCACAGTGCGGATATTCAATTGCGTCATTGTCTTGAATGGACGAAGTTTGCTTCGGGCGCGTTGAATTATTTTTTGCCCGACGATGCCGTTGTTTTACCGGATGTGGACTTTCAGAATCTTCAGGAGAACGGACAGATACTTGCACCTGTCAGTTCGGATTATATCTATATGCAGCTGCTTTTCAGGCTGCCGGCTTCGATCCACAGGTCCGGAGAATCCGAATCCATTGAAGTGGAGGTGGACTTTAAGGGCAATCCACTGAAAGGCACGATCGACATCGCTCTGGAACGGTTTGTCATGATCGACGGGCATGTATGCGCCAAACTGGTTCATCAGATCGACGTGAACAGTATCGCGCCCAACGAGGCGAGGGAGTTTTATGAATTCGTCGGCACGTTTACGGGCTACTTTGATATCGAAGAGGGGCTGCTCATCATCGGGCACCTGCAGCAGAACGTGATCAAAAATATTTATGAGGACCTCGACGGCTTTTTTGCCTGGGTGGGGGACAGCCGGAACGAATCCATCATCTATATGAAAAAGGGACTGGTTTACAAACTGGACACGCTGGATTAATCATGGAACAGGCCGTATAATGAACAAACCCTGTCTCCTGATCGTGGATGATCAGCCGGAAATACGACATTCGCTGGAAAACCTGTTTAAGGAGCAGTACACGGTTTTATGCGCCGCGCACGGGCAGGCGGCTCTGGAACTGCTCAAAAAGCATGAAGCCGCCGTTATTCTGTCGGACCAGCGCATGCCGGGAATGACGGGTGCGGAATTCCTGGCACGGGCGCTTGAAATCCAGCCGGATGCCGTGCGGATCCTGATCACGGCCTATTCTGATCTCCAGGCTTCCATCGAGGCGGTCAATCAGGGGCATATTTTCTTTTACGTGTCCAAGCCCTGGGAACCGGAGGACCTTCTGCTGCTGGTACGGCGTGCCGTTGAAAAATACGACCTGGTCAATGAAAACCGGAAACTCACGGCCGAACTTCTCGAGGCGAACCGGAAACTGCAAAAGGAAAACAGCCAGCTTCTCAGTCATTTGCAGAAGGAGTACGATTTTCAAAGCCTTGTCGGGCACAGCCCTCGCATGCTCGAAGTGTTCGATCTGGTATCCAAAGTGATCGATACGCCGACCACGGTACTGATTTCAGGTGAAACCGGTACAGGCAAGGAGATGCTGGCCAGGGCCATTCATTTGAACAGCCGGCGGAAAGCCGGCGTTTTTATCGCTCAGAATTGCGGGGCTCTGCCTGATTCACTGCTCGAAAGCGAGCTGTTCGGGCATGTAAGGGGTGCATTTACAGGAGCAGTTTCGGACAAAAAAGGCCTTTTTGAACAGGCAGACAAAGGCACAATTTTTCTTGATGAAATCGGGGACACATCCCAGGCTATGCAGATGAGGCTTCTGCGCGTGCTTCAGGAGCAGGAAATCAGGCCCGTAGGCGGTAACCGAACCGTGCGTGTGGATGTCCGGGTTATTGCAGCCACGAACAAGGATCTTGAAAACGAGGTACGGGAGGGCCGTTTCCGGGAGGACCTGTACTACAGGCTCTGCGTGTTTCCGGTCTGCCTGCCCCCGCTCAGGGAGCGGCGCGAGGACATTCCGGATCTGTGCCGGCATTTTCTTTCCAGATATACGGACCGGATCGGGAAAAAAGGGCTGGATTTTAACAGCCATACACTGCGGCTGCTTCAGCAGGGTGATTTTCCGGGCAATATTCGTGAACTTGAGAATGAAATCGAACGGCTTGTGACACTGGCCGAACCCGGCGGAAACATCACGCCGGATATGCTGTCATCCAGGTTCCGTTCTGTCCCCTCGCCTGCCGTCGATTTGTCGGACCAGGGGCTGAAAGAACAGGTGGAATCGCTCGAGAAACACCTCATTGAAAATGCGCTTCACGAAACGCATGGCAATATTCTGAAAGCTGCCGGCAAACTGGGCATCAGCCGGGTCGGACTGCACAAGAAACTGGCACGTTACGGGCTGAATCCGCGCTAGATGTTAATAAAGTTTACACATGTTGGTCTTAAATTGTTAACATAGTTAACATATCTGATTTGTCCTTCCTTTGTCTTGGTTTACATAAAACATTAAATAACAATAAATAACAACCCGTTCAATTTGTCTGGCATTCTATTTGATTGTCCTCCATTCAGAAACCGTTTGGTCAAGAAAGGAGGGCAATCATGATTTCCCCGCTGAAATTACTCGCGAGTCTGGGCCTGGGTGTTTCGGCCCTTCTCACCGGCGGATGTTATACGTCCATTTCCGTATTGCAGGCTCCTCCGACCGCACATACCGTCTATATCATCGAGGAATACGATGCGGAGCCCTGGGGCGCCTCACGTGTTGTGGATTATTGGGTGGAATATATCCCGGTTTACAGGCCGCCCGAGTTCCGGGTCGTGACCTGGACGGGTGATCCCTGGGTGGATGTCTGTATCCGGTGGCCTGTCCGGTACCAGTACGGCATTTATGATCCGTGGGTCGGAACCGTTGGTTACGGCCGGCCCGTGTGGCTCGGTGATTACGGGATCCGGATCGGGTTTTACGAAGGTCCGTTTTTTTATGCGGATTATCATCCCTGGCCTCGCCCGCACCGGCCTCCATATCATCACGCCGTATATTATCCTCCGGCTCATTCCGTACCGCCGCATATAAAACCCCACGGCGCGCATGGGGACGATCATATCGATCCGTACGATGGTCCGGGCCATGTTCCAGCAGGACGTCCGGACGAAATCCAGCCGGTATCCCGTTTGGCCGGTTCCGCAACGGACAAACGGTCGGTCCGCATTGAGAACAACGGACCAGTTCAGCCGGTAAACCGGTCCGGCATGGACCGCAGGCAGTCGGTTGCTGCGACGGGCAATGTCGCTCCGCAAGGTGAATCGCGGCCCATGACCGCACGCGTTCAGGTTCAGCAGGCATTGATAAACGATCCGGATAAAAGGGCCGACAACCGTGTCCGGACGCCGGTATCCAACGGTCCCGGAGGCAAGACAACGGTTCAAAAAGCCGCCGGCAGCATCCGGAGCGGATCCGGCTTGTCTGCACAGAAGACGTCTGCGGGCCGGACATCGCAGGGTAGCAATGTTACGTCGTCCCCGGCGTCTCGTGCAGGCAATTCGACCCCGGCCGTGCCCGTGAAGAAGCCGACAGCGGGCCGGACAACGCAGACACGCAACATTGGTCGGTACCCAGCATCGCGTTCAGGCACTTCAGCTCCGTCCGTGTCCGATCAGAAGGGGGCTTCGCTGAAAAAAGACAGCCCGTCCTCACCGGACCGCAGATCAGGCACGCAGACAAGTACACGGTCCGTGTCCCGTCCGGCGAAACAGACTTCCGGATCATCGGTGTCTGCAAGCCGTTCGGATTCCCGCAGCCAGAAATCCGGCAGCGATGCATCGCGCCAGGAGACTTCTGCACGCCGGAAACGGCGATAATCTCGGATTCCAATATACAGAGAGGTGACTCATGAAAACGAATCTTATTATTGCAGGGTTGATGCTGACCGCCTGTGTTTTTACCCAGACACCGGAGGAAGCAGTACGCTTCATGGAGAACGAAGATGGCGTGGGCGCCAGGGCGCTTTCCATGGGCAATGCGTATACGGCTTCGGCCGATGATTATACTGCCTTATACTGGAATCCGGCCGGTCTGGCCCTGGTGTCCTGCTCGGAAATCGCCGGGGACATGGCCCATCTGAATGTCCGTAATGAAGCGCGTTTTTCAGGATTTTCCCAAACTGGCAATGAAGGATATACCAAATTGAAAACGCTGGGCCTGGCCTATAAATTTCCCACATCCCGGGGCAGCTTTGTGCTGGGAATCGGATATCACCGGTTCAAGGATTATGACGGATTTCTGCAGTTCAGCGGCTACAACAGGAAAAGCAACGATCTTTCATTTGAACTTCAGGATGATTGGGGAACATGGAACCGGTACTATTTCGATCAATCTGTCTACCAGGAGGAAAACATCACGGAAAATGGTGCCATGAACGCCTTTACCGTGGGTGCCGGACTGGCCATGTCGCCAAGCTTCAATCTGGGTGCATCGGTCCAGTTTTTATCAGGAAAACATCAGTATTTGTTCGATTTTTTCCAGCAGGATTCGAGGAATTTGTACGTGAATTATCCGTCCGATTTTTCCATGTACGAACTCCATCAGAATATCGATACGCGCCTGAGCGGCGTGGGAATCAAGCTGGGGGGGCTGTTCCATGTGAACCGGGATTTCAGACTGGGATTTTCCATTGATTTTCCCGCGTCTGTACGGGTACAGGAAACCTGGTCGGAAAACGACCGGCTGACCTTCGATGACGGATCGTTCTCGGATTACGATTCCGGCAGTCATGAATGGGAGTACGGGGTCCGTTATCCGGCACAGCTTTCGGGAGGCGCGGCCCTGGACATGGAGACATTGCTTCTTTCCGCCTCCTGCAGTTATCGGGATTGGACGCAGGTGCGGTTCGAGGTGCCGGACGAACTGGTTATGACCGAAGACCATGACCTGCTTCTCGCGGAAAATTATAAATTTTCAAGCCGGTTCCGCCCGGTGCTGTCCTGGAGCGCCGGCGCCGAGTTGAGGGTTCCGGGCAGCGGAATACGGCTGAGAGGGGGGTACCGCGTGGTGCCTTCCCCGCTTTCCGGTGCGGACAATTCGCTGAACAGACGGTATTGGACAGGCGGGGTTGGATTCGATCTGGATAGTCAGTCCTCGATTCAGGCCGCGGTGGAGCGGGGAGCATGGAACCGGGAAACCGTGGACGGGTATACACCCGGCGGCACAGTTGAAAACGTCAAAACCCTGCGCGTGATTGCGGGGCTCTGTCTGAAGCTGAATTAAAAAACGGGATGACGGATCGATGACGGCGCCGAACTTGAAACGGAGAAGCGGAGAAGCGGTGCATCGTGCGATTTTCCGCGTTTTTATTTGGATTTTTCTCCCCATCCTGTTCCGGGGTCCCGGCTGTCAGGCTGAGGTTTCCGGCAGCCGGGCCCGGAGCATGGCCTGTCTCAAGGTGCATGTCAGTCCGCCCGGTGATTTCAACCGGTCCGTGTCCGTGCTCCTGCGGGGCCGACAGGAAACCATACAGGGCGGTTATGCCGAGTACGGCCAGAATCATCTCGGGGAAGAGGAGCGGTCCGTATTTGTGCTGCGCATGGGCATGATGATCAACTTCATCTCGCTTCGGAACTGGCACTGGGATGCGGACGGCGGCGTGCGCATCATGAACGGACAGGCCGGTTATGAAATGGGCCTCGTATCGGATAATTTTTCATTCATGCCCCTGGGGCTGCATACGCATTTTTACCGGGGGAAACTGGAAGGGCGGACGTTTACGGATGTGGCCGCCTCCGCAGGCATCCTGTTTCTGTTTATGCAGTGGGAAGCCGGATACAGGAACATCACGGGAACGGCCCATGGTTTTCAGGGACCGTATGTGGGGTGCTGTGTGTGGATGTAGTCGGACGGAACGGGTGTGCCTGCGTACCATGAAACGGAGAAAGGGAGAGACGGAGAAACGGAGTGAAAAACAGTAACATATAGTGCGGTTCATTTTTAAAGAAAAGGAGGATCGATGAAGCAAATCCATGCAATGATCGGAACGGGATTGCTGCTCTGTCTGTACGGGCTGAACGGACAAACGGAGGATTCAGTAAAACGGAATTTAAGGAACAGCCTGCTGGTTTATCCGCATGAGTATCAGCTGGCTTATTCGAGGAAGTTAAACGATTCGTGGGAGACCTATACCTCATTCAAACCGGTTTTGGGTTATTCGAATGCAGAGTATCGTGTTGTCGAGGAGGATCATCCATACGAAAATGGATCCGACAATAAACGGTCATCCTTTGGTGGTGAAATCAATATGGGTGTCATTTATACCCTGTACAACAGACCCTATTTCCGGTTGAGATTAGGGGGCGGACCATTATTCGGATATGCGAAAAGCCGATCCAGAGATGATGATATAAGCAACTATACTGTTCTTCCGGAATGGTCCAGGTACGAGAATGAGAATACGGGTAAAGAGTGGATCCTGGGCGGTTTTTCAATACTCAATGCGGATGCGGCGGTTTCGGAAAGGATATCAGTTTTTACCGAATTTTATTTGAAATACAATTATAGCCGGGTGACCGGGGAGAATGTTTCTTATCGTATGGATTCGCACAGTGAAGAAGTTCAGACCCGTGAAAGGACACAAAAAACGAAAAGGTGGGCCCTGATCGATGATATCCGGGTGGGTATCAAACTGGATTTCTGAGCTTTTACGTTGAGATCGTTCTTTTATCAGGATGCTGTTTAAGAGAGAAGAGGTACCGGCGATGCATCAAACCCGCATCGCCGGATTATTTGGGAGGGAGAGAATTGATATTGTCCTATTCGGACACTTATTATACGGTCTTTTCCGGCTTCCGGTTCCCCTGCAAAAAAAAACATCCGGCGATGGAGGGTGTATCGCCGGATGTTCCATGGAGTAGAGAAACGAATCAACCTGGTTTATGAAGAGTGTCTTCTAACGGGTTTTCATCAGAGTCCTTCTTTTGCCTCAGGACCGTGCGTTGTTCCGGGCATTCTCGAGAAATTTCGCATTGTATTCCTGATGCAGTGCATTGAAAAAAATCATGGGATCGTCGTCGGACTTGACGCGGACACCGTTCGTGTTTCCGTTTTTCAGATAATCGGCCACGAGCCCGGCATGAAACCGGATCACGGCCTGGTTATCCCTCTTGCTGACCCGCTCCAGCACGCGTTCAACACGGCTGAAGTCCTCGTTCGGGAACGCGTTTTTCAACTGGGCCACCTGATAAATGGCGCTGTACCGCAATCCGCTGTTGTCGGATTGAATGGCCTGAATGTATCCGGAGACCGCTTTGTCAAAATCCACGTCGCCGGCAAACCCTGCACTGGTCACACCCAGTAATGCGAAAGCAACAATGAGTAACCGTTTCATGATTGGATCCTCCTAAGTCAGTTCAAGAAAGCTGTTTTCCTTTCCTGCTCCTGTCTTATACAAACGGCATGCCAAATCCGGGCAGCTGCGTCCAAGTATATATAAAATAAGAGACATAGCGATTATTGTTTTCCGGTTTTTTAAATGAAAAACCCCTGCCACAAAAATGCATGGCATTTGCGGAAAAGATGCTTTAAATTTATGTTTTTAAATACAGATGGCTTTCTCAGGAACAAACGTGGCTTATCGTCGGTTTGTGGCACCCTTTTCTGCGGTCTCAATGCTTTGGATCCCGGAATCACCTGTCCCTGGAGCGCTGCAGGCGGTTGTTCAGCGCTCGTCGGGTCAGGCCCAGCATCTGTGCGGCGATGGTCTGATTGCCGTCCGCCCGGGAAAGGGCCTCTTCGATCAGGGCCTGTTCCATGTCTTTTAAAGTAGGGAGCGTGTCACTGAATGCAATTCGGAGCTCTTCATGATCGGACAGCATAACCTCTTCCGTCTGACGGGGAAGAATCTGTTCCCGGATCGGATCCAGCGAGAGAACACCGCTTTTATGAAGACTGACCGCATTGTAAATCAATCCCTCCAGTTCGCGGACATTGCCCGGGAAATGATAGGTTTTAAGCAGCGTGAAAAGCTCCCGGGGCGGTGTCGGTGCCGCCTTCTTCAGCTCCGCAGCCGCTTTTTTGAGGTAATATGATGCCAGCAGTCCGATGTCCTCGCGCCTGTCCCGAAGCGGCGGCAGATGAATCAGATGGGTCTTGAGCCGGTAAAACAGATCTTTGCGAAAGCGTTCCGATGCCTGCATGTCGTCGATGTCGCGATGGGTGGCCACCACGATTCTGGCATTGCTGAGTTTCGGGACGTCCGATCCCAGGGGATGGTATTGCCCTTCCTGCAGCAGCCTGAGCAGCTTGACCTGGGATTCGGGGCTCAGATCCCCGATTTCATCCAGAAACAGCGTACCGCCGGACGCCTGTTCGATGAGCCCTTTTCTGTCCTGATCCGCACCGGTGAACGCGCCTTTTCTATGTCCGAAAAGCGTATCCGAGAAAAGCTGATCATCCACACCGGCCACATTCACGGCCACAAATTCACCAGGACGGCTGCTCAGCGTGTGAACCGCTCTGGCGATGAGCTCCTTGCCGGTACCGGTTTCCCCGGTTATTAATATGGGAAGCGGCGTGGGAGCCACGGCTTCAATGTACTGAAAAATGGATTTCATCGACGGACTTTGCGTGATGATATGAGTAAAGGCTTCCGGGTGTTCCAGTTTTCCGGACAGGAGTGTTTCTTTGAGGCGTGTATTTTCACCTCGCATCTGACTGAGTTCGAGCCCCCGTCTGATTCCTGAAATCAGTCTGGCATCGTCAATGGGTTTCACCATATAGTCGAAGGCCCCTTCCTTCATGCACTGAACGGCTGTTTCGACTTCGTTGATGGCCGTAATGACAATGACCGGAATATCAGGGTAATGCCGAACAATCCCGGGAAGAAGTTCAAGACCCGATATATGCGGCATGGTCATGTCCAGCGCAATTACAGAAATCCGCTGACCGGAAAGGATAGACATCACTTCACGGCTGTCGCTGCATTGGATGACATCGCGGATGCCGTCCGAATTGAGCGCAAATGTCGCTCCCAACAGAAACTGTTCTTCATCATCGATCAGTAAAACAGTATCGTTATGATATTTCATGATATGTCCTTCCGGAAATGAATGACCCGTCAGGCCGGCTGCCGGTTATCAGGGGCCGTTTTATAAGATATCCGTTATGCAGGGCAGACATATGGTGACCGTGGTACCCTGATCCGGTTCCGATTCCACATGGCATTCACCGCCATGATCCTTGATGATGCTGAAGGCGATGGACAGTCCGAGTCCTGTGCCGCCGCCTTCGCGCTTGGTCGTGAAAAAAGGATCGAAAATATGCTTCATGTTCTGCCTGCTGATGCCCTGTCCCTCATCCCGTACCGTGAGAACCGCCTGATTGCGCTTGCCGTCATATCGCGTGGTCAGTGTCAATCCCTTCTTCCGGTCGGTGATGGCCTGACAGCTGTTGGTTATTAAATTGATCATCACCTGTTCGAGTTTTTGAAAATTTCCCTTGATTTCCGGAATATGGTCTCCGTAATACACGGTAAACCGATTCGTGGATTTCTTGATCAGGTTATGCACGATGAGCAGTGCCGCCTCCAGCACTTCGTTAATCCGGACGGTATTGTTCAGGTCGCCTGAATCCAGACGGGCAAAATTTTTCAGACTTTCCACGATTCTCTGGATCCGGTCGGATCCTTTCGCAATACCTTCGATCAGCGATTCAATGCGCGAATGCGCTTCTTCGTAGGGGATGCCGGCCAGCATGAATCCTTCGTGTTCATCCATGTATTTTTTGAGAACAGGCTCGGCATCCTTCCATACTTTACGGATCATTTTGGTATTCAGCAAAATGAAGTTGTTCGGATTGTTGATTTCATGGGCCACGCCGGTTACCAGGATACCCAGCGTGGCCATCTTATCGGCCTGCATGAGCTGCTGACGCTGCATTTCCGCCAGTTCCTCGGCTTTTTTCCGTTCCGTGATATCGTTGATCAGGCCGTCATAGAAAATCAGCCGGCCTTCGTCGTTGTACCTCAGGGCCACGGTGCTCCGGACCCAGCGCCGGGATCCGTCCTTGTGGGCGATACGATGTTCAAGAGGCTGGCAGGGAATTCCTTTGAGTGCATTTTCAGCCTGAAGCCCGACGATCTCGCGGTCCTCTTCGGCCACCATGCGGATCCAGAGATCCGGATTCCGCTGAAAATCCTCCTGGGAGTAGCCCGTCACAGGATAACAGCCCGGACCGTGAAATGTGTCGAGGGCCTTGCCGTCCCTGACGCGCACCGTATAGATATAATCGGTCAGATGATGCAGCAGCTGCCTGTGCCGTTCGTCACTTTCGGTGATTTCCTGAATGATGAGCTTATAAGCGGTAATGTCCGAATACTGTTCGATGCGGCCCCCCGCATACAGGCCCGTGAGAATGGGCTGACTCGTATGCTCCAGCCACCTTTCCTTCCGGTTCGGTCCGGTCAGCAGATGGCACTGAAAACTGTTCAGACCGCTGTTTTTTTCATAGGTTGCAGTCAGGTTTTTCTCGATCTGTCCGGCATTTTCAAACATCTGGGCCAGTGTCGTCCGGGCCAGATGTGCGGCATCGACACCGATCACACGCATACGGGTCAGTCCGAAAAACCGTTCGAACCAGCGGTTGGCCCAAACAATTTTATGATCCGGATCAAGAATAAGAATCGCAACGCGAACGCTCTCGAGTACGTCGTTGATCAGGGACCGGTAACGCCCTTCCGCGCTCAGGAGCGATTCTTCGGCTCTTTTCCGCTGTGTGATCTCGTTAATCAGTCCGTCATACCCGTAAACCTGGCCCATTTCATCACGGCGAAGCACGATTGTGTTCCGTACCCATCGAAGCTGACCCTGTTTGGTCATGATGCGGTGTTCGATCGGCTGTACGGATTTGCCCCGAATGGCTTTTCTGGCCATCTGGCGGACTGCTTTTTTGTCCTCCTCGGCAACCATGTCGATCCACAGCTTTCTGTTGTGTTCATATTCTTCAGGTTTATATCCCGTTACCGCCTCGCATCCCGGACCGTGTACCGTGATCTTTACCTTGAAGTTTTCGATATGAACCGTATATACATAATCGGTGAGATGATCGACCAGGCGCTTGTAACGCTGCTCGCTTTCTTCCAGCAGCGTTGCGGCCGTCCCATTGTCCCGGGGCGGTTCGGGATGTGTGATCCCGCTTTGCAGACGCTCAATTTCGTCAAGAAGCTGTTTTTTTGTACGGTGGTCGGTCATTTCAAATCCATCCGGCTATAATGATCGCAGACTGTATTGAAAGTGTGAAAGGGTAGATGAGTAAATGGGTATATGGGGCCCCGCATCCCCTGTAGATGACCGCTGATCACAGAAAGTCCACCATTTTTAGCCATTTACTCATATAAGCTTTACCTTTCTTTCTTTAATCTTTAATCTTGTTTCTTTAACCTGAATTATTCATAAAAATAGCTGTTTCTTTTCATAAGATATTGTTTTATATTGTATTAGCACAACACAAAAAAA
>JAFGGN010000037.1 GCA_016930535.1 bacterium
GCAGGACCGCCCAAAATCCCAAATTTCAAATCCCAAAAATCAAATAAATTACAAACAACAAATTCGAAAATCCAAACAAAAGAATGCAAGCGTGGACTGAAGCGGTGAAACGGTGGAAAAGAAGTTATGGATGCAAATCCGTTCTGTTTTTTTAATTCCCCGTTTCTCCACCGCTCCGACCCTCCTTTTCACGTTCCGATACAAATGACCTGAAAATCTCTGCGGTTTTCTCTGTCTTTTTCTCCGTTTCTCATTCTCCCCGCATCTCCGTTTCACGTCCCGACCCGACAGACCCTACGACCCAACAGGCCCAATAAATCCGGTTCTCCCTAACTTTCCACGTATGTACTCACTGTCGCATCCACGAGCCCGATGACCTCCGGCCTGTGAATTCCCAGCTGCCTTTCTTCCGCGATACGCAGGTAGTTGTCCGTGCCTGCAAAATTGCCAGGCAAAGAAGACGATGCAAACGGACCTTCCCTGTCCGCCGCACCCGGATCATGACCGAACAGTGTGGTACCGATCGCATCCGCAGCCACAGGATCCTTACTTGTAATGAGTGTATTGAGCGCGAGCGGCTGAAATCCCGTATTCCAGGGACCTTCCCCGTTGTCCGCCGTCCTGATTGCGTCACAGACGCTCAGATGGGCCGGACGGATCTGATTGAGCTCCACGATGGTTCTTACCAGATTACTGCATCCTTCATAGGAATTGGCATTCTGAAGATCGTCATTGCAATGCAGTTTCTCCCGCCAGGCCTGGCTTTTCTGATACAAAGAAAGCGGTACCGATCCGATCATGTTTTTCAACGCACCTGTCATGCCGCCCCCGGAATGACGCTTGATCTTGGGAAGGGTGACAAAACAATCGAGTTCATGCAGCAGACCATGATGGTAATACAACCCCCAGTGCGTCATCGGATCCGGCACCTCGATATTCAGGAAATCGCCGTAGGGTGCAGGATTGTTCAGGTCCGCAAATTCGGCCCCCAGCCGAATCACCGCATCCCGGTAGCCCCAGTTCGTGTAGGAGGCCATATCATATACAGCCTCCATAACAATAATCCGTCCGGCTCCGGCATCGATCAGAAGTTCGCCGACAGCCTCAAGAATTCCGGGATGCGTCCAGTAAAGCTCCACCGCATCGAAACCGTACTGGGCCACGCAGTTTGCCGCGTAGCCCTGCCCGCCGGTCATATTCAGCTTGATGCCTACAGTATCCCCGGTCTTTACAATATCGGCAATGCCCCCGATGGCTTCCAGGGAGGATTGAATCGTGGCCTTCAGTTGAACCGGATCATAGTTGTAGAGTGTGGCCTGTGCCACCTGTACGAGCGGATCTTCGTATGCATGATTGACCGCCGGCGCAATTCCGGTTTTCTTCAGGACGCTTTCCTGCATGGTTTCCGGCTGATTCGGCCCCCGGCTGCACGAACCGGAAAGCAGACCCGCGGTCAGCAGGCCGGAAGTTTTAAAAAACTGCCTTCGGGAAATTTGGCAGCCGGTGTTATCCCGTCCCGGGGATTTCATATGCCGGCACTCATTTTGATCGTTCATCATTGTTTCTCCTGATCTTCGGATGGCAGCGAAACGATATTCGCGCATGATCACTATAAAAGATAAGGCGCAGGGGAATAAATTCAAAGAGTAAAATCGATTGATTTCCCTGTGTGACAATACCGGTCATTTTTTAGAAAATAACTTGCATATTAAATAAAAGTTATTTTCAATAGATATATCCAACTTTTTGACTCTGCCTTTCGTCAAGTTATTAAGTATTTAAGAGGAGGAAAGTATGAAACACCTGATAATTACCGGTCTTGTTCTGATATCGGTTTGCGGCAGCGCTTTATGGTCCCAGGAATCGAAACCGATACAGCCATCCGGGGACAATGCCAATCTGACGCTGCCCTGGCAGGAATTCCGGAATATGCTGCATCTGGACGACAAACAAATCGTGATCGGGCTGGACACGTTCGAGAAACTGCTCAAACAGACCGATGTCGAAAACAAACCGGCCTATTCGGTGAAGGACGGCAATGTCATTCTCAGCCGGCAGGCTTTCGATGAACTGGTCAGCCGCATGAAACCGCCTCAGAGTCCCGGTGAAATGCTCCCATTCGAATATCTGATCACAAAGGCACTGTACAGGGGCAGAATGCACGATGAAAGCACTGCATTCGAAGGGATATTTACCGTGCATGTGCTGAAAAAAGAAGGCTATGTCCGTGTTCCGGTGCTGCCTCAGAACATGGCACTCGAATCGGTGACCATTGATCACAAAGATGCACTGGTTATATCGGAAAACGGATTTCATACACTGCTTTTCAAGGCACCCGGCACATATCAGGTCAGAACATTATTCTCCATCCAATCATCACTGGACAAGGGACCGCACCGCATCGATCTGAATATCCAAAAGACTCCGATGACACTTCTGGAACTGACGATTCCAATGAAAAACATCGATGTTGAAATCCCGCAGGCCCAGCATCTGACAAAAACGGTACGGGATTCGCGGACACAGATTGCCAGTGTTCTGACGCCGGGAAATCAGATCAGCATCCGCTGGAGAAAACAGCTGGCCGTCACGGAAAAAATTCCTCCCAAGCTCTATGCGGAAATGCATCATTTGATCTCAATCGAGGACGATGCTCTCAAAACCGGCACAGACGTTATCCTGAATATACTGCACAGTGAAATCGAAAATGTCCGGATTGCCGTTCCGGAGGGTATGAACATTCTTTCCGTGTCCGGGGAGGGCGTGGGAGAATGGCAGGAGATCACGGAATCCGGCAGACGTATCCTGATTGTTCCGTTTACGTACAGCAAGATGGGACAGATGATCATTTCCATGCTCAGTGAAATCCCCTTTTCAGCACACGATCTCGTGGCAGTTTTCAAGGGATTGCAGGTTCCGGATGCAGTGCGTGAAACGGGATTTATCGGTGTCGAACTCAACACGAGCGCGGAAATCAAGGTAACGGAGAGCTCGGAAGTCGAGCCCATTCCCATCGAAAAATTGCCTTCCCGTTTGTACGAAAAATCCAGGAAACCCATGATACTCGGGTTCAAGTACCTGAGGCATCCTTATCACATCACCCTGGGCATCGAAAAGCACGAAAAAATCGCGGTTCCGATGGCCACAATCGAATCGGCCAATGCGGTGACGCTTTTTACCGAGGACGGCAAGGTCGTGCACCGGCTCGTATATCAGGTCAGGAACAGCGCAAAGCAGTTTATTGAGCTGACATTGCCGGAAACCGCCGATATCTGGAGCGTATTCGTGGGTGACGAGCCCGTGGAATCTTCGGTGAACCGTGACGGAGATCTGCTGATTCCGCTGATCCGTTCCAGATCCGTGAATAACCGTCTCGAACCGTTTCCGGTTGAAATTATCCTGTGTGCGGTCCGGGAACCTTTCAGTACCGTAAACAATCTGAATGTGACCCTACCCGGTGCCGATCTGCTGACCAGCCAGATCATGTGGTCCTTATATCTCCCCAACGACTATCAATATATGGGATTCGAAAGCACCCTTGAAAAGGAGGAAATGCTTCGCGATATAACCGTTTTTAAGAACACCCGGCGGACTTTTGACGACCGCGCAAGACAAAAACTGCTTGGCAGCAGCAGCCCGGAATCACGGGAGCTTCCCGCAGAAGAACTGCAGCAAATGTACGAAGGCAGGGAATATAAAAGTAAATTCCGGAATGTGCCCATGGATGAAGAACAGATGCAGAGCCAAGTGGAAAATGAACTCCGGTTCAGTCAGCGGCTGGACGACCTGGTCAGGCAGGAACCTGCAGGCCCTTCTGCAGGCGCCGTTTCCACAGGTGTATTGCCCATTCAGATCAGAATTCCGACCAGCGGTCAGGTGTACCGGTTCGCCAAAACCATCGTCAAACCAGAGGATCCGCTGAACATGCATGTCACCTGTATCCGTCAGTGGATCGTGAATGCTGTAAAATGGATATTCTGGCTGCTCGTGCTCTTCGTCCTGATTCTATTCCGAAAGACCGTGGGAATTTTCCTGGGTTGGCTGAAAAACCTGGGAGCGGCTGTTCCGGTATTTTACAATACGCATCGTACCGCTTTACTTGCATTAACAAGGGCCCGGCTCATGCCGTTTATCTGTTTCGGTCTGGCCATGCTCCTCTTCATTTATACGGACTGGTTCTTCCTGGGAGGATTGCTCGTGTTTCTTTGCATCATCCTGCTCATAGACAGGTTGCTGCGTTATCTGGACACGAGGAAGAAAAAGTAAGATGGAAACCTCCCAGGGAGCTTAAGGCTCCCTGGGAGGTTTCGGTATGATCCAAATCAATCGGTTTTACTTTCCACCGCACGCATGATACATATTCTCGAAAATCTCCGGAATCGTTTCCGCGGGCACTGCCGAATACGCGACACGCAGCATATTTCCCACAGCGATCAGGCCCGTGTCATAGTTTTCGAGAAGGTCCTGCCGGACGGATTCCGCGTCGAGTGACGCATCGAGCTCCACGCACATAAAATAACCCGAGTTGAACGGCAATGCCCGGAAATAAGGCGCATATCTTTCCCCGTTCCGTTTCAGCACGTCATTCACGGCCTCGAAGCGGGTTTTCATCAGGTCGTACTTCACCTTTTTCTCTGAACCATACGTGGCGGATGCCATGGCAGCGAGTACGAGCGACTGCCCGAGATGGGACGCATTGGAAATACTGCCGCGCACTGCGCCTCCTGTTTTTTCTTCAAGCGCCGTACACACGGCCTCGGTGATTCCTTTTGCAGCATACGTGACGAAGCCCACACGGAATCCCCAGACATAATCCTCCTTGGTGGCGCCGTCCACTTTCACGGCCAGAATATTCGCATGCAGATCCGCCAGCCTGGCGAAAATGGATTCCCGGTACACATTGTCCCTGAATACGAGACCGAAATACGCATCGTCGATCAGAACGACGAGTTCATTGCCCCGGTCCGCATTTTCCGCCAGAATATCCGTGATTTCATCTATCTCATCGTTCGTGGGTGTATACCCGGCCGGATTGTTCGGAAAATTCAGGGCCAGTATCTGTTTGCCCGGATTGGACTTCAGTGCGGCCTCCAGTGCGGTGCAATCGAAACCATCCTCTGTAAACGTATTGAACGTTTCAATGACGCCGCTGTAGGCATTTTCAAATATCAGCCTGTAATTGCCCCAGAACTTATCCGTGACCAGAATTTTATCCCCGGGATTCACGAACAGGAATCCGGCCATGCTCAACCCATGTGTCAATGCATTGGTGACAATGGGCATGCTGATTCTTGATTTCAGCGAGGGATTTTTCTCATAGATCAGTTTCTGCCAGGCTTTGCGCAGTTCCGGCTTGCCGTAGCTCGAGGCATAGGTGAATGTATCCCTGGGATCCAGACTGAGCTTCTCTGCAATCGAGGGGAGCCGCATGGGTGACCCGTCATCCTCCATGGCCATACCGATCGTGGCATTAATGCGTTTGCCCTTCGCCTCGGCGGACTGCTTGATAATGCCCTTTTTCGGGAAATAAGCCGCTTTCCCCCGTTCGGAGAGCAGCTTGTATATGCCCGGATTGTTATTCTGAATCACCTGATTCAGTTCTTCAGCCTGCGGATTGACCTTTCCCATCTGTTTCCTCACATTGTTCTTTTTCTTTGGTCTTTGGTCTTTGTTCTTTGTTCTTTAATTTTGCTTCTTTAATCTTTAATCTTGTTTTTCCCAAGAACCTGTCTGATAAATTCATCCCCCTGCATCATGCCCAGAATGCCGGATTTCGCGCTTTCCTCATCGAAAGCCTCGACTCCGTCGGCTGGTTCCCCCGTATTCCAGACGGCCACGGGAATCGGATCGCGTGTGTGGGCGCCGTGAGAAACCGGTGTGGGATGATCAGGCAGCACGGCCACGACCGCTTCGATGTGCCTTCGGGCCAGACCGTCCAGAATCCGCTGCACGAGACGGCTGTCAATGTCCTCGATACAGCGTATTTTCAGGTTCAGATCCTTTTCATGACCCGCTTCGTCCGCTGCCTCGACATGCACAAACACAAAATCATGATCCCCGAGTGCATCCAGAGCCGCGTCCGCCTTTCCCTCGTAATTGGTATCGTAAAGGCCGGTTGCACCTTTTACAGAAATGACGTCCATGCCTGCGTATACGGCCAGTCCCTTGATCAGATCAACGGCCGAGATGGCCGCTCCACGAACACCAAAGCGTTCCTGAAACGTGGCCATGGCCGGCTTGCGTCCGGGAGACCAGGGCCAGAGACTGTTCGCCGGCAGTTTGCCCTCATCTCTGCGCTTCCGGTTCACCGGATGCGTCCCGAGCAGTTTCCGTGACTCCCGGATGAGCCCGTTGAGCCTTTCCGCCGTGTCCGCAGCCTCCTTCACATCGGACCGGATCATCAGTGCATCGGCAGATTCACCCAGGTGATCGTGCGGAGGCATGCATGTGATCCCGGGATGCCCCCCGGGCAGAACGAGAATATGCCGGTAACTCAGACCGGGATACAACCGGAACTCCGGCCGGAAATGCCTGTCTATATCGTGTATCAATTCAGCTGCTTCTTCACTCGATATATGGCCTGCGGAATGACTTTTCATGAGGCCGTTCTCGATACAAACCACATTCACTCGCAGGGCCAGGTCATCCGCTTCCAGCGGAATACCGAGACTGGCCGCTTCCAGGACACCGCGCCCCTGAAAACAAATATGCGGATCGTACCCGAGAACGGATAAATTGGCCACAGCGGAACCTGTAGGCATATCATCCGGAATGGATCTGAACAACCCGTTCCGGCCGAGTTTTGCAATGCGGTCCATGGCCGGCGTATGCGCGGCCATGAGCGGCGTTTTGCCATCCAGTTCCGGAACGGAAACGTCGGCCATACCGTCTCCCAGGATCACGACGGCCTTCATCAGCCGTACCTTTCTTGAATCAGCATGCGAAACCGCTCATAATTATTGTCCAGATTTAAATAGCTTTCCTCTTTTGTTTCCACGGAACTCAGACTGTCCGGCACATCCGGATCGAAACCCAGCAGATGCCGGATCTCTTCCGGGAATTTCGCGGGATGTGCAGTTTCAACCGAAAGGGTCAATCCGGTTTCTCCTGTTTCCCTGATATACCGGGAAAGACCGGCCCAGCCCACGGCGCCATGGGGTTCGAGCAGCACCCCGTGCCGGTTCCATACTTCCTGAATGGTCCGGCGCGTTTCCTCGTCATCGATGCTGACCGACCACAGATCGCGATGCATGTGCTTCACGTCCGGTTCTTCCCTGATCAGGCCGGTTTCATCCATCCATCCGCCGTATAAATCGATCACGCGCGCGAAATTGCTGGGATGCCCCACATTCATGGCATTGGATATGCAGACGCGTGAAGGTACGATTTTCCCGTACTCCCGGGTTCTGAAATAAACGGGCACTTCGTCGTTCGCATTGGTGGCGATTACGATCCTCCGTATGGGAATCCCCATACGCCTGGCCAGAACAGCTCCCATCATGTTCCCGAAATTGCCGGAAGGCACACAAAGCGTGATGGGTTCGCCCTGTTTCGCCAGCTTCACATAAGCATAGACATAGTATACGATCTGCGGCAGCAACCGTCCGATATTGATTGAATTGGCCGATGTCAGATCGATGGATTGGAGATCAGGATCCGCGAACGCCTGCTTGACGAGTGCCTGGCAGTCGTCAAACTGTCCGTCGAGGGCCACAATGGTGATATTGCCGCCCAGTGTGGTCATCTGTTTACGCTGCCGGTTGCTCACCTCTTTCGGCGGGAAAAGCACCATAACCTGAATATTGGGGATACCGTAAAATGCATGCGCAATTGCACTCCCCGTATCGCCGCTTGTGGCCGTCAGAATCACGAGCGGCGAATCTGCATTTCGTCTCAGCACACCGAACATCCGGGCCATCATACGAGCCGCAAAATCCTTGAATGAAGCCGTCGGCCCGCGGTCGAGCCGCATCACAAACCGGCGGTCACCGACCGGTTCGAGAGGAACGTCGAAATCATAGGCATCCGTACACAGTTCGTCCAGAACAGAATCGATGACCGTATCCGGAGTGTACTGTGAAATCACAAAACGGGCGATTTCCGAATAAGGCGCATCCCTGAGGCCCGCGAGTTCCTCCGGAGATACACGTGGAATCTCCGAGGGCAAATAAAGTCCCCGGTCAGGCGCCTGACCCTGAAGCAGTGCCTCGGCAAGCGATACACAGGGTGCGCTTCGGTTGGTGCTGTAAAAAGTCAGCGGAGCCATCATTGCCTGCAATTCGTCTTTGTTATCAGATGAATATTTTCAAATATTCTGCAATATCATCCTGCCTGATATAAACAGCAAGGGAATAAATATTACGACTTTATCGGGAATTTTTCAAGTAAAAAATGGACCGGAAATTCATATTTTCAAAAACAGCCTCGGACGGCGATTTTGTTCTTTAATCTTTACTCTTGTTTCTTGAATCTTCACCAGGTCCTTTCCACAATCTGGCCGGAATACTGAAGCCGACAAAGGAAATTGCACTGATAAATAAAAATTGTACAAAAATCGACATTTGATTTCCCGGGAAAATAAAATCTGCCACAACCGGCGGGACAGCAGCCCGGTATAATCCGAATCCAATGCCCGCGTGGACCAGGCTCAGAACCACGACAATGCTGTACTGCATGGTTGTTCGTGTGAACAATGAAAAATAATCGGCATACCAGAGCATCAGGGCCGTAAGACCGCCCATGCAGGCAGTGAGCCAGAGCGGAAGCGGACCTGTTCCGAATTCCACCGGCCGGATCCATCCGATAAGAAAACCGATCGTGCCGCCTGCGATCAGATCGATCAGCCAGGACATCCGGAAAGGATGACCGTGCCGGATTCTGTGCAATACAAATACGGCGAGACCCGTAAGAACGAACCAAATGGAACTTTCCATAAATCGTCCTGTTTTAAAAACTTTCCGCCCCGGACGGAAACGATCCCTGTTTGACATCGTCTGTATACCGGGAAAAAGCATCCCGCAATGTCACAGCCAGTTCCGTGTATTGACGCACGAATTTGGGCTTGAACTCCTCAAAAAGTCCCAGCAGATCCTGCGTCACCAGGATCTGTCCGTCGCAATGAGACCCGGCCCCGATCCCGATGGTCGGAATATTCACAGAATTCGTGATGGTTTGAGCAAGAACGGCCGGGATTTTCTCCAATACGATGGCGAAGGCACCCGCCTGTTCCAGAATTTTTGCATCCTCTTTCAGTATTTCGGCTTCACCGCTGTCCTTTCCGCGGACACGGTATCCGCCGAATGTCTTGATGGACTGCGGTGTCAGTCCCAGATGACCCATCACCGGAATCCCCATGTCCGTAAGCCTGCGGATGGTTTCCGCGACAGGCGCACCGCCCTCTATTTTGACGCCTTCGGCCCCGCCCTCTTTCATGAACCTGCCGGCATTGCGCAATGCTTCCTCCTGGCTCACCTGATAGGAAAGAAACGGCATATCTGCGATAAGCAGCGCCCTTTTCACTCCGCGCGATACACACTGCGTATGATAGATCATCTGCTCCATGGTAATGGGTATGGTGGTTTCATGACCGGCGAATACCATAGCCCCCGAATCGCCGACCAGAATCAGGTCCAGTCCGGCCTGATCCAGCAGCGATGCAAACAGCCAGTCATAAGCCGTCAGGCAGGCGATCTTTTCCCCGCTCTGTTTCATCTGAACGAGCATGGGGACCGTCATTTTCGATTTTTTTTTCATGATTGATTATCCATCCCTCATAGATCCTTGACCACGGGATAACCTGCATTCCTCCAGGTTGAAATGCCGCCGCCCAGATTGTAAACAGTCAGAAAATCGTCATTCTCCATCATCACCAGCGCCTGACCGCTGCGGTTTCCGCTGGCACAGTATATCAGATAGGTTTTTGATCTGTCGAGCATATCGATTTCCGACCTGAAATCCGCACCGTAAAAATCGATGTTAATCGCATTTTCGACATGTCCGCCTGCGTATTCGCCCGGCGTGCGTATGTCGATGATTATAAAATCCGGATTTTCCGAATTCGCTTCGATAAGATCCATCGCCTGCGCGGCATCGATCGTTTCGATAACGGGCTCAACCGGCCGGTCGTCCCCGGTTCCCGCAGGATTATGATCCCGGTTGCAGGAAAACAGGGTCAGCGTCATGATAAGAATAACAATGCCGGATTGAAACATAGAATGATTATTCATCGCTTTCATTCCGCTTGAAATGATCCCCAGCCATGCCGGTTCCGGGAAAAAAGAACCGTACAGGCAGTTCGTGTCAGGATCCCGGCTGAACCGCATCAAGAACCGAATCCATGACAGCAGACAGTCTGCCGGCACTCTGAAAACCGATATAATGGGCGATTCTGTTCTCCTGACCGTCCAGGAACAGGATATTGGGAATGCCCACTCCCCCGTATTTTCCGGCATTGGCGTTGTAATGGTCTGCTACGTCACCCTGTTCATCCACATCGATCCGCACCGGTACGAACAGCGCAGCTTTTTCAACAACTGCCGGATCATGAAACGTGGAATCCTCCATCATCCGGCACGGCGGGCACCACTCGGCCTTGAAATCGATCATGAGCGGCTTGTTCTGTGCATTCGCCAGGTCCAGGGCTGAATCGATTTGAGCGATCCACGGGATGCCCGTTTCAATCCCGGATTGTGCCTGCCGCTTCTGTGTACAAAACATCACCAGCATCAATAAACCCGTACAAATGAGCCGTTTCGTCATATTCACCATCCTTGCCTGCCAATTAAAATCCGAATGAACCATCATAAAATACTGTAAAAACAGGTTAATTACAAGCCATGTCTTTATCTTTAATCTCTATCTTTAATCTTTATCTTTAATCTTTATCTTTGTTCTTTAATCTTTGTTCTTTAATCTTTAATCTTCTCAATGTTTCCGTTCCTCAGACCAATAACCGCATCATTGTCGGGAGTGGGATCCGTCCAGATGCTTTCCATGGCAAATCCCAGGAGCTGAATCATCAGATCCGGATCCGACTGAAGTGTATGGATGTGGGTCATGGAGACAGGGTGTTCCAGCTCTGATTCATCTCCGTGCACATAGGCAAGCATGGTGGATGTGATATCAGGCAGGAGCGCGGCAATGGCCGAATCGTTCAAACCCGCCTCACGAATATGCGTTTCCAGGATTCCGGACAGGTCGGCCAGTAAACGCTTTTTGGCATAGGTCTGAAAATCATCACCGCCCGTATTATAATTGATTTGCCGGATCAGGCGGGTTTCGAGCGACAGCGTATGGGATTGTCCGTCCAGAAATGCAAGCCGGACCGGACAGGGCCAGGTTACCGTGGATCCGCACTGTACATCGAATATAAATCCATCATCCCGAAAATCCGAAATATCCGAGCTGTGAAAATGGCCCGTAAACATGATTTTCAGACCGGAATCCGCCAGATAGGCCGCATGGTCACGCCAGTTTTGAACAAGATACTGGCTGAAAATCAGCGACATTCCGGCAAAATGTTCGACCAGGCCATGATGCATCAGTCCCAGTACCGTGATTCCGGCGATGCGGGCTTCATCCAGTTTGGTCAGCATCCATTCGCGTGTCGCTTCCCGTATATGCCCTGCGACACGGTCCGTACCGGTGTATTCACTGCCGTAATGACAGGCATCCACTGCCAGAATCCACACGCCCTCCTTGGGCCGGGCCACATAGGACAGGGAGACCGAATCCCTGTCAATGGCCTCGCCGTATCCGAATTCATGATACATGGTCTCGAACTCCTCAGGAGTGACGGATTCGACGGGTACGGGATCCCCGGATTCCGGATACCGGTATGCATACGGATTATTGATATCATGATTTCCGGGAATCACATATACCTTTTTGCCATCCTGCTCGATGTCCCCGAGAAATGACGCGACTTTTTCATGACAAAGCCTTTCACCGTTATTGGTCATATCGCCTGCCACAAGAACAATCTCGACATCTTCAGCCTGTATAAGCCGGACCGTTTCCTCCATAATGGCATGACTCTCGGCCACCATTTTCCTGTCGCCGGCCACAAGACGCCCGAAGGCTTCACCGGCCGTTCCCAATCCGGGATCATAATAATGGGGATCCGAAAAAACGGTAAAGGAAAGGGACGCTCCGGGCGGCTCAGGTGCCTGAATGGTTTTGTCGCGAATGCAGCGGCTGACCGACAAAAAAACAATCAATACAGGTATAAACCGCCTTATTCTATAAAAATAACAGTTGCACTGCACGGCCATACAGGCTCCTCGTTTTATTCAAAAGAATCCCTGCATATTGGTTAAAAATTCACAGAATTTCAAGTTTTATTTTCTGCCGGTTTCATCAGGCGGGCCCCTGCAGTACCGTATCGGATTCTGCGGGATTCACTTTTACTGCGTTAATTCTTGATTTTATATCATTTTCTGTTTAATTTAAATATAATATATCCTTTATTATATCACACCCGGGAATTGCATTATGCTTGTTGTCTGTCTCCGCCGTAAAACGGCATGCAGGGAGTCAACTCATGAAAAATTCTGCTTCGTCAATTTTGTTGATTCCTCTGTGTATGAATCCGTTTATCGCGAACTGTGCTGATCACCGGTTTTATAAACAACAGGACAGGATCCCGTTATGGCTCCATTCAAAGAATCCGTAAAATCTCCCATCGTCCATGTCGCATTTGTCTCAGGCCTGAGCATTATCCTGCTCGCCTGGTTTTCAAAGCGGGTGCTGTCCGAACCGATCGGTTATTTACAACTGGCCATCCCGCCGTTCATCGGTACTGTTTTTTCCTCATTGTACGACAAGCATAAAAACTCACGATGGTTTAAACCATGGTATTGGATTTCGGCTGTCATTGTCGCAACTGTGCTTGTGATTGTGATCCGTTAATTATAAAATGGAGAATCCGGGAGGCTGCAAGATTATCAGAAATTAAATCCTGTTCATCGAATAATCAAGGAGGGAGTCATGAAAACCAAACTTATTTTATGTCTTGTCTGTCTGTGTCTGTTTTTTTCACTGAACCTGACTGCCGGAGAGAAGCGTCTTGGTGCATTGGGCGGCATTAATATCGCCACCCTTGCCGGGGATATCGACGGCGCGGAACCGTCGAGCATGACATTGGGCGCATTCGGAGCGATACTCGAAATGCCTCTGGGTGAACAATTCATGCTCTGCCTGGAACCTGTTTTCATTCAAAAAGGCGCAAAATACAAAGTGACCGCAGAGCCGGACGGTTATGATGATTACTATTACTACTTCGATTTTTTCGATGATATCGAATATAAAATCAATGCCTCCTATTTCGAGATTCCCATTCTGCTCAAAAAGCCCCTCGGATCCGGTAATGCCAAACCCTATATCCTCGCAGGCCCGTCATTGGGTATTCTCTCGAGCGCAGAGATCGAAATCAGTTTCATGGGCCTCGGCGGGTTTGATATCGATGTGAAAGATTACTGCACAAGCTTCGATATCGGCCTCACGTTCGGCGGGGGCATCGGCCTGCCGTTTGGCAACAATATTCTGTTCGCCGAATGCAGATACACACTCGGCCTGACCGATATTTTCGAGGGCGCCGACGATGAGGACCTCGAACTCGAAGATGTGGAACTGAAGAACAGGGGTATTCAGATCATGGGCGGATTCACTTTTCCGCTGGGCAACTGAGTCATAAAACGCCGGGGGCTGCTTGCCCCCGGCGTTTTTCATTGCATCGAACGGTCATTTTCACCTGAATATCAATGTGTCCGAACTGGTATAATGCGGGAATTCCGGCACGGCTACGGGATACGGCATGCCCGGCTGTATTGCAAACAGGGGAACCTGGGTCAGTTTCACATCCTTCAGCACATGTGTATCCACCCATATCCGTTTTGCGTATTTCTCTTTCAGCTGATCAAGATATTCATCCACGGCCCTCATTCCCAGATAACTCGGATCTTTTTTCTGCAGCTCACCCACATGGATCTTCTTCAAATATCCGGGCAGATAGTATTTTGCCAATAATGCATCCTGCCACAATTGGCCCCGTTTGACGACAGCGGGATCGCTGTCCAGATGCCGCTGATAGGCCTGTTCGTTCAAAAAGTGATCGACCATGAGGTCCGCGACAGCCTGACGGAACGCATCCCTGAATTGAACGGGCTGCACATGCTGCTGTCTGTATACGAGCGGGTGCGACATGATAAGGCGTTTAAAATCTCCAACGCTCCAGATTTGCCCATCGAGTGTAAAAAACTGTTCATTCAGCATATCATTCAGTTTCAGCGGCGGCGGTTTGGGATTCTGGTCGGGCAATTCATCCTGATCGGGTGCAGGCAGATCCTGTTCTTTTATCTGCTCTTCCTGAAACCATTCGACAATCTTATTGAGGATTTCCGCATTGAATTTCATTTCACGGCCGCGCATCAAATTGGTCTTGTAATCCTGCCAGATCGTTTTGGCCTGCAGTTCGGTCAACTTGCTCCTGACCTCCTGCAAGCGGAGCTGAACATCTTCCGGACCAAAAACCGGTTGAATCTGCACCTTCTGCACGCGCATCATGATCCATTGATCATCACCGATACGCACGGGCCCGATCATGTCATTGACATTCAGCGGCTGGCTGAACAGGGCCTTGTGTATATTGTCATGTTCGGGATCCCGCCATTTTACGGTCTGAATCCCGGATTCTCCCATGGTTTTCAAATAGTCGAAAACCTGGGCCTGTGTCATTTTTCCCGAGATGATTCTGTTTTCGGTCTCCTTGCCGATATCCCTGTTGTTGATTGTCAGAAATTCGACATCATAGACACGTTCTGACATTTGAAAGGCATGCCCGATATCCGCGGAATCCAGTTTTACCTGGCTGACCGCAACATCACGGTACAGCATTTCACGCATGGCCTGTTCGCGTATGCCCTGAATATAGGCCTGAAAAACAGGATTGTTCAGCAGCTGGCATGTATCACCGGCTTCCAGGACAAGCAGTTTTTCTGCAATCAGGTTGTTTAAAACCGCTTCGGCATTTTTAACCTTGCTGGGTCGTATGGTCAGTTCGGCCCTGGATTTTAAGTCATTGAGAGTAATTTCCTGCGTTCCGACCCGTGCAATGACGGGGCTTTTGGAGGGCTCCGGTTTCTTCGAGCATGAAAAGCATAGAAGAACGGATATACAAAAACCTGAAAGGATAGCAATTACCGGATACCTGCCGTGTTTTCGCATAGAATTCATCCTGATTCCTGAATTTATTCGATGGATTACAGATAAAACGGGTGAGCCGGAATTGTCCGGCTCACCCGTTTCAGAGTCAGATTAATTGAATGAAAGCCTGAGATGTTTTTCAGAATCCCAGTATCAGTGAAAATTTCTGAATATTATCCAGCACACCGAAATCCTGGTACGCATAATCAAGCCGCAGTTCGGTGAATCCCATCACCTTGTATTTGATGCCGCCGCCGAGTGCCAGACCCTCTTCCGAATCCCGCGCAAAGAGTGTTTTGTAACCCGCCCGCAGCGACACCATTTGATTGAACGTGTATTCCATGCCGGCATTGACATATTCCACATCATCGTTCGGATGCAGCGCATCCACAGCCACAATCAGGTTGCTGTTGCCCGCACCCTTAAGCAGATCGATACCGAGGCCAACCCGGAACATCAACGGCATATCAAATTTGCTCGTCTCCAGGTTCGCGGCAATTTTGTTGTTGTTACCGGAAACTGTTGGATCCGGATCGACCTGTATGAGATTATCCTGACCCAGCATCTGCATTTTCGTCCCGTAATTCGTGATGCTCATGCCGACTTTCAGTCCGCTGAACTGCGTTTCGAATAATGTTCCGACATCGATCGCGAGACCGCTTGCGGAAGAATGATAAATCTGTTCATTAACATATTTTACGCTGCCGCCGATCGAAAACCGGTCCGTCAGGCTGCGCGCATACGACAGAGCAAAGCAATAACTGCCGGCACTGAACATCTCGCCCGTACCCATGGGCTGTGTAAGTGTCGTCCGTTCCATGTCGTCCATGGTCATGAATGTAGCAGACAATCCCATCGTGCCTATGCCCGCCATCGGCACGGCCACAGAGGCATAATTGAACGTAATGTCGGCAATCCAGTGCGTATAACTGAACATGGTCTGGGGCCCCTGAATCTGCGACAGTCCCGCAGGATTCCAGTATGCCGCCGTTGCATCGTCGCTCACCGTGACATAGGCCGATCCCATGGCCACGGCACGTGCCCCCACATCAATATTCAGAAAACCGGCCGCTGTCGTACCCGTCTTCGTGACATTCTGCGAATACAGCGGGACCAGGGCCAGCATCAGAATCGCGATTATCATCAATCTTTTCATTCCTTATCTCCTTTGGCTAAAAGTGGCCACGGGCCATGGCCGCCGTGGGGCGGTCATGGCCGTCCTCACTATTTAATCACCGCGAATTTACCAATATGCGTTCCGATTTTGCCGGCATCCACATAGTAGATATAGACACCGTATGCAATATCAAGATTGTCCTTCGTCTGCATGTTCCAGATCACCGTCCCGTTCGGACGCCCTGCATCATGCTCAAGCTCGGCAATCAGCTGACCCCGGACATTGAATATCTTGATCTCGCATTTCTCCGGCAAATTGATAAAATGCAGATGACGGTCCCCTCGTCCGCTGGAATAATTATGCTGCGGTTCCCAGCTGTTCGCTACGACATACGGATTCGGCACGACCCTGATATCCTCCAGACTTACCTTCGCTTCCGCTTCATCCACCGTCGAACCATGCATGACAAATTCAAACACATCGTTCGACAGGAACGGTTTGTTCGTATACACAAATGCCGTGTCGCCCGGCAGTGCATTGTTCGTGTCTACCGATGAACTCGAAAAACTGACTTCCCAGCCGCCCACGAGCGAATCAGTCAGGATGATTATTTCATCCCTGCGTGTTCTGCGCCCTTCGGTGAAGCCGGTGAACATGCCGCGTTCCTCTTCCGAAGCCACGTCCCGTTCGCGAAGGGCAAAGGGCTGCTTGCGGTTCAGCGTCATGTTCCAGATCGTGAAGTTTACAGGTATCGATTCCTCGGCATCCGCGCGTTCCGGAAAAGCCACACACGTATCGATGCCGACCTCTCCGAATATAATCGCGAAATCACCCACCTGCAGATCCAGATCCGCCTGATTGTTCGCATACGGGCGCACAAACAGCGGCCAGAGTCCGGTCCGGCTCCAGCCGGTCAGATCTTCATTCAATGCAAGTTCCGTGTATACATCGTGGAAATGAATCCGGAACCCATGTGTTTCGGGAAGTTCGGCTCCCTCGAGAAAATCAGGGCTGTCTTCAATCAGTTTCTGTCCCGTCGTCACATCCTCGAGCGTAAAACTCACCGTGCTCGGATACCGTATCCGGCTCGTGCCCAGAAGCGAGTCCTTGAAAGTAACCCTGTACTGATGACCGTCACGGATCGAATCCGGATACATCACTTCCACAGATACTGATCCGTCCGTGGTCGAGCCTTCCTGCACCGTGACCAGGCCCGACCGGGCTTCCTGGAATCCGGCCACAGGCGCTTCAGGCTGTGCATAGGTTACATTCGGAGCCGTTTCGATGGTGCCGTCCTGATTCACCGCGATGAACCGCGTGCATTCCGTGGGTGCGATGTTGAGCGAATCCGAGCCATGATCATAACTCGTCACCGCATAATAATAGGTGAATCCGTTGATCACGGTCGTATCCCTGTATGAATGCACCAGGCCCAGATTCTCGCCCAGCCAGAACTGTACGCCTTTCACCGGGGTTTTCGCATATCCTTCGTACTCATTGACAATATCAAATTGTGCAATCGGCCACCGCGCGGAGGACGAATTACCCTTGCCGTCCGTGATGTCCTTCAGGTCATTGAATCCCGGATCCGTGGACCGGTAAATCCGGTATCCCTCAAAATCGAAACCGGTCACGGGATCGATATTGTTCACGTCATTCGTATCCTCAGCGGCCGAATCCCAGAACAAGGTGACCACACCGTCCCCGGCCACGGCCTTGACGACTGGAATGCGCGGCGACTTCGAGAAATTGTAATTCTCGTCATATGCCCGGGATACCCAGTATTTGTTTTCGAAGAAATCATCAAAATCCTCACCGCAGAGAAGCCCCATGGAAAAACGCTGCGTCTGGCCCACGTGCATGGGGAAGTAGCCGGAACCGTAGAACAGTTCCACATTCGCATTCTGAAGCAGGTCGTTGAAGAAACCGGGCCGCAGGTTGTCCCACACCGCGTCGTCGTCATACAGCGGAATGGTTTCCCAGACGTACAGGTTGAAGCTCGTCAGACCCAGCATGTCCGTCTCGCTGATGTCCGTCTTGTCGAAATTGGCCTCGCCCAGAGTAGGGATGCCGTCTCCTTCTCCCGGATCCCGAAGCGAGGACGAAGCCGCCTTGGCACCGTCCGCCCCCAGATCGTTGTTCTCCGGATCCCAGTCCCCGTCATTGTCGATGCCGTCGTCACGGCGCTCTTCGATCATGGGATTCATGAGACCTTCATTCGTGAAATAATTGATGCTCTTCAGACCCGTATACAGGTAAGTCGTGATCTGATCCTCGCCTTCGCCGATGACGGCTCCGTTCGACTCGTCGATAATGCCGTTCAGGTTGTCGTCCACCAGATTGTGCGGAAGTTCGCGGATCGTGTCTCCGGGTGCGAACGTGTATGTCCGGTCATTGTACCTGAACGTAAACGACTCATTGGTCATCTGCATGACTTCACGGCTGAAATCCGTATAATCGATCTTCACAATGGGATCACCCACATTCAGAACCCGGCTTGCGAACATATCCGTCGTGATAATGTCGCCCGGTCCGTCTGCGCCATCCCCGTCATTGTCGATGCCGTCCACCGCATTGCCGGGACTCTCGAGAAACGCCGCGCCAAAATATCCCACCGGGCCCCAGCCGCCGACGCCCGTACCGTTGTTGTCCCACATCCACGATACATCCTGCTCTCTGTCAAACTGGCCGTTATCATCACCGGTGTCACCCTGACCGGGCAAGGACAGATGGTTGCCCAGATCGTTTCCGATTTTATATCCGAAAACTACTTTATTGTGATTGTACGTGCCGATATTCTCCAGATCGAACAGGATGAAAATCGCATCCTCCACAAGCGTGTTCGCCCACTGAAAACCGCGTACCGTCATTCGAATGCCCAGACCGCCACGAGTAGTGTCCGTTGTGTCCGGGTAAAAATTGAATTCCTGGTTTGCATAGTCGTCCGCCATGAAAAAGCTCTCTTCATCCGCATTGAACACGTTCTTTCCGAAGTAGCCGTTCCATGCGGCCATGGACGGATCCTTGTCCACCGCGTCATTCCGCCAGCCAGAATCCGAATCGTCGAATTTGTCCGGCCATGCAGCCGGCCAGGACCACGGCCATTTTGACATCGCCGCCTTGTCATGATTCGGATTGGTAAAACCCGGCAGGGGAAGGAATGTCCACCATTCGCCGCGCGGCCCCTGATCACCGCGTGAGTACTGAATGTTACAGCTTTCGTTTTCACTGACGATGGCCGTCCGTACGCCATCCTCGTCGATCACTTCACTGCCCACGAATACATTTCCGTCAATAAGATAAAGCGCGCCTGTGTTGATAGGCCATTCGCCGCCGATATCCGGAGGATACGTAATCTGTCCGTATGTGCCGTCATTGTAAAACGTGGTGCGGAACTGATTGCCCGCATGAAGCCCGCTTTTATGCTCGCGCACGTCCCCTTTCAGACCTTCCATCTGCGCCTGTAAAAACGAGGCCGACAAGATTCCGAAACCAAGGAATAGTATTATTGAAAACCGTTTCATATTATTCTCCTTCATTTCTCCCTAAAATCCCAGGGAAAGTCCGAGTTGTATTTGACGCGGTGCCGTGTACCATCCCGGCTGTATCACATAATCTTCAACCGGCGCCACCCGTTCCGCCTTGTAGCCGATCTGCTCCGGACGAACAGCTGTCGTATACTCCGCTGTGCCCGTATCCGTATACACCGTCACCTCATCCCGGGTGTCGAACAGGTTGTATACATTCAGGAACACGTCCATATACATCCCGGATACCGGAAACCGCTTGTTGATATGCAGATCCACCGTCTTCTGCGACGGCAGACGCGCGCTGTTGTCGCGCAGCCCGATCTGGGCCGTGGATCCGACCACTTCGCCCACCGTGAAACTCGGCGTGTACGGCTGGCCCGTCATATACCGTCCGATCAACGAGCCGGTCCATGTACCGAAACGGTAACTGAAACGGCCGTTCAGCGTATGGGCCTGATCCCAGGCCAGCGGGATAATCGATTTGAGCGGCTCCTGTGAATTGTTGATCGCATTGAACGCATCATTCGGATTCGAATAAGTGCCTTCGGCCACCATAAAGGAATAGTCCAGACCCGCTGAGTAATTCTGTGAATACCGTTTCTCGAATTTGATCGTGATACCGCGAACGTTCGCGTATTCCTTGTTCTCGTACTGAGAATACTTGATCGCATTGATCGGTGTCTCGATCAGGGGGCTCGTCCCGACCCAGTCCCTGATGTCCTTATAGAACAACGTCACATCGATGCCGATATTGTCCGACAACTGCTGCTGCAGCCCGATCTCGTACTGCACCGTGCGCTGGGGTTTCAGATCCGGATTCCCGAAAATGGTATAGCCCCCGGATTCCGACAGCTTGAAGTCGGGATTCGCATACAGCTGCTGGAAATTCGGCGTCTGGAAAAAATGACCGTATGAAAAATGGATGACACCCCGGTCCGTGATGGGGTATGCGATACCCAGCCGCGGACTGATCGCATAATTGGCTTCGGCTTTTGTCAGCATGAACGCCCGCCGTTCTTCCGGCGTGTATTCCTTGTCCGCATAACTCGCAATGTATGCATCCCGTTCGGCCTGTGAATAACTCGCAGGCGGATCCACCCAGCCCTTGTAAATGTTTTTATAACTGTAGGGGCTGTAGATGTTCGGATCGTGGGGATCCACGGGGATATCCGAATTCGAGTTAAAATAGTCGAAACGCACACCCACATTGATATTCACTTCCTTCAGCTCGATTTTGTCCTGCACATACGCCGAGAATTCATAGGGATTCCGCGTGTACAGATCGTGATACACCGTGCTCGGCTCCGGCACCATGGGCTTGAACGGCGTCATCGGCTTGCCGGCATCATCCAGGGCCTCCCGGATCGTAAAATTGTCATACGTCAGTTCATGGGTCCGCAGCTCGAATCCCGTCTTCATCTGATGTGCCCGGGCCACCTGGCTCGTGAGATCGAACTTGCCGATCCAGTACGATGTGCTCCGGTTGTTCTGCGTCATGATCATGCCCGAATTCAGGTAGCTGTAATCGATGGGCTGTGCCGCCGAATCCGCATGCACATATCCCATCGGACCGTCCGGATCCACAATATAATCCCAGGTCAGATCCTGCTCGTTCACATAGTCCAGTGTCGCAGGATCCGTATCCGGATCGAAGATGAACGCCTCGATATCACGCGACGTATCGGCTTTCACACTGATCAGATAATCACATGCGGCATCCGGATTCTCCAGCACATAATTCTGATATTCATTGTAAAAATTCGTCACGCGCAGTTCGTAGAATGTGTTCTGGCTCAGCACATGGTTCAGCGCGAAAATATGCGTCAATCCGTTGCCCTTCTGCAGCGGCATGCCGTTCGGATTGTACCGCCAGTTCCGGCCCTGCGACACGCGGTCGTTCTGCCATGTATTGTAGAACAAATTGTAACTGACCTTCAAGTTCGAATTGACTTGCCAGGTCAGCTTGCCCTGGCTCGACAGCCGCCAGTAGGGATTCATCGGCACGATAGTCGAATCGGCCGTATAGCCCTGGGGCGTGAACCATTCGCTGCCGTACACCCAGCCCTCGGTCGACTGATAGCGCGCATTGGCAAAAAACGTGACCTTGTTGCCCAATAGCGGTACAGGACCGCTCAGATTGAACTCCGTATTGTATACGGGATTGAAATCCGCCAGCGGATTCTTTTTCTCGCTCGTCATCGTATACGCACCGGTTTCAGGATCTATTTCCCTGTTCACCTTCGTGATCACGTCCCAGACTTCCCCATTGCTCACGTAATCTCCGACATATGCAGAAAAATTACCCGTGTAATTCTTGTCCCCCTCCTTCGTGATGATGTTCACGATACCGGACATGGCCTGGCCGTATTCCGCATTGAACGTCCCGCTCACCACCTGGAGCTCCTGAATCGCCGAGTTCTCCACGGCCACACCCATACCGCCGGAATACACATCCGTCGTCGCCACGCCGTCCACCCAGAAGGCCACCTCTCCTGCACGGCCGCCGCGTATGTGGAAAGATCCTCCCGATTGAACCACACCCGCCTGGATCGCGAGCACCTGGCCCATATTGCTCACCGGCAGTGCCTCGATTTCCTCAGATGACACGGATGCCAGGGAGCTCGTCATATCGGGCTTCACAAGCGGCTTGTCCGCAACAATCGTAACCGTTTCGTCGCTCTCAACCACTGTCGGATTCAGTGTAAAATTGATCTTGCTCGTCTGATCAATCGATACGCGCACACCCTGAATAATCATCGGCATATAACCCATCATCGTCGCCTTCAGTGTGTATGTACCAGGCGGAACGTTCAAAATATTGAAATATCCGTCTGCACTCGTTGCAGCGCCCATCATCGTACCCTCAACAATGATATTTGCGCCGATCAGTTTCTGCTGCGTATCCTGATCGATTACATCACCGGCAATCTTGCCCGTGATCCCCGCATGCAATACCACGGCTGAAAACACGATTCCCGCAAGTATCACATGCAACAGCTGAACTCGTCTCTTCATACTCGTTCCCCTCATTTTTGTATGGTTTGATGAACTGGATGACAGTGTCAGATTTGTCAGAAATACCTTATAAATAATGAATGCCCCTGTTTCTTCGCACAAATTTGGTCCGGGACTGCCATGTTAACTTGTGAACCCCGGCTTCAGTTAACCGTATAAAGCCTTGATATCCCTTATGGTTTCATTGTGTTTGGTCAATATAAGCATTCATAAAAAATTTGATGAGTGAATAACTGTGAATTAACGGTTAATCAACAAAATTTTTAATTTACGATGCTGATCCCGCTGAAGAAACAAACCGCAAACGGTCATAATAATCCGCTCCCCGTATCCTGGCATCGAAGGCTGAAAAAACGCTCTCTAAACCGACCTGATGAACTGTTTCAAATGTTTAACGACCTCACCGGAGTGTGTCCGTGCATTGGTTTCCAGATCCAAGTATCTGGCATCGGGCAATTCGCGGACCATCCGCTTGAGATTCTCGGGTTCATGCAGTTTGTCATGAGAACCGCCAATAATCAAAACCGGAATCATCACCTCCCTGAGAATACCCCAGATCTGATATTTTGAGAATGCCCTGGCTGCCGGCTTCAGCTTAAAGGGATCTGCACTGTCCAGTGCCTTGCAGTACTTTGTATACTGTGCCAGGTCCTTATTGACATTCAAACGAAAATGCTTGAGATACCATTTAATTGCCGGTTTCAGCATAAAATAGAATGGCGGATAAAAAAAGGTGATGATGATTTTCCAGACGAGCGGCATTCGAAATTCAGCATTTGGCGCGATCAGAACCAGCGCCGAAGGACGCTCCCTGATATATCGGCAGCAATCCAGAATAACAGTTGCCCCCAGTGAACTGCCGAATAAGACATACGAGTCTTTTTTCAGACCCAGCATCCCGATTATCCGGACAATATCATCTCCGATGGAGGATACATCAAAACGGGTTTTCCCGGACAGATTCGAGGATATTTTTTCACGTGTTTCGATGTAATACACATTGAATTCACGCGTCATCTCAAGCAAAACATCTTTCCAGCTTTCGATTCGGGTTATCCATCCGGCCACAAAAACGACAGCCGGATTTTTCATGCTCTTTTCCTTGTCCGACAAAAATTGAATCAGCCGGAGTGTGGCCCCGTTACCGACATCAGTCATTTCATCCGTGACTTTTGTTCCGGGCGCACACAATGCATAAAGATCATCGACAGGCATGAACCACCTATAAAGGTCATTGTGAACAGGTGATATAAGATAATAAATTAATAAAAACGGCGAAAGTTAAATTTTAACCGGAAATCACTTTCCGGATCGTGGGTATCAGGGCAGTCATAATATCCTTTTTCACCAGGTATGCACCGGCTCCATTGGCCAAAGCAGCTTCCTTGTATTCATCAATGTCGTACACGGAAACCATAATAATTTTAAGTTCCGGCATACTGGCCCTGAGCATGCGTGTGGCGTCAAGCCCGTTCATGCCGGGCATACTGACATCGATCAGAACCATATCGGCCCGGCTTTCCGGCACCTCCTTCAGAAGCAGATCGGCATCCGGAGCCTCGCCGACAATACGCATGTCCTCCTGTTCATCGACAAGGGCTTTCACACGTTCACGGAAATTGTTGTTATCATCCACCAGAAACACTTTAATCGGTTCCATTATTCGGTCTCCATCATCAAGGGGGCCGGAATTAAGTTCCTGCCCCTGAGTAAACACACGATATGTCTCTTTGCGGTCAGGCGTTCAGGGGCAAAACCGCTTTCACCGTTGTCCCTTTCCCGGATCTGGACTTGAAGGTGACAATACCATCCACTGCAGCCACCCGTTCCTGAATGCCTACAAGCCCGATGCCCCGTTTGTCCGGCGCCCTGGAAAATACTTCTCCCGTATCGAAACCCCGGCCATTGTCGCATATTTTCAGATAAATGGCTTCCGATGAATTATGCAGATGTACTGTGACCTGGGTCGCTTTGGCATATTTTGCTATATTCGTCAGAGATTCCTGAATAATGCGGTACAGGATGATTTCTGTTTTGGCAGCCAGACGTTCATCCATATTCGTGGCCTTAAAAGTGATCATGAGCTGACGGTGTTCTGCAAATCGTTTGACATACCATCTGAGGGCCGGCACGAGTCCGAGATCATCCAGAATACTGGGCCGCAGTTCGAGGGCGAGCCTGTGCATATCCTGCATGAGATCGACGACCGCGTTTTCAGTTTCCGACAGCATTTTCAACAGGAAACGGGGCTCAAGGTGATTCGCTTTCTCCTGCAGAACCGATAAATTCAACTTGATTCCTGTCAGGGCCTGCCCCATTTCATCATGAAGTTCCCTGGACAGGTTTTTCCTTTCTTCCTCCTGAGCCTGAATGAGACGGCTGGACAGCTGCTTCAATTGTTCATGATGATTTTGAATGATAATTTCAGCCTCTTTTCTCGCTGTGACATCCATGCCATACACATTCACATACCCCGCTTCCCGGATAGGCGTAAGGGAAAGCATGTATACATAGTCTCCGGATGTTACTTCCAAATTCTGCCTCAGATTGGACGCGGCGACAGAGGCAATCAACGGCCTCCAGGTTTTGGGTAATCGCCGGTTGCCCTCGATTTTCCATCGCTTAAGCAGGGGCTTTGCAGATTCATTCGCATAGAGCAGTGTCCCATCGTTCAGAAAACGCAGTACCGGATATGGATTTTCACTCGGGAATCTGGCAAGTTTCCGTATGTTTTCCACTGCGGCTTTTCTTTCGGTAATGTCCTGAATAATACCGGTGGCCGTATCAGCCCGATTGTTTGCATCAAACTCGATATGAAACACCATCTTTACCCATTTCAGCCGGCGCCGGATCATCAATCGGTATTCAAGATTGAACGCCCCGGTTTTAGAGGATGCTTCCGCCGGATTGAATACCTGACTCCTGTCTTCCGGACTGATCAATTCCCGGTATTCAGTCCATGTATTCGGGATCTGTTTTTTATTAAATCCGATCACTTCCACCGCATTCCGGCTCCATTGAAAACGGTCATTTTTGATATCATACTTCCATTGTCCGATGGATGCGATCTCAAATGCCTTGTGCAGATTGCTTTCACTGACCTGCAGTGCTTTTTCCATCCGTTTACGCTGCGTAATGTCCACATGCAGTCCGACCAGGGCGATAATGGTGTTTCGCTCGTCCTTGACTGCATAACCATGCAACAGAATATCCAGGGGCGCGCCGGTTCTGCCAATCATCTTCGCTTCACCGACCCATTCATCGCCTTTCATAACTGTACTGAACACATCCCGTCCTACAGCCTCATCGACAAAAACTGTCGAAGGCGGATCTTCCCCGGCTTTACCGAATAACTGATCGAATGCCCGGTTCTGGTACCAATGCCGGCCGTCGGGTGTTGCCATGCCGATGGCGTTTAAAGAGGAGTCAACGGCACTTTTAAACTGCCGGAAATAGTCCTCGGTTTTTTTGCGTTCCGTAATATCGATCACCGTACCGCGCCATCCCGCATGTCTGCCGTCCCGGTATATCGGCGCCTGAAATACAATGACATCCATTTCCGATCCGTTCTTTCTGCGGGCCCGGTACTCATTTCCGGTTTTATCGCGGCCATTCAGAATTTTACTCATCTTCTCGAATCCGCGTTTCAGATCCTCAGGCAAAAGGATGCTGCTGATATTTGCCCCCCGGTTTATATCGGCTCGCGTATATCCGAACATTTTAAAGCCGTGTCTGTTCACATAGATCATGTTGCCGTTCAGGTCCATTTCGTATACTGTCTGAGGAAGCAGTTCCGTCAATTCATGAAACCGGCGTTCGCTCTCGATCAGTTCCTGTTCGGCATGTTTGCGTTCCGAAATATCCCGGCACACGGACAGGGTCGCCTTGCGGCCCTGATAATGAAACATTTTCGAATGAATCTCAACCGGGATTTCACGACCGCTTTTACTGATAAGGATTCTTTCAAACAGGGCCTCCCCTTTCTGAAAAAGGCGATGTGTCATGCGGCGCACATCCTGCCGGTCATCGCCCAATAAAATATCCATCGGCGTTTTTTCGAGCATCTCTTTTTTTGAGTATCCCAGCATTCTTACCGCCGTATCATTCACTTCGATAAAACGATCCGGTTTTTTGCTCTTTGTATTTAAATGAAGCAGTATGATATCATTGGCGTGATGAAACAACAGCCTGTATTTTTCCTCGCTCAGCTTGCGCTCCTCGATTTCTAACTGCAAATCCTCCATGAGATTCAGTATGGCGTTCCGTTTTTCGGTTTCCACTCCCGATGTTTTGAATTGCTTCAGTATGTTCAATTCTTTTCGCAGTGAATTGAGCTCACGGATCAATTCGGTCTTGGTTTTATCTGCATCTTTCATGAGACATCTCCTGAAACGGCGTTTATTTCTCTGAAGATTGAACCGATCGATATTAAAACCTGTACTGTCTCCTCCCTACTCCTCGTCCGGAACACGGTATTTCTTTCGCTGTCCCAATTGTATATACAGCCGGTTGGCTTCCTGTTTCAATTCAATCATGCGTTTCTCACGGCCAACCATGGCTTTATTGAATCGTTCAAGCTCTTCCATTTTCTGTTTCAGGGCCGATTCGGCCTTTTTTCTTTCAGTCACATTCCGGATCACTGTAAAGCGGTACTCCAGCCCGTCGATTGTAATATAGCTGGCCCGGATTTCAAGGTGCAGAATAGAACCATCCTTCCGGATTCCCCGATGTTCGTATGGGGCTTTGACCCGTTTTTTCATGGCATTAAATACCTTTTCACGATCATCCGTATGTATCAATGCAGGCAATCCGACCTTAATAATTTCATCATAGGTATACCCGTAAATATCCAGCAGCTGCTGATTCACATCTACGAGTTTTCCCTGTCTGCTGATTCCGATGCCTTCAAAAGCGGCCTCGGTGAACCGCCTGTACCGCTCATTGCCTTCCTTCAATGCCTTTTCCACCCGGTCTTTCTCAGTAATATCCTCTCCTGAGCTCAAGGTGGCTACGATGCGGCCTTCATCGTCTCTGAGCACCGTATTGTGCCAGGCGATTAGTCTTTCTTCACCTGCCTTTGTGAGCACAGTATTATGATAATATTCAGCCGGTTCGACCTGATCCCGGATCAGCTGCCTGAACACCCGTTTGACGGCACTGCGGTTCTGTGGCGGAACACATGTGTCGAACCAGTTTTTGCCAATCAGATGGTTCTGCGAATACCCCAGAATATCGCATCCTCTCTGATTGATCAGGGAAATACTCATATTCCGTTGAATAACCACAAACATGTTGCCTGCCACGTCAAGATATTGCCGCGTACGCTCCTTCTCCTCCTGCAATTCCATCTGAATACGCTTATGTTCCGTAATATCCTGAACCATGGTATGAACCCTGATCACTTTCCCCGTGTTTGACCGGACCTGTTTGGCAATATGATTCAGATACCTTATTGAACCGTCTTTCAGACAGATCCGGTACACAGTCTGAATCATTCCCTCAAAACGTCTCATCTGTTTCTTTATCATCTTTTGCACCTGCGGTAAATCATCCGGATGCACCATGCCGAGAAACCGGTCGATAGAAGGTTCCGGCTGTTTCGGGTCAAGTCCGAATATACGGAAAACACCTTCGGACCATCTGAATTCCTTGCCGGGAAACAGGATGACCCAGCTTCCAAGCCTGGCAATCCGTTGTGTTTCATTCAGCTCCTCCAGGCTCTCCAGAAGCGCTTCTTCTGAACGTTTACGGTCTGTAATGTTTTCAACCACACATAAAATCCGGTCGATTTTACCATGATCGTTGAACAGCGGCACCGTATTGTACAACTGATGCTGACTGTTGATACACAATTCGAACACCATCTCCTCGCCCTGAAAAGTACGCAGATATTTCTCCCTGACAAGAGAAGCCTTGTCACCAAAAACATCCTCGAGAGTCAGACCAAAATAAGCGTCGGGATCGAGCCCCTGCCGCTTGAATTCCTGCCCCGATGTAAAACCGATAGTCAGATCGCGGTTGATAATGGAAACATAGGAATGCGGAAAATTCTCCGCGATTTTTTTCAGCAGTGCTTCACTTTTCTTTAATGCCTCTTCTGCATTTTTGCGGTCCGTAATCTCCCTTGTATATTCGGTGAATCCCCTGACTTCATTTTCTTCCACAATCGGATAGTAATGAATATCAAAAAACCGGAGATTCCCTTCCCTGTCCGCGAAACTGAATTCGGCACTGAATTTTTCACCATGCAGTACACGCCGATGCAGACTGTCCCACCATCGCACAGCCTTTTGATCGCTCAATGTTTTATGCGGCAAAATACCTGGTTTCACTTCGAAACCGATCAGTTCTTTCATGATTCTTGCATAAGCCGAATTGTACATGATCGGCTTGCCGCTCTTATCCGCTATCATGATGAATTCGTCCGTATTTTCCAGAATGGCCTTCATGCGTACGTTGGTCTGATAAAGAATCATTTCCGTTTGTTTTCTCTGTGTAATATCACGTCCTACGGATTGAATTTCACGAATCTTCCCATTATCATCAAAAATGGCACGATCCGTCCACAGGTGCCACCGCAACGCTCCGTCAGGCATAATACGGCGATGTTCATCCGTGGCCACGGGATGTTCCGGGGTCAGGGATTTGATTTTCGATTTGATCCGGACACGGTCCTTGGCATGGATGTTATCAAACAAATTCCCGCCGACAAGATCCTCGTAGGATTTGCCATAGTATCTGCAATAAGCGGGATTCACATACGTACGCGTTCCGTTGGGGAGCCATCGAATGATAAATTCGGTCTGGTCATTCACGATGGCGCGGTATCGCGCCTCACTGCGTATAAGTGCTTCCTCCATCTGTTTACGTTCGGTGATGTTTCTGCTGACTCCGATCACGCCTGTCACGTTTCCTGTCTCATCCTTGATCGGACTCAGACTGGCGGCCAGCCATATGCTGCGGTTCCCGGCTATCGTTTGTCTCTCGATCAGAAGGGGCTCGCCATTCTTAAAAACCGTTTTTATACTGGTTTCATATTTTTTTGCCAGATCCCGCGGGAAAAGATCCCTGATATGCCTGTCAATCAGTTCTTCCGGCTTTTTATTCAGGAAATGTGCGGCAAACCGGTTGACCGAAACGACCCTGTTCTGCCTGTCGATTAAAAAAACCGAATCCGTCATGTTTTCGATAAGCGCACGATACTTGACTTCACTTGCTCTGAGCGCCAGTTCCGCCTTACGGCGTTCATGAATGTCCCGTATTGCTCCAACCATGCCGACCACAGTACCGGCTTCGTTTTTTAACGGGGATTCATCGATTTCCATGAACACCGGTTCCCCGGTCTTTTTTCGAACTTCAACAGGATAAGGCGGTTGTCTTTCACCTGTACGAATCGCTTTCACCTTCAGATTCATGGCCTGCCTGTTCATCGGATGATCCGTAATCAGATCCGTCCATTTCCTTTTCATCTCATCAGTCATGAAACCCATAATTTTTTCACATTGGGCGCTGACATAATAAATACGATGATCGAGGTCGTGCATATAAAAAATTTCATTGCTGTGGTCAATGATATTGCGCAGCCTCTGCTCGCTTTCCTTAAGCGCGGATTCGGCTTCTTTTCTCTCTGTCACATCGCGTCCCACCGACACCATCACGGCATTTCCGGAAACAGGATCCTGAACAAGTGATCCCTGGTATTCAAACGGTATGCGCCGCCCTTCTTTCGTTATCAGGGAGACCTCGAATTTGACATGTCCCGAACGCATCAGCTTTTCGGATGCTTCTGCAACCTTTTTCAGGTCGGAGGCATCATAATAATGGTCCGGCGCCTTGATCTTTTTTATTTCCTCTCCTGTGTATCCGCTGATCTTTTCAAATGTGCGGTTCCACCTGAGCGCACGGTGTGTCTGGGGATCGAATACAAAAAACGTATCCGATTGCGCATTCAGTGCCGTGTCCGTAAATTCTTTTTCGTGCTTGTATGCCTCTTCAGCCCCGATACGGTCCGTAATGTCATGAATCACGCCTTCCAGTATCTCACAGCCCTCCTCCATCTCTCCGATGAAACTGCCGCTTTCCCAGACCCATTTAATCTGGTGATCGAATGTGATAATCCGGTAAGTGACTTCAAACTGGCCCGATCGGGTTCCCGGCTTCGTCATGATGGCTCTAAGCGAGTCGCGGTCATCGGGATGAACAATCGACTGAAAAGTCAGCTTTTTATTGTTTATCAGCTCGATTGGATGATACCCGGTCAGCTTTTTACATCCGTTGCTTACAAATTTCATGGTCCAGTCGTCATCGTTCAGCCGTCTGTATGCCATCCCGGGCAAATTGCTCATCAATGTCGAAAGTGTACGTTCCCGGGTTTTGAGCATTGTTTCTGCATATTGCCGCTTAACCTCGAGTTCCAGTCTGTAAATGGCGAACGCCACATCGTCTACAAGTTCACGGAAAAGGTCCTGTTCCTCCTGGTCCTTCACATAAGCTGAAGGTACGGCAACCGACATAATCCCGTAAATCTGACCGCCGTAGGACAAACGCATACTGAACCGGCTGAATGTATCATCCGACAGCTGCAGCGCACATCGTTCACAGCCTGATTGGGGATCGTCCACAATGACAACATGATGATTCCCGAGAGCTCTCCGGACACAGTCCGGATATTGTGCAGGATCTCCCTTTAATACTTTTTCAAATGACGCAGGGGACGTTTCAAATCCGGCATTCACAAAAGTTGAGAATGTATCGCTCCCTTCGAACAACGCGATCCAGGCCCTTTTATATCCAAGACTTTCAATCAGATTGTCGCAGGCCCCCTGAAGAAGGCGGTTGACATCCTTTTCAGTCGTGATGAGCTGATTGACATTACGGATCGCCAGAAGCACCTGATTCAGGTGCTCCAGCTTCTCCTCACGCTCTCGGAGTTTCCGGCTGAGGTTGTGCTTGTACAATGCAAGATCGATGGATCCCTGAATTGCCTGTTCGCTTGCCGGTTTTACCAGAAAACCGTATGCATCCGTCCGTTTGATACGATCCATGGTTTTGGCATCTGCATAGGCAGTCAGAAAAATGACCGGAACCTGAAAACGGGCATTGATCAGGTCGGTTGTTTCTATGCCATTTAAATCACCCTTGATTCTGATATCCATTAAAATCACATGGATGGTCTCTTTTTCGAGCACTTCCAGGGCCTTCCGGCCCGAACTCACGGTATCGATGACTTCATAATCAAGATTCATCAATGTGGCTTTCAGGTCCTGGGCAATAATAGCCTCATCTTCCACAATCAGCACTCTCGGATTCTCATTCATTGTGGTTCCTCGTTCAATTCATCATCCGTAATAAATCGGTTCAATTCGCATCCCGCATTCTCCTTCTGCCGGGCCTTGGCCGTCATTCATCAGGATTGCCGGTAAAAGGAAAAACGACAGAAATCCGGGTTCCCGGCCCGGAATGAAGTGTCAATTTCCCTTTAATCTGTTCAGAAAGCATGCGTACTATCTGCAGTCCCAGCGTTTCGGGTTTGGTCATGTTCACGGTTTCGGGAGATCCCACACCATTGTCACCGACTTCGAGTTTTATCTGGTTTCCCTGTATTTTCTGAAACCGGATGCGGATAATCCCTTTCCTGTTGCCGGGGAATGCATATTTAAGTGCGTTAGTAACCAGTTCATTCATGATCAAACCGCAGGGAATGGCCTTGTCCACGGAAACCGGTATTGAATCAAGCTGTTCCACGATTTGGATGCGGTTCTCACCGGAACCGTAAGACAACCGGAGACTGTTCACAAGCTGCTCGAGATACCCCTTGAAATCGACACTGGCCAGATCCGATGCACGGTACAATTGCTGATGAATCAGCGCCATGGTCTTGACACGGTTCTGACTGGCTTGAAACATCGCCCGGACGGTTTCATCGGCAATGCTCCTGGATTGCAGATGGAGCAGGCTCGAGACAATCATAAAATTGTTTTTGACCCGGTGATAAACCTCTTTAAGAAGCACTTCCTTTTGTTTTAACAGCAGTCCGAGCTGCACTTCCTGCTGCTGACGTACGGAAATGTCTCTCGCGATACTCAGCACGGCCTCTGTCCCCTCATATTCAATGAGCCGGCTGTGCACTTCGACTGGCAGGATTTGATGCTCATTGATTTTATACTGTGTTTCGTAAACCAGAGCCCCCATTTTTCTGATTGTCTCGATACGGAGATCCATTGTCAGCTGTTCGGATTGTGCATCGATATCCTTGATCGTGATCCGTAAAAGCTCATTCCGGGAAAGCCCGAGCAGCTTGCAGGCGATTTCATTGACCTCAATGAATCTGCCCTGAAAATTATGGATAAAAATCGGATCGCCGACATTATTAAAAAGCTCACGGAATTTCAATTCAGAATGCCTCAGTACAAGCTCGGTTCTTTTTCTTTCTGTAATATCTTCAAGAAGCGTCGTAAAAAAACCAGGAGCCGGGCAGTAGGCAAAAACGGAAAACCATTTATGCAGTCCTTTCACGTACTGCTCCATCCGCAGTTCCTGACCTTGAAGCGCAACCCTTCCGTACAGTTCAATCCAGTTGACAGGATCGTCCTTGATTTCAGGAAATACTTCCGACACCCTCTTCCCGACAATGTCCCCGCGGCACAGATTCGTCTGCTTCTCAAATGTATCATTGATTTCAAGATACATATAATCAGCGGGACTTCCGTGTTCATCCGTGATAATCTGCTGATATGCGAATCCGTGCAGCATATTATCGAAAAGAGAACGATAGCGCTGTTCACTTTCTTTTAACTGCCTCGTTCTGCTTTCTATGATCTGTTCCTGCCGCTTCAGCAAAAGCGTGTTCCGGAAAATAAGGGCCAGAATGGTGGCCAGAATATCCAGCATATTCAATGTCATACCGATGGAATGGTCATCCGGCAGTCCGAGCAGCAGCATGGCGCCCACCTGCCTGCTCCCGATATGAAGCGGTACGGTAATGGAAAGATCCATGCCTTCTTTATGTAAAAACCGCCATGTTTCCGGATCCATGGATTCGATTTGCAGAATACGTGCCTTCAGCATCTGACGCGCCTCCTGGATGATGCTGTTTATCGGCTGCGAGTAGGCCATTTGATTTCTTCTGGCCGGTTCAACAACGAGCACCTGATGTCCGGATCCTCCGAACTCTTCCATAAACTGCACCAGAATGACCACACGGGCTCCTGTAAATTCACGCATCTGAACGGCCATATCCATTTGCAGTTTTTCCGGGTGATCTGCCTCTTTCAGAATGTGTTCCAGGATATCAAGCGCCATGGCCTGAAACGCATGCTTCCTTTGCTCTGATGAAAGGACCGGAAAAGAGTCTTCTTTATACAGAATCCGTTCAAGTCCGGTTTTCAGGTGTTCCGGGTTCACATGATGAATACGTACCGGCAGGCCTGTAAATGCCGATATTTCCTTCAGTTTTTTCCTGGGTATCCGTCCCGAACCAAGATCCAGATATACCAGGATGCGGTGCATCTCACGCATCATTTCCTTTGCCACCGCTGCGGTCAAACCCAGCTCGTTCTTGAACACGTCTTCCCATCGCAAAACCCATTCCGGCAATAAAAAAAATGCGCCTTCTTTACGTAAACGCCTGTACGTATCGCTCCCCAGTATAATTTCTGCGCAATTGAGGCCGCTGATGCGGGACGTGTTGGAACGACAGGACTGGTCGATCATATGGGGATGACAATCACCGAAAATCAGAACGGTTTCCACATCTCTTTTCTGATTTTCGGCAAGCTTTTTATCGATTACCGCTTCCAGTTGCTCCGGATGCATATGCAGCATGGACGATATGTATTCCACTGTGAACGGCTGATTTTCATCCATCTGTATCCGGTTGAGCACTTTCTCAAATACGGAGCATGCGATGCAATGTACTTTCTTGCCCGAATCCATCATGCCTGATCCTGTGAAAATGACTGACAGCACTGATGCAGCAACTGTATTTTGTCCAGTGATGTCTCGTAACCGATATCCGCGCCCGCGGTTCCAAGAATCATCCTCGAATCCGCTTCCGCCAAACTGAGCAGTTTCGTGCATTCACCCGCTATCAAGGCTTCCGTTTGATACTGCAGCAGCGGCCCTTCGATATTGCCTATCAACAGTTTCTCAGTGCCCGCACGTTTTCTTGCTTCGGCCATATCTTCACCTGAATTAAGCACGAATCCCGCGACATTCGGCAGATTCCTGTATAAATCAATAAACGGCAGCATGGGTGCCCCGGCAGAATGCAGAATCAGAATGCCATTCAGGGCCTGTAACGATTCTTCCATTACCGGAAGCGACACCCTGATGACAAGCTCGCGGGTAAGAATGGATGGATTCGCAAATGCGCAAGGCATGATTACGGCATCCGCGCCTGATTCAAAATACTTGTTGATTCGAAGACGCGTGTAAGGCAGCAGCTTTTGCATCAACTGATTCGCTTCCTCTTCATAAAAGAGAACCGCTTCCAGCCATTCGTGAATTCCCAGCAACATGACAGGCAAATCGATGACATTCAGTGCAATGGCGGCAATCGCGATCTCCTGCCCGTGCATGGCTCTCATCTTTTGGACCGATTGATAACCGTATTGCAGGATGGGATCCGAGTCCGGATCCGGTATTTTCAGATTCTTCCATTCATGAACGGATGCAAGAACCGGGCGTTTAATATTGGGCGGACATTTTTCCATCCACTGGATCTTGCTGCCGAATGCGGCCCCTTCCAGCGCCAGGGCAAAGGGCCCGAACAGAATGTCCGGCCGGCACAGCTCACGTACCATGGCTTGTCCGAGTGCGTATGCATTGGCCTGTGTATAGTATTTCTCGAGCACACAGCCTGTGAGTCTCGCCCCATATAAACTGAGGAGCGGCCCCACGGCGCACCGGTCCCTTTTCTGACCGCGGATGCTTGCCGATACTCTCTCCATACTGTTCAAGAAAACCTCCTAAACCAGGACTACAGACGGCCACAGGCTGTTCATTAAATCGGGTACGGACAGCGCATTGCGCACAGTACCGTCACCGCCGACCTCTCCGACGAGTTCCGGGCGAAAATTGAAAACCGCACCGCCGACCGCAAGTTTAATTTTATCAGTCAATCCGCGGTCGTCGATCAGTTCCCGCACCTTGCGAATATGCAGAGCTGTCGTCATCATCATTGCAGAAACCCCGATTATCGGTGCGTGCACCTCCAGTGCCTTTTCGACAAAGACTTCCGGCAATACATCGTTTCCCATATCATAAACCTGCCATCCACGCGCGCGCAGAAAGATCACAACAAGTTTTCTGCCGAGAGCATGATAATCGTCCTCAGCATTACCGATAACCACCGGACCCTTGATGTTTAAATCGGCCGTTTGCTGATCCCTGGATGCCCGAAGCATGATTTCTTCCGCAATGCGGGAAGCGACATATCCCTGAGCAAGGCTCACATTTTCCTGACTCGCCCACACCTGACCGAACTGGCGAAGCACCGGATCAAGCAGATTGATCACAGCGTTTTCATAGCCATGCCGGACGGCATACTGCGCAACCGTTTCAATGGCATCGTCTTTCTCTGAGCGAATCATCTGCAGGAACAGCCTCTGTTTGATATCTTTGGTTCCGGCCGATGCTGATTTGCTTTGGTGCTGAACCATACGGACCTTTCATCGGTTTCTGAAACCCGGCCTTTTCTATGGGACTCAATTGGCCTTAACCCTCGTATATGATTTTCCGGTCGATTAAATGATTCAACCGATCTTGTTCTTCCTAAAAAAAGGTACAGAAAATTTGGGGGGACCATAATGTACTTTTTTACCCGGTTATAGGTAAAAAAGTTTAGGTTTTTCAAGGATATAGGTTAATATTACAATTTATGCAAAAACCAGGCCTGATTGAACGGTAATGAAATAGTCGGATTTGTGAAATAGTTGGAAGCGCAGACGATGTCAGTTTAACCTGAATGATCCGATTCCGTCCGGATTATTTCAACATCAACAGTTTGCAACTCTGATTTTGCCCATCTGCCTCCATAATTAAAAAATAGATACCGGAGGAAGAACTCTTTTGAGTGAGGCCGGCTCCGTTCCATCCCAGAACATGGTCGCCGGCAGTCTGAATCCCTTCGCGCAGGGTCGCCAGGCGGCGCCCCCCGAGATCCGAAACGAAGATTCGAACAAAGACATCCTTATCCAATGTATAACGAATCCGTACCTGCGTATTGAACGGATTCGGCCAGACATGAAAAAACGGTGTATGCGGTGAAATCCTTTCATGGCTCTGCCCGGTACCGGTGCCTCCGGTGTGTTCCAAAGCACCGATATCCACTCCGGCTCCTGCCGGCCGCTTTCGGCCTAAACAATCCGTTTCAGGCGCATTCAATGATTCCCCCCGGTCGATCAGGGGACTGGATCCGGAAATTTCAGGATCGACATCGGGCCAGCCGTTTAACAGAAGCGGATCCTGCGTGATGTCTCCCTGGCCCTGGCCGGTAGCCGCAGTCCAGGTTCCGTCCCGAATTTGCTGCCTTGAAAACCAGACGTCATTCCCCATAAAATCAGCCTGTATCTCTCCATCCTCCCGGCTGTAATAGCAGTTGCTGCCTTCATGCACAAGCTGAACCCCCGGTCCCAGATACAATCCCGTGGGCCCTCCAGAGCCATCGCTTGAGTTAAAGGCAAAAATATTGTTGAAAAGGGTGAGACGGACGGACGCGGACAAGCCCGTGGCATCATCGGGATATGCAGCCACAAAGGCATAATTTCTGACTGAAAATGCGTTGTCCCACATATTATAGACAATCGTATTGTTGACGATGTGATATTCACCGGGATAATCTCCGATAACGACGGGCGTGTCCCCCTGGCCCCAAAGCACATTGTTGATCATCGTACCGCCGCCCCATAATTTAATACCGTTCCGGTGATTCCTGAACACCTGATTCGCCTCGACAGCGATGCCTTCACAATTTCCGTCGAAATCCCGCGAATTCAAATCGATGCCGTCGCCGCCGTTGTCATGAACGATGCAATTTTTAACCGTAATATCACTGCCCCTTTCAACGGCAATACCGTCTGATCCCCAGGATCCTCCCGAAACAAGGCCTGCGCCGGTTACGGTCAAACGGCTGAAAACAACACGATGGCAGGGTCCGGGCGTGCAATCGATGGCCGTATACAGGCAATTTTCGACAATCGAATCATCGATCCAAATATCCGAGACCGGCCCTTCTTCCGGATCCTGGGCCTGTTCACCCCAGGTCAGGTGAATGCCGCATTCACCCCCGGTGACACGCAAACGGGAAAGCTCAATATGATGGTTTGCGCCCTGGAAAAATACACCCCAGATATTAAAATCCTGCACGTTGAATCTGGAAATCCTGATATACGCCGCATCCCGGGAAAACGTGATGCCGCACACACTTGATGCCTCATCTGCGGCACCCTGAACCGTGATCCATGAATCCGCCTGCCCGGATCCGGAGAATATTATTTCACCATATACTCCCCCGGACACCAGGACCGAGTCGCCGGGAAGGGCTGCATCGACACCGGCCTGAACGGTCAGAAAAGGCTGTTCACCGGTACCCGGATTGAGATCGTTCGCCGCAGGATTCTGATTGTCGACAATCAGAATCCTGCCGGCAAGATGAACCGTAATGACAAATCCCGGCCATATGCGGTTAAGCCTCCGACTCATGGCACCCCCGATCTTTTCACTGTATCAGAATCATTTTCCTGCTTTGTGTTTCCCTGCCGCATTGAAGGCGTACAACATACAATCCGGTCGCCGCCTGATTCCCCGAAGCATCACACCCGTCCCAATCCACCATATGCCGGCCGGGATGTGCAATCCCATAGGCTAAAGACTTTATCAGGCGCCCGCGTATATCAAAAACCGACAATGCGACGAACCCCGTATTTTCAATCAGGTATTCGATCCGGGTGGAAGGATTGAACGGATTCGGAAAATTGCCCAGCAGGTTCCAATGACCGGGCATGCTTTCCTGCTGTACCGCGGTCCCGGAATTCTGTATCCGCCATACATGAATGATGCTTTTATCCTCATCCGCAAGCGGCTCCATGACATACAGAAAACCATGATCCCTGTCGAATGCACAGGACATCACATGGGATTTCTGCCGGCTGGAATCGATATGATAAAGAGTCGCATCCATATCCAGCGAATCATAGGGCTGAGGCTCCCAGGGTTCCATCTCGCCCCTGCTTACAGCGGCCAGCTGATCCGTATCATAAAAGAGCATTTGTCCCGCGAAACTCTCGCTCCACCATCCACGCGTTTCAAGAAGTTCATACGGAAGATCGTTCGGGTAGGGCTCTTCCCAAACCGTGCCGTCAATCAGGCCGTACCAGCAGTTTCCCCGCCCTTTTGTCCCTGTGAACACGACCGCGGATTTATCGCCGGCCGTCAGCCATGCACCCCCGCCCCATTCATCCGAATGATGATAATGCTGAACCGTCGGGCTGTTCTCCGTATAAACATCGCCGTACTGCAAAAGAGGCATGCAGTCGATGGACTGACCCTGAGCAGGGGGATTGCCTTCGTTCCATGGACCGTAGGCAAAAATCGTCGGCCCCTGGGAGCCCTGACCCCCGTCTCTGAACCGGCCGGTAGCCAGTCGCAGACCGGGCGTGTGCTCTGCGGCCCATGCTTCAGGAATGTCGAAAATATAATCCGTGGTTACATAATTCCAGTACGAATTCAAGCGCCATGGTCCCGCAGGCTGCGGATCGGACAAATCGAGCTCACACCATCCATGAGCGGGACCGGTTTCTCCTTCACCCATATGGGCCGCAAAACAATAATACAATTTGCCCGATAGCTGCGATCCCTGTGCAGGCAGGTAGGCCAGTCCGGCACGTGTCTGTTCAAGATAGACGTCATTGTAAAAAGAAGGGCGGATATTTGCAAACGGCTGAAGTGTGACAGCCGTATTCAGGTCCGCTGGATTTTTCGAATTGGAAATGACCGGAACCGGAATGCTGATCTCGGAAACGAACGTATTCCAGTCATGACCGGCACCGAACAACGATCCGGGGAAACCGTCATCCGGACCCTGCGGATCCCCTTCCGGGTAATACGCAAGTGCCTGTCCGCTGTACATCCATGCGATTTCATCGGGACCATCCGGAAGTCTGAACGCGCCGACATACTGCAAATCGCCGGGCTGGATACGCTGACCCCATATCCATACAGGCAACAATGCCATTGCGACTATCATGCACAAAGATCGGGTTCTCATATTGCCTCCCTGCCAAAAATTTTACTTGATTAAAGTCGTCCTGCTTGTCAACCGCGCCGTTCCGGCATCAAGTTGAATGATATAGCTCCCCGATGCCATGCCGGCCGCGTTCCATTCCAGCCAATGCGTTCCGCCGGATTGTTCGCTGTCCTCCAGAACCCTTCTCTCCCGGCCCGTAATATCCAGGACAACGGCCCTGACATGACATGGCCCGGGCAAATCATATTGTATCATCGAGCTCATATTGAAGGGATTGGGGAACGAAGGATAAAGACGGTATTGCTGAACACCGGGAACGGCCTGCACGGAAACCGGAATAAAACCGGGATTCAGGGTCAGATAGCCGAGCTCCCTGACCGTACAGTAGGGAATATATCCTTTGCTCCTGGAACGGGTATAGGCATCGACGACCTTAAGCATGGTGGCCGAATCAAAATGCGGCTCGGTCTCACTCGATGCGAACGGATAATCGACGGTTAAAACCGTTTTGCCCGCATTCAGGAATACATCCAGATTCTGCTCCATTTCCTGCGTCACTTCATCAGGTGTACGCACTCCATCACCGTCATATCCGTAATAAATATCTTCCTGACCGATACCGTCCACAGCATTCAGATACTCCGGATGCATCGTGGCCAGTTCGGGAGCGTTCTGCACATAGATCAGAAATCCGTTGTCTGCTGGCCGTATATACTCGCGAATGGCTTTCACAAAATCGACCATCAACTGGGATGCCTCAATCGAGCTGACCGGCATAAAACCCTCGTACGCATCGATCAGATCGAGATACACACCATCGAAACCGGCAGCCAGTATCCGGTCGATATAGGAAAAAATGATGTTCCGCCAGGCCAGATCCCAGAACTCCACCTTGAAATTGCCTTCCCATTCCGGATTTTCCTGGAGCAGCCAGCCCGGATTTCCGGGTTTCCAGGAACTTTCCCAGTAAAACCGGTAATCTTCGGCTTCCCCGATACTCAAATAGGCCAGGACCGATTTTCCGGCCCATGAACTGTTCTTCAGGGTGTTGATTTCACCGGCCGTGAAGGCCGTCTCATCGTCTCCCTCGGCCGAATAGTCCATGATCACAAGATCGAAGCCGGTGGATGCGACTGCTTCGATATCCAGGTTCTGCAGCTGATACAGAAAGCCGGGCTGTGCGGTCAGTTCGGGCACACCAGGCATGAAAAAGACCGGCGTGAATAAAATCAGCAGGCAGAACTCGGCATGCTTTTTAATCATTATCCTTTCCTCCATTAAACGTGGCCGATGCCGTCTGTGCGGCACCGGCCCGTCATTTAAACCGGTATTATTTCAGAAATCCCATTTTCCTGACTGCCGAGAATTCCCCGGCTTTCATGTGAACCATATACAATCCGGACGACAAATGCCCTGCGTCCCAGACAACACGATACGTGCCGGCATGCTGTTCCCTGTCGACGAGTACGGCCATTTCCCTTCCCTTGATATCATAAATCCTGATCAGAACCCTGCATTTCCCGGGCAGTGTATAGACCACGGTGGTGGCATGATTGAACGGATTCGGAAAATTTTGTGCTAACGCGAATACGGCCGGCAAACCAAGGTCATCAACGGCTGTGACGCCGCTTTCTATCGGATCGCTGAACCCGGACGTGTTCCCAGCCGTATCAATCGCCATCGCGGTGAGATTGTCGAGCAATGTCAACCCATTTACATTGAATATAAACTCGCCATTCTCGTCTGCATAGGAATCTCCCAGCTGTACCCGGCCCTGTCCGTCTTCGTCCGTATACACAAAAATCTGATTCAGGACGCCTGCCTGTCCGATCAGTTGTTCATTGATGAATGATAAAAAATAAGGCCTTTGAATCTGATCGCTGGCCTGATTCGTGTTCTCAATCCCGCCTGACTGATTGGCCGATATGCGGTTCATGACAAGGGTATTGCATCGGGCGCGGGTTCCGGCCATGGAAACACCGTACTGATCATTGTTGCCGATCCAGTTGTCCGTCACGATGTTGTATTCGGATGAATTGTCCTGAGATGCCTGAATAAGAATGCCGTTCCCTGTATTCCCGAAAGCCTGCTGCCACAGGGAATCGGTACCGATCAGGTTCCTTCGTATATAATTGTAACTGGATTCATAAACTGCAATACCGTCCCCGTTGCCGCCGATCCAGTTTTCATGAACTCCGTTGCTGTCGGCCTCATAGTAAAGCCTTATACCGCTCGCTTGATTCGGAATGACCCCGGTCAGATTCCGGTTCATTCCGATTATACAACCTGCGATCGTATTGTGACGGGAATTCAGAACAATAGAAATCCCGCTTTCCGTATTGCCGCTGACAATCGTGGGGTGATGATCACCTGAAATGATGCTGGCGTTCTGTGTGCCTTCGGACAGGCTGATGCCCGAGTAATTGCCTGCCGCATGCATGCCGTCCGCCGTGACACCGACATAACATCCCCGGATAACACAATCCCGTCCGCCCAGTATCCAGAGGCCAGTCAGATCGAAATTCATAATGCAGAGATCATGGACAATCAGACTGTGCCCCCCAGCGCTGAAAACCAGTCCGCTTTTATTTGCTCCTGCCTCCGATCCGTCGATAACGATTTCAGGACCATACGGATTTGTGTCCTCGCCTGTAAAATAATTCTGCGACGCGCCGTCGATGACCACGTTCGCCTCGTTCATCATGGCATAGGCGGATTGGGGTTTGATGATCCAGGCCCCCAGGGCCGCATCGAAACCGGGATCCGTTTTGGGAATGGCAAAAGCGATATAATCAGCGCCCGGATGCGTATTGACAAAATCGATGGCATCCCTCAGGGACCCGCTGCCGGAATCGCCGGTATGGGTGACCACCCCCGGCAGGTCCGGCTGGCTGCCGCCGTGAATCCGGTATACGGTCAGCCCCCGCAGCCCCTCCGCAGCATATAAGTAATCACCGGACACACAGACATCAACGGCCTGCTGTCCTGCAATGGCATTGGATCCTGCCAGAAAGGAGGGCGAAGCCGCGTTGCCGATGTCGTGAACCTTGATTCCTTCAGGTCCTGTACTGAACAAGGAACTGTAATACAAAAAAAGAGCACTCGTCTCGAATGCAGGCACGGCTTCACCGGCTTTCTGAATCGCGCTGGGATTCTGAATACTGTAGCTGATCAGATTGCCGCCGGCCGTGAACGCGTAATTCGCATTGACGCCGACACCATTATACAGCCCCCCCGTGTCCTCAAAAACCGGCTGAATGCCGTTCAGGTCTGAAATGTCGAGAATTCTGAAATGCGAGACATCGGCGGAATATATATAATTTCCCTGAGACTCGATATCCCGTGTGTATCCCGGTGTGCCGTAACTTGCGATTACAGAGGCCGCAGTGGTGGGTACCATGGATACGATATTGAAACCTGCATACCCGCATGCTGTATAGATACGTCCGCCCCTGGACTTGATCTCCCGTATGTAAGGCATGCCCGGTGTTCCTGGAGCCTGAATCATACGCACACCGGATTCGAATACAGGATTTGCCGGATCTGCGGCATTGATGATATAGAGAGAATCCTGATCTCCCGCGAACACATACGTATCTGTGCCGTCTACCGCCTGCACCTGAAATCCTTTACGGTAAATATGGCCGGCTTTGACGGGATTCAGGGGATTGCTGGTATTCAGAATGGTCAGACCGCCTGTTCCGGCTGCCAGATAGGCGCGATTGCCGGATACGGTCACCTGGTCGACTTCGGAGGCGGTTCCGAACCATCTGGATAGAGGCAGAGGCGCATTCGGATCGGTGACATTATAAATCTGAAGATGGACAGCGCCGTTCGCGATATAGAGCCTGCCAGCCGACACATCCAGACTGTAAACGAAATTCATCGTCTGCAATGTACTGATCCAGGCTGGCCATGCAGGATTTTGAATGTTCAGGACATGGACCGATCCATCCAGACCGCCTGCATAGGCAGTCTGACCGGCCAGTTCGAGTCTGACCGGCGTAAAATTCGCACTGATATATATCCCTGTTCTGGATACGGAATTCGGCTGCCTGACATCGTAAATGGAAACCGAGCCTTCATACATATTGGTCATGTAAGCATAACCGGAACGCACCACGATCCGGTCCGCACCGCCGATATAATTGTTGACCGGATAAGCATCGATGAAGGACGCATTTTCAGGATCGCTGACATCGTAAAAATTGATTCCATAAACCGATTCCACAACATAAGCGGTTCCCTCATCGACCCAACAGGCGGAGGCAGGATGGCTTAAAGGAAACCAGGCTACGGAACGCGGCGCATCTGCGCCGACAAGTCTTACGATATGATATCCCGAGCTGTCGGCGATATGGGCATAGCCCCCTTCCACATGGACATCCCTGGCCTGCCTGAATTCGTTCAGACGGCCAGTAATTTTCGGCGCATCGATATCGCTGACATCAACCATATACAAACCTGCATTCTCGGTAAGCACGATGATGAATACAATATACTGATCAATATCTCCGATCACATCGTCCAGAACAAGACAATGCATGAGCCGGGGTTGTGCAGGATCAGCTGTATCGAGGATATTCAGGCGCCTCCCCTCGTTGACATAGGTGACATTGCCAGCATTCAGAACGGCGAACGACGCGCCTCCGATGTCCGCCACCCTCTCGAGGGTCATCGAACAGACGGGAAACCCGGTTAAAAGAACATAAAAAGCCATCAGAAAGGTCCATTTCCGGATTCGCATATGGGTATCCTCCCATAATTACATTGTGCGGAACAGGTGACATGACTGGTACAGGATGAACAATCGTTCTGTCTGAGTATGACGTCTGTAAAATACTTCAGGTATGGATTCGATAAATCTGTCGATCAATGAGTCTGCATTATGATTGAATTAAATACAATTCCGGAATTCCCGATCTGACATGAAGCTGGCAGTCCGGCCGTAAGAAACGACAGCCTCGTGCTTATAAAATGTCCTGTTCGAAATAGGCATTGCGGCGCGAATCATACACAATTTTCAGTGTATCACAAACCGCGCGGAATCTCTCATCGTTTCTGAGCGGCTCAAAATTGGGATCCCTTATGAGCCATAAATATTCCTGATATCCCCAATCCACCGCTTTGTTCAGCCATTGCACCGATTCCCCGTTTCTGCCCAGCAATGCGTAAACCGCAGCGACGGCCGTTGCGAGGGCCCCGTTTCCATCCGCCTGCGGCTTGACCTCCAGTTCCACTTCACTCAGGGCTTCATCCAGATCGCCCTGTTTGGCGTGAATCATGGCCAGAACCGCATGTGAAAGCGGTTGATACGATCCGTCCGACATGCCCATCCTGACCGATTCCATGGCCGGGCCATACTCTCCCTGATAATAAAGCTGAAGCGCCAGAAATGTATTCAGATAGACAGCCTGCGGATGATCCGATATACACTTTCTGAGCAGCCCGGCAGCCAGCTGATGTTCACCTTGGCCGCCGAGAATCAGCGCCTTTCCGATGCCGGCCTGAAGACTCGACGGATTCAGTTCCAGGGATCTGTCATACATACGCAGTGCCGGATCATAAAGACCGTATCTCACAAAGATTTGTCCCAGGCCTGTCCATGCCGGCTGGATATTCGGATTCTGATTCAGGGCCGTTCTGAATAACTGTTCCGCATGCCTGATATCTCCACGGATCATGGCGATGCGTCCCAGAATACACGAGCCTTCCCCGGTTCCGGGTTGAAGCTGTTCGACTTTCATTCCTGATTGCTGGGCGAGAGAAAGCCATACCATGTGGCGCTCCCACCCCTGTTCAAACAGCATGAGATAACTCTCGGCCAGTCCGATCCAGGCATCGGCATAAAGTGAATCGTTCCTCAGTATTTCCTTATAGATACGCACCGCGCTGTTGAGTTCGGCCGGCATTTCCATGGTTCGAAGCGACTCCGCCTCGACATATTGCTGAAAAAGCCTGTTCGATACAGCTTTTTCTTCGTGTGTCTGCGAAACCGGTTCACCCATGGATTGCGCCATTTCGCGTGATACGGTTTCAACGGCGCTTAACACGGATTCTTCCTCATATCGAATGCTGTTCTCAATCACACTGTCATTACTTGTGTTTTCGAGTATATAGGATATTTCAACCGCATCGTCCTGATGCAGGGCCCTTGTTTTTATAATATAATCCGCCTCTTCAGGAATCGCATCGTCTGCAAGAATGATTTTCACGCCCCGCCTGCCCAGTTTTCGGGCAATGGAACGCGTCATGGCATGACTGACCGCATCACTGTCTGCCGAAGCGATTACAATGGTTTTCTGCCAATCCGCCTGCGGCAGGTCCACTTCGGTCACCTGAACATCTGTGCCGCGAGGCGGTTCAGCCTCTTTCTTTTGTGCGCAGGCCATAAAAATAAAAATGGCACAACAGGCAGTACCAGCCATATTAAGCAACTTCATAATTCCTCCTCGACCGGATAAACCGGCTGCAGAAAATCATGTACCACCGGCTTATGGCTCCAATCTCCCGTCTGCGGCAAACCGGACATGGAATTTCAGTTTTCAAACTGCTTCAGCGCCTGCACAAACCGGTCCATTTCATCCCGTGACCTCTTTTCGGTCACTGCTATCAGAAGACCATCGTCAATCTGATAATCAAACCGGCTCAAATTGATCCCGGCAAAAATTTTCTCTTTCATCAGGGCGTCAATAATTTTTTCAGGCGACACGGGACAACGTACGGCAAATTCTTTGAAAAAGGGCTGATTGAACATGAGTGAAAAACCATTTATTTTTTGGATTTCATCCGCCAGATAATGCGCCTTTTGAATACAAAGCTCCGCAACACGCGGCAATCCCTGTTTTCCCATGAGCGCCAGATAAATGGCCGATGCCAGGGCACAAAGCTGCTCATTGGTGCAGATCGAAGACGTGGCCTTGTCTCTGCGAATATGCTGTTCCCTGGTCTGAAGCGTCAGCACAAAACCGCGGCGTCCCTTTGAATCCTGAGTCACTCCGACAAGACGTCCCGGCAGCCGGCGGATCAGGGCTTTTTTTACTGCAAATATTCCCACATACGGTCCGCCGAAATTCAGCGGATTACCGAGCACCTGGCCTTCTCCTGTCGCCACATCGGCATCATATTCACCCGGCGGTTTCATAATACCAAGAGAAATGGGATCCACAGCTGCCACATACAATCCTTGTGCATCGTGAATCATCTGTCCCATTTTTTCCACGGGTTCCAGGGCTCCGAAAAAATTGGGGTGCTGAATCAGCAGCCCGGCCGTTTCATTTCCAATCGATGCTTTCAGATGCCCAAGATCGGTAATGCCGTTCTGAGTCTCAATGTCAATGATGCGTATACCGCTTCGATGGCAGTAGGTTTTCACAACCTCCCTGTAAAAAGGATGCACGGATCTGGAAATACAAATCTCTGCACGGCCGGTTTGTGCATGAACGAGCAATGCCGCTTCTGCAAGAGCGGATCCGCCGTCATACATGGACGCATTGGCCACATCCATTCCGGTCAGCTCTGCCATCATGGATTGATACTCATAGATAGCCTGCAGATTGCCCTGAGCCACTTCAGGCTGATACGGTGTATATGCTGTGTAAAATTCCGATCTGGAAATCAGGTGATCGACGGCTGCAGGGATAAAATGATCATAGGCACCGCCTCCCAGGAAACATGCATATGAACCGGTATGGGCGTTCTGCTCGGCCATGGACAGAAGCAGTTTTGAGACCTCCGGTTCGGACATCGGGGACGGCAGATCCAGATCGCCCTCGAATCGTATTGCTTTGGGAATATCATTCAGCAAGGCCTCAAACTCATCCACACCAATGATCTTGAGCATTTGTTTCCGGTTTTCATCCGTGGTTGGGATAAATGGCATGAGGGATCTCCTTTAAGCACACAGCACCGATGCGGTTTCCATCAACAGAGCATGCAGAAATTGCAGAATCAGTAAAGGCGGAGACTGATTCATATCCAATGGCCGATTCCGGCCTGATTCAGAGCGCCCAGCTTACTTCATACTGGCAGACCTTGTCTCCCCGTGCCCTGCATTGAATTTCGTTCATCATCACTGCCTTAACTCCGCACATCTTCAACGCTTCCTTATACCAGCCGATGACGGTCAGACAATCGACCTCTGAAAAGGTCTCGGCATCGTATGTCGTCAACACACCTGAATTGGGTCCGGTGGATACATATTCACGACGACCGATATTATAATAAAATTTATAAATCGTATCCGCCTGCTTCATGAATGCCTGGGGATTTCCCGGCTGGATAAAAGCTTTTTGCGCTTTGGAGAGATTTTCACGTGCGGATTTGGCACCAATGGATTCAAAAATACCCGTATCCCCGCGTCCGAGCACATCGACGATGGTCTGATCCAGAAGCTTCCCTGTCTCGAACGGGTACCATCCGACATGAATGATTGCACGCAGAACCTGCTGGTCCTCAAGGGGCATCGATTTCAGAACACGCTCCCAGGCATCTTCACCAAAATATTCGATCACAAAAGTCTTTCTGGCCAGCAGTATGCCGCCCCGGATTTTTACACCCATAATCACAACCTTCCGATGGTTGAAGGATGATCAAGGAAAAACCACGTTACACATGATCGATATGTTGCTGATACGCATCTGCCGTTAAAAGAGAATCGATCTGCCCCTGATCCGTAACGGCGATCCTGATCATCCAACCCTCGCCATAAGGATCCCTGTTAACGCGCTGAGGATCTGTCTCGAGCGATGTATTCACCGCAGTAACCGTACCGGAAACAGGCGCGTACAGATCCGATACCGCTTTAACAGCTTCGATGCTTCCGCAGGCCTTCATCTGTTCTGTCTGGCTTCCCACGGCGGGCAGTTCGACAAATACGATGTCCCCGAGCTCTCCCTGCGCATAGTCCGTGATCCCGATTGTCAGCTCAGTGCCGTCAATTTTTATCCACTCATGCTCTTTGGTATATCGCAAATCTGCAGGCACATTCATGATTTATCCTTTCCGCAATATGTTCATTCGTCCCTGTCTTCCATAGTAAAATGATCCAGAAAATGTGTGTTGAAATTTCCCTCGATAAAACGGCTGTCTTTCATGACCTGCTGATGAAAGGGGATGGTCGTTGAAACACCTTCGATGACGAATTCCTCCAGGGCACGTTTCATGCGTTCCAGCGCTTCAGTCCTGTCATATCCGTGAACGATCAGCTTGGCCATCAGGGAATCATAGAAAGGCGGAATCTGATAACCGGCATAGGCATGCGTGTCCACACGGACACCAAGCCCGCCCGGCGTATGAAAACTGGTGATCATCCCCGGTGTCGGCCGGAATCCCTTATAGGGGTCCTCGGCATTGATCCGGCACTCGATGGCATGTCCCACCGGTTCCAGGTTGACATGTGTGTGCTTGAAATCATCGCCGAAAGCCACCCGGATCTGCTCCTTGATGAGATCGATGTTAAACACCATTTCCGTGACTGGATGTTCGACCTGGATCCGCGTGTTCATTTCCATAAAATAAAACGAATTGCTCTCATCGAACAAAAATTCCACGGTTCCTGCGGACCTGTAATTGACAGCTTCGGCCCCAGCGATTGCAGCATCCATCATCATTTTCCGCACTTCGGGCGAAACCGCAGGAGACGGGGATTCCTCGATCAGTTTTTGATGCTTGCGCTGAATTGAACAATCCCTTTCACCCAGGGCAAGCACCTTGCCCCTGCCATTGCCCAGAAGCTGTACTTCCACATGTCTTGGTGATTCAAAATAACGCTCCATATATACTGTCGGATCGCCGAATCCGACACGCGCTTCCGTTTGTGCAGCTGAAAAGGCTTTTGCCAGTTCAGATTCTTCACGGACAATCCGCATTCCACGTCCCCCGCCCCCGGCAGCAGCTTTAATGATCACGGGGAAACCGATGGATCTGGCCAGTTCCCTCGCCTCTCCTTCATTGGCCAGTCCGCCTTCACTGCCCGGTATAACCGGCACTCCGGCCTTTTTCATCGTGGTTTTGGCATAAATCTTATCTCCCATCTTCGAAATCATTTCGGGCGTGGGACCGATAAATGTGATGCCGGAGGATTCACAGATTTCGGCAAATTTGGCATTTTCAGCAAGAAAACCATAACCCGGATGCAGCGCATCAGAATTGGTGATTTCTGCGGCACTGATAATGCGCGGCACATTCAGATAACTCTCTGCGGGTGAAGGCGGACCGATACAGACCGCTTCATCGGCAAACCGGACATGAAGACAGTCGGCATCCGCCTGTGAATAGACGGCCACGGTCTTGAGACCGATTTCCTTGCAGGCCCGGATGACCCGAAGAGCGATCTCACCTCGATTGGCGATTAGTATTTTATGATTCAAAGGCTTCTTCCCGGTTGTTAGGCTTTGGTCATGGTTGATGGGAACATTTCATTCCCGGTCAATGTATCGCTCTGGCGCAAATGATGCATCACCAGAGGCAGCGGCCTTAAGATCCCGGCGGAGCCGAAAAATCTTAAAGGCTGCACGCTCAGGAAAGATCGAATCCCACTGGGGAAGCGAGTGGTTTGAACGGTAATCATGATGCCTTTTCAACCATGAACAGCGGCTGATTATACTCGACCGGCTGTCCGTTTTCAACGCATATTTTCACAATTTTACCGGAGATTTCGGCTTCAATTTCATTCATCAGTTTCATGGCTTCGATGATACACAAAATTTGTCCGGGTTTGATGGAATCTCCCTCATTCACATAAGATGCTGCATCAGGAGCCGGCGCGCGGTAGAACGTGCCCACCATGGGGGAGCGGACTTCTATCAGATTTTCCTTGCCGGAGGCACTGGATATTTCAAGATGGGCCTCCTGTATCTGGGTGGGATGTTCAGCAGCAGAATGCACTGGAGGACCTGATGCATGGATAACCTGCGGCTGCATGACCGATGGGCTCAGCGCAGCGTTCTTCACAATACGTATCTGCAGATTCTCATCCTGAACTTCAAGTTCATTGATCTGACTGGTTTCCACCAGTTTTACCAGTTTCTTGATGTTGGCGATATTCATGCAAACTCCCTTTTATTTGACCCGTTCGACATAGGTGCTGGTCCGTGTATCCACACGAATAACTTCTCCCTCCTGAATGAAGAGCGGTACCTGAACCACTGCACCCGTTTCCAAAGTCGCCGGTTTGCTTCCGCCCGAAGCTGTGTCACCCTTGATGCCCGGATCGGTTTTCACAATTTCCAATTCGACAAAAATCGGGGCTTCAACACCAAGAACTTCGGTTCCTGTGGACAGGATTTCCACTTCCATGCCGTCCTTGATATACAACGAAGCATCCCCGACAACATCCTTGGCCAGAGTGATCTGCTCGTACGTATTCATCTCCATAAAAACATACTCGCTTTCACTGCCGTATAAAAACTGATATTTTTTCTTTTCAAGACGTACATCGTCCACTTTTTCACCGGACCGGAATGTTCGGTCGATCACTCGGCCTGTTTTCACGTTCTTCAGGCGCGTTCGCACGAATGCACCGCCTTTGCCCGGTTTTACATGCTGAAATTCAACCATCATCCATAATTCATTGTCCATACGAATAACCAAACCATTACGAAAATCTGTTGTTGTGGCCATGCGTTCCTCTTTAATATTGTTCGTTTTAAACCGGTTAAATATACAGGATATAATGTTAATTGTCAACTGGCGTTTTCCGCTCGATCCGGATCACATCATACCTTTGCGCCGCCGCATCCACCACTCGGCAGATAGCAGCAAAAGGACAACGAATAAAACTGCCGGATGCCGGTAGGGCCGGATTTCATGTTGATTCACAATCATTTCCGGAGACAACCGTATTTTGGAAAGGATGAGGTCCGCGCTGTCGGGTGAAACAAAAATGCCCCCTGTCACACGGGAGATGGCGCTCAGAATATCCGGATGGGCACGTGTGTCCAGAAATTCAGGCTGAAAGGCGGAAACTGAGAAGCGTGTGGTATCCCTGCCCAGAACATGATTATGCTGCACCGCTTCGGCCACGACACGGTAATCACCCGATACAAGTGCATCCAGGTCCGCCCTGTACCGGCCATTCCCCTGCCCCTGCATCAGCGTATACAACGTGTCGTTACTTCCAATGGTCTGAATTTTTACAGACGCTCCCTCAACCGGCTGCAGACTTTCATCATATACTTCCGCTTTGATAATAACGGGCATACCGGTTTTCATGACCTGATCTTCGGTGATCAGCCTCACCGGGCGACCATCATCCTCGGCGGTCAGCCAGCGCACACAGTTCTCGAGAAACCGGAACAAAAAACTTTGTGAATCGGCATTCTGCCACATGAGCAATTGCCACCTGTATATGGAATTGAACGTCAGAAGGATATTTTTTATACCCGATATGGATCGAGCGATTATCAGGGGCCTTTGCTCTTCCCGTGCGGACGCCGCCTGTCCAGAAAGGAGTATTTTTGCATCCGGTAACACGGCAGGACGGGGCCGGAATGATACGACGGGAGGCAGTTGATCCCAACAGGCCCGGGATCGCGAAATATCCTGATTAATCATAGGAACCGGGTGCTGTATACCCTGTTCAGTAAGCACTGGCCGTACCCAGGCCGGATTCAGGCGGCCCAGTGTTCTGACCGGATAAGCCCGGTCAAAATCACCAAGGTCTCTTTCTTCGAACCGGCTTCCGGCGACAATCAGCAAGGGCCAGTGGTACTGCTCATAATTCTGCCGGAAAGACTGCCAGAAGGCGGGAGTCGTTGCTTCGGTCGGCATATCCAGCAGGACACAAAGATCCGTATCCCTGAACTCTGATATGGAGACCGGTCCCTCATAAAACTGGCCGCCGGGCTTTTGGGTCCGGATGTTCAGCTCCAGGTGCTCATTCTGAATGAACAATCGACTTAAACAGCCCAGGTCCGGCCCGGGCGCGCCTGCAATGATCAGCACCCTGTGTTTATGTTTTCGAACATGAACATATGTTTCAAGACGATTGTTGTTTTCTGTCAGTTCTCCATCGACACCATCTACGGCGACCGTCAGTTTTTGAGGTCCCGGGGATTCGGGTATCCATTTGAAATGAACGACGGTTTCAAGGCCGTTTTCAGGAATTTTAATCCGTCTCCGGGCGATTTCCCTGTCCCCGGCCCGAAGCACGACATCCACGGTTCTGTCTTTAAACCCGGGCCCCCGCATCGCGGCCCGGACCGGCACTTCTTCATTCATATACACCATATTATCGGAAAGAAGTGTGGTCACCATGACGTCCGGCATTTCCCGGCTGCTGCCGAATCCGACAGTAAATACGGGAAACGGCCAGCCGTTCCCGCGGGTCTCCGGGGAATATCCCGCATTATGTCCGCCGTCGGAAAGCAGCAGAACGGCCCGGACAGGCATGTGATGATCGTTATTCAGTTCATCAAGTACGGCAGTCAGATTGGTTACCGGCCCCTGAAAAAAAAGTGAATCCTCCGAATGAAACGGAACAAGACGGTCTGAAAAGGCGAATAATTCCAATGTCGCTTTTTTCTCCAGGGTTCTGAAGGCTTCAGACCGCAAAAACCGAATCATTTGTTCTGCGCGTGACTGGGGCTCATCCTTGACTGTCATGGATGCGGAGTTGTCAATAAGCACCGGAATATACGGTTTTTCCACTTTTTTCAAGGTCAGATGAATCACCGGTTTAAACAGAAGCCACAGAATCAGGCTCATGGCCGCTGCCCTTAAAATCAGGCAGCCGGTCCTGAATAACCGGCTCGACGGAGGCTGGGTTTGTCTGTAAAAAAAAGGCAGCAAACCCCATAAAATCAGCAGGCCTGAAACAAAAAATATCGGATGAAACATGTATTCGAAATTGATTTGCATATTTATTGATGCGGCTTATAGATTCAGAGACGGCATGGGAGACAGATTATAATCGGATGTTTTATTCTGCTCGAGATAGAAATGTCCGGCTTGCGCAATCATACCGGCATTATCCGTACACAACGCCGGAGATGGCCATGACACCTGCAGTTGCTTTTTCATTGCAGCCCGCAGCATGGCCTGCTGCAATGCCTTGTTCACGGCGACGCCTCCCGCCAGGCAAATTCTTGAAACACGATTGTCTTTGGCTGCTTTAATGGTTTTATCGACAAGGACCGAAATCACCGCATCCTGAAAACAGGCGGCAATATCAGGAAGGTGCGTATCTCTGGCCTCCCTGCCTATTGCCTGGATGTGGGTCAGCACGGCCGTTTTCAATCCGCTGAAACTGAAATCATACTCGCCGGCATTTTTCAATCGTGCTCTCGGAAACCGAATATATTTCGTATCGCCTTCACCGGCCAGTTTTTCTATTAGGGGACCTCCCGGATATCCGAGTTCCAGCATTTTCCCTACCTTGTCGAATGCTTCTCCGGCTGCATCGTCGACAGTGCGGCCAAGGATTTGATACGATCCCCATTTTTCAGTCAGCACGAGCTGTGTATGTCCCCCGGATGCGATCAATACCAGAAAGGGCGGAGCAAGATCCGGATCGGCCAGACGGTTCGCCCAGATATGTCCTTCAAGATGGTTGATTCCTACAAACGGGATTTGAAGGGACTGGGCCAGCCCTTTGGCGATACTGATACCCACCAGAAGAGAACCTGCCAGCCCCGGACCACGGGTCACGGCAATCCCTTGAATATCGGATTTCTCACAATTGGATTGAATTAATGCCTGACGAATGACCGGCAGTATCAACTGAATATGAGAACGCGAAGCGAGTTCCGGAACGACACCTCCAAAATTCCGATGAACCAGTTGAGTCGATATAATATTCGCTTTCAACTGCCGGCCATCGAAAACCGCCGCGCTTGTGTCATCACATGATGTTTCTATGCCCAGCACATTCATCGTTCAACCAGAAGCTCGAAATCACGCGGTTTGACTTCATTAAAAGAGAGTGTGGCCGGGACATGGATCATGGCCGGTATCCGGCGGCCGTAACGGTAACGGTTACGATAATCGATCGTCGCGACAATGTCTTCCTTTTTCAGGTTTTTCAGAACTTCCACTCCGCCCTGAAGCCGGATGGAAAGCGTCGAAGGAACGGCCGACACTTTTTCTGCGGGCGGACTGTTGATCACCTGGACCGGGATGTCTGCAAAAAGCCTTTCTCCGATACCCTGAATATCCGCGTAAAAACGAACATGGTGACCGGACATTGAAACGAGGGCCGATGTGGAATCCATCAGCGGAATCCAACCGTCGATGGATCGAAGCACCTGGAGTGTCCTGCTTTCTGTGTAGACCGCATCGATGGAATTGATTTCTTTTGCGGGTCCGCCAATCATGACAGAATCCGGAACCAGAACGACTTCACCGACCTGAGTGTAGCCCTCTTTGGGTCTTAATTGAAGCTGGCTGACGACAGGAACCGTTTTTTTCACATACTGATCATACACGATTGAAAGCGGTTTCTGATACTCAAAATGCAACGGCGAAAATTCACCCTTGGCTTTAAATCCCTTGATCATATCCAGCGTCAGTGTGACTTCGGAATTGTCCGGATACTGTGATAAATCGACATCAATATGTTGTTTTCTTTTCAGGAAAAGGAGGGCCTTGCCGACGCCCCGGTAACGGACAGGAACCGTCTCCGGCAACGGTTCAATCAGGATTTTATCCTCAGGAACATTGACAATATTGATCCTGATCTGAAACGTGGCCTCGAATTCATTCTCCAGATCCACATAGAACCACAGGATGACGGCACAAAACAGTGAGAACAATTTGACCTTGTGATTCTCAACGAAAATTTTTCGGATGGTCCTGTTCATATGTTTTGAAAAGCCCGGAAACACCAGGGGCCGGGATGGAACTGAAAACGAACGGGCCCCTGGTTATCCAAAAATGAGATCACCAGAATTATTTCTGTGAGGGTTCAACAGATTTTCCGAAACTGATATCACCATTATCGATACGGATATTGAAACCGCATTCCGGATTAGAACATACCCATGCTTTATATCGTATGGAAGCACCTTCGCGACCGTAATCTGAAAGAGGGACCAGGACGCCTGTGCTGCATTTCTGACATTCGGGATAAGTGTTTTCCATGTATCCTCCATCAAACGCTTGATTACTCTTTCACCACCCAGACCCTGATTTTCGCCTCGACTTCAGAGTGAAGCTTAATCGGTACCGTATAAACGCCGAGTGCCTTGATAGGCTCATCCAGGATCACTTTGCGTTTGTCGATTTCATAACCCTTTTTATTCAAAAGCTCGGCAATCGTCTGTGAAGTCACAGAACCGAAAACACGGTCCTCCTCTCCCACAGCGACGGTGGCCGTAATGGAAATCTTTTCCAGCTCCTGAGCGAACAGCTCGGCTTGCCGCTGATCTTTCTGGCTTCGGCGAGCGTTCCTTTTCTGTTCATCTTCCATACTCCGCATATTCTTTATTGTGGCTTCCACAGCAATGCCCTGCGGAATCAAAAAATTTCTGGCAAATCCGGATTTGACATTCAGTACATCGCCAATTTTACCTAAATGCTCATAATCCTGTCTTAGTATTATCTTCATAACCGCCTCACCTCCCGGAATTATTGGGTTGTATCAGATACATATGGCATCAGGGACAGATGGCGGGCCCTCTTGATCGCCTGCGTCAATTGCCGCTGATGATGGGCACAGGTGCCCGAAGTACGTCTGGGAATGATCTTCCCGACTTCAGTGGTGAATTTGATCAGCCGTTTCGGATCTTTATAGTCCACATAGGCGACTTTATTTTCACAAAAACGGCAGATACGCTTTTTCTTTGCTTTAATCAATGATTCCTCCTTGAAATCATATTATGAATAATCCTGATATCCGAAATCATATTTCCCCTTATTGGGGTTGTCTTCTTCGGGCTGTTGCGGTGCCTCGGCTTCCCGGCTCTTTTCAGTCACAGGGGGGGAATCCGGCACCGGAATCACAGTCTCATCCGTTCCGGAAGATGGTCCGGGCGTTTTTTCGGACGCCTTATCGGATGCTTCGCCTTCGTCAATACCGGATGATGATTCACCGCTGTTTTCAACGGACACATCGTCCGGCAAGTCGTCGTTGTCGTGTATGTCATGAACATCGGCGTCATCGAAATTCTGAGAATCCGCTTCAGAAGTCTCATCAGGATTTGAATCATCTTCGAGATCTTCTTCTATGTTTTCATACTTCTTATTTAAAAACTGGATCCTGCGTGCCTTGATTTCGACAATGTTCCGGTTTCTGCCGTCTTCTGACCGAAGACTGCGGCTTTGCAGTTCGCCTTCGATCAGCACCGCCGATCCCCTGTGAAGGTTTTCGGCACATGTTTCGGCCAGTTTGTACCAGGCGACCACACCGACATAACAGACACTTTCCCGCCACTGTCCTGCATTGTCTTTAAACTTTCGGTTTGAAGCAATCCAGAAATTGGCGACCGGCGTACCGTTGGTCGTACGACGAAAACTGGGATCCCGGGTCAAATTACCCACAATCAGCACAGTATTCACATCGGGCATACGGAGATCGTTCATACCTAAACTCCTCTCGTTCATATTCAATCAATGCCCATCCGGCCGGACAATATCCCGCTATTGATCGGCCGGTTTTTCGTTATCTTCACCTGTTTCTGCGTCTGAACCATCGGCAGCCTGCTCCCCGGATTCCTGCGCTTCGGTATCCGCAGCGGAACTGTCTTCATTCTTTTCCGATTCATCAGATGATACGGCTTCCGGGTCTTCACCGGCTCCGCTTTTCTCTGTGGATTCCCCTTTCGGCTCTGATGGAGCATCCGGTTTTTCAGTCTGAGAGGGCGCCGTTTCCGACTCCTGCTTTACTGCAACTGCGGGCAATGTAATGGTCAGATAACGAATCACATTGTCATCGAGACGAAATTCTCTTTCCAAAACCTTAATCAGAGAACCTTCGGCATCAAAACGTATATAGACATAATATCCATACTGTTTTTTCGCAATTTCATAGGCCAGGCGTCTTTTGCCCCATCGGTCTATGAGCTTGATTGTGCCGTTGTTATCTGTAATTGTTTTTGAGTATTTGGTGATTACAGATTCGATTTGTTCGTTCGACAGATGTGCATCAACAATAAAAGTGGTTTCGTACGGTTTGTTCAAGGTGTCACCTCCCTTCGGTCATATGGTTCATCCCGCGTATCGGGCATGAACAGGGTTCATGCATGAACAATGTTCATGTCAAAGAATTAACGATATTCATGGTTTGCTGAATACCGACGTTCACAAAATCCTGAACGGCCTGGCCGGCTCCGGCTATCATCCGCTCAATAATTTTCAAAGAATCTTGCGGAAATGGCGTCAGCACATATTCCACAGTATTTATTTTTGAAGAAATCCCAATGCCCAGCCTTAACCTTGGAATTGCTTCCGAATGCACATAACGGCACACGGATGAGAGCCCGTTATGTCCGCCCGGGCTGCCCGCGGCTCTCAATCTCAATTTTCCCAGCGGCAGGGCCAAATCATCCAGTATAATCAGCGTCCGGTAATCCGGAATGGACAATCGCTGTTTTGCGTCCGCAACAGCTCTGCCGCTTCTGTTCATAAACGTCATGGGTTTTATACAGACGGCCTCTGCATCCCCGATTCCCATTCTCAGCCAATCATAGGCACCCGGCCCCTTTTTAAATGAAGCCTTTGCCTGATCCGCCAGGAAATCAAGCACCATAAAACCCAGATTATGTTTCGTGCGTTGATACCGGCTGCCCGGATTTCCCAAACCGACGATCAAATACAGGCACATAAATCATGATTCTGCCGATTCGTCACCCTCGACCTCTTCAGCCTCGGCGATTTCGCCTTCCTCGGCCCCTTCTTCTGCCGTGACCTTGGCTGCCTTGGCCTGTACAACAATGGCCACAGGATGGTTCAATTCAGTGGCGAACCGGAATTTTCCAACCGGTATTTTTTCCAGTGTCAGGACGTCGCCGATTTCCATTTCCGACACGTCCACTTCGATATGCTCCGGTATATCCAGAGGAAAACCAATGACTTCCGCTTCCCGCATCGGATGCTCGAGAATGCCGTCCTGCAATTTCACGCCGACAGGCACGCCCTTCAGTATCACCGGAATCATCATGTTGATTTCTTCATCAAGCTTGATCCCGAGAAAATCCGCATGCAGCAATTCATTGGTGACCGGATCCTTCTGCAGATCCCTCACGATGGATTTCTTGGTTTTCCCGTCCGGAAAAACAATATCAATGATATTTATTTCCTTCTGCAAAATACGCTCAAACGTGTACCCATCCACACTTAAAGAAATTGCCTCCTGGTCATGGGCATAATAGATGGCCGGTATCTGTCCTTCTTTCCTCAGAGTTTTCGCTTTCTGCTTCCCGGCACCTTCCCTGATTTGAACCTGTAATTGAGCTTCTGACATCATATCCTCACTTATAAAAATGAATCGAATGTTATTTAAACATCGAACAGCGAACTGATGGACTGCTCGTTATGAATACGGCGAATCGCTTCTCCGAAAAGAGGCGCTGTGGTTACGACATGTATCTTTTCGATCTTCTTTTCCTCGGGCAGAAAAACCGTGTCAGAAACGAACAGTTTCGTAATAGCCGATTTCTGAATTCTTTCCACGGCATTCCCGGACAGAACCGCATGCGTACATGCAGCCAGTATTTTATGCGCACCCTCCTCCTGAAGCAGATCAGCGGCCGCACAGAGCGTCCCCGCCGTATCAATAATATCGTCGAAGAGTATCACGTCCCGCCCTTTCACATTGCCGATCAGTGTCACGGATTGAATCTCATTCGGACCGGTGCGTCTTTTATCCACGAGGGCCAGATCGGTATTGAGACGGTTGGCATAGGCCCGCGCCCGTTTCACGCTCCCGATATCCGGCGCCACCACCACGGGATCGACAACGGCCTCTTTTTTAATATAATCCGCAAACATGACGAATGAATAGAGGTGATCGAACGGAATATCGAAAAATCCCTGTATGGATGGTGAATGCAAATCCAGGGTCAGAATCCGGTTGGCGCCTGCGATCGAAATGAGATTCGCCATGAGTTTGGCAGACAGGGACACTCTTGGCTGATCCTTCCGATCCTGCCTTGCATATCCGAAATAGGGGATCACGGCCGTGACCCTTCTTGCAGAGGCGCGGCTGGCGGCATCGATCATCATCAGGAATTCGACGAGATTGTCGTTGGGCGGATTGGTGGACTGAATGATAAACACATCCACACCGCGAATGCTTTCATTGATCTTGGATGAAATTTCACCGTCACTGAATTTGCGGATTTCCGATTTGCCCAGCGGCGATTTAAGATATTCCACAATTTTCTGTGCCAGCGGTAAATTGGATGTTCCTGAAAATACTTTCATCTGATCATTCACTTTTGTATTTCTGATTGAAACCTTACTCAATTGACATAAAAAAGCTGGGGCGGAAGGATTCGAACCTCCGTATGCGGGGACCAAAACCCCGTGCCTTTCCACTTGGCGACGCCCCAGTAATTTATGACGGAATTTTATTCACCATACACCACGGACATGTTCGGGCGATCGTCAGTCCGTATCCGCGGTGAATCGATCATGCTCCTTGCACCGAATTTAATAATCCGCCATCTCAACCTGTCTGGTTTCCTGAACCTCTTTCCAATAAGCATCCAGGATTGCCTTTTCCATTTTATTACGGAATTCGACCGTGATGGGATGTGCGATATCTGCAAACGAGCCGTCTCTTTTGCGGCGACTGGGCATTGCGATAAAATAGCGATCTAATCCCCGGATGATTTTCAATCCCCTGACAACGAATGTGTCATCCAGGATAATGTTCGCGAAACCGCACAGTTTTTCGTCATCGCGCAAACTGATTTTAATTTCAGTCACTTCCATAACACAATCCTCCGAATTGATTATGATTATCTCATTCAGTGGCTCGGAGAATGGCCTGAAACAGGTTGAGCGAGCGATGCCCTTAAATGCATTTTGGAAAAGAACTGAACCGCCCCTTCGGCCGACGACCGGTCCTCAAAAAGACCGAACATGGTCGACCCGCTTCCTGACATGCTGGCATAAAAGGCATCCTTATCATAAAGCTGCACTTTAATTTCATGCAGTTCAGGATGCCTTTCAAACACCACAGCCTCGAGTTCATTGACCAGCAATTCACGCCAGGCGTGGACCTCGGATTTGTCAAAAAGCGCCCTTAATGTACTGATTTTATCGACATTTGTCAAGCCAATTCTGGTTTGACTGTATGCCCACTGTGTCGATACTGAAAATTCCGGAAATACAAGTACGATCCAGAATTTCACGGGCAGCTGAAGGGGTGTCAAACGTTCCCCCCGTCCGAGTCCAAGCGCAGTTCCTCCACTCAGAAAAAAAGGCACATCGGAACCGATTTCAAATGCCATCCTGTGTTTTTCCTGCAGCGAAGCCGGTTGTTTCCACAACGCTTCACATGCCAGCAATGTCGCTGCCGCATTGCTGCTGCCCCCGCCCAGGCCTCCGCCCGCCGGGATATGTTTTTCCAGATGAACGGACAATCCATCCTGAATTCCCGTTGCTGTCCGGTACACATCGAAACTCCGCCAGATGAGATTACGTTCATCCAGTGGAATAGCGGTGTTGTTACAGGTGATGATTATTTGATGAGATTTGTTTTTTTGAAACGTGAGGGTATCAAAAATGCTGATTTGCTGAAAAACCGTTGCGATGTCATGATATCCGTCGTTCCTCCTGTTGAGAAGGAACAGACCCAGATTGATTTTTGCATGCGAATGAAATACTTTTTCCATGATGCAGCCCTGATGTGAAATGTCGTTTTGAGATTCTGATGTTCGTTTTTAAGTTTTCACTAATTGAAGTTACATATAATCCGGTGCGGGTTGTCCCTCCCTGTTGTTAATGCCGATGACAGTCGTGTCTTGGCCTGTTGACAGAAAATCTGAATCAATATTCAACAAATACTATTCCAAACAAGATGAGATTGTTCTAAAGTATTAATTTTAATTCTTTTATAAAAATCGCTGATTAGAAAGCCAGCGAGCATAATGTCTCTTTTTTGACACAGGCCTGTATCCATTTGCTGACAATTCGAAAAATATTGATTTTCCATTGTACAATGTCTATATTGAGACTTAAGAAAACCGCAAACCAGGTTAAACGGCCCATGCAAAAGATTTATTTCATCTCCGACGTCCACCTTGGGATCGAATCCCAAGATAAGGAAGATTATAAAGAAAAACAACTGCTGGACCTGTTGAAAATCGTTGAAAAGGACGCAACGATGCTCGTGATCGTCGGAGATTTATTCGATTTCTGGTTCGATTACCGCTGGGTGATACCCCGGCCGTATCTGTCCATTATCATCGCTTTGAAACGTTTGACGGATCTCGGCGTTAAAGTATTATATTGTATCGGGAACCATGATTTCTGGCTCGGCACTTTTTTCTCCAAAGACCTGAACATCAGCGTGTACAAGGGACCGCTGATCATCAATGCGGACGGACAGCGGTTTTACATCTCGCATGGGGACGGCCTCAATAAGAAGGATATCGGATACAGATTATTGAAAATCATTTTGAGAAGTCCCCTGACTTCAGCCGTATGCCGGCTTCTGCATCCGGATCTGATATTTTCCATGGCACGATGGTTTTCGAGCCTCAGCCGCGGCTGCCGGCCCGATCACGATCATAGTGATCCTTATGTAAAAAAGGCGATGTCGCTGTTCGGGGATGGATATGATTACGTGATATTCGGTCATACACATGATCCGATGACCGTGAATCAGGGAAGCCATGTTTATATCAATACAGGCGAATGGATGGAACAATTTACCTATGCCGTTTATCAAAAAAAACACCTGCAGTTAAAGTACTGGATGAAGGAAAGCGTGAATGAAAAGAAAAAAAAGAACGTTTGAACCAGGCACCCGGCCAATCGCAGATCCACACGATACAGGCCAACTGACGGGGTGGAAACGATATGCGGTGATCACATTCGGAAGTGTTGTCGCACTGGGTATTCTGATGATTATTCTTTTGAGCCGCAACCTGCCATCCCTGACTGAGCTCGAAAGTGCCAGTGATCCGGTTCTGGTCTCGCGTATTGTTTCGAGCGACGGGGTGGTGATGAAAGAGCTGTATATCAAAAACCGGATATTTGTCCCGCTTGACCTGATTCCCGAGCAGATGAAACAGGCTGTCCTGGCAACAGAGGACCGCCGGTTTTACAATCACTGGGGCCTGGACACCCGCCGTATCGCCAAGGCCATCCTGGTGGACATCATACATATGGACAAACGGGAGGGGGCCAGCACAATCACGCAGCAGCTGGCCCGCCATCTTTATCTGAGCAAACGAAAAATATGGATCAGAAAGTTCCGTGAACAGCTGACGGCCATTCAAATTGAGCGCACATATTCCAAAAACGAAATACTGGAAATGTACATGAACTATATGGAACTCGGGCGCGGGGCTCACGGCGTCCAGTCCGCATCGCTGGCCTATTTCGATAAAAACGTCGAGGACCTGCAGATTCAGGAAATGGCCATGATCGCCGGCATGTTTCAGCTTCCGTATGGACCGTACAATCCGGACCGGGACACGCTGAAAACCTTTGAGCGCAGGAATTCGATTCTGCGAAGCATGGTCGCCTTCGGATCCATTGAGCAGGCGGAATACGATTCGCTTTCACGGCTTCCGCTCTGTGTCGCTCCGAAACAACAAAAAGAAGAAGCCATTGCACCGTATTTCTGTGAGTATGTCCGGCAGCTCATGCAGAACAAGTACGGCAGGAGCACCTATACGGAGGGGTACACAATATACACCTCCCTGGATACAAGGGCGCAGGCCTGTGCAGAAAAGGCGATTAATGATTTCATGCCCAAAATAGATCAATTGGTCCAGCAGCGGATTTTGAGAAAAAAAGAATTTACAAAATGGACGGATCCGCCGCTGGAAACCGATAAGGACATCAGGACTTTTCTGGCGGATACGGTCAGAGTGGACAGCCTGCTGAAAAAATATGCAACGGTTCAATGCGCGTTTACCGCCATTGATCCCAAAAACGGACATATCCTGGCCATGGTTGGCGGACGCAATTTTGACGATTCCAAGCTGAACCGGGCCGTGCAGAGCCACAGGCAGCCGGGTTCGGCTTTCAAACCGATCGTTTTCACGGCGGCCATCGACAACGGCTGGCCCGCGACCAAAGAGTTTCTCAATCTGCCCGTTGTACTTTATATGGTGGACGGTACACCTTGGGAACCATCCAATTATGAAGAAGAATCCGTGAGCGGCCCGACAACCATGCGTGTGGGCCTGGCCCGGTCACTGAATCTTGTATCCGTCCGGATGGTTCTGGAGCTCGGGTTGCAGCAAAAGGCGGCCTGGTATGCGCAACGGTTCGGATTTACCACAAAAATCAATCCCTATGATGCCATTGCCCTTGGATCGGATGATGTCTATCCCATCGAACTGGTTTCAGCCTACGGGGTTTTTGCCAACAAAGGGATCCGGACAGAACCCCTTGCCATTCTGAAAGTTGTCGATAAAAACGGCATTGTAATCGAAGAAAACATGCCGCAGTCCAAGGAGGTGCTCACAGAGGCGACGGCCTATTTGATGACGGACCTGCTTCGTTCCGTCATTCAGGAAGGCACCGGGCGGAACACAGGACCCATATATCATTTTTATCGCCCCTGCGCCGGGAAAACCGGCACCACGAACGAATACCGCAATGCCTGGTTTGTCGGATTCACGCCCCAGATCGTTGCGGGCGTTTGGGTGGGCATGGACAAAGAAACCATCAGTCTTGGAGAAGACCGTACCGGTGCCAGCACCGCTCTGCCGATATGGGCACCCTTTATGCGCATGGCCCACGACACGCTGAATCTGCCTGTGGAAAATTTTGTGCAGCCTCCGGGTGTTGTTCGTATGGATGTATGCGCAGACAGTAAACTGAAGGCCAGAAGTACATGCCCCAAGGTATTGCATGAGGTCTTTCTGAAAGGCACGGAACCGATGCGGGAGTGCGATATACACGGGACCTCGGGCAGACCCACGAAAAAGGCGAGTGAAAAGCAGGTGTTCTAATTCAGTTCGCTGTAAAGCACGTCTCTGTCCTGTGAGATGAGCCTCTCGACCAGGTCGATTCTCTGAACGGAATCCGGCCGGACAGAAACGGCCTGTGTGAGTTCACGGGAAGCCATCTCCCGTATTTCAGGCCGGTCCGTATAAAAGGACATGATCCGTTCGCCGGACCGGACACTGTCCCCTGTCTTTTTATGAAGAAGGATGCCGGCTTTCGGATCCACGGCATCCTCTTTTTTCATTCTTCCGGCTCCCAGGCTGACGGCTGTCATTCCCAATTGCCTCGCATCGATTCCATGTATTATCCCGTCCCTGGCCGCTGTCACATCCACTGCAAATTTTGCTTCTTTATAGGTGTCCGGATGCCGGATCACGGTCAGATCGCCGCCCTGAGTGCGGATTAACTCCTCAAATTTTTCCAATGCACGGCCCGAATTGATCAGCCGCTGCAGATCCCTGACTGCCGCATTATAATTCCCGGACAGACCGGCCAGCACCAGCATGACGCTTCCCAGGGCCAGCGTTACCTGCATCAGATCTTCGGGCCCGTTGCCTTGCAGTGCATTCACGGCTTCACGCGTCTCCAGCCAGTTGCCTATTGCATTTCCGAGCGGCTCATCCATATTCGTAATCAGCGCCTGTGTTTGTATTCCCAGCGCATTTCCAATATCCACCAGTGTTCCGGCCAGCTCGATCGTTTGTTTCCGTGTCGGCAGGAAAGCGCCTTTGCCGATTTTAACGTCCAGCACCAGTCCCTCGGCCCCTTCCGCCTTTTTTTTGCTTAAAATACTGCTGCAGATCAGGGGAATGCTCGGTACTGTTCCGGTGACATCCCGCAATGCATAGAGTTGCCTGTCCGCAGGCGCGACATGTTCCGTCTGTCCCATGATCGCACATCCGATTTCTTTCAGCTGCCGTTTAAATTGCGATTCCGAAAGCCTGACCTGAAAACCGGGTATGGCTTCGAGTTTATCCAGCGTTCCGCCCGTATGGCCCAGTCCGCGGCCGGCCATCATCGGTACGACTACACCAGCCGCCGCCATCAGCGGCGCGAGAACCAGTGACACCTTGTCTCCGACACCGCCCGTGGAATGCTTGTCGATTTTCCTCCCCGGTATACCGGATAAATCCATGACATTTCCCGACTCAATCATGCAGCGGGTCAGAGAGACCAGTTCATCACGATTCATTCCCTGAAAGTAGATGGCCATAAGCATGGCGCTCATCTGATAATCCGGCATATGCCCGGACGTATAAGCGTTCACGATCCACCGGATTTCATCATCAGACAGTTCGGCGCCGTTTCGTTTTTTTTCAATCAGAGCCACCGGATTCATTGTCATATCCTGCTTATTATCATTACTGCTCACGGGTTGTCTGCATACCAAAGCACACGCGGATGCATTTTTTTATTCAATCGCGGACTGAGACGAATCATCCGCCACCGCGGCCATGCCCGCCCATTCGCCCTGACGCAGCCGGTCGGCAATCCTGAAACCCTGGTTTTGAAGAGCCGCTGCCAGCTCATCCGCTTCGTGAACCAGTATGCCCGAAATAATGAAGATCGTTTCCGGATGCACAAAACGCCGGATTCCAGGAATGATTTTCAAGAGTTCGATACGGTTGATATTGGCCAGAATGACATCGAAAATTCCAGCGGCAACCGCTTCCGTAGAACCGTGAAGCACATCGATTCTGGGACCGACACCATTGATACCGATATTTTCATGTGTATTTCCGAGTGCATCCGCATCGATTTCCAACGCCATGCATCGCGCGCCCAGTTTTGCGGCTGCGATCGCCAGAATACCGCTGCCTGACCCGATATCCAGAACCCGGCTGTTTTCATGCACGAATTTCTGCACGAGCCGCAGGCATAACTGCGTGGTCTCATGGGAACCGGTACCAAACGCCATGCGCGGCATGATGTCGATCGCAATCACGCCGGACGGAACCTCAATTTGATGCCATGGCGCCTTGATGACAAACCGCTCACCGGCATAAACCGGCTGGAAATAATCCCGCCAGCCTGCGGACCAGTCCTCGTCCGGATGTTCCGTGATCGCCGGATCACCCACGGAGAACTGCATCTTATTAAGGTCGCGAATAAACAGCCGGAGCCGATTCTTCAGCCGGTCGGTATCCTCAATAGCCTGAAAATATCCCATGACCGCTTTTTCTCCTTCTTCGACCCCTGCGGCACCCATCTCAAAAAGAAAGTTCGACAATGCTTCGTACGCCGCAGTATCGCCGGGAACGGTTACCAGAAACCAGCTGGAATGCGTATCCGGTTCCTTCATCATGAAATTACAATCCCTCGTAAATCAGACTTAAAAGCAGGGTTCCGACAGTTCCGAGACTCTCCGCACTGCATTTATCCGGCGTGTCTTCGAGCGTATGCCAGTACGGGTAATCGAAGTCAATGATATCCACAGCCGGCACGCCCGAACGAAGCAGCGGCAGGTGATCGTCGATCACGGCCGGTCCTTCCCTGTCGATGAACTCGGACAATCCCAGATTATGCGCCCGTGTCCAGATAATCTCCACAAACCGGGGAGCATATTTTTGAGAATATCCCTCGATCGGGAAGGCCAGATCGCTGTCTCCCACGAGATCCAGAAGAACCGCGAATTCCGGTCGCGTTTTCAGTATTCCGGATTTCGCAAAATACTGTGAACCCAGGCACCAGGACTCCCAATCGCCTTCGATGCCTGAATCCTCCGCATCAAAAAATACGATGTCCACGCCCACAGGGGCGGGCGATTCCTTTAAAATCCGTGCGATCTCCAGCAGTATGGCCACACCGGATGCGCCGTCATTGGCGCCGGGGATGGGGTGCTGGCGATTTTCCGGAGCCGGATCCTGATCGGCAACCGGCCGTGTATCCCAGTGGGCACACAGCAGGATCCGCTGCGGCTGGAAACCGAATGAAGCCATTATATTCGTATATCTGCACATTTGTGTTTTACCGGGCACCCGGTCATGAAAGACCTGCTTCTGGACCCTGTCCGTGTATTGTCCGAGCGTGGATACCAGATAGTCAAGACATGCCCGATGCCCCTGTGAACCCGGATTCCGCGGCCCGAACGCACACTGTTTTTGCAAGGCTTCAAAGGCCCGGGTTTTGTCGAAACCGGGTGCCTGACCGTGACAGGCTGAGATGGCATGCATCAGGATCAGAATACCAATTCCGGATTTTACGAAGGCATTGCTGTTCACCGTTGTCTCCTGTAATGTCCAAAGCAATTTATAATAATCGGGAGCCATTGTCAACAGCCCATTGGAATAACCATTGTATTTTCATCCCTGATCCATTATATTTGCATGATTCCTAAAGATTCCGGGAGTGTTTTTTGAATTATCATCAGGCCATCGAAACACTTTTCAGCCGAAAACAATCCCATATCAAACTCGGTCTGGAAAGAATGGAATCCCTGCTGGACGCGCTTGGGCATCCCGAAAAAGCGTTCGCTTCACTTCACATCGCAGGCACCAACGGAAAAGGGTCCACGGCCGCTATGCTGGCATCGGTTTGCCAGGCTGCGGGTTACCGGACCGGATTGTATACCTCCCCCCATCTGATCGATGTCCGGGAACGCATCCAAATTCAGGGACGGATGATTTCCGAGACGGCATTCATGACGGTTCTCGATCAAATTCAGCCTGAAATCGACCGGACAGAAGCCACATTCTTCGAAATCCTCACAGCCATGGCGTTTTTGATATTTAAAACGGAAAAAGTGGATATCGCGGTCATTGAAACCGGCCTGGGCGGAAGGCTGGATGCCACGAATACGCTTGTGCCCGAATGCACGATCATCACGGAAATCGGCCTGGATCACACACAAATCCTGGGCAGAACGCTTCAGCCGATTGCCGCGGAAAAGGCCGGTATATTCAAACCCGGAATTCCATGCATCGTGGGATCCCGAAACAATGCGGTCAATGCATTTTTTAAAAGGAAGGCGGATGCCCTGCACAATTCAATCCGTTTTTCCAGGCAATCGGTCAGAATGAGCCGTGTCCGGCTGACGGAACAGGGAACCTGGGCGGATGTACAAAGCCCCCGGCAGACCTATGCGGATCTGTTTTTGCGTCTGCTTGGCGCGCATCAGCTTGACAACCTTGCCACGGTTATCCTGAGTGTGGAGACCCTGCAGGAAAGGGGCTGGCGTCTGCCCGAGGCGTCGATACGCCAGGGCCTCACCGAAGTGACATGGCCGGCACGCATGGATCTGGTTCAGACAAAGCCCAAAGTGCTGCTGGATTCCGCGCACAATCCGATGGGGATGAAGCAGCTGGTTCGCGGACTTACCCGAATATTCAGATACAACACGCTGATTCTGCTGTTTGGTGTTCTTGCAGACAAAAATCACAGACGCATGCTGAAAACAATTGCGCCCCTGGCGGACCGGATCATCGTGACGCGGCCGTTGAGCGACCGTGCCCTGCATCCCGACCAGCTCGAACCGATACCGGAAATCCGGGACAAAATGGTTTTAAAAATACCCGACATCCGGGAAGCCTGGAAGAAAGCCTTGATGATGGCGGGAGAAGACGATATGATCTGTGCCGCCGGATCCATCTATTTTGTGGGAGAAGTGCTGAGACTGCATCGCGAACAAAAAAAATAAATTCCAGGTTGATTTTGGACGCGGTTTTGCTTATACTGTGCGGTTCGTTGAGATGTATTAAAAAACAAGGATCATTTTTATGACACAAGTTGAACACCATTTCCCCTATATCCCGGACAGGCTGGACCGTCTTGGAGATCTTGCCTACAATCTGTGGTTCAGCTGGCATTCGAAAGCGGTGCGATTGTTTCAGATGATGGATCGCAAATTGTGGGAAAATGTCAAGCACAATCCGGTGCGTCTTCTCCATGAAATAGACCCCCAGCGCCTCGATGACCTGGCATCCGATGCCCGTTTTCTGGAGTATTATGACCGGGTCATTTCCACATTCGACCATTACTTCTCAAAACAGGACACCTGGTTCAAGTATAATTTTCCAGATAAAAAAAATTCCCTTATCGCATACTTCTCCATGGAATTCGGCCTGCACGAATCGCTTCCCATCTATTCGGGCGGTCTGGGCATTCTGGCCGGGGACCATCTGAAATCGGCAAGCGATCTGGATCTTCCCCTGGTGGGTATCGGTCTCTTGTACAGGGAAGCCTATTTTACACAGTTCATCTCCATGCATGGCCATCAGCAGTCGATTTACCTGTACAATGATTATTCGGACATGCCCATCGCGAACGTTCTGGAGGACAGCGGTGATCCGCTGGTTGTCAAGGTGGAAATCGAGGACCGGGAAGTTGCCCTGCGCGTCTGGGAAGCCAAAATCGGCCGGATTTCCCTGTACCTGCTCGATACGGATTTTCACGAAAACCGGTCCGATGACCGCGAAATTCTGAAACGGCTTTACATCGGCAACCGCGACATGAGACTCGTTCAGGAAATCCTTCTGGGTGTCGGAGGCGTGCGTGCGCTGCAGGCTATGAACATTCATCCCGCTGCATGGCACATGAACGAAGGGCACTGTAATTTTTCGAGTCTTGAACGCGTCCGTGAAATGGTCGAAAAGGGCGGATCGGCCCAATCGGCACTGAAAAAAATCAAAGCAAACAGCCTGTTTACCACGCACACACCGGTGCCTGCAGGGAACGAGGTTTTCGGTTTCGACAGGGTCGCGCATTTCATCGATCCCGTTATCCAAAAATCAGGTTTGAAAAAAGACACTTTGAAATCCCTGGGACAGGAGGAAATGTCTCACGATCCAAATGCATTCAATATGACCATTTTCTCAATCAATACATCCCGGTACATCAATGCGGTCAGTCAGCTTCACGGGCAGGTGGCAAGGCAGATGTGGCACAAATTGTGGCCGGAATTGTCGCTTGAAGACGTGCCTATAGGCGCCATTACCAACGGCATTCATTCCAGAACCTGGATCACGTCCGAAATGAAAGATCTTTTCGACCTGCATTTCGGCGAAGACTGGCGATATCATCTGATGAGGGAAGATTTCTGGCAAAACATCGGTTCCCTTCCCGATGCTCAACTCTGGAAAACAAGACAGATCCTGCGCCGCAAACTGCGGCATGACATACGCTGCCGTCTGACTGCACAGCGAGAGCGGAACGGTGAACCCAGAGAAAGCGTGGACGAAGCCAAAAACTACCTGGAACGGAACGCCCTGACCATCGGTTTCGCACGCAGGGTTGCAGAGTACAAGCGGGCCACATTGCTGTTTCGCAACCGGGATTGGCTGAAATCGATTCTGCACAAACCGGACATGCCGGTTCAGATTATTTTCGCAGGTAAATCCCATCCGGAAAATCAGCCGGGAAAAACACTGATCAAAGAAATATATGATGAAAGCCGGAATCCGGATTTCGCGGGAAAGATCATATTTGTCGAGGATTATGACATGGCCTTCGCACGCCGGCTGATCTCGGGCGTGGATGTCTGGATGAATACTCCCCGGCGCCCGCTCGAAGCCAGCGGTACGAGCGGCATGAAGGCCGCAGCCAACGGTGCCGTCAATTTCAGTATTCTGGATGGGTGGTGGCAGGAAGCTTATGACGGCAGCAACGGCTGGTCCATCGGCGAAGACCGGGAGTACTACAACAGCTGGGAACAGGACGAGGCGGACAGCCGCTCGATCTATGAAACCCTTGAAAAAGTCATCCTGCCGCTGTTCTTCAAACGGGACGAGGACGGCGTGCCCGCCGAATGGCTCGAAATCGTGAAAAATTCCATCAAAACCATACTTCCGGTATTCAATACGGACCGCATGGTCAGGGATTATACCATGAATTACTATAAAAATATGATGAAATGATTCTTCTGAAATAGCCTGCCTCGTTCCCGGCGGAAGCAGGACATCCGCCGGGGACATTCATTATCACTGACATAATCGTGTTACTCCCTTGACTTTCATTTGTACAATGAGTAATTTTGTTTTCAGTCAATCCATCCGTAAAAAATTGGGGACAAGCCATGTGTCGTCTTAAATTGTGGATACCGATGATCATCTGCATTGTAACAGGATCCGTTTTCGCCGATCCTCTGATTATCAATGTGGACGGACGTCAAACCCTGTCGCTGAACGGAAAATGGCAGTATATCGTGGATCCGTATGAATTGGGATACTATGATTACCGTTATAAACCCGATCCGAATGGATGGTTTAAAAACGCAAAACCCCGGAATAAATGGGACCGGGTTGAATACAGCTTTGACGATTCCAGGCTGCTCCACGTTCCCGGCGACTGGAACAGCCAGACAGACAAGCTCTACTACTATGAAGGGACGGTCTGGTATAAAAAGGATTTCGACTGTCACCCGGAACCTGGCAGAAGGGCGTTTGTTTATTTCGGCGCCGTAAATTATGAAGCCAAAGTGTTTTTGAACGGGCAGCCCGTCGGTGAGCATACGGGCGGATTTACACCATTTAATTTTGAAATAACACCATATCTCAGGGATGGTAACAATGTCATCGTTGTCAAGGCGGACAACAAACGGTCGAGAGAAGGTGTGCCGACGGTCAACACGGACTGGTGGAACTTCGGCGGCCTGACCCGGCGGGTCATGCTGATCGATGTGCCCGAGACCTATATACGGGATTATTTCATACAACTGGAAAAAGGATCTGCCGACCGAATCGGGGGCTGGATACAGCTCGACGGCAGGGACAGCCAGGAGCCGGTCCTGGTGTACATTCCGGAACTGAACGTAACAAAGGTTCTGCATCCGGACAAAACAGGCAGGGCAGGTTTTCACATGCAGGCATCACCCGAACCTTGGTCGCCCGACGATCCAAGACTGTATACGGTTCGGATTGTATGCGGAAAAGACACAGTGGAGGACCGGATCGGATTCCGGCGCATTGAAACCCGTGACCATGATATTCTCCTCAATGGCAGTCCTGTCTTTTTAAGGGGCATCTGTATACACGAACAAAAACCGCTCGGGGGCCGCGTGTCGACAGAGGAGCAGGCCAGGGCACTTCTGACCTGGGCCAGGGAGCTGAACTGCAACTTTATCAGGCTGGCCCATTATCCGCACAACGAATATATGATCAGACTGGCCGACGAGATGGGCATTCTTGTCTGGGCTGAAATTCCGGTTTACTGGACCATCCTGTGGGACAATCCGGAAACATATAAAAACGCAGAGAACCAGCTTGGCGAAATGATCACACGGGATAAAAACCGTGCATCCGTCATTCTGTGGTCCCTGGCCAATGAAACACCGCTCGAACAAAGCCGTCTCATGTTTATCAAAAATCTGGCGGATCGTGCCCGTGCACTGGATCCGACACGGCTGCTTACCGCAGCCATGGAACGGCATTATATCGATTCAAAAACGCAGATGATCGACGATCCGCTCGGTGAAGTCCTGGATGTGTTCGGATGCAACGAATACATCGGCTGGTATGACGGTCTGCCGTCCAAATGCGACAGCATTGAATGGCGCATGACCTATAAAAAGCCCCTCATCATCAGTGAGCTTGGCGGCGGTGCGCTGCAGGGCCTGCACGGAGACACGCTGACGCGCTGGACAGAGGAATACCAGGAAAACCTGTATCAGCATCAGCTCGTTATGCTGAAAAAAATTCCGTTTCTCCGCGGCGTCACACCATGGATACTCATGGATTTTCAATCCCCCCGGCGGCCGCTGACCGGCATTCAGGACGATTGGAACCGAAAAGGCCTCATTTCGGACAACGGTCAGAAAAAACGCGCCTTCCGGATTCTGAAACATTGGTATGATCAACTGGAATCCCGGAACAAGAAAGAGTAATGGTTCATTTTTCTGCTGTAACACAATGATTTCCCAATCATCGACCGAGCCGAGAGGAACACATGGAAAGATACAATCTCATCAGCTTCGCAGGCATTTTTATTCTCATGGGACTTGCCTGGATATTTTCAGCCAACCGAAAAAAAATGAACTGGCGTCTCATATTCTGGGGAGTCGGCCTGCAAATGATTTTTGCCGCTTTTATTTTCTGGCTTCCGGCAGGCAGACAATTTTTTCTGGGTATCAATCAGGGCGTGGTCAAAATTCTCGACAGTGCCATGGCAGGCACCGAATTCGTATTCGGCCGTCTTGCCCTGCCCCCGGGAACGGAAAACGAAGCGGGTGAAACCTCTCTGGGTTTCTTTCTGGCTTTCCAGGCGTTTCCGGCTATCGTATTCTTTGCGGCACTGATGAGCGTTCTTTATTTTCTGAAGATCATGCCCGTGATTATCCGGGGTTTTGCATACGTATTCACAAAACTCATGCACGTCAGCGGCGCCGAATCCATGTGCGCGGCATCCAATATTTTCGTCGGTATCGAATCCACACTGACCGTGAAGCCGTTCCTCGCGAATATGACCAGGTCCGAACTCGCAACTGTACTGACGGCCGGCATGGCCACTGTGGCATCCAATGTACTGGCGCTTTACGTATTTATGCTTCAGGGACAATTCCCGACCATAGCCGGACATCTGGTCTCCGCCTCCATTCTGTCCGCACCCGCCGCACTGATCATGTCGAAAATCATACTGCCGGAATCCGGCACTCCCGAAACACTCGGCATGCATGTCCAACCCGCATATACGCGCGAGAACAATCTGTTCGAAGCCATCATCAACGGTGCCAACTCGGCCGTCAGGCTCATTGTCGGTATCGCGGCACTGCTCATTGCCGTACTGGGGCTGGTCGCGCTCCTGGACCTGATTCTGGGAGGTGTCGGAAGCGGCATCAACCGGCTGTTCTCCATCAGCATGGACTGGACGCTGAAGGGTTTACTGGGTTATCTGTTCTATCCGGTGACACTCATCATCGGCATCCCGTTGCAGGATGCCTGGGAGATTTCAAAAATTATCGGCGAACGCGCCGTTGTAACGGAAGTCACTGCCTATCAGGATCTTGCCGTGTTGCTGTCCAGGGACACACTCGTACATGCCCGCTCCGCCTTCATCTGCACCTATGCGTTGTGCGGATTCGCCCATGTCGCCTCCCTGGCCATATTTGTCGGCGGGGTCACCGCTCTTATCCCGGAACGTAAAAATGACCTCTCCGTGCTCGGCCCGCGTGCCCTGCTGGCCGCGACCCTGGCCTGCCTTATGACCGCGGCCGTGGCCGGCACGTTTTATAACCAGGGCTCGATATTGCTGGGCAATTAACAGGAGGGGATGTGATGCAAAAGAAATGGTTGGCTGTCCTGACATTGTCCGTACTGATCAGCGGATGCGGATTGACGCACCGCCAGCTCCTGAAGACGCATCAGTTCGGATCGGCCACTGAAAAAATGGGCGCCCTCGGTGAGGAAGAATTCGAAAACATCCGGTCGAACATCATTCGCATGAACAGTGAACTGATGGCGATCGACAATACCAAAACCTCCGCCAGCCTCATCCTGGACAGACCCGCGTCCGCCGAAGCGACCATGAAAAGAGTAGCCGCCTGCAAGGCCCTGCGCAGTTACGGTGAACTGCTGGTCAAACTGGCGGACAAAAACGACAAAGACAATCTGCAGACAGTCACCGAATCCCTGACTCAAAACTCGGCCCTTGCATTGCAGACCGAGCTGACCGACGAACAGATCGAGGCCATCGGCAGATGTGCGGCCGGTTTCGGACATATCTTTATCGAAAAGAAAAAAGCCGATGCATTAAAAAAAATCATTCCCGCATATGAAAAACCTGTTCACGACCTGGCGCGGCTTCTGATGGTCGATTTCTCTCTTGCAGCCGACATGGATTCCGTAGGATATTTAAAAGCCCTCGATATAACGGCGCGCCGTCTTAAAAACGCCTCGATCAGGCTGGTGAATGCCGGCGCGGAATATTCCGTCTATGAAAGGGACCGGGCGGTTCAGGCCTATGTGCTTGCCGAACAGATGCTCACAAGATCGGAATCCCTGAACAAAAAGGCCGTGAGCAGCATCAAAGGACTGCAGAAAGCCAATTCCGAACTCGTCCGGATCATGCTTAAAGACAGGCCGGAGGCGGACGATATTAAAAAATACGCCGAGGAAATCAACGAACTGATGAATGCCTATCAGGTATTAACCAAATAACGGGGGAGTTCCATGACCAAGCTCCGGGATGCCGTTGATGAAACCATAGAAAACCTGGAAAAAATCAGGGATGCACAGAATCCGCCGGACAACGAAGTGCTCATCCGGCTGGACGCGCTCTATGAACAGAAAATCAGGCTGCTGGAAGTCCATATCAACGAAGCGACAGATGATTACAAAAAAGCCCTCAAATCCCTCAATTCAGCTGCAAAAAGCACAAAAAAAGCGATTAAAGACCTTTCCAGACTTCAGGAGGCCCTGAAAAAGGTGGCAACGGCCCTGGATAAAATGACCCGCCTGCTCCAGGCAGGTCCGGCTGTACTGCACGGATGATCGCACCCGTATCAGGCTTTGCTTCAGAGGTTGTCTTGATATCGTTCGTATATACCATTTAAATATCTCGGAAGCAGTCTGTCTCAGCCGGACGGATTTTGTTACAATTCAATCCTCATGGTCGTTCCGGTGCCTGGTCTGGATTCCTTGACAAACAATCTGCCCTTGTGATATTCCTCCACGATGCGCTTTGCGAGTGTCAGTCCCAGACCCCAGCCCCTTTTTTTGGTGGAATAACCCGGCTTAAAAACCCGTTTTCTGTCTCTCTCCTCCATACCCCGGCCATTGTCCTGGATCTCGATATACACGGTATCCTGATTGGCCATACCGCATCGTATCTGAATGACGCCCTCGGGTTTGTCCATCGCATCCAGGGCGTTCTTCATGATATTTTCCAGTGCCCACTGAAAAATGTCATAATTAAGGGGCCGCATAACAGACTCCCCGTAAAATTCCTGCATGGTCACGGGCTTTCCGATTTGGGGTGCCCGCCGCCGGATATATGCCGCTGCATCCCCTATGACGGCCTTCAGATCCGTTGTTTCAAGCCTCGGTCTGGAACCGATCTGCGAAAACCGGTTGGACACCTGCTGCAGCCGCTGAACATCACGCTGCATCTCCAGCAGGATTTCGGTCGTGTTCGACGATGTCGTGTCCGACGATGTCGTATGAGATGATTTTGAGGTTTGCATGACTTCGATCCAACCCATCAGTGAAGAAATGGGAGTTCCCAGCTGATGGGCGGTTTCTTTGGCCATCCCCACCCAGATATGACGCTGTTCGCTTTTTTTCGTATTCGCATACCCGAGAAATCCCATCAAGACGAAAAGACCGACCACCAGAATTTCGACGGTGGGAAGCCATTGGAGCTGTTGTATCAGCAGGCTGTCACCGTAATACAGGTATCCTAATACCTGATCCTGATAATGGATTTTCACCGGTTCTATTTCCCGGTCCATGCGTTCCACGAGCTGGCTTACCTTTGCAAGGGCGGCCTCCGACCTGTCCTCAGGATCGATACCGATACCCTTCCAGCTGCTTGGATAATGATCCTTATCTGTATTGATAATCGGGAAATTGATTCTTTGAATGATCTCCTCAAAAATAAAACTGAGGTTCATGTCCTCCGAATCTTCCGCTTCCGCCACACGGGATAGTATTTTCGCATACAACTGGACCTGCGAGCGCGATTCCTGCCGCAGCTGCCGGACGATCTGCTGCGTATAAAAATGCAGCGTCAGTCCCATCGCCATGGCCAGAAGGAAAAACAGGCCTCTGAGCCCCCCGAAATTTCTGATTAAAAAGGACCGCATTGTTTATCCTTAGCTTCAGACTGTTTCAGAATTCCCTATTTTGAGCTCATTTCCGGCAACTTGTTTATATCCGTCTGTCGTTTCCTTCTACCGAATCCGTATCCCGCAACCGTGCCCAGAATAAGCAAAATAAAGGCCCCCAAGCTGATTATCAACCCTGTTTTGAAAGTCGCCGGAGCAAAAACAAACTCAATATCATGATGCCCGGGTTCCAGAAAAACAGACCGGAGCACATAATCCGTTTTATAGATTGTCGTTTCCCGGCCGTCCACATAGGCCTTCCAGCCTGCCGGATAATATATTTCACTGAGCACCATACAACAGGCGGTCTCGATGTCCGCTTCGATCCCGATCCGATGGATATCATGGTTCGTGAGCTTTGCACGGTTGTTTTCCGAGGGCTGAATCTGAAAAGGCGGATCGGCTTCGACGATGGCTGTTTCCGCCGGATCGAAGTGACCACCTGCCATGATGCCGAGTATTTCATCCGGCTCTTTAAAATGGACAACTTTTTCCGGGAAAAAAATCCTGGGCAATGCTTCGTCGAACCGAAGAATACAATTACCTCCCCGCGCCTGCTGGGGCGGAACATGAACCAATTGAAGTGATGGTTCAGGAAGCGGCACCTGACAGATCACGTATTTGACATTCAACAGTTTCAGAAACGTATGATGAATCCGCCTGGCTGCATCATTCACTTCATCGGCCGGCCGGAGATCCGTTTTCCCGTCCACGGTTCTGATATACTTATTGCCGTAGGCCTCGGGCATGTTGAATGCCTCCATCAGCTCCTGATATATCTTGATTTTGGCGGCTGAATATCCGAAAACATTCTGAATCCGGTGATACATGTACCAGTTGGGGGACCTCTGGTATGCATCGAAAACCGTCAGAATCCGGAACGGTTCTTCCTGAGATTTCAGATAGGAAATCTCAGGAGTTTCGCGAAAATAATTCGCCTGAGTGATTTTTGACCTCGGATGCGCCATTTTCTTGTCGACCACCCACAGATCGAGTATCATCAGGATACAAAGCGCAACGGAAAGCACGTTCCTGCTGATCAATCTTTTGAGGGTGAGCCAAATGGCCCCCCCGGTAAAAAGAAACAGAAAGAACGCTTTGACCGCATCTTTTTGAGCCATCTCACGGGCCCGTACAGCAATGGAATTGAATGCCCTTGGATCGGCACCCGGATACTTGGCCTGCATAAAGGACCTGACCCAGCCGGAATACAGCTCCTGACTCAATGAAAGCAGGCCGATCAGTATGACAATACCGCCGGCGATCCATAAATACCGCTCAATCGCCTTGCTTTTCCTCTCCAGCTCATCCCGGGAGAGCCTGATCAGACCATCGAGTCCGAATCCTGCCAGAACGACCATGGAAAAATCGAAGAGGATATGGATCATTTTCGGTGTTCTGAACTTATTGAAAAAAGGCAGGAATTTGAACAGGGGGCCGTATAAAACAGGCAGATGCTTGCCGAAAGAAATCAGCAGCGCGACTGCAGCCAGCCATCCGAAATACCGGACCATACGATTGCGGTTAACAATGAATGCCAGTCCCGCTAGAATCATGACCACCAGACTGAAATAAAGGGGGTAATCCGTAAAATATATCTGTCCCCAATACGTATCCCCGCCATACCCCATAAACGACGGGACGACAAATGTCAGCATTTCGGAAGGCGGGAACGACCAGTTGGTTGCATAGCTGAAATCGAGTCCGCCCGACATGCCTCCGCCCCGTATGGAATAATGCGAATACTCCCAAACAGACATATACAAAACGGAAGAAATAAGCAGGCCGAGAATGGCGGCGCCTCCAAGCAGACCGATACTGCCAAGAATTTTCCTGAAGTCATTCTTTTCTTTAAACTGGACCACGAGCCAGTAAATGACATAGATGGCCAGCATGATATAAGTATAATAACAGATTTGCAGATGCGCCCTGAGAAGCTGTAATCCGATGGCCAGGCCGGTCAGTGAGAAAAAAAGCAGGTTGCGCTTATCCAGAAGACGTTCAACCAGAAGAAACACAACCGGTATCAGAACAGCAGATGTGAGTTTTGTATGATGGCCGAATGCCGTATAAGAGATAAATTCCGGCATCATGACGATTGCTATACCCGCAAACAATGCGGCCATGGAGGATGTATTCCTGCTTCGCATGAACAGAACCATCATGACTGCAAGAAGCAGATAATTGATGAAGAGGCGTGTAAAATCCGTCAGGGGAATCACTTTGCCAAAAAGCCAGATAAATCCGTTGATCACATCGCCGATGGCATCCGCATAGGGTGCACTGCTTAAACTGGCAAAACTGGGCATTCCGCTGAAAATATAGGGATTCCATAACGGAAACGTACCCTCATCCAGGGCCCCTTGAATGAAAGGCTCGTAGCTTTTCGCGGTCATACTGTCAGGGGGCTGAAATGTCCTGTTGGAGAACATGACCGGTTCAAAATAAGCCAGAAGCAGAATAAAGATGATGCCCAGTGTCAGAATGCCGGCATGCTTTTGCCAGAAGGGCAAACCGGACGGCGCCTGTTCGACAGAAACAGGCATTACATTCTGTTTTTTAGACTTTTTGGAACGCTTGGCCATGACAATCTCCTGTTCGTTTCTGAAACGGACCGGCAGCGCCTGTGCTTCCGGCGGTTACGGCCCGTTGATCTGTTTTCAGCGACTGATGTCCCTGTCTGTTTTCCTCTTCATCCGGAACTGCTTCCAGTTTTTAATGGCACGTAATTCCTGTACCGTATAAAAACGTGTGCACCATAGCAAAAACGGATATCCGATAATCAGAAGCGTTTTCAACGCGATTCTAAGCACAATTGATTCAATCTGAATACGGCCGGACACGACGAAAATCAGGCTCCCGATCAGGACAATTTTCAGCACACGGTCTATTTCATACCGAATCGGATATAATTTACCCGCAACAATGATCATGAATATCATGAGAAGCGAATATGAAAAAGTGGTGCCGGCAGCTGTGCCGATGACACCGAACCGGGGTACGATCAATAAATAGACCAATATCTGTACACCGGCTGTCAGGGCCGTGATCATGGCGTAGTATTTTGTTTTACCGGTAAGCAAAACGCCCACATCGACGGTGTTGAACAATCCGTAAAAAAGGTAGGCCGCCGCTATCCAGGGAATGACCCGATATGCCTCCAGATAATCCGCTGTTGTAAACAGTGTGACTATTTCACGCGACAATACGGACAGAATAAGAAACAGGAGCATACCGGCCGCCAGAAAATATGTGAAGGACAGGCTGTAAATACGCCTGGCATTGGGCTCGTTTTTCACAGAGAAAAGAAACGGCAGCCAGGCCGTACGAAACGGGTGTACAAGCAGCATATTGACGATCATACCGAATCGCCATCCCAGACCGTATAAGCCCACATCATGGTCGGATTGATAAAAATGCAGAAAATACTGTCCCGTCATCGAGAGCGACCAGGCTGCAATACCGCTGGGTACGAGCGGCAGTCCGAAATGCAGAAGCTGTTTCAACAGGGCGCCGGAAAAGCCGATCCGAATCCTCTTCAGTATCATAATACCCAATACTGAGAAAATTCCCATGGAGGTGATAAGCTGGCTTTCCATGATGCCCTGTATACCACGCTCACGCACAGCCACATTGATGATATTCAACGTAACAAGCACGCTGAAATGGACGATATTCACGACCGCGAAGTGTACGGGACGTTCCCAGGCACGGAGAAGCGACAGGATCAGAATACGGAACAGATCAAAAAACACTGCGCCGAAAATAAGCCGCAGGTACAGTGCGACCGCGGCATCATTGAATATCAGCAAAGCCAGTCTGCCGGACAGGGCCATCAGTAGCAAGGTGACCGGTACGGCCCAGATGACATACGTGATCAATGCCGTCGATATCGTCCTGTCACGCTCATCATCATCTTTCGCCTCGTGATAGACCTTGAAAATGGCCGACTGAAATCCAAGCCCCAGAAGCAGTACAAGCATCATCTGAATGGTTTGAAGCAGGCTGTACACGCCATAGGATTCGGTGCTCAAATGCCGCGTATACAGCGGAATGAGGAAAAAGGCGATGGCCTTCACGACCATATCACCCAGACCGTAAACCACTGTATGTGCGCCCAGTTTTTTAAAATGGTGTATCATGCTGTTGTATTCAGATTCCTGTAAAGTTCGATCAGTTTTAACTGCTCCAGGTTCCAATTGTACTTTTCCAGAACGGCCTTTCTGCCCCGCCTGCCCATTTCCCCGGTCCGGTTGCCCTGAAATAATGATCTCACGCATTCCGCAAAGCTCGCCGGATTCCCCGCTTCAAATACGACGCCGCATCCGGTTTCAGTGACAATACGCTCCAGCGGACGGCAATTACTGACAATGACTGGTTTCTCCATGGCCATGTACTGAAACAGTTTATGCGGTATAGTCGAATGCGTATGCTCCGTGGCTTCATGCGGCACAAGGCAGGCATCCGATTCGCCGATATAATCCGGTACTTCCTGGAATGGTACCCAGTCGATCATTTTTATCCGTTCCTGCAGGCCCAGATCACGGATCAGCCGGTCATAAGATGCCGCATTCCTGCCTTTTCCGATCATCCGCAACCGGATATAATACTTGTCCGAGCACAGTATCGAAATGGCGTGTATCACGGTTTCAAGTCCGCGATGGGGTCCGAATCCGCCAATATATGTCAGCAGGGGCTCCTTATTCACCGGAACGGATTTTGCGGGTAAAAACATGTCCATCTCGGGAGTGTTCGAGACAACAGAAATCCGGTCTGCATCAACTTTCAATTCCTGTATACGTCGGGCAGCTTCATCCACGACCGTGATTACGGCCGTTGCTTTCCGTACCGCATACGCTTCATATTCTTTCCACCGCCTGATATTAAAAAAAACGGATTTCAGCAATCCCCGGTCATTCCCGCCGTCCCGTAAAAGGGCCGGATAATTTTCATGAAGATCAAGCACAAGCGGTATTCGGAAACGCCGGCAGAGACGCATGCCGGTTTTTGCCAGAGGCAAATCATGGACATGCACAACATCGATTTCACCGAGATCCAGTTTAAGGCAAATCTGATTCTCCCAGAACATATGATAGAACGGCAGCCGTTCCGCAGTGGCCTGTAATTGATAAAATGACTTTCTTAACGTCCTGAACCGGATTATTTCAACACCCTGATCGTTTTCACGAAGCACCCGGTCCCGTTTGAAAGTCGGCACGATGACAAAAACACGATGGCCGGTTTTGGAAAGTGCGACGGCTTCGTTCTGCACCCTGACATCCGGGGGGAATTCATTGTCCAGAAGCATCAATATATTCATTCATTTTCCTGCTGTAAGACTGTTCCGGAAAGCACCTTATGAAAGAGCCCGGCCAAATGTCCGGTAATCACTTTCCTGTCATACCTGTTGATCATATCCGCATCGACGGGTATATCTTCCCCCGCCTGCCATTTCCCGATCATCCTGAGGAGCGTATGGTGCACCGCTACAGGATGCTGCGGGGATACGACCTCCCCGGCTTTCAGCGTTCGTATCAGATCGGCAGCTTCGCCTTCTGGGGCGATGGCCAGTATCGGACGTCCGGATGCCAGATATTCATAACACTTCCCGGTAATAATTGACCGGCTCGCCCGTGCATCGTCAATAATCAGCAGCAGGACATCCGATTTCAGCATATATTCGAGACTCTCCCGGTGCGTGACATAAGGGATATGAACAATGTGATCACCGAATGCCCCGAAAGCCCGGATAAATTCAGGATCCACACGGCCGATAAACTGAACCCGGATTTTTTGCCGGTATTGCGGCTGATTTTGAAAAAGCAGCCGAAGCCCTTCGAGGAAACTTTCCGGATTCCGGTGTCCGTACAGAGATCCTGTATAGGTAATCACAAAGTGCGTCCCGGCAGTCTCCGGAGTCAGGCCATTGAAATCTTCTCTGTCAAATCCATTGGGAATAAGGGACCATTTCTCCTTGCTCACGTCCGGATGTCTGGACAGCAGATCCTGCTGAATCCCTCTGGTAACGTGTGTTATGTGATCCGCCCGCTTCAGTACGGAATTCTCCATGGCGAGATCTATCCGGCGCGATATACCGGTCCGCTTTGGAGCAGAAAGCCAATCCACCCATGAATCACGGAAATCCGCAATCCAGGGCAAATCCGCGTAATCTGCAATCGCCCTGGCGACCAAATGCGTTGTATACGGTGGGGCCGAAGAAAATATCAGGTCAATTCGTTCGTTTTTCAGCAATTTTTTTCCGGCAGGAACGGCTGTGCTGCGCCAAAAGCATCTCGCGTCGGGGATAAAAAAATTCGAACGGACAAACTCCGCAATCCGCTCCCTCAGAGAACGTCTTCTCCGATGCAGCGTGGCCATATCGGTCCCCTGAGCGGATGATTTGCCGGTAAAGCGATGGAATGCGCGATACGGTTCAAAAATCCGGGTACGAATCACCCTGATATCCTTTGGAATCTCATTCAAGAGGGATGAATCCCGGACCGGAAAACCCGCATTTTCATTCACCGTAAGCACGAGGGGCTCCCATCCGAATTCCGGCAGGTATTTCACGAATTTCATCACACGCTGAACACCGGCGCCCCCGGAGGGCGGGAAATAGTATGCGATAATCAATACCTTTTTCATGTCATCGCTGCTTTATCCGGATGAATCATTTCCACTACAGCTTCGGCCATGTGTTCCCACGACTGCTGCTTCTTTTCCGCCCTGATATGGCTCTCAAATGGAATTTCATTCATGTCCCGATGAAAAAACCGTTGAACGGTTTCGGAAATCGCATCCGGGGATTGAGGAGGCACCACGTATCCCGTACGTCCGTGAACCACCTGTTCAGGCAAACCGCCAACGTCGGTGACAAGAACGGGCCGGTCATAATGAAAGGCCACTTGAACCACTCCGCTTTGTGTGGCCGTCACATAGGGCAGCACCACCAGGTCTGCTGCAGAAAAATAAACGTTCACCTCCTCATTCGGTATAAACCGGTCATATACGGAAACAATATCATCCAGTCCTAAATCATGGATCAATTGCAGTGTTTCGGCCTGTCCCTCGTAGAATTCACCGCAGATCAGGCAGCGGACGTCCCTGTCTTTTGAGATTTCAGGCAAAGCGAGAATGAGTGTTCTCAATCCCTTGTAGGCACGGATCAGTCCGAAGTAGAGTATAACCGACTTTTCACGAATGCTCAGACATTTTCTGGCGTCTTTCTTTTTGAGGGACGGAGGAAATATCCTGTATACGGGATGCGGAACCTGTCTGTAGCGGGCCTGCTTCCGGATTGAAAGCAGTTCATCACGCACGCTGCGGGATAATACGATATATCCGTCGGCAAAGCGCAGTCCAAGCTTCGTTAATACAATATCGCCCACCCTTCTTTCATGAGGAATGATATTGTCGCAGACAGTCACGATCCTCAGATTCATCCACCATTTGGCCAGTCCCGCCACAACCGCATAGCAGGGTGAAAAAAAAGGCATCCAGTATTTAAAAATAAGGGCCTCCGGCCGGATACTTTTTAACCAGAGCACAGCCTGTATCCAGGTCAGCGGATTCAGTGAATCCAGAATTGCATGAGATGAAATCGGTATTAAATCCCGGCCGGTATCCATCTGTGTTTTTCCCGGAAACAACCAGGCCGGATATTGCCGTTTAAAGGATAACGAATGGACATCATGACCGGCTTTCCGCAGTGCCTGATACAACAGAGCCCCTGACTGGGCAATGCCCCCGCGCATGGGATAGGCCGGACCCACAATCACCAATCTCATCTTATTCCCCCAAAAACCGCCGAATGGAATAATTCCGGTTTTTGGAATGAGACCGTGTGATCATTTCCCCGAGTAAACCGATACTGAAAAACTGCATGCCCAGAAGAATAAACAGCACGCCGATAAACAACAGCGGCCGGTTGCTCAGGTATATGGTTTTTATGATCCGCAGAACCATGAGCGTGACGGTAATCACTGCACCAATACTGCCGAAGACGAGGCCCCACATTCCAAAGAGGTGGAGGGGACGCCGCGTGTAACGGCTGAGGAACATAATGGTGATTAAATCCAGAAATCCCTTGAAAAAACGGGATGCGCCGTATTTGCTCCGGCCGAATAAACGGGGTCTGTGATTCACGGGCATTTCTCCGACGCTGAATCCTTCCCAGGAAACCAGCGCCGGAATATACCGGTGCAACTCGCCGTATATATGAACCGATTCAACCACTTCCCTGCGGTACATCTTGATACCGCAGTTGAAATCATGCAGTTTGATACCGGTCATGACTGAAGTCATGAAATTCCAGATTTTGGAGGGAATCCGTTTGGACAGGGGATCTTTACGTGTTTTTTTCCATCCCGAAACCAGATCAAGCCCCTCATCCAGCACCCGGATCAGAAATGGAATTTCTGCAGGATCGTCCTGTAAATCCGCATCCAGTGTGAGCACCCTGTCCCCTCTGACCACCGAGAAACCGGCCGACAAGGCTTCCGCTTTTCCAAAATTCCTCCGGAACTGAATCACACGGATCCGCTTGTCCTTCTGATGCAGTTCTTCAAGGAGTGCAAATGAACCGTCCGTGGATCCGTCGTCGACAAAGATGATTTCAAAGGAGATCTTCTGCTCTTCGCAGACAACGCTGATCTGCCTGACCAGTTCGGCAAGCGAATCTTCTTCATTGAAGACAGGCACCACGACTGACAAATCCATGCTCATATTCTCTTTCCGGAATTTATAACGGGAGCGGATTCACACTTTCAGGAATTTTCAATGTGCACCATCCCGTATTCAACTCCTGGTTGGTTTTACGTTTCGTGTAGTAAACCGTCACTTTCTGTCTGGGTTCTTCCGTGGTAATCTGAATGGTCTGAGGCATTCTGATTCCGCCCGACTTTTTGAAACGGGATCCTTCCCAGGTCCATATCGGTTTTCCGGTCTCGTCTTTCTTTTCCCATCGCGTGATGACCGGACCTTTTGGATGAACCCAGATGCGCTCCCCGTTCTGAAAGCCATAGACATATTGACCGTCTTTCGTATAAAAAAGAGACATGTCCTTCAAATGCTCGGCGTTCATTTTCATGAGACCCAGTGCCTGTAATAAAAAATCCGCCGTATTCATATGAAAAGGAAGAAAGTCCCGGAGCGTGTCCCGAAGGGATCCTTCGAACGCCAAATGCAAATAAGGACTGTAAAACAGTACGTCCTCGCTGCACAACCGCATCAGCGCCATATCCACGCCGAAAGGACCTTCAACTTTGGCCAGCATGGAATCAGGAAGATGGGCTTTCACTTCGAGCGTCCCGTAAAAATTACCCATCTCCGAGTTCACGAGAAGCTGCGCATGCCCCTGAATCGTACTTAATTTATCCGTATGCCGCGTGATCCTGCGCATGAGCTCACCGGGTGCCGTCTCGGGAAGCGGCCCGCTGCCCGGAAAAACACCCGCACACCGGAAAAGGCAGAGGCTCAGGCCCATGATGCAGAAAATGAATGCCGATTTTTTCATTGTTGAATAATCATTTCGTTCGGGACTGGCAAGCCGTCATTTCACGGGTTCTGATTGACTCAGTTTTTCCTGAATCCGGGTATTGTCCTCATCCAGCGACAACGCCTTTTTCCAGGCGTCCCTCGCTTTTTCCGGCATTCCCAGTGCGGCATAAACATCGCCGAGATGATCATAAACCTCATAACTGTCTTTTCTTAACCTGACAGCGGTCTCGATGCAGCTCAGGGCCTCAACCGGCATGCCCATTTGAAAATATATCCAGCCCATGGTGTCGTGATACGCCCCGTTTTCCGGATCTTTTTCAACGGCGGTCTGCGCCATTTTCATGGCATCCTCCAGCCGTTCCCCGCGCAGGGACAGGCTGTAGGCATAATTGTTCAGTAACAGCGCATTCTCCGGTTCAAGTGCCAGTGATGTCTGAAACAGACTGTCGGCCTTTAAATAATTACCCAGATTTTCATGCGCGTTGGCCAGAGCACTCATCGCGGATATCCAGTCCGGCCGTTTTTTCAGGGCTGTGACCAGCGGCCCAACGGCCTGGCCGTATTGCTCGAGCTGGGCGTAGGCTGTGCCCAGATAGTAATTTCCCATCGGATCGTCGGGAATATACTGCAATGCCCGGTTCAAATAAACGAGAGCCGAATTCAGACTGTCCATATGGACCAGGGCAAAACCTCCAAACAGCCATCCCCATCCGTTTTCCGGAGAAAGTCCTGTCACTTTTCGGAATGAATCAAAAGCAGCACCGTACATTCTCTGGCGCATCAGAAAGCGTCCGTATTGAAAATGCGCCTGCCATTCCTGCGGAAAACGGTTCTGGATTTCCTGATACAGATTTCCAGCCTGAACCGAGTCTCCGGTCTGCTGATACAAATCGCCCAGCTCCAGCCATCGTTCCAGATTGGTCGTATCGATTTCAACCGCTTCAGTATAAACCTGAATGGCCTTTCCCCAGGCCTCCTTTGCAATGTACAGCTGCCCCAGACGGTCCCTGGCCTCATTCAATGAAGCGGTTTTTTCGATGGCCCGCAGATAATTATCCATGGCCCCCGCCGTGTCCTGTTCGGCTTCACGCGTCATCCCCAGTCCGAGATATCCAAAGCCCGATTCCGGATGCAGGTCGACAAGCCCCTGAAAATACTGTTTTGATTTTTCAAATTTTTTCAGGTTGAAATAAATTTCGCCAAGCGATACAAGAACTTTTGGATCCGGAACAGGTTCCAGGTACAGAATGCGTTCATAGGCGGCCGCTGCCGCTTCTATCTTGTCCGCCCGTAAATAGAGCAGGGCCAGCTTATGCAGCGTGGCAATATGCGTGCTGTCCCGGGCCATAATTGACAGATAGGCCTTTTCGGTCAAATCCCACCAGCCGTGTCTGGCATAAATGGAAGCCAGAAGATCCCAGACCTCGATCTGTCCGGGATCCAGTTCCAGTGACCGTTTCAGTGCAAGCATGGCGCTTTCATCTTTACCAAGGCGAAGATAGTTTTTCCCGATATTCTGATAAATGGTGGGAGAGGTGGAGTCGTACAGGGTTGCTTCCTGGTACATGAGAAGTGCGGCGGCATAATTCTGATTCAATTCATGATTCAGCCCGTCGATGAACAGCCCGACCGCCTTAGGATCAGGTTCCGACTGAACGGGGCCGGAAACGATGACCGTTTTCGTTGCACACCCCGATATAATCAGACCCAGACCCGCTATGATGACAAAAAATGGTTTTTTACTGGTCACTTTATCCTTAACCCGTATTGTTTTAATGAGTTATCAAATTTAATAAATAATTGCTTTAAAAACCACATGAAAATCCCTTTATGGCAGTCTGTCCCTTTTCACGCCGGAATATGCATCAATATGGATTCTGTATCAGATTGAACCGGCCACCTTATGGACGACGGACAGGCATGAAAAGTTCCCTTTTCTTCAATGACACTCCGTCCTTGGTTCATTCGGGTTTTCATGCTTGCCAAAAGATGGTACGCTTTGTATATTCAAACCATGCCGGGATCCCGTGAAAAAAAATTGGCCGACGTCGTTTTTCCGTTGCTGCCTCTGAAAACACTGACCTATCTCGTCCCCATTCCGTTCCGGGATGAAATCGGTGTGGGGCATCGCGTCGTTGTACCCGTGGGAAAACGTCATGAATGCGGCCTCATCGTTTCCTTTCCGGAAAAAACTCCCTTGAAATCTTTAAAGCCCATCGAAGATTTGGTGGAACCGGAGCCACTGCTTTCGCAGGAAATCATCGACCTTGCGAAATGGGCCTCGGATTACTACATGTGCACGATTGGCGAGGTCATCCGGGCCATGCTGCCTTCCGTATTGCACAGAGAAACGGATCTGCTTCTTAAAAAAAACCAGGAAGCGGCCATACCGGGGAGCGGGTCCGATCCCGGGCTTCCCAAAAAACAACAATCGATCATGTCACTTTTCGAAACACGGGACACCCTGACATTTCATACCGTTCAAAAAAACCTAAAGATGAACGCGCTGCGTCATGAAATCAGACAGCTCGAATCGCTCGGATTGATCCATGTTCATTATATTCTTGAAGAACCGCGCTCCAGGCCCAAGATGGAAACCCGCATTACGCTTCTGAAGAGCCCCTCTGAAGCGGATTGGGATATCCTGAAAAAAGCACCACGGCAGGCCGAAATTCTGAAGCAAATCATCGGACAGGACGGCTGTATTGTCCGGTCGGATCTGAATACGGATCTCTCGGTTCTGAGAAATCTTGAACAACGCGGATGGATATCTCTCAGCGAAAAAGAAACCTACAGAGATCCCTATGCACATATCGTACCCGGGAAACCGAAAGATATCAGTCTGACCACGCACCAGAGCGAGGCCGTCGGCAGGATAACGGAATCCCTGAAATGCGCTGATTTTATTCCGTTCCTGCTATACGGCATCACTGCCAGCGGAAAAACCCAGGTGTACATCGAGGTCGTCCGTGAAGCCCTGAACCAGGGGAAAACCGCATTGATCTTGATCCCCGAGATCTCACTCACCCCCCAGGCTGTACAACGTTATCGTTCCGTTTTCCATGAAGAAGTGGCGATTGTACACAGCCGCATGTCCCACGGAGAACGGTTCGACTCATGGAGAAAACTGAAGGAGGGCAAATGCCGGATCGCTCTGGGACCTCGTTCGGCTGTTTTTGCGCCTCTTGGGCATCTCGGTGTCATCATCGTGGACGAAGAACATGATGCCTCATATAAACAGAATGATCCCGCACCGAGGTATCATGCCCGTGATCTGGCCATCATGCGCGCTTCAATTAACCGCTGCGTCGTGGTTCTGGGATCCGCATCTCCCAGTTTTGAATCCTATGCAAATGCAAAAGAAGGCAAATACCGCTTATGCCGGCTGCCGGAACGCATAGACCAGGTCGAGTTGCCGGCCATATCACTCGTGGACCGCAATGAAGTGCCCGGAGAATACCGGCGCCGTATCATTTCTCCCTTGCTGGAGGAAAAAATCGGGAAGTGCCTGGCTCAGGGTGAACAGACCATACTCCTGCAAAACCGAAGGGGGTATGCCACTTTCCTGCGGTGCAGATCCTGCGGTTCCATTGAAACCTGTGTCAACTGTGATATCACATTGACCTATCACAGAACCGATTGCACACTGCGATGCCATTTATGCGGTTATCAGAAGGCGGCGCCCAGTTCCTGTTCACAATGCGGCGGGCCCAATCTTGGTTATCGCGGTACAGGAACACAAAAAGTCGAGGAAGAAATCCGTTCCCTGTTCGAGGAAATCCGGCTGCTTCGCATGGACACAGATACTACCCGATCCAAACACGCACACAGCGATATCGTACACCATTTTGAAAATCATCAGGCGGACCTGCTGTTGGGAACCCAGATGGTGGCCAAGGGGCACGATTTTCCGGGCGTCAGTCTTGTTGGGGTCATTTCTGCTGATACAGGTCTGCTGTTTCCGGATTTCCGGGCGGAAGAACGGACATTTCAAATGCTCCTTCAGGCGGCAGGCCGGGCCGGACGGCGCCATCGAAGAGGCGAAGTGGTGATTCAGACTTTTTATCCGGACCATCCCATTTTCGCCTATACTCTGAATCAGGATTACGAGGCATTCTTTGAATACGCGATTGCACATCGCCGCTCGCTGAATTACCCCCCATTCGGAAAATTGATCGTGCTTCGTTTCAGGGGACCCTGGCTGAAAAGCGTGGAGAATGCAGCCCGGGCTTTCTCCGGATCATTGCCGGAGCATGCGCATATCACCAAACTGGGTCCCGTGGCCTCCCCGATCTCGAGGAAAAAGGGCCAGTATCTGTATCAAATTGTACTGCGATCTGCCAAACAGAACGACAAAAGTGGTCGAAAATTGCGCGATGCCATCCGGGCCGCAATGCGCCGGTATGAAAACACCTACCATTTCCCGGATGTCCGGCTTATCGTGGATGTCGATCCCGTGGATTTATTATAAATTGTTTCCATGTTGTAAGGATATTTGTGCAAAATGCAAATTTTCCATTCAAATGACGGGTTTTTAATTACTTGGTTCATTTTTTGCAATAAATCCTGTGCGCATAAAACTGACAGCAATTATGACCATTTATGAAATTGGAGGGGCTGATTGCGCGTTGGAATATTTGCAGATGTTCATGCCAATGAAGAAGCCCTCGATGTTGTTTTGAGCGCACTCAGGCAGGAAACTGTGGATCAGATCATTTGCTTGGGAGACCTGGTCGGCTATGGACCCAATCCAAATGAATGTATTTCAAAAATATCAGAGACCGCCGATATTGTAATCGCCGGAAATCACGACTGGGGAGCCATCGAAAAAATGCCTGTCGAAGGATTCAATCCTTTTGCCAGGCAGGCCATCACGTGGACGCAGGAAGTGCTGAACGCGGAATCCCGTAAAATACTGAACGCATTGCCGCTGATTCAGGATGATGGTGTCATTATGGCCGTTCACGCTTCCCCTGAGTTGCCCGATCATTGGCATTATGTATCCAGTGAAGATGCGGTATTCCGCAGCCTGATGGCCCAGACTTCTCCTTACTGTTTTATCGGCCATACACATATCCCCGCCATTTACAGCCGCGCAGTCAACGGGGATATCATGATGCAGAAAGGCGGAAGTCTGACACTGGACCGCGGGCAACTGCATCTTGTCAATGTGGGGAGTGTGGGTCAGCCAAGGGACAGTGATCCAAGGGCAGCCTACGGCATACTCGATATTGAAAGATCCCGGTTCGATCTGTTTCGATTACCATACAATATCAAACAAGTACAGGAGAAAATGAAAGACGCCGGTTTATCGGATTTTCTTATTCAGCGCCTGACTGTCGGGCAATAAACGATCTTTGGGGGAAAGTGTTCCATGTCAGAAAATGCAAGCATCAGTCACACTCAATACGATCAGGTCATCGCCTGTCTCACCGAGCTGTTAAAAAAACTCCGGCTGAAGGCCGTTCTTGTCGTGAACAGCTCCGGGAGAATCATTGCCGAAAAAATAAGACAGAAAACCAGTATGGAAACCACGACGCTGGCCACTTTGGCTTCCGGAAGCTATGCAGCGGCAGCCGAAATGGCCCGTCAGCTGGGTGAACACAATCATTTCAAAATGATGCTGCATGAAGGTCACAAACAAAATGTTTTTATTTCGTCGATTACCGATGATTTTTTTCTCATCATTGTATTTGAAACAGATGTGGCACTGGGCATGGTCCGGCTATTTGCTAAACGGACGATGGTGCAATTGAATCCGATATTGTCAGAAAAACCCAAAAATCAGTTTGCCGAATTATTTGATCAACATTTCCAGGGATTGCTGAATGAAAAACTGGATCAGGCATTCCTGGATGAATAAAACCCTGCCATGAGGTTGATATCATGTTTATTCACTGGGCATTAAAAGAAATTCATCTGAAAATTGTGTACTACGGTCCGGGATTATGCGGAAAGACAGCCAATTTGCAGTACATTTATACACGGATCGATCCTGCGCTGAAAGGGGACCTGATTACCCTCAAAACCCGTGAGGACAGGACCATTTTCTTTGATTTCCTTCAGCTTGAAGTCGGCCAGATCGATGAAAAAAAACCGAAATTCAATTTGTATACGGTTCCCGGCCAAATTAACTACAATCATACGAGAAAAGTGGTTCTGAACGGTGTCGACGGACTGGTTTTTGTCGCGGATTCCCAGAAAGAGATGATGGATGCCAATCTGGACACGTTACTGGACCTGGAAAAGCACCTGATCGCGGACGGAAAATCGCTGGAAGAGTTTCCCTGGGTGCTGCAGTACAACAAAAGAGATCTGCCGAATATTGAATCGATTCAGGAAATGGAAACCAAGCTGAACTTTTTTAATGTTCCCAGTTTCGAAGCAGTCGCCACACGGGGTACAGGCGTTTTCCCTACATTGAAGGAGGTCATCAAACAGGTGGTAGCCAAGGTCCAGCAGCAGATTGAAGAAGGGAAGAGGATGCGGGCATGACAGACAGCACCGTTCAGGCCGAAATAGAGACGGCCATGCAGATTTTTAAATCGGAGGACCGTTGGGAATGCATTCAGCTCTATTCAGCCGACGGTCTGCTTCTTGCCGGCCATGGATTGTCCCCTGTCTACAGCCATGACACTCTGCTGGAATTTAACTTCTCACTGATCGAAACACTCAGGCTTCTGGGAACCGACCAGCCCGTGAAAGAAATCATGATTCAGGGCATCGATAAAAGACGTCTTGTGTTCCGGTTTTTCCAGGCCTGGGATGAAACCGTTGTACTCGCCGCCATCCTTCATACACAAAAGGGTTATCGCAGGGCCATGGCAAAACTGATCGGCCTGATTCAGGCCATATCCTGATCCGGATTCCAATTAGAAAACTATTATCATAAACCTATTTCGTTTCCCGCGGATAATGATCATTTCCTAAAAACCTTTATTCCCGTTACAAAAGCGCACCCGTTCCGCTCCTTAACCACTTTGAATTTTGATTTCAGTCAAATATTCACTATTTTATCCAATCTGATCAAAGGACACGCTACTATGGAAACAGGTCCAAATACGGTTTCTCCGCAAAAATTACGATCCATCCGTTCCTGGTGTATGTATGACTGGGCGATATCGGGATTTCAGACCACGATCATAGGCGCTGTCCTGCCCATTTTCTTTCGTCAGGTTGCATGCCACAATGTGCCGCAAAATCATCTGGCCACATCGATATGGGGTTATATTTCTTCCATTGCCATGACTTGCGTGGCTCTTCTGTCGCTGCTGCTCGGTCCGGTTTCCGATCACAGTGCCGTAAAAAAACCCTTTCTGGGATTGTTCACGGGCATTGGAATCATATTTACGGGTGCGATGGCATTTACGGGTGCCGGTCAATGGCTCTGGATTTCAATTCTTTTCATCGTGGCCAGTATCGCAGCAGCCGGGTCCGAAGTGTTTTATGACGGCCTTCTTCCCCATATCGCAGCTCCGGAAGAACTCGACCGCATTTCAACCCGCGGTTACGCATACGGATACCTCGGCGGCGGATTACTGCTGGCTGTCAATATTCTCATGATTTTTTATCTGCCTCAGACTGAAATCGCACCCGGCAAGCAGGTGCCGCTTTGGGGTATGCAATTGTCCTTTATCAGTGTTGCATTCTGGTGGGGTGTTTTCGCGATGCCGCTTTTTAAATGGGTGCCGGAGCCTCCCAGGGCCGCCGCATACCGGCCGGGCCTGCAAACGCTGTCCATCGCTGTAAACCGGTTGAAAAATACATTTATGAATATCCGGAAATATAAAAACGCCTTTATCCTGCTGCTCGCGTTCTGGCTGTACAGTGATGGAATCGGGACCGTCATCAAAATGGCCACAGCATACGGGGATGAAATCGGAATCGGATATATGGATCTGATCGGCGCTTTTGTGATGGTTCAGTTTATTGGCATACCCTGCACTGTTCTTTTCGGAAAAATAGCCGATGTCATCGGGGCCAAACGGTCCATTTTACTGGGCCTGCTTATTTATACCGGGATCTCCATCGGCGGATTTTTTATGCAGAAGGCCGTTCATTTCTGGATCCTGGCCGGATTCGTGGGAATGGTTCAGGGAGGGACACAGGCACTGAGCCGTTCAATGTATGCCCGGATGATACCGAAAGATAAAAGTGCGGAATTTTTCAGCTTTTACACTATCAGCGGCAAATTTGCAGGTATTATGGGACCCGCGTTTTTTGCTCTGTCCGGTCAATTGTTTCATAACAGCAGGTACGGAATTCTGTGTCTGGTTCTCTTTTTCATCACGGGTGGAATCCTGCTGCTCAAGGTTCCCGATAATCCGGAAAACGGGGCATGATGATTTTAATCGTCCGCTGCGCCGTATATGGCATGAAAGAAAACCGGATCACGATTTGGTTCCAGCACAATGATGTGAAAATCGTTGTACCGTGCAAGCGGGCTTGAATCTTTGTTGAATATGCGGTACAGTGTATACAGGTTGCCTTCCTCACCCCTTCTCGAAGTGGACATATTTCCGATAAAAAGAATGTTTTCTCCCATATGGGCAGGAAGTATTTTTTCGATAAAATACTCCGCCAGCAAGCTGCTGTCATCCCGTAAATCCTGCGGCAGAACCTGGATAGTCAAATCCAGATGATCCGCAAGGGGGCCCGCAGTCTGTTTGTTTCGTTCCCAGTCCGGACAGATGATGGCCGTAATGCCGCTGTCCGCCAGCAGTTCTTTGAGCGACTGCGCCCTTGCCCTGCCTTTTTCATTCAGGGGCGGATCCGGTCCAGGATCTCTCTCGGCATGACGAACCAGATAGATTTTCGTCCGGGCAGTCACGAAAACCTGTTCCGCTTTATCCGCCTGCCCCGAGCCATGAGCCGCAATGCAGAAAAACACGGTGCCGGTCAGGGCAAATATTTGGCGGAACGAAATAAAACGCCGTTTATGCATCGCTCAGTATACCGCCTTCCAGAAGTACTTTCCGTATGGACAGTTCAAAAGGAGGAGTCAGCACACCTTTTTCGGTCACAATCGCGGTCACCAGATGATTGGGCGTGACATCGAACGCCGGATTGTATACGGGAACCGCTTCCGGCACGGTGATTCTTCCCATAAATGCAGCGACTTCTGATCTGTCACGCTGTTCGATGGGTATTTCTGATCCGGAGGAAATCGACAGATCGAAACTGGACACCGGAGCCACCACGTAAAATGGAATTTCATGTTTTTCTGCCAGCACGGACAGCATATATGTGCCCACTTTATTGGCAACATCCCCATTGGCCGCAATACGGTCGGCCCCGACGATGACGCAATCGACTTCTCCCCGCTGCATCAGAAAGGCAGCCGCCGAATCACACAGAACCGTGACGCTTATACCGTTCGCATTCAACTCCCATGAAGTCAGGCGGGCTCCCTGAAGAAGCGGACGGGTTTCATCAGCGTAGACTTTGATTTCCTTGCCTTGGGAAACCGCCTCATAAATCACGGCCAGTGCGGTTCCATACTCTGAAGTTGCCAGCGCTCCGGCATTGCAATGAGTCAGAATATTGGCTGCATCGGGAATCAGTTCTGCACCATGTACACCAAGTTGATGACAGATCAGACGGTCCTCGTTCAGTATATCGAGTGCTTCCTGTAAAAGCCTCTCGCGGATTTCGCCGGGACTCAAATGTGCAGCCTGGTTCAGAACCTGCTCCATCCGGTTCAGTGCCCAGAACAGATTGACCGCGGTGGGACGGGTACGGCCCAGCACGTCCATCGCGTCGCGAATACTGCTGATGAACGCTTCCGCCGGTTCATCCGTATGATTATTGGCTGCCAGTGCAACGCCGAGAGCTGCCGCTATACCGATGGCCGGAGCGCCCCGCACCCGTAAGGAACAAATGGCCTCCGCAAGATCCTCTACTGTTTCAATATTGAGGTAGAGTGAATGCCCCGGAAGTGCTGTCTGGTCGATCAGCCGTATCTTGTTCTCTGTCCAGTCTATCGTGCGAAATGTCATGGCTATTTTCCAATCAGTTGAACGGGAATTTTTCGTTGCCTTGACCGGTTATCGCAATCCACAAACACAATCTGCTGCCAGGTTCCCAGCAGCATGCGGCCCGAAATAAAAGGAACCGTCAGCGATGCCCCGATCAGGGCCGCCCGGACATGTGAATGGCCGTTTCCGTCACCCCAGGTGGCATCATGATGATAATGCGCCCCTTCCGATGCGATTCTGTCCAGGGTCTCGGGGATATCCCGGAGCAGTCCCGGTTCGTATTCAATCGTGGTCACCGCAGCCGTGGCGCCTGTGGCAAATACGGTCAACTGGCCTTCCTGCATGCCGCTTTTCGTCAGGATTTCATGAATCTGCGGCGTGATATCGACAATATCACTGTGGCCGCGTGTTGAAATCTGAACGAATCCGGTTTGGATATTCATGAATTATTTCGCTCCAGCATTATTACGCCTTATTGAATGAACACGATTGATACAATGATCTAAGGATCATTGTATCAATTTGGCAATTTCATCCGAGTCGCCGAATGTACGGACGTACCGGTCGATGAACTGTTCCAGCCCGTAATGATGACTTTGCGGGCCATCCGTTTCCAGTACGTACGCTGCGGCCAGGCTGCCCATACGGCCTGCTGTTTCCCAGGTAAACCGATGAATCAATCCCTTCATCAATCCCGCCCGGAACGCATCTCCCACACCGGTAGGATCGAGAACCGTTTCCGGCCTGGCAATGGGGATATCGACCGTGTTTGCCGGCAGACAGATCCTTGCCCCCTTTTCTCCAAGCGTAACGATGAGCGTTTCACACAATCCGAACAGGTCCTGCTCGCCCATGCCTGTTTTATCAAGAAAAAGGCCGTATTCGTATTCATTGAGAATGAGTATCTGAGAGCCCTGAGCAAGCTGCTTCAGCTGCTCTCCATCGAACCGCGCGATCTGCTGACCCGGATCGCATATGAATTTTGTTGTCAGGCTGCGGCACTCCTCTGCCAGCATGATCATGGCTTCCGGATCATTGGGAGAAACAATCACGAGATCGTCCAATGCGACGCCCTGGGATTTTAATGTGACCTGTTTCGCATATTGCATGGCGCCGGTATAAAAACTGCAGATCTGATTTCCCGCCTGATCCGTATTGGCGAAAAAGGAAGCTGTAAATGCCTCAGGAAAAACGATGGCACCCTGGGTATCCACGCCTGCACCCGTCAAAAACCGGCGATAATCCTCAAAATCCCGGCCGACCGCACCCACAAGCAGCGGTTTCTCCCCGAGCAGGGCCAGACTGTAGGCGATATTGGCCGCTGTTCCGCCCTGCTGTTTCTTCATGCTGTCCACCAGAAAACTCAGACTGATATGATCGAGTTTGTCCGGCAGAATGTGTTCCGTAAATTGCCCCGGAAAAGTCATCAGGTAATCGGTTGCGATGGATCCTGTAATCACAAGCTTCACTGAACATCTCCTATGTTAACACATTTCAGGACGTATTGAAAATGCGGCGGGAAACTGCGCCAGGGATCATGTATGACTTTGCCAAATAAAAACCTACATGCGCTCCGGCCGTGATATTCCCAGTATATCGAGTCCATTCGCCAGGACGATGCGTGTCGCGCGGCACAGGTCAAGCCGGGCCTGTGTCGTTTCACGGTTGCTGCTTACCACACGCAAGGTTTCATCCACCTTGCCTGCATGCTGGAACCGGTGATACGTGGTCGCCACATTCTCAAGATACGTTGGCAGACGATGGGGCTCCAGATGCTCTGCGGCCGAACTGACAACTCTCGGAAAATCCAGCAAAATTTTTATCAGTTCCAGTTCTTCTTCAGATGTCAGCAACGTCGGATCGCCGACAAGGTCCGTATCGTATCCCTGTTCCTCCGCGTGCCGCAGTATACTGCATATACGCGCGTGGGCATATTGTATATAGTACACGGGATTTTCATCCGATTGTGTTTTAGCCAGGGTCAAATCAAAATTCAGATGGGCGGAGGCCGAACGGTTGAGAAAGAAATAACGGGTTACATCCACGCCGACTTCATCCATAAGCTCATCCAATGTGACGAAATTGGCCTTGCGTGTGGACATTTTAATTTTTTCCCGGCCTTCCGTCAATGTCACGAATTGGTGGATCAGCACACGGACCCTGCTGTCGTCATACCCCAATGCCCTCATCCCGGCAAGCACATCCGGATAAGTGGCAATATGATCGGCTCCGAAAATATCGATGATGATGTCAAAGCCCCGGTCGATTTTATCCCTGTGATAGGCCAGATCCGGCAGACGGTAAGTCGGTTCGCCCGTGGACTTGACGATCACGCGATCCTGATCCAGACCCAGATCCGTGGCCTTCAGCCAAACAGCGCCATCCTGGTCATAGGCCAGGCCCCGTTTTCGCAGTTCCTTGATCACCGCATCGATTTTACCCGTTTCATACAGGGATTTTTCATTGTAATACACATCGAAATGTATCCCCATTCGCTCCAGTGTGGATCGGATATCGTCAAAAATGGCCTTTTCAGCGGATTCCCTGAAACAGGCGTCATCCTTAAATGCCTCGTCCTGCAGAGATGCGCCTTTCCTTTGGGCAAGCTCCCGGGCGATATCCCGTATATAATCTCCCTGATAGTAATCGTCCGGAAATTCGACGGACATACCCAGTTGTTCCAGATAACGGAGACGGACTGAATCGGCCAGAACACGCATTTGCCGGCCCGCATCATTGAAATAATATTCCCGTGTCACATCATGACCGGTGGCTTCCAGAAGACGTGCAACCGTGTCGCCCAAAACGGCCTGACGTCCATGTCCGATAGTCAGCGGCCCCGTGGGATTGGCGCTGACAAATTCGATCTGTGTTTTTTTGTTTCCTCCCCAATCAGCGGTTCCATAGGCCTCCTGCTGAAGAACAATCTCCTTCAGCCCCTCATATAAAATACTGTCGCTGAAAGTAAAATTGATAAATCCGGGGCCTGCAATATCCACACGCGCCACCAGTTCCGGATCCAGATCCATTCCATTCACAATCTCCGACGCGAGCTGCCGGGGATTGCGTCCGGATTGCGATCCAAGTACAAGTGCAATATTGGTTGCAAGATCCCCATGATCCTTTTGCTTGGGGGCCGTCAGATCAATATCGAACCCCTGATTCTGTTCCGGCAGGATTTCCTTCAACGTCGTCTGAATTGCGTTCTGAATATAACTTTTGACATTCATGAATCATCTTCCTGAAAGTGTTCGGCCCGGGCATCGCCCCAGAGCCGTTCAAGTCCGTAAAATTCCCTTGTCTCCTTCTGAAAAACATGGACAACGATATCCACGTAATCGATCAGGACCCAGTTATAAAAGGTCGTCCCTTCTTTATGCCATGGTTTCTGACCCTTTTCCCGCATGCCGGTTTCAATGGCATCGGCAATCGCCTTCACCTGCACATCGGAATCACCATGACAGCAGATAAAATAATCGGTCACATTACTGATGTCCTTCAGATCAAGAAGTACAACATCTCTGGCCTTCTTCGTAAGCGCCAGTTCAACGATCTGATGAGCTGTCAGTAAAAGGTCAGTATCTTTCACCATCCTGCTCCATTATTTTCCAGCTGCTCAGTGTTCTGAAATCTTTACCCAGTACCACGGTCGCATCGATCAGATAGACCGCATTGACTTCCTGAAGCACCCCCTCCCTGCCGATTCCCATATCGGCGGCAAGTCTCATGCTCATCTCCGGAATGCCCTGTCTGTCTATTACGACACTGTGTTCCACATTTCGTGATTCATAATTATCGGTTTTTACTACATCATACCCTTTGGCTCTCAAAAAATCCGTATATCTGGATGCGATTTTCGGAACATTGCAACCGTTCAGCACTTCGATGCGCATCGTTCGTACAGGCACCGGCTGCGGAGGACCTGCGGACTCCTGAATCGATGCAGGCTCACGCGAACATTGACGGAAAACGAAAAATATCAGGACCACATTGATCAAAAGAACAACACCTGTCAATCCTTTCAACGCCATGCTGCCCCACTGAACAGGATGCCCGTATTCAGACAGGGTCCTTTTTTTTCGTATCTGCGTCGTCGCTTTTTTTAGGGGCTTTGTTCTCCTTCTTCTTTGAGCGGTCATCGCCTCTCCTCCCCGTCATACCTGCAAATCCATCCCGGCTTTACCATGCCAGTCAGCGAATACCAGGACAGGCGCCGTACCGAATGCCTGACCATAAAAAAATGACCGAGACGACAGCGCTCGGTCTGAAAACTCATCATCAATTACATTCAACCTGCGGATCTACCATCGTCCCCAGTACGGAGATAATATCGACGAAGGATAACTCTGATAATCGATGCTGATTGTCATGTTTTCCATGGGTTTGTACTGCAAATAAGCGCCCTGAATAAACAGCGAGCCCTGCTGCGAGGGCATCAGCGAATTGTTTCCGCCGAAAGGCTGATGGAGGTATCCGACGCGCAGCTGCATCAGAAGGGGATCGGAAAACCGGTAGGTCATGGTATTCAGATACATGCCCTGATTCATACTCTGTTTGCCCGTTGAAAGAACGGATAAAGAATAACTCTGCGACATATCGAATTTTGCGGGATCGATCAGGTTCCGTAAAAATCCTTCGGGTTTCAGGCTGAACTCCGATGCATCGAAAACCGAACGGGGCTCAGATGTTTCCTGGGCAAGAATCGGGACCACGACGAGGATTACGGGCAGCAGAATCCATATTTTTCGAACCACTTCTGTTCCTCCGTTCAATTCAGGTCGTTCATACTAATTAATCAAATTTCGGTATAAAAGTCAACTTCTTTTTATAATACGCTCTGAACCGGAAATAGATCCCGTCTTCTGATTCAGAAAAAAAGGCTGCCCCGAATGGAGCAGCCTTATAAGCAGAAATCAAAGAGTCGTTATTGTACCAGTACCATCTTTCGGATTTCCCTGAAGGATCCGGAGGTAATGGAATAGAAATAAACACCGCTCGCCACTTTGTCGCCGTTTTGATTGGTGCCGTTCCAAACCACGTCATACGTTCCGGCTTCGACGGATTCATTGACCAGAACACGGATGGTCTGTCCATGCACATTGGTCACCGCAATCCGTACATCCGCCCTGTTGGGCAGTGCGTAGCGGATGGTCGTTTCCGGGTTGAACGGATTGGGATAGTTCTGATACAGCGCATAGTCTTCGGGCGCGATTTCAGAATCCACGGCAGTGCCGCCGCCTGTCACTGTCACGGCATTGGCTGCAACAGCTTCATTGTTGCCTTCATTGCTCTCCGCAACGGAATTGGCCACATCCACGACGGCGCAGACATAGTAGTTGCCGGCAGCCTGACCCTGGGGCAGCACATACTCCGCTGTACAATTCTGAGAGGCGCCGGCTGCCAGAGCGGCCACATCCACGATGGCGATCTCCACGTCACCGGCATCAATCGTCTGATCAGAACTTAATAGAAGTTTCACTTGTGAAGCGCCTGCATCGCCGTCGCCCTGATTGGCCACCGTGGCGCTCGCCTGGAGTGTGGAGCCGGCTGACAGGGAGGACGGAGAACCGGCTATCGCCGTACAGGTCAGGTCCGGAACCGGAATTTTTACTGTAACGGCCGGTGCAACACCGGTGTTGTTGTTCTCGGCATTTTCGTCCACGGCATTGGCGGGATCGACAATGGCACCCACGTAATACGTGCCCTCAGCCTGACCGGCAGCCATGGCGCCGGTGTTGGTGAATGCCGCTTCCGCGTTGATATCGAGTACAGGAACCGTATTGGTGCCGATGAGCACATCCGCGTCCGTAATTGTGGCGTCCGTAGACAGGTATACCTTGACTTCGGTTTCTGCAGCGGAGGCCGCGGAACCGACATTCTTCACCTTGCTGTTCACGGTGAACGATTCGCCGGGAGCCAGCATCACGGGCGTTGCCGCAATCTCGGAAACGATCAGATCCGGTTTCTCGTACTGACGGCGGATCATGACCTTGTCCACGAACGTACCGGTGTCATTGCCCTGATTGTTGCTGACGAAATTGAAGGCCACATGAATATTCAGTCCCTTCAGGCTGCCCCATCCGGGCCAGGCCATCAGGTCCAGCTGATGGTAGTGCCAGCCGTCGGTCGGGACGTTGAATTCATATCCCTGCCAGCCCTGGCCGAAGCTGACAAGAACCTTCATCTTGTCCGAACCGTCGTTGACCTTCTGCCAGAACGCAAAACTCAGATCGGCCTTGTCCACGTCGGTCAGATTGAACGGACCGTAAAGCGCCCAGGCATCCGAATTGAGTGCATACCCGTTCGCAGGATACACGTTCGGCACACCGTTGTAATTGGCGCCGTTGCACCAGAGGCTGGCCCCGCCTTCAAATGATTTGAAGGTCGTGTTGTCCCAGCTGTAATTGCCGGCACCCGGCGTCTGCGTCCAGCCTGCGCTCGGGAAATCTCCCTCGAACCCTTCATCCAGTACCACATCCCATCCTGAATACGGTGTCAGCGTGATTTTGGAATCTGCAATCACCAGGTTGTTGGTTTCGTCGTCTTCGGAAATGTTGTTCTGCGGATCCAGTATGCCTGCAATATAATAATCCCCGGCCGGCAATGCCAGCGGCGCAAAGAACCGTTCGGTGAATGAAAACACCTCGCCTGTTTCAAGTGCGGGAACATCCACCTTTCCGAGAATCAGGTCCACCTGGGTATCGATGATGTTGTCCGCTGAGATGACCACATCCATCTGGGTCGATTGTGCGGGATTGGTCTGCGGATTGGTGATGGAACCCTGGATGAAAAACGCATCGCCTTTCTGATTGGACTGCGGAGAAAAACCGAATTGGGAAAATGCCAGATCCGGCCAGCCCGTGAAGTATTTGCGTATGGTGACGCTGTCGATAAAGGCGCCGGTGGCCGCACCGGCCGCATCGCTCGAAAACTTGAATGCGATATAGACGTCCCGTTTCCACAGCGCGTTGCCCCACGGTCCGTTGCTCAGATCGAATTCCATGCGTTTCCAGCCTTCGCTGTTGCCGCTGTAGGTGTATCCTTCCCACCCGTTTCCGACATCGACCAGGAATTTCAGCTTGTCATTGTCCGTGATCAGGTGCCACATATAAAAACTGATCGTGGCCTGCGTGCAGTTTCTCATATCAATGGGGCCGTAAATGGCATAGGTGCTCATGTTGTTCGCGTAATTGCCATTGGGTGTTCTTGTCGGCGCACCATTGAAGGCCTTTCTGGCGCACCAGATACTGTTCACTCCGGATGCGGCCGTATGATTACTGCGGCCCCATGCATAATCGCCGCTTTCCACCACACGGTCCCACTTGCCCACTGGAAAATCAATTTCAAAATCTTCTTTCAGCTCATCAATCCAGCCGATGTCCTGTGCGACGATATAAGGAACAGCGACTATCATCGCAAATAAGCAGATCATCGTGATTTTCCACTGGTTTCCACTCACCTTTTTCATTTCGACCTCCTTGAATTTTAATCAATGCGCCTAAGCAATTAATTTTAAAGAGTATTTTAGTAAAAATCAAGTGTTTTTGCATATTTTTAATATTTTTATAAATTCTGTTTTACTTATATATCACGGCCGGGAATTAAAAATTCGGCCGCACCGGCCGATAAAACGGTTGACAAAATCACATTTTCAGCGTATCTTCTTTTTAAATCATGCTTATTACAATCGTTTGAGAACCAACTGAATGGAGGGCCGTATGATGCGTAAGTCATTGGTATTTGTAATGGTGTTCGTTTTGGCTGCAGGACTCTATGCAAGCAACGGTACACAAATCGGAACCATCGGTGGCCGGTCCACGGCCATGGGCAGTGCATTCCGTGGCCTGGCCGATGACTGGAGCGCCGTGTTTTTCAATCCGGCCGGCCTGACACAGCTGGGCGGAAAATTCACACTCGGCGCCTCACTGGGAACGATTATGCCCCGCGGCAGCTATAAGGCGGCCAACTATTCCATTTATCCGCATCCGGCTCTGAACACGGACGAAGTGGATGCCACGGACCAGAATTTTCTCGTGCCCGCGCTGGGCGTGTTCTACAAACCGACGGAGAAACTGGTGTTCGGCCTGGGCGTGTATGCGCCATTCGGTCTGGGTACGGAATGGGATCTGATGGCCGTGCCCTATGATTACAGCAAACCGATCGGACCGCTGAATCCGGACCGTCTGACCAAGGAAAACGAACATTACAGCGATCATCAGGTGATCACGATTCAGCCCACGCTGGCCTATCAGATATCGGACAAACTGTCACTGGGTCTGGGCGCCAGCTACATCATGGGACGTATGGATATCGACCAGGTGGTTATGGCGATGAATCCGCTGAACGCTGTTGTTGCGCCTGGAATGACGCAATGGCAGGCTGTTCAGTATCAGCTTATGATGGCGGCCGGCCTGGCGTTGCCCAACCTGACCAGTGATCAGAACCGGCTTCCCGTGGAAAACAGCCTGTCGGGCGACGGCTCGGCCATTGGCGTGAATATCGGCCTGCTCTACAAACCCACGGACAAGCTGAGTGTCGGCCTGTCCCTGCGCTACTGCACGGATCTGGCACTGTCCGGTTCCATCAAGCAGGCCTTCATCCTGCCCCTTGACACCACACAGCTGGCAATTCTGGGCATGATACCGGCCGCGGCCTTTGCCAGTGAAGCGGATCCCACAGGGGAATACACCAAACAGAATCTGATGGGTCCCTTCAGCGGCATGCGCCAGGACGCGGAATGGGATGTCGATGCGGATTTACCGCTGCCCATGACCGCCGGCCTGGGACTGGCCTATAAGGCGACTCCGAGTCTGACACTGACCGCGGATGCATCGTGGACCAACTGGGCGAGCTGGGATGAAATCATCGTGAAATCGAAAGATGCAAACCAGGACGACCTGGCCATGAAACAGGAATGGAAAAACACGGTGGAGATCGGTGTGGGCGCCGAATTCATGGTCACACCATGCATGTCCGTTCTGGGCGGGCTCTATACGGTTGATACGCCGTCCCCGGAATCGACCATCAGCCCGACCATCCTGGATCCGGCCCGCCGCTGGGTGCTGACCGGAGGCCTGGGGTATAAAAAAGGAAAAATCGGTGTCAATCTGACCGGTGAATGGGTCATGTTCCCCGAAAAGGAACTGATCTCCAATGATTATGAATACGATCCGGACACGGGTGCACCCGAGAATTATGCGGGTATCTACAATTTCAAAGCCTATGTGATCACCCTGGCAACCCAGATCGAACTGTAAACGACACCTCGTTAAAATAAGGGGGCTGCCTGAGAAAATCCCGGGCAAGCCCCCTTTTATTTGTCTCTAAACACCGTCCCCGGACGGCCAGTCCTATTTTAAAAGGCACATTTTCCGGGTCCACGTCTTACCCGAAACCGACATGACAATCCAGTAATGGCCCGAAGCCGCGGCCCGGCCCTCTTCGTCATATCCGTCCCAGATCAGTTCATGCGGCCCGGCCTCGGTCATCCGGCTCGTCAAACGCCGTATCCGTTTTCCCCTGATATCCATAATGTCCAATTTTATTTGTCCGGGGACCGGCAGAAAAAACGGAATGTGTGTATTTTGATTGAACGGATTGGGATAATTCCCGAAAAGGCCGTATTCTTCCGGATCCATGGATTCCCGCACATCCGTTACCGGTTTCACCTCAAACCGGAACACATGATCGCTTTGCTGATAAAAACCGCTGTTGTCTTCGGAGATCACTTTCCAATAATAAATACCCGGTGACAATGTCTGAAAATAAGAAAGGCCCGGACTGCTCAGGTTGGAAAAGAGCATGGTCTCCGGCGACTGGAATGTGGAATCCGGTCCAAGATACAGCCGGTATTTGACCTCCTCATCCGCATCCGGATCAAATGAGGCCTCCCATTCAAAATTCAGAAACCCTGAATTCTCCTCAATGTCCGCATCACAGGGAGGCTTGATCAGGTCGAACGGCTGGGGGGGATCGGGCACCGGGATGACATGAATCATCATGACACCCTCCGCGGAAGAACCGAATGAATCGGTTACATGAATGCCGAGTTCCGCGTTCCCGGACCAGTTGTTTTCGGGTTTGATCATGAGCAGTCCGGCCGAATCGATCCGGGTCGCCACGTGGTCATCTCCCGTGAATTGCAGCGTCAGCCGGGACCAGGGATCATTGGGATCATGAATATAATCGGTCAGGAGCACGGATACGGAATCGTCCTCCAGCATATGATATCCGGGAAAAGTCTGTACAATCGGCGCAAAATTGACTTCGATGCATAACCGGGCCGAGGTCATCGAATCCGTAGGTATTTGTCCGTGCAGGGGGAACAGTTGAAAATGCGTGAGCCTGATTTCTGTCAGCCGGGTCGTGTCGCTTTCCACGCGAAAAACGATGGAAAACCAGATCCGCGTCGTATCGACCATCTGCGATTCGGAAAGATTGGAGGTAAACGCAGCCACATGGGCCTCGCCCGAACCGGAACGGATATACGGAGCACCCCATGGTCCGGTCATGCCGCCATGCTGATCCACGGTCAGAAGTGTCAAAAAGCGCTGGTCATATTCAAAGTTGCAGTCATAAGCCACAATCGAATCCGCCGTACTCACAGACGAAACGTACAGCGGTATGCGGATTTCCGACTGCTGGCTCACCGACGTGTCGGGCAGCCAGACATGAATACCTGCCTGAACCGGATGGGTGATTCCCCACAGGATGCAGACAAACAGCCGCAGACGTTTTATCAAATCAGTCAAAAAATGGTTCATACCCTGCAAAACGATGCATTGACCCGACGTTTATCGTACCAGTATCATTTTCCGCTGGAATGCATGATCCTTCCAGACGGTCCGCAGCAAATACACACCGGAAGGCACATCCATATTCCTGTCATCCTTTCCGGACCATTCAATACGGTGGCTGCCGGCTGCCTGGGCCTTATCGAGCAGGGTGCAGACTTCACCGCCGCGCATGTTATAAACCGTCACACGGACATGGCTGCGTTCCGGAATCGAATACTGTATCTGCGTGCATGCATTAAAGGGATTCGGATAATTCTGGTCGAGTGAAAAACCGTCCATCGAACGGGGCTGCTCCTCAACGGACGTTTGAATGGTCAGCACATACCGTTCGACGGACCAGGTGGAAAATCCCTGATGATCCACGGCACGGGCCCGCCAGTAGGAATTCGATGCGACGGAATTCCGGTTCAGAATCAGAAAGGTGTCCTGAACTGAATTCACGCGGAGCGTGGCGGAACTCTGAAACAGAGAGTCCGGTCCCAGAAAAAACTCGTAGGAAATGCCGTCGCCTGAATCCACATTACGGGATTTTCGCCATCGGAACGCGACCATTTTCACCGAATCGGGCAGCTCCGTATGATTCAGCGGAGCGACCAGCGAAAATGCCTTGGGCGGATCCGGGATGGGAATGATCGTGATGCTGAATGTATCCAGGGCCGCCATACCCCACGGGTCCATGACTTCAAGCACGACATCCGCGGTGCCGTTCCAGTCGCTGTCCGGAACGATGCGCAGCTCCGCTCCATTCCATGACGGCTGAAACGGCGCGCCGTTCACGACGGAAATGTGCAGACTGTCCAGAGGATCGTTTTTGTCCGAAATGATTTTCTCAAGCCGCGACCGTTTGTATACCAGTGCGATATCTTCCAGCAGTGTCGTATCCGGAAAATCCTTCACTTCGGGCGGGAAAATGGAACTGGTTGTAAAATTTGCCTTCAGGGTGACGGCTTGATTCATCGAAAAGCTCACCGGATTGACATCCGTCACAAGGTCGCCGCTCCAGCCTGTAAATGTGAAATGCGTATCCACCGGTACGGCGGTCAATTGCAGCAGGGTACCCTCATCGTACCATGGCCCCGGCAGAGAAAACTCGATGTGACCGCCGTAAGCGGGAGAACCTGCGGCATTCAGATGATACTGCTTCTGCCAGTGTGCATTCTGAACGATGCCGCCGTCCGCCTGAAGCTCGATCCGGCAGCATGCAGCATCGGTTCCATGCTCGTTTCCCGCGGTCCATTGGGTGAACCGGTACCGCGATCCGCCGTCCTCTTCAACGAGGCTGTCCACGGACAATGTGATCCTGGCTCCGGCCGCGACCCATCCGTCCCCCTGGACGGTTTCAGAACCGTGTTCCGTTTGCACTTCAACTCCATACTCAGGATTGAAAAAAGCCGTATAGGTTACCGGGTCCGCAGGAATGACGATAAGATGCTGACGGCCCTGATTGTCACTCCACCGGTCAAAAACATACCGGGTCAGCGGAATGGTCTGCTGAGGTGTCGCAGTACCCAATGTATACTGCTCGCCCGGAAGCCAGTAAAACGTGCGCGGACTCGGAAAATCGGCTCCGTTTACGCTGATGGACAGTCCCTGGGGTTCGGTGGCCACATGAACGTTTCCGATTTCGAACAGGGCGGTCAATTCGACCGGCTGACTGATTTGAACCGTCAGGGGATTGACGCGTCCCGTATAGCTTCCGGACCAGGCAGCAAAACCGTATCCCGCATCCGCATCGCCTTCGGCCCGGAACGTAACCTGGGAACCGACGGTGCCCCATTCCCCTGTCGTATTCTGAAGCGTCACGATTCCCGTATTGGGCGGCGTCACCTGTGTGGTGATCAGGCATTCATGGTTCCAGACAACGGTCTCGGTCACGGCATTGTTCATGACCACGGTCTGTTCCCTGACAGTTCCCGTATACGATCCGGATCCCGATCCCTGCCATTGGGCAAACCGGTACCGGTTTTTGGAATCGGATTGTACCAGCGAATCCACGGCAAACGATGCGGTTCCGCCGGCCTCATACCATCCCGCTCCCTGGGCCGATCCGTGCCCGTTCGCGACACAATTCAGATAATACTGGGTCTGCCAGACCGCTGTCTCAACGATCGGGCTGTTCACCGTAACGGCGAAATTGGTCTGATTTCCAGTGTATGCGGACGCACCCTGTCCCTGCCATTGCTGAAAGACATAGCGTGTCCCATCCGGCCCGTTCTCCACGGACGCGACAGTGACGGACAAATTGCTGCCCGCATTCTTCCACTGTTCCTGGGGTACGTTCGGAGAACCGTGAGTGGATTGCACCACCACACGGTATTCGGTATTCCAGACCGCGGTCAATGCCACAGGCGCATCCAGAACCAGGGACAAACTGGGGGATGCCGATGTGGTCACCGTGCCGTTTTTATCGATGTTCCAGTGAGAAAATACACGCCGCGTGTCCTGCTCTTGAACAGTGGCGGGCACGGTTACATTGACTCCGGCCTTGTCGTTGTACCAGTTGGTCAGATCATCGGCCGCGGTTCCTGACTGGACGTCCAGCCAGAATTCCTTTTTCCAACCGATGGTTTCGGTAATCTCTTCCTGCATCACGACAAAAGCAGAACGCAGACTTCCCGTATAGGACCCGGCGCCGCTTCCGCTCCATTGCTGAAACAGATACCGCGTCGTGCCCTGGGCATCGACAATCAGGCTGTCCGTGGAGATCGCGACGGTCTCATTGGCGAGCTGCATGCCGTGGCCGGTTTTCGTAGCGCCGACACCGCCGTCGTCGATGGTCAGCTGATACCGCATTGCATAAAACCCGATATCCGTCGGCGTGCCGTCAGGCAGGGCCAGACCCTGCCCGATACACGGAGAACCCGGCTGCAGCGTAAAATCATTCTGATATGCATTGACGAACAGCGGATTCACATCCAGCAAGGTATTGTCATTGGCGTTCTGGGGATTGTTGGTCGGTCTTTCTACGCAGTTTTTATAGCCGAAGAATCCCGCTTCCCCCCGCGTGTCCGCAGGATTTCCGTTGTTGTAATGATAAATATTGAAACACACGTTGCCGGGTTCCGGAACATTGCCCCATACGATGTTGTTCACCAGAATGGGCCGGTCGCTGACATTGTCCGCGATGTACACCTCGACGCCTTTATGACGGATCATGCCGCCCGGTTCATAATCATGCCGGTTATAGGCCACAATATTGTGGCAGAACAGGGCCTCTACATCCCTTATCTGACAGCCTCCGCCGCAGGCGGCGAAGTTCCGGTACACGACATTCCTTTCAACGATGGGACAGTATCCCGGACGGTACTGCACCTGATCCGGCAGCTGATAATTGGGATCCGGCGAATAATAGGCCTGTATGCCGATACCGCCCCCGTTTTTGCCGTAACAGCCCGTCACACGGTTGTTCCGGATTACGGAAAACCATCGCCGTGTCTTGATACCGCCGCCATCCGTTTCCCACCGGATGGCACTGGCGTTGAATCCCGAATACTGAACCGTAAATCCGTCAAGCAGGGTCTGATGGGCCATATCCACGCCGCGCAGCCCCGGATTTGAAACATTCGTACCGATCCATCCCTGAATAAAACATTTGTAAAGATCCGGATTGCGCTGATCCAGCTGCGTTTCATTGCCCGAGAATCCTCCGAACAGCATGACCTTGGGCAGCAGTTGAATCACGCCTTTCAGCAACACGCCGTCCACCGTATAAGATCCCCGCGGCTCCGTCTGAAAGGTATACAATCCCTGCGCCACCCAGACCCATCCTTCACCGTTGTTGTAAGCCGCATCCACGCCATCCTGTATATGTGCGAACGCGTTTGCCCATGAAGTCCCGTTTCTGTTGCCGGTCGCATTGGGATCCACATAGAATATGGGGTACCCGGCTTCCTGCATATACAGGATCTCCATGATCTGTTCCTTGACTTCGAGCCGTCTGGCCGCCTCGCCCGGGGTCCATCCCTCCCCTTCGGTGAGCGATTTGGCAAGCCCGTCGACACGGGTCCATTTGGATTCGTATCCGGAACCCGGCTGTGTGATAAAAATAAAAGCAATGATTCCCAGAACCAGGCTCTCCCTCGCCATGGCCAAAAAATCAGTTCGCGTTCTCACGTTTTTTTCACCTCAGAAGTTGCATCCGTTTGATCGTTGTTCGTTGCCCGTTTTCAAGCACCATAAAATAAATGCCGGAAGGCAGATCGGCTCCCTGCTGATTCCTGCCGTCCCAGATCACCTGATGGGGACCTGCGGACCACTCCCGGTCCGAAATCAGACGAACCTGCTGCCCCAGCACATTGACGATCTGAATGGTTACCCATGTTGCTGTTTCCAGCGTAAAATCGACAGCGGTTTTTCCATTGAACGGATTGGGGTAATTCTTCAGCACCGTTTCACGGCCGGTCCCCTCAGCCTGTTCTGTAATACCCGCGGTCTCCTGCACAATATGATATTGATTCACGCTCACCTGGTCGAGCCAGACCTGCGGGAATTCATTCTCCGTTATAAATGACAGCGTCACAAGTTCCATATATCCTGAAGCCGGTTCAGCACCGTATACAGCCACGTTCAAATGTCCGGCGCTGTCCTGATTCCATTCGGCATGAAATCCCTCCCGGACCGCTGCAACACCTGTAAAAGACGTCCGGGCCGTATCCCAGTGTACATGAAATGCGCTGGACAACACCCCGTCTCCGGCCACATAAACCGGCATGTCGAACGTCTCCTGCGCAACGGTCTTTGCCAGTACCGGCGAACCGAAACAGACCTGATACGGGGACGCATCGTTCTGAATATCCCATGAAGCGACAATATCGCCTGTCCGCACTCCGGTGAAGCTGAGCGTGTCCACATCATCGGCTGACGACGCACAAACCAGCTCATCGGGCCAGAAATTCCATGATCCGATGGCCGTGTTCTCCGGGATTTCCAGTCCCACAACGAGACGGGCCACAAGGGCCGCATCCATCATCGTTGTCTCACCGTCGCCGTCCATATCGGCGGCCTGCATCTGGGACGGACCGAACACATCCAGACCCACCACGTGACGCGCGATCAGGGAAGCATCATAAATATCCACATCAACAGCCTGCGGGGACAAATCCTCCTTTTCCGGAACAAGCGTCACGGTCTGATTCAGCGGAACACCATCCAGTTTAAAATGACCGGCCTGGTCCGTAAACACTTCACTGTCCGTTCCATGCCATTGCATTTTCACGTCGGCAACCGGTAATCCGTTCCCCAAATATTGAACGCTGCCCGCCAGGTAAATATGGTCGCGGGGTAACAGTGTCTGCACGGCGATGGAATCCACCAGGCCGGAAGCCCGGGCACGGATCCAGGATGAATCTGCCCAGCCCATTCCAACGGAAACCTGTACCGTTCCATTCGAGTCGCTGAGGGCGGAATCGGAAGACAGAAGCACCGCATCCCCGAACGGCACATCGAACTGAACCGGAACGCCGGCTGCGGGATTCCCGAAACCGTCCGTCACCCGAAACAGAACCGGATCCGGGACCGGATCGCCCGGAAGGGCCTGCTGTCCGGCAACGCCCGAAGCCATAATATACAGAGGAAGTGTTTTAAAAGCCTCCAGAAACACTTCGGCCATATGCCGGTAGCCGTAACAGTTGGGATGATTGTCATCGGCGAACATATCTGATGTGAATCCGGTGAACTGATCCACGAGTCTGACCAGCCCGGGCGGAATGGCAGGTACCCGGCCTGCTTCGATATCCTGAACCATTGTCTCCAGGTCCGAATTGAGCAGGGGAATGCCGGCATCGCCCATATGACGCCAGGTTTTCGGAATAATCTGGCAGAGAAACAGGGTTTCGAGATGTGTTCCGCGCCGCCCGTCATGCCATTGCGCCAGATAGGCCGTTAATTTGGCCAAATGCCCGGAAACCTGGTCCGTAAATGTGAGACCGCCGTCCGTGGTATACGGGCCTCCTTTGATATACTGATTGTACAACCAGAAATCGTTGCTGCCCAGATGCACCACCACGATATCGGGCTTCCATTCATCCATTTCCCCCGCAACGTTGTAGGCGCCGCTGTTTTCGTAAAATTCCGGCGTGATCGCGCCTGAAAAGAAAAAACCGCGGTAAATACTGGCTTCCTCTTCGGAACCGACGAACTGGAAGGGAAATCCGAGCTGAGACAGGTGGGCGTGCACGTCATCACGGAATCCGGGCTCACACTCCTTGCCCTTTGTGATCGAATCCCCGATAAAAAGGATTTTATGGGCCGCATCCAGCCGGGTGGCCGCCAGGATAATCAGTATCAGGTAAACCAATGGGAATTGTCCGACGATCCGTTTCATGAGCTGCATGGTTTCCGTTGTTGCATGAACCTGAATGTACTAAACTTTTGACTGTTTTAAAAGCCTTTCATATACAAAAGGGCAGTCCGCAATGCAATGCGGACATGCCCCCTCGTTTGTCTTTATGATTTTCTTTTTATTTCATTTTTACCATTCGTTTGGTAATGACTTTCCGGGAACTCTGCAGCCTGTAAATGTAGAGACCCGTGGACACGTCATGTCCCTGGGCATTCCGGCCGTCCCATTCCGATTCATAATAACCGGGATCGAGTTCCGCGTTGACCAGTGTGGTCACCAGCTGACCCCGCATATTATAAATGAGGATTTTTACCTGATCCCGCTTCGGAATCTCATACCGGATCGTAGTCACCGGATTGAACGGATTCGGAAAATTCTGATACAGCACATAGGCTTCCGGCCGTGGTATCTGTACCATGACCGGACCATGCTCGCCGGACCGGCCCTGCTCGTCCACATCCATCAGTTTATAATAGTAATTCAGCCCCGGCTCTACAGAGCCGTCTGTATACCGGTAGTTCATCGCATTCTCGGACCGGATCAGATCGGACGTGATCTGCTCAAACGGACCGTCCTGTTTCGTACTGCGGTATACATGGAAACCCGAATTCCGCAGCTCCGAAGCCGAGGACCAGACGAGTTCGACCGCATTGGTCTGCGCGTCGAACAGCGCATAGAATTCCGCCAGCTCCACTTTCATGGGTGCAATGATCTCCACGCGCCAGATATAATTGTCATTCAATGTGCCGTCCGAAACCTGTACCGAAACCAGATGCACATCACGCAGGCTGGTAGGAATGTTCCACCGCAGCAACGATGAATTGCTGCCGAGCGGCTGATTGTCCAGCCGCCATGTGTAGGTCAACGGATCCAGGTCCGGATCCGTGGCCTCGATCCAGAAACGATGCTCCATGCCGGCGTGCACGGATGTATCCTGAGATACCGGCATTCTTTTGGATATGGTCGGTGCCTGCGGCGAGTCCACAACCTCGACATCGAATTCCTTCTCGTCATATCCCCCATTAATATCCACAACCCTGGCGATAAACGTGTATTCGCCGGCGTCATCGAAACCCGGAACCCAGCGAATACGGGCTGTCAGCGCGGATTCCGTGATCAGCAGCATGGTCGGGGGCCTCGAAACCGCGCCGACCTGTTCGACCATAAAATGCAGTGCATTTCCATCCGCATCATCCGCAGCCAGGAACACGGTCAGCGGATTGATCTGATCGTTCTCATTGACCGTATACAGACTGCTGATCAGGGCCTTGTTCAACACCGGCAGGCTGGCATTCTGACGGATATCGATCACGAACTGCAGCGTAAATTCGCCGGACACGGCCCGGATCCGGGCTGTACCGGCGCTTGAACCGGCCCTGAACTGAATCTGGGCCATGCCATGATCATCGCTCGCTATAATCTGGTCGCCGACAACGGTTTTGGTCACCGCATCCACGACATTGCCGTCACCGGTGTCCTTGGTAAAGTACACGGAAACATCCGGCACGCCGTTGCCGTAGGCATCCTGTACCTGAACCTTGATGGCGCCGGGTAAATAGTTGTTCGTACTCACGACACGCGTGAGATCGGTCAGGGGCACGAGTGTCGCCGGCTGAACCGTGGTAATGTTGGCATTGAAAATAATCGGGGAATTTTCCAGATACAGTCCGCTGGCCTCAACGGTTACGGCGCCGGTTTCATACCCCAGGTCCAGCATTGCCGAGGCCAGGCCGGACGCGTCCGTGGTTCTTGAAACGGAACCGTTGCCCTGAAAACTGGCCTCGCCGGAGGCCACTGCAAATGTAATTTTGGTACCGGAAACCGGGTTGCCGTGCGCATCCGTCACTTTCACCATCATCGGATTGGGCAGCGATTGTCCGACCACGCCGGTCTGGCCGTCTCCGGATAATTTGGCCAGACGGCTCGCCAGCCCGGCCGTGCTTTTCGCGGAAAACCGGATGGGGGATCCTGACAGGGTCAGATTATAGGCCTTGACCCAGCCGGTTGCGCCGCTTTCCGTACCCGTTCTGAAATAGGCACTGGATTCGCCGTATTCATCCGTCACCGTCGAACTGACGATGGATCCGTCGCCGGATTCGACTTCATACGTAATCGCCACGCCGGCCACGGGCTGGCCGTCCACATCCATCACACCCAAGACCATGGGTTCGGGAAGCACCTGACCGGCAGGTCCCTGCTGATTGTTGCCGCTCACCATGAACATGGTGACGGCTTTGCCGATCTTCGCCGTATTCATGAAAAGGCATGGACTGCCGTCCAGCGGCTCGCCCAGCTGAGTGTTGGCAATGGCTTCGACCGTATACTCGCCGGTCTCCTCACCGTAAATAATATAGGTGCAGGCAATGCCGTTGACATCGCTGAGATCATCGCTGCGGAGCAGCCTTCCGCCCCTGGTGCTGGTCAGCTGAAAATAGACCCGTTTGTTGGCCACCGGGTTGCCGAGAACATCCGTCACCCGGACCGCCAGAGAATCTTTCGAAATCGTGCCCACATTACCGATCTGCCCGGATCCGAAAATGGGCTGTATACGTGCTGCATTGTTGGGATCGAAATTGACGACGCCGTTTTCGGACAGTGTGATATTGTCCACAGCTACCGTCGCTTCAATGACTTTCTCTCCTGAATGCGGCGATATCAGATGACCGACAGCCTGTCCGTTCAGATCCGTGGGTCCGATCTTGGAATCGTAATAATTGGTGCCTCCGGTCACTTTAATGTTCACTTCCTTGCCGCTGACCGGATTACCGTACTTGTCGCGCAGGGTCACGGTGATCCAGCAGGTGTCCACGCCCGAAGCCACAAGCGAACCCGAGGTTTCGATGCTGGATGTATCCGGATCCACCATATCGGATATGCCGCTGCCGTAGAACAGCACCGGTGATCCTTTCAGTTCATGAATGCCGTTATAGGCCCTTGCTTCCAGAACATTGTTGTTGGTGCCGGCCTTGATGCCCAGCTTCCACAGCACCGATCCGATGCCTTCCGAGCTCTGTGTTTTCACGGTGACCGTGGTATCGGTACTGCCTGCGAGCGTACCGCCTCCATTCAGAACCGAGAAGGTCACGGACACATTGGGAACGCCGTTCTTGGCCGAATCGAAAACCTTGACCCGGTTCGACTGGGCCAGGTTCTTCCCAACCGTGCCTGAAACCATCTGGGGCGGCAGGATCGCGAGCGAATCGGCCGTGGATGCCTTGGCCGTGAACCGGTAATAAATGCCTTCCGGCGGATAAAGCACCGTCTGGCCGTTCGTGGCCCATACCTTGATGATATTGTTGTATTCGCCGGCCGTTTCACCGAGATAGTATTCAATACCGGCCAGGCCGTCTCCGAATGTGGATACCGTGGCGTGCGTGCTGTCCGGCGTCATGCCTTCAAAATGACCGCCGCCGGCCGTGATCTCGAAGTGCACCGGCTGTCCGACCACGGGCTGACCATCCTTGTCCACCATACGGACAACGATCGCAGAGTTCAGTTTTTCCGTGACAATACCCTCCAGACTGTCCTGGCTCACTTTTTCGAGCCGTGACGCCGTGGATTTGGCGATCAGGGTGAATTTGATCGGCGATTTTCCCGACGGAAGGGCGTTCAGTTTGTAAAATCCGTCGTTTGCATGGGCCTCGACCAGATCCTTGTATTCCCCGTGTACGATGCCGGCCTGTATGTTGGTTCCGGCCACGCCGTTGTAATTGGTGAGCACGGTGACACTGTCCAGATCGCCCGGAAACTTCCAGCCGTGGTCCCTGGGTGTTCTCGTTCTGAATTTCACCGGATGCCCGGACACCGGGCGGTTGTACATATCCTGTATCTGCACTTTCATGCGTGATCCCAGTGTGTCGCTCAGGAGCGCGATGCCGTTGTTGCCCGCATACATTCGGATCTTGGTGGCCTTGTAATACACGGAATCCGTGAAAATGATCTGGGACTGTGTGCTGACGCGCGCCCGGATTTTCACAACGCTCGATGTGGTGCCGTAAAACAGCGTGTCCGACACGGTGCCGTCCGCAGCCGTCATCTTGGGCTGCCGCAGCCCTGTATGCGCATCTCCCTGCGCCACTTCGAAATTGACCGGTACGTTTGCCACGGCATCGCTCTTGTCATCCAGAATTTTCACCTTGACATGATTCGGCAGCACATCTTCTATGTAATGTTTTGCTTTGACCGGAGAAATCACCTGAATCGTCTTGATAAGCCCTGCGGTCACGCGCCCTATAAATTGATACAGACTTCCCGTATATCCGGAAAAAGTGGCATTGACGACGTTCAGTGAATCCATGATGCCGAGCACAAGCCTCGCTTTGGCCTTGCCGCTGGCGTCCGTATTGACCACCACGGTCTGGGCGCCGTTCGACAGGAACCTGCCGTCGCCCTGCACAACGCTCCAGGTCACGGGCACATCCGGCGTCACGTTGCCGTCCGGATCTGTCAATGTCACCTCGAAATCCTGGGCCAGTGTATCCCTGGCAATGCCGGACTGATCCATCGTGGCTCCCAGCGGCGTGATGGTTGTGGGTGCGGCCGCAAGCCCGAGAATGTTCCACTGAAAGATCTGGTCGCTTCCGAATGCCCTGGCGCTGACCGTATTCACGCCCGCTTTGGAACCCAGCGTCACCTTGGGAGGCACGCTCGGGTAACCGTCCTCGTCCGTAAACAGGGTCCTTACCGTATCCACACCCGCGGGCATATAACCCGAATTCTTGGTAATGAGCAGTTTGTCCAGCTTGACGCCGTTGTGTCCCTTGTATATGCGTATGGTGTGTTCGCCGACACCGAGCTGCCGGTGAAAAATCACCTGACTCTCACCCATGGTAATCGGGGCCCATTTAAAATCATACCCGTCTGACGAATAGGTGCTCGGACCCAGCAGCCGCCACATGTCGTTGTTGTCGAAATTGCTCGGGTAGGGTTCATCCAGATGGAACCACAGAATCTGCTGCCAGTAACTGGTGGCCACACCCCGGCCCCAGAAATAATAATCCCCGGATTCGGACACATAGAACTTGATTTCCACGTATCCGGTCTGGGCCGATCCGGAGGAGAATTCGATGTATTTTCCCCTGGATGCCTTGTGATGCTCGAGTGCGGCGATAATGCAGCCCTTGGGTTCGATTTTACCCCACTCCGCCTCCGCGCGTATGGGATTGGTAATGGTCGGCGGGGAGGTCAGTGCGGCCCCGTTCTGACCTTCCGATATATAATAGTAAAGCGGCCATCCGGAAATGGGATTCTGGTTCCCGTCACGCACCTGTATCAGAAGCGGTTCGGCGATCTGTGTTTTTACGGTTCCCTGCGTCGTGCTCATGGCCACCTGCGTGATCAAACGGTCCGAAGAAATCTGGCTCACCGTGCCGAATGCAAATACGTTGTTGTTCCGGCCGGGAATGGCATACAATCCGCTGAGGAAGACACCCGCGTATTTATTGCCGCTTCCGGAATGCAGCTTGGTATTGTCATAGAGCGCACGCTCGCCTGCGGTGACGCTGTTCACATACACATCGAACCGGTTGTAATTGCTGTTCTCCCAGTCGATCACGACTTTCAGTGTATCGTCCGCATCCGGATATTTGGGATTGCCGAGATTGTCCTTGATCACATAGGGCACGGCATCGATGAGGGATCCCGTGCCGCCGTTGGACAGGGAATACAGGTAAATGGCTTTCTGCACGGTACGGATAAATACCACATACCCGTCCGCATTGGGCTGATCCGAGTTCAGCATCACGGCCGCTCCCCCGTTCTCGATGGCGGCCGGAGCGCCGTAGGTCGCCTCGTTGCCCCATACCATGCTGACCGTGCTCGGGTTCTTCCGTCCCTTGTACACAGCGATGGAGCCGGGCCAGTTTTGCGTGCTGTTGATATTGGTCAGTTCGCCGATCATGCCGGGTCTGTTGTCGATGCCGTAATCGCCCGTGTTGAGGCTCCATTCGTTGAGATCCGCAAAATGATCCCATTCCTGTGCGGGAATTTCCGTCCTGATGTCATCGGGCGTGGACCAGTAGCCGATATTGCCCCAGTCGTCGATGGCCCGGATCACGAAATAGTACCGCGTCCCGCTGTTGAGTCCGCGCACCTTGAAGGCTTCGCGCGTGCCTGCGGGCAGGGGCTGTCCCAGACCCGGCACCACTTCGGCCATATTGTAATCGCTGGGATTGGAAAACGGCGTGGTCGACATGCGCAGATCATAGCGGGAAGCCGTGCCGTTGGTACCGTCGTCGCCCGTGGCATCCCAGTACAGGGTCACGGAATTGTAATCCGCATCGATTGCTTCGAAATAGGTGATGGGAGCCGGTGCAATCGGATCCACGGATCCGGTCTGGGCCTGAAAATCCGTGATCATGGCCGCATGTCCGCTGGATGGTACACCGGAGCCGCCCTTGAACAGCACACCGGCGTACATACGTGATCTCGGCGCCCACGATCCGTGATGGTTGTGATACACGGTCGTGATCTGGGTGCCGTTGATAAAAATGTCGAACGAGTTCCGCTCCACATCCTCGCGGAAAATCACCTTGAAATTGTCGCCGGGCACATACTGCTGCGACACCGTGACCGAGGAGGTGGGCAGCGCCGAATTGCCGGACTGGCCGCTCACGACGCTGAACACGCGGAGCTGGCTTCCCGTGATCCAGACCAGATACCCGTCCGCCTGGCTGGGCACCGTGTCGTCCAGGGCGATGGCCATGCCTATCGTAGAAAATTTGGCTGGATCCGTATCCGCATGAAATGTCATGTTGATGGAATTGGCGTTCTCAGTCATGGGCCAGACCGCCAGATTGTTCCAGGGCGTTCCTGAAGGCGGATCCGGCGCATTGCAGTAAATCGTGCCGTCATAAGTCTGTCCCGTCATACCGGACAGCTGAATCGTGGTCGTCGTGCGCCAGCGGTTGTTGTTGTTGAGCCCGCCTGCCGCGCGGTCGAAATTGTCACTGGCGCCCTGATCGATATAAAAGTACACCTTTTCAAATAAAATCTGGGAACCGAGTGCCGTGTAACCCGTTGTATTGGGGTGCGTGGGATCGACATCTGCCGAGATCAGTGAGTAATAGGTGCTCATGAACGTTTTAAAGCGCGTATACGTATCCACCCAGACCACGCGTTCGTTTCCGACATCGGACGACCAGGTGGGATGATCGTCATACATGGTTCTGAGCTGGGCATTGTAACTCTCGATACGGGAATTGACCTCCGGAAAGGTGATGCCGCGCGAGGCATCTTCGGCCTTGGGAATGATATTGCAGAGGAAGATGTGCTGAATCGTATGGCCGCCCCGGTTGTAGTCGAGCAGGATCTGCAGGATGCGATACATGCGGTAGGTCACGGTTCCGGGAGTCTGCCAGTCCCCTATGGGTGCGGAAGTCACCATGTCGTTGGTGCCCAGATGCACGATCACGAAGTCCGGTAGCGAATCCAGGGGCATGGCATTGAGCATGGCCTGCAAGTTCCAGGTACTGTCCGGCAGAAAATGACCGATGCGGCGGCCGTCACGGAAATATCCTTCATAGGGCGGATCATGATGCTGGGCATCGTAATAGGGATTGCCCGGCCACGGTCCCACGAAATTGATATCCGCATTGGCGCCCACCAGTGCATTGTAAAGATGATCCCTGTATCCGTGCGTACCGCTGACCGTCGGGTTTTCCCGTAACAGCTTTCCCCACGTAATGGAATTACCGAGGGTCATGATTTTGGTGGTCTGCGCGTGCAATCCGGAGAAAACGAGCAGAAAAACGCATAGAAGCACAGGAATGCGATCGTTCAGGCGAAATGACTTCATAATACCCCTCCTAAGGCATACCATACCACTTAAAGGACGATTCGTAACAGGCAAAAATAATGCCACGGAAGTCCTTAACCAAGACTTGAATATCTTATTTAATTACATTAACTTATAAACAAACAGCATTCAATGCGGTCCAGAGGATGAGACCCGGACTAAACAATAACGATGCAAGTGGTCGTTTTTCATCCAATGGCCGCCGTGGGCCCGGATCCGTGAATCCGGCGTGAAATGGCAGGTTAAATATAAGTAACCCCGAGGAATAAAGCAATGAAAAAGTGTATCAATATGAGACACTTTTTCCGGGTGATCGATCCGCCGTCAGATGCGTCTGTGTCGCTTCATTAGGATGTGCCGCTCAAAAAAATATCGAATGTCCGCCTCAGGAATATTTGAAGATCAGCCACGAAACCCGTCCGTTCAATGCATGAGAACCACTTTCCGTTCCGAACATCTCCCGCCTGCTTCGAGCCGCATCACATAGACGCCCGAAGCCAGGGCGCGGCCGGTTTCATCACGCCCGTCCCAGAACAGGCGATGGATGCCGGGCGGCTTTTCAATACGGGCCAGCCTGCGCACGCGCTGCCCCTTCAGGTTGATCACGTCCACAGAGACAGACCATGTCTCGCGGCCGGCAGGCAGCTGGTATGAAATCGCGGTCCGGTTCCCGAACGGATTGGGGGCCGGCGGGAACAGCCGCACCGTCGGTGCGGCTTCCGGGGGCTGTAACAGACCCGGTGTCAGCGTATCGGTCAGCAGCACCCAGTAGTCCGGATCAATCCGCAATTCCCGCACAGAATCCGGCACGGTCCAGGACCATTGATGGGAATCGCCGGCAATCCACACCGTGGTATCCAGATCCCCGGAAACGCCCTGAAGACGGATGTCCACGGGCATGGTAAACAGGGGGGCTTCCTGTTCTACCTGCAATTGAACCGTCATCCGGTTGCCGGATGTTCTCCACTGGTTCCAGTCATACGTGAGCCGCATATACCCGGTTCTGTAAATCCATTGGTCGAAGAACCAGTCCAGCGCCATCCCGGATTCCTGTTCGCACACAGCCTGAAACTCGGCGATGGAAGCGTTTTGATACTTGTACATCTCATAATAGGCCGGCAGTATGTTCATGAACGCCTCTTCTCCGACCAGATGTCTCAGCATATGAAGCACCCAGGATCCCTTGATATACGTGATCCCCCAGTTGAACAGGCTCTCCCGGGGCGGATCATAAATAGGAAAATCGAAGGATTCCGTCTGTTTTATGTACACGTTCTTGTTGCTCAGAAGCTGCTCCAGAAACCGGGCCCTTCCGTAAAAATTTTCCCTGAAAAGCAGTTCGGAGTAGGTCGCGAATCCCTCGTTCAGCCAGATTTCCGGCCAGTCGCTCAGCGTCACCGCATCGCCCCACCACATATGCGCCAGCTCATGCACGAAACCAGATTCGTACGAACGTGCCCCGTTAAACCACCGCTGCACCACCGTGGTCATGGTCTGATGCTCCATGCCGCCGAACCATGCGCTGGTCACCGTGGCCGTTCCGTATTTTTCGAACGGATAGGGCCCGAACCGCTCCTCGTAAAACGACATGGCCGCGGCCATGTTGGCCACATCAATTTTCGCCTTGTCCGAATCTTCGGGAAATATATAATACGGCATCTCGATGGAGCGCCCTTCCGCACCCGTATACCAGTCGGACCAGGTCAGGTATTCATCGGACATCGTGATGCAGATGAGGTATGTGGCAACCGGATATGCCGTGGCCCAGTGAAAGGTCTCCCAGGCACCGTCCCCGGAAAGTGCCCGGCTCTTCAACAGTCCGATGGAGGCCACTTCCACGCCTGCCGGCACGGTGATGAACAAATCGGCCGTGGCCTTGTCCCACGGTACGTCGTGGCCCGGAAACCAGCAGCGCGCCTCCTCGGGTTCGGCCATGGTATAGGCGCATCGTTCCTGGAGATAAAAACCTTCGTCCTCCGGCTCGCCATGATAACCGATTTTCAGGGAAAAGGTGTCGTTTATTGAAATCGCGAGAGGAAGGGACAGGGACAGCGTTTCCCAATGCTGTTTGTATGCCACGGGCAGTCCGCGGACATATATTGCATCGATGGTCAGTTCTCCCATCTGCAGATCCAGGTCCGACAGTCCGTCCATGGCCCTGCAGGTCAGTGTAACGGATCCGGAAAAAGCACTCGATTCCAAAGGAAAAGTCAGGTCGAACCCGTAATGAAGCACATCGAATGTGTCCGTGCTGTCGAACTGCATTTTGTACAGCGTCCGGTCCTTTCCCTGATACGGCGCCTTCTGGTACAGGGCCTTGTCCCGTTCAAATGGATTCGGTTGCCCCGACAGTCTGAATGACGCATTCATTCCGAACACAATAAAAAAACACGCGATGGATGTAAATTGTCTCATAATCTACGCCCTTCGTTTTTTCCTTCTGCCCGGACCTCTCCGCGACCGGGATGCGGATGCGGTTCCGGATTCCCTGACGAGCACAAAATCGATCTGACGTGTCTCGCGGTGCACACGGGACACCTGGACCTTGACCGAATCCCCAAGCCTGAATATTTTATGCGTCCGCTCACCGCGCAGCTGCCATTGCCTCTCGTCGAAAAGATAGTAATCATCCTCGAGATCCCTGGCTGCAACCAGACCTTCCACCAGAAATTCGGGAATTTCGACAAAGAATCCGAATGATGTGACACCCGATACAATGCCTTCGAATTCCATGCCCAGATGACCGGCCATAAAATCAACCTGCTTGGCGCGGATGGATTCCCTCTCTGCTTCCTGGGCCGCGATTTCACGCTCCGTGGCATGGGCCGCGATCTGTGAAGGCGTGGGTATCAGTGAGAGCGGCTTCGGATCGGGCTTCGAATAGGATTTCAGCAGGCGGTGAACCACGAGGTCGGGATATCGCCGTATGGGTGAGGTGAAATGGGTGTAATCCTTGAAAGCCAGACCGAAATGGCCGGTGTTGGCCGTGGTGTAACTGGCCTTCATCATGGTTCTGACCGCCACTTCATCGATCACGGTTTTATGACGTGCATCCGTGATTCCATCGAGAAACTGCTGAAATTTTTTAGGCGTTATTTTTTTCCCTGGATCGAACAAATAACCGAACGCGCGCGCAAAACCGGCGAACTTGTCCAGTTTTTCCTGGGACGGCTTCTGATGCACACGGTAGATGAACGGCAGCTTCATGCCCGTGGCCTGTCTCAGCCTGCTGATATGCTCGGCCACGGTCCGGTTTGCGAGCAGCATGAAGGCCTCGATCAGCCGGTGGCTCGACAGCCTCGGACGGATGCCGAGTGCAACGGGTTTGCCCTGTTCATTCAGAATGACTCTGGGTTCCGGCGCATCGAAATCGATACTTCCATTTTTGCGCCATGCGGAGAGAAGCTTTATGCTCAGGGCCTGCATCTCCTTCAATGTCTGAACGAGGAAAGGATCCGTCTCCGAACCGGGGCGGTCCGCTCCCTGCGATCCAGAACCGGATTCCGCCTCCGTTTCGATCATGTCCTGCGCCTGCGCATAGGTCAGCCTGAACCGGCTGTGGATCACGGACTCGCGGAACGTATAATCCACCAGCTCCGCATCCGGAGTCATCTCCATCAGCACACTGAAAGCCAGGCGGTCCTTTCCCGGTTTGAGGCTGCACAGGTCGTTGGACAGTCTCTCGGGAAGCATGGGAATCACACGGTCCACAAGATACACGCTCGTGCCCCTCGAAAACGCCTCCCGGTCCACGGCGGATCCGACCGGCACAAAATGACTGACATCCGCGATATGCACACCCAATTCGTAATCGCCGTTCCTGAGCCGGATCAGGGAAACCGCGTCGTCAAAATCCCTGGCATCCTCCGGATCGATGGTAAACACCAGCCTGTCCCTGTAATCCAGACGGCCTGTCAATGCATCGTCCGGGATGTGTTCGGGACCGGAGACAGCCTCCGATTCGACACTTTCCGGAAAACGGTCCCGCAAATCGAATCCCCGGACCACGGACAGCACATCCACGCCCGGATCATCAGGATATCCCAGGATTTCGAGAATGCGCCCTTCCGGCATACGGCCGGCATCGCCCCAATCCGTGATCTCCACAACCACTTTCTGGCCCGGAAGTGCGGTCAGACTGTCCGGTTTCGAAACATAAATATCGCGAGTGATTTTAAAATCGTCGGGAATGACGTAATTGTACCGGTGGGATTCCATGAAAATGCCCACCAGGCATTCCCGCCTGCGGACGAGTATATCGTGCACCTTGCCTTCGGGCAATTTGCCGGTCTGATGCGCCCAAACCTGAACAAGTACCGTATCCCCGTGCATGGCGGAACCCATGTTCTTCTGGCTGACGAATATGTCCTCGCCGCCGTCTTCACGGATGAGGAATCCGTACCCCTGCGCCTTGACATGCAGTTTTCCCCTCACAAGAACCGGTTTGACGAATTTGCCGTACTGATTTCCCTTGTGCCGGGATATCAGCCCCTCCTCCGCCAGTGTTTTCAGAAACTGACGGAACAGCCGGTAATCGCTGTTGGGAATCCTGAATTCTCGGGAAAGGGTTCGTGCCTTGAACGCTTTTCCTGGATTTTGATTGAAAAACTGAAGCAGCTTTTTCTGATAGCGCTGTTGCATGCGCTTCGACATGACGAGCCATCCATTTGTCGGAAACTCCAAACCGGAACGGGTTAAAAATGTCCCGAATCGCTCTTTCAATAGAAAACGGTCCGTTTGCGGACAGAGTTCCGTTCACGGTTTAAGATAAGCAATCCATGTGGGAATGTAAATGGAAATAAAACGGGGTCCATCGGGTCTTTAGGGTCTTTGGGTCCATAGGGTCGTTGTGTCGGATCGTGAATCGGAGATAAGGAGAAACGGAGAAAAAGCAATGTTGAATTTCAAATGTTGAATGAAGAGAAAACCGCAGACGCAAAGACACAGAGATTTTAAAGAAGAGTAGAAGGGAAAAAACATCAGAATGTAAACGGTACAATTCTTTGGGGGTGGGTAGCGGCGCCCCATATACCCATATACGCGTCAACTCCTCTACCGTTTTTCGTGGTCCGCCGTCAGTGGTCTGATTCTTGTGTTTGGATTTTTGAATTTTGGATTTTGAGTTTATTTGTTCTTTGGGATTTGCTATTTGAGATTTTTCATGGTCCGAGGCCAGTATTGCTTGACTCAACGACTCAAATGACCCAATGGAGCCAAAGACAGATTTATTCTCCGTTTCACCGTATCCCCGGTTCTCCGAGGCACTCAAGGTCTGCGGCCAGCCGTTTACGTTGTCGATTTCGTTTGGAACTTGCTGTTTGTGATTTATTTGTTTTTTGGAATTTGATATTTGGAATTTTTCTTGCGGTCCCGCGGTCCGCCGTCTGCCGTCCTATTAAAAAGCGGCCGTCTCACTCCTCCTGATGCACGTATTCTTTCCAGGACAGAAGAGACACGGTGATAAAATGAAAGATCCCCGACAGGACGACAAGGACCAGAATGGCCTTCCACACGGCGGCCGATGCGGTCGTGGACCTGAGCAGGCTGAACAGATTGCCCGTCGTGGTTTTTTCTTTAAACGGAAAGAGACTGTTCAGATAATAGATCAGCGTAGTATACCGCAGGCTTCCCGGTATGGAACCCACGATCTTCTCCCAGCCGAACGTGAATAAAAGCGAGGTCATTACCGGTTTCCGGATGGCGCCTCCGATTGTACTGAACAGCGACACATAGGCAAAACTGCCCAATATCAGGACGAAAACAGCCGCAATCAAATCCCCTGCACTGCATACGGCTGCCAATCCCTCGTCCAGTCCGGCCAGCAGATAAGTCATGGTCAGGGAGACAGTCAGAATCAGGGCGAGGAGTACATCGCTGGCGAGTGTCTTTGCCAGGATGATCTGCCAGCGCGGTACGGGACGGACCAGCAGGTAGGGCAAGGTCCCGGATTCCACTTCATCGATGATGACCGATGTGCCGATAAATACGGCCATCAGCGGCATAAGAAAATGCAGGTACATTGAAAAGGCCATTTTTGAAAACATGCCCGCAATGGAAAAATCCTCGAGAATGCCGAACAGTTTCAGTATGTACAGTATCATGACGGAAAACACCGGAATCATACCAAGAAGCCCCATCCACAGCATGCGCCGGCTTCTGATAAAACACTTGAAAAAAAACTGGGCCAGGGACAGCATGGTCAACCTCCCACCAGATAATCGAAAATCGCCGCAAGGTTCTCATCGGGAGACCAGATCGAAGTGATTTTCAGCTTTTCGCTGAGCGCAAGCTCCGGAAGCCGCTGATGAAACACGTCCGGCTGATTCGTTTCGACCGTCACCTGGCTTTTTTCCCTGTCGAACTGCACGCTGAGCACATCCTCGAACGACATCAGACTGGCTGTCAGCCGGTCCACCTGATCGCACCGGATGGTCACCTGAAGCGGATGTGAATCGATCAGCTTCCGGATATCATAAATGGTTCCCTGGGCCAGAAGCCGCCCATGATTGATCAAAAGAATATTATCCGTCATGCTTTCCACTTCATGCAGAATATGGCTGGAGACGACCACGATTTTACCTTTTCTTCCCAGATCCTTGATCAGTTCCATGATCAGATGGCGGCCCATGGGATCCAGACCGTTCAGCGGTTCGTCCAGAAACAGCACATCCGGATCATGCGCAATCGCCTGGGCAAGCTTGATACGCTGGCGCATGCCCTTGCTGTAGCTTCCGATGCGCCGGTCCTGATCTTTCTCCATATTGACGAGGCGTATGGCGGAGTCCGCTTTTCCCCGGGCCTCTTCCTGAGCACATCCGTGCATGCGGACCAGGGCGGTCACAAAATCCCGTCCTGTCAGGTATTGCCAGAATGCATCCTGCTCCGGACAGTACCCGATGCGCCGCATCAGGGCGTGATTGTCCCAGATCGCCTCTCCGTCCACGGTCAGTGTGCCCTGGCTCGGTTTGAGCTGTCCGATCAGCATGCGCATGAGCGTGGTTTTGCCGGCGCCGTTCGGCCCCAGAAAACCGGTCACGCCGGGATCGATGGAAAAGGTCAGATTGTTGACCGCGATCACCTGGCCGTACCATTTGCTCAGATCGAAAACATTGATGATCATGTGACCACCTCGCTCGGCCGGACGCGCCACCTGAGTACGCCCAGACACAGCAGCACGCATCCCAGAAGCACGAGCCCTGCTTCCCAAACCGGATATTCATACGGCAGTTCCAGTCCAAAGATCGCGGCGGCCACCTGTTTGATGTTTGCGGCCAGCGAAAATAGCCCGACCTCGGGAATGCCCGAAAGAATCTTGCGTACAATATCGGGAAACAGCAGTATCGCAAAAAAGAAGATGCCGGCTGACCGGCCCGAAAACAGGGCCGACAACGCCAGAATCAGGCTGCCGAATACCAGAAGCGCAATCAGTCCGAGCCCAATGATGGCAAAGGGGATCCAGAAAAAAGACCGGAGAAACGAGGCGTTCTCGGCAAGCAGCACCTGCAATAAGAACAGAATCAGGCCCGGAACGAAAGTGATGACGCTTCCGAAAAAACCGACGGTCATAAATTTGCCCGCAATATAGTCCCAGTAGGTGACGGGTTTGGAGAAATACAGATAGTTGGCCCTGTACTTCTGATCATTGGCAATGAGCCCGGCCCCTGTGAGATAAATCATCAGGATGAACCAGAACGACTGCCCAAGCATGAAATCCTTGAAAAATTTCGCATCGATTTCCAGGTCCTTCGCAAACTGGGACAGGAGATCGAAATCCTGCAGGCGCGTCATGGCCAGTATCTGAAGTGCCCTGACGAGAAAAGGAAAGGCAGCCAGAATCAGCAGCGCAATCACGCCCCGCTTCCACCGGAGGCGTACATGGGTTTTGGCGATCACGTACCAGGCGCGCGGAACCGGCAGCAGCCTTCCCTTCCAGGGACGGTAATTCATATCAAAAACCGGCATGATCGCCTCCCACCCGTTTGACGAACACTTCTTCCAGGGTCTGTATGCTCGGGACCATTTTACGAAGCGTGACACCGGTCTTTTGGACGGTCTTTAAAATCAGTTCCGAATTCGCTTTGGCGGGCAGACGGACATCCATGAGCTGGCGGTCCTCACCAAGCAGCGTACAGCCCTGTTCAACGAGCGCCTTCTGGAATGTTGTCTTGTCCCCTTCGATCCGGATGGTCAGCGTGTTGTTGTACTCGCCGCGCAGATCTTCCACACGTTCCTGGGCCAGTGCGCGGCCCTCATGAATCATGACCACGTTGTCGCAGGTTCGCTCGACATCCGCCAGAATATGCGTGGCCAGGACAATACTGATGTCACAGCGTGTGGATATGTACTGAATGAGATCGAGCATCTCCTGCCGTCCCTTGGGATCCATGCCGCTGGTCGGTTCGTCCAGGAAGAGCAGTCTGGGATGATGCACGATGGCCTGGGCCAGTTTCACGCGCTGCTTCATGCCGGA
>JAFGGN010000006.1 GCA_016930535.1 bacterium
CACATGAGTCTCGACTATCAAATTCCCGCTGTTGTACACAATAAATTCTCATGAAATCTGTCAACTTTTTTCAGGACGACACACTTTAATCTTTGTTCTTTAATCTTTGTTCTTTAATCTTGTCTCTTTAATCTTTCTCTCCGTTTCTCATCCTCTCCGACCCTCCGTCTCACGCTCCGACTCAACGACCCTATGACCCAAAGACTCAATGACCCAATGACCCGAAGACCCAACAGACCGTGAACGAAAGGCAGTCAGACGATAATGCTTCGGAGAAACGGAGACGCGGTGAAACGGTGCAAAAGAAGTTCTGCTTAAAAATCCGTCCTGATTTTTTTCTCCGTTTCTCATCCTCTCCGGCCCTCCGTCTCACACTCCGACCCGACGACCCGACGACCCTATGACCCAAAGACTCAATGACTCAATGACCCAACGACCCGAAGACCTCTGCTTTCTTGATTCAGTTCCCCGTAAAATCCCGGTCGAGACTGCGGTACTGAATGGCCTCACTCAGATGGGACGGGTGTATATTGCCGGCACCTTCAAGATCCGCAATGGTTCGTGCCACTTTCAGAATGCGGTCATAGGCACGGGCCGATAATCCCAGCCTGATAATCGCCCGGTGCAGCAGGGCGTTCCCTTCGGAGTCCAGAACACAGTGCGACCGGATGAGTTTCGTATCCATGTGTGCATTGCAGTAGATGCCGGATCTTTGCCTGAAACGCGCATGCTGCCTCTGTCTTGCCTCCTTGACCCGGCCGCGTACGCCCTGTGAGGATTCCCCGTCCTCCCCGTTTCTCAGCTCCTGATATTTCACCGCCGGTACCTCGATGTGTATATCGATGCGGTCAAGAAGGGGACCCGAAATACGGGACCTGTATTTCTGTATTTGCGGAATGATACAGGAACATTCATGCAAGGGGTCCGAAAAATATCCACAGGGACAGGGATTCATCGCAGCGATCAGCATAAAACGGGCCGGATAAGTGACTGTCACAGCCGCTCTGGCAATGGTCACCCTGCCGTCTTCCATGGGCTGTCTCATGACCTCGAGCACATTTTTACGGAATTCAGGCAGCTCGTCCAGAAAAAGCACACCGTGATGGGCAAGGCTGACTTCACCGGGTTTGGGAACATGTCCGCCGCCGATCAATCCGGCATCGGAAATCGTGTGATGCGGTGAACGGAACGGACGTGTGGCGATCAGGGCCGAATCCGAGGGCAGCAAACCCGCAACCGAATGAATTTTTGTGGTCTCGAGGGCTTCATCCAGCGTAAGATCGGGAAGAATGGTCGGATACCGCTTTGCCAGCATGGTTTTACCCGAACCGGGAGGGCCGATCATCAGTACATTGTGGCCCCCCGCTGCTGCCACCTCGAGGGCCCTTTTCACATGATGCTGTCCCTTGACATCACTGAAATCCACGGGGTACTTTGCATTCTGTGAAAAAACACGCGACATATCCAGCCGGAAGGGCTGATTCCGCAATCCGTCTTCCACCAGGCCGATGGCCTCGTGAATGGTTTCTACCGGGAAAACACGCAATCCGCGCGCCATGGCGGCCTCACAGGCATTTTCTTTCGGAAGAATGATGCGGTCAATTTTCTGGTCCCTGACCGCCATGGCCACGGAAAGACTGCCGTGTACGGGCCGCACCTGACCGTCCAGGGCCAGCTCTCCAAGAATGACGGTATCTGTCAGCCCGGCCGGATCGACAAAACCGCTGGCCGCAAGAATGCCGATGGCAATGGGCAGATCGAAGGCAGATCCTTCTTTACGCACATCCGCAGGTGCCAGATTCACGGTAATCCGTTTGCTAGGTAAATAATACCCGGCATTTTTAATGGCCGCAAGCACCCTTTCCTTGGATTCCTTGACCGCGCCGTCCGGAAGCCCCACTGTCGAATAATGGGGCATTCCCCTTTCCAGATGGGCTTCGACCTCCACAATATATCCTTCGATGCCCAGCACACCCGCACTGAATACTTTTGAGAACATAATTTCCGATTTATATTTTCTCTCTATTGTATTATATTATATCGAATTTTATATTAACAATCAAGAATTTATTTATAATTACGTCAATTTTAACTTTTTTAAGATTATTTTTAATATTCTACCGACCTGTCTCCCTGCTCCGGAATATGCCCGATGAAACCATATCCGCGTATTTTTTCCCCCTTCCCCGTTTCTCTGCCGGCACAGCGCCCCACACTGCCTGAACTTCCCTATGCCTGCCGGTTCGCCCGGGTATTTCAGCCCGCAGCAACTCCCCCTTGATTTAATTGATCATTTGTTATAAATTCTGGCAAGGCTTTTGCATCATTCGCTGACGTCAAATATAAACGGCATTGACCGGATTAACATGCTATAAAGTTTATATTTAAGATAAACCGATCGTATTCTGGTTTTCAAATTGGCAATGACCATTTCAAAATGGAGTTTTATTCATGCCCTTCAGCCGGTTTCGTCATGCATATCAATATAATCCACGTTATTATATCAGTCTTGCAGCGCTTTTCGGGCTGCTCATTGCAGGGTTTGTCATTGGATTGATTCTGTCACAGCAGCCCGCAGTACCGGATACCGGCGCACCGGCCACGGCACTTATCCTGATGAATATCATCATTTTCATTTTCGGATCCTTATTTCTTGTTTTCCTCGCCTGGCTTCGTATGCAATACAACATGAATATCTCAGAGGACATGATATTCAAACTGCAGGAAGTCACGGAAACGGACATCAAATCCCTTTCCAATGCGATGAGTGAGCTGGCCCACGGCAATCTGTCCCCGTCCCTGCGGATCCAGGCTGAACAGGCCGATGATCCGGACGGAAACACCGATCTGTTTTATATGAATATGCTCAACGGTCTGATTGCAGGACTTCATGCATCGGCCCAGGAGCTGAACATATTGACGGATATTCCCTGCTACCGGCTTTGCTATGTGGGGTCGGATTCCTTTCTCGAAGGGCGCAAATGCGGTGAAGTGATGGGAAATCTTCTTGAGGGACACGGTGATGTGATCATCATGACAGGCAGTTTTGAAGCGACCCATCTTGAGCTCAGACGCAAAGGATTCGAGAACGCGATCAGAAACAACTTCCCCCGTATCCGTATTGCCCACATTTATGACGACCATGAAAATCCCGAGGAAACGCATCGGTATGCCATCAAATCCATTGAAGAATTGCCGCATTTAAGGGGTTTTTACGTCACACACGGTGCCACGCCTCATGAAGTCGCCCGGGCCGTCAAAGACAGGAACCTGAATGACAAGATAAAAATCGTGTGTCATGATTTGACGGATCCGACCATGAACAGCATGAGCCAGGGGCTCATATCCGCGACACTGGGGCAGGATCCCTATGCCCAGGGGTACAACCCGGTGATTCTGCTGTTCAACTACCTGATGGGGACCTGGAAACCGTTCGCGCACCGGATGCTGACACGCATGGACGTGGTGACGCCTGAAAATTATCAGATGTACTGGCACCCCGAACAGGGCCTGCTGCAGACGCAGGACGCACTCGCACGGCTCGTCAAACCCGCCGAAAAAGTCAGTGAAACGCCGCTCCGTATCGCCGTGCTCTGCAACGAAAATTCAGCGTTCTGGATCCCGGTCAAGGAAGGCGTGCTTCATGCCGGACAGGAGCTGCTTTCCCATAACGCAACCGTCGAATGGATCGTTCCGGAACCGGATCCCGATATCGCGGAAGGAGAACTTTTCTGCCGGAAACTCCAGTTCCTGATCGATCAGAAATACGATGCCATCGCCACGATCGCACTCGACAGAAAAATGATATCCATCATCAACAAGGCCATCAAAAGCGGCATTCCCGTCATCACATTCAACAGCGATCCCATCAGCCTGCAGGGTCTGATCATGGCCATCTCGGACCAGGCTTCCAAGCTGCTCAACTTCAGCAACGTATTGATCAGCAGCACCAAAGAAGCCGACGATCTGACACTTCAGATAAAAAACGCCATGGAATTTGTCTCCGATGCATCCGTCACTCAGAACGACCAGGTCACACACACGCAGACCATCCTCGAAACGCTGCTTGAAAATATCGACCAGGTCAGCCGCGCCACCGAAGACGGAGCCAAAGCCACGGCCAACACATCTGCCGCGATCAACGAGGGTGCGTTTGCCATGGAAAAAACACTGAACCTGGTCAAGCATATCGAAAATGCGGTCACCGAAACGGGCCGGACCGTTGAAAAACTCGGTGAGCACTCGGAGCGTATCGATTCGGTCATCGATATGATTCAGGACATCACGTCCCGCGTGAAAGTGCTTGCGCTGAACGCATCCATAGAAGCCACACAGGCAGGCGAAGAAGGCCAGGGATTCATGGTCGTGGCCAACGAGGTGAGACGGCTGGCCGGCAATGCATCGAATACGACACAGGAAATCACCACCCTGATCAACCGTGTCAAACAGGACATCGGTGAAATAGAAGAAGTGATGCATGCCGGTCTGGACAAGGTGAAACAATCCGCACAGCAGACCACAGAGGCGCAGACAGCGCTTCAGGAAATCCGCAGCATGATTCAGGTGGACCAGGGACGAATCAAGAAAATGGCCGATGCCATTGCCGAAATCCAGACCTACTCGTACCGCGTCGAAGATGCCATGAGGCATGTCACGGAAGTCAGCAACAGAAACAAACAATCCGTCCAGGACGTCGACAAATCCACCCTGGACATGATATCCCAGCTCAATCAGGTCAATCAACTGTCATCGGTACTTGAACTGATGGCGCAAAGCGAACTGGAACTTCTGGGCAAGTTCAATGTATCCATCTCTGAAGTGCGTGAAAGCACGGAGGTTGCATCCGGATCATGAAAGAATCATTGATCAAAATCATAAAAACACATGGATTTATCGCGGCCGCATTTATCTGGACCGTTCTCTGCCTGCTGCTCACGGTCTTCACGTTTTCCCGGATATACACCATGCGGGCTCCGGGCGCCGCATCGATTCTGATGGCTGTGTTCAATGTCGCGGCCCTGATCATTGCAGCAGTCCTTTTTGTCAGGGAATACCGCTTACGTATACTCCCCTTCCGGAGACTTGAGCAAAGCGGTCACGACCTGTCGGACCGGGATTTTCCGGCTCTGGCACGGGGCCTCTCGAACCTGACACTGGGAAGTCTGAAACAGAAACTGCACCTGCACTCGGATTACCCTCCCGCGAATGTTCCCAGAAAACTGCTGCCGGTGGCCGAGACACTTCATATTCTGAGAGACAATCTCGGCGCTATTATCGATGATTTTAATTCTATCACGGATGTACCATGCAAGCGGCTGGCCTTCATCGGTACGGATCCCATCGCGGACGGCCAGAAAAGTGCGCAACTGATGTCGGAAATGCTGGGCAATAAAGGGAAGGTGCTGATTGCCACGGGTTTTCGTTTCAATGCCATGCTTGAATTACGGCAGAAAAGTTTTCATTCCTGGCTCGTGCAGAATACACATGTCGAAGTGATCGATATTTTCGAATCCATGATGAACAGGGAATTCGGCCTCATGGCCGTCGAAGATATCCTGGACTCCACACCGGGACTGAAGGGCATCTATGCCACGGATCCTGTTACCACGTTTATCGTGGCCGAGGCCGTATCTTTAAAAAAGAAGGATGATATTGTCATTATCGGCCATGACCTCACACTCCAGAACATACAGCACCTGAAGTCGGGCACGATCGATGCATTGCTGGATCAGAGTGCCTATGTTCAGGGGTATGATTCCGTAATGAATCTGTATAATCATCTGGTGGAAGGCTGGATTCCTCCAAAACCGCAGATTTTTATACCGGCGACGGTTATCACGACGAATAATCTGCAAAAATACTGGCATCACCTCACACAGAAAATACTGGTCCCTCGTGAAATTCACGATTCATTGACCGTTCCGGCGGGAACGCCTCCGACCAGGAATTATCGTATCGTTGCACTGGGCCGGGACGATTCGGAAATCTGGAAGCATGTGCATGACGGGGTCATGGCAGCACACGACAAACTGACCGTACAAAATATACATATCGATTGGATCGTTCCTGAGGAAACCCGCGAAAAATCGGATTTCAGCGCCATGGTTTATGGAAGGCACATCGAAACCCTGATCGCCGAGCGTGTGGACGGCATCATCACTTTCATCGAGGATGCGCGTCTGATCGCCTTCATCAACAAAGCTGTCGATGCGGGCATACCCGTCGTGACCGTGAATACCGAACCGCTCAATCTGCGCAGCCTCATTCAAATGCTGAACGAGCAGGCGGGCCGTCTGTCAAAGATCAGTAAGGACCTTGCCGGCACCACGCAGCATGTTATTATATCGACCACGGAAATCAGAAACAGCATCAGCAATATTGCGGATGGCAGCATGGCCCAGAATAAACAGGTTGAAAAAACACGTTCAACCCTCGAGTCGCTGCTGAACAGTATCGATCAGATCAACCGCGAGGCCAGTGAAAGCGAACAGTCGTCGGAGAACACCAATCAGGCCGTACTCTCGGGAACCAAGGCCATCGAGAAAACATTCAATACCCTGAAATCGATATCCGAATCCGTGAGCAGCTCCTGGCACACGGTCGAAGAACTGAGACAGCATTCCAACCGCATCGACGATATCGTGAATATTTTGAACAATATTGCATCCAAGGTCAATATCCTGGCATTGAACGCGTCGATAGAGGCCACACAATCCGGCATACATGAAGGCCGTTTCGGACAGGTGGCCTCTGAAATACGCAAACTGGCCATGAGCACATCCGAAGCCAACCGGGAGGTGGCCATTCTGATCGACACCTTAAAATCGGACATTCAGCAGGTAGCAAAGACCATGCAGTCCAGTCTGGAGCTGATACAGGATTCACGGGAATTCACCGGCGAAACGGATACGGCACTTGAAACCATTCAGATGCTGGTCGAATCGGACAGAACACGAATTCAGCAGATCAGCAATGCGATCAACGCCATGCAATCCATGTCCCATCAGGTGGGTTATTCCATGGATCAGGTTGCAATGGCGAGCGGAAGAAACACATCGAGCGTGAATCAGGTCAATGTAACCATCAAGGAAATGGGCATGCGGCTTGAAAGCATTCGCAAACTGGCCCGGCAGCTGGAACAAATGGCCCTGAGTGAAAGCGATTTCCTGGCCATGTTCGATATCGACGAAGAAAAAAATTGAAATATCGTGCATACGGACCGCATTTTTAACAGATGATCCAACCAATCAACCCTGCTATTCGCCATCACCTGGAAACAGTGATATTCGATCTGGGCAATGTGCTGATCCGTGTCGACCCATCGGATACGATACGAAGGCTGGCCGGCGTATCTCCCCCTGTCCTGGAACAGGACATCATCCGGATATTCACGCAATCCGAATTTGTTCAGCTGTATGAAAAGGGCATGATCACGGGCCCGGAATTTTATCATGCAGTCAAACAGGCGCTCGGCTTCTCAATCTCCCAGTCGCGATTCAAACGGTTGTGGCAGCACATGTTCTCACCGATCTGGCCCATGGTCCGTTTCGTCGATGCCATACGCGGCGCATACAGGCTGGTCATTCTTTCCAATACCAACGCCTGGCATATCGAATACTGCGAAAAAAAGTTTGCATTCATGCAATGGTTCCCTTTCCGATTGTACAGCCACGAACTGGGATTAGCCAAACCCGATCCGGCAATCTATATCCGTGCCTTGGAGATATCGGGCGCGGTTCCGGAAAAGACGCTGTTCATCGATGACCGTGAGGAAAATACGGCTGCCGCCGGAAGTCTGGGAATGCAGGTGATCCGTTTCAATGGTCCCCTTTCCTTTATTTATACCTGGGCCGGACGTCATATAACTGCAAATGGAAAATCCTGATGCGGGCCCTCACCTTCGACAAAGAGCTGAACGAGCGAAACCGGCCGCGTCCCGTACCGGGACCGGACGAAGCCCTGATTCGCGTCCGTCATGCCGGCATATGCAATACGGATCTTGAGATATTGAAGGGTTATATGGATTTCAGCGGTATACCCGGGCATGAATTTGTCGGCGAAGTCATCGACTCACGGGATAAATCCCTGACCGGGAAACGCGTCATCGGTGAAATCAATATCGGATGCGGCCGGTGCCGGCTGTGCCGGCAGCATTTGTCCAGGCATTGTCCCGGTCGTGATGTGCTCGGAATCCTGAATCATGACGGCGCATTTGCCGAGTACATGGTGCTGCCGAATCGCAACCTGCACATCGTCCCCGATTGCGTGAGTGATCTGGAAGCCGTATTTACAGAACCCCTGGCCGCGGCTTGTGAAATCCTGGAACAAATACCGGCGATATCCGGGCGCAAAGTGGGCATTATCGGTGACGGGAAACTGGCCCAGATCATTGCGCGGCTGCTCAGGCTTGAAGGCTGTGATATTACCGTTTTCGGAAAACACAAACATAAACTGGCATTGCTCGCCCCCTTGAAAATCCGCACAGCAAACGCCGATTCAGTGAGCAAACCGTCATTCGACTATATCATCGAGGCATCCGGAAATCCCGGGGGGATGATGAAAGCCATGGCCCTGGTCCGCCCCAGGGGCACCATCGTACTGAAATCCACGACCCATCATGACAGCGGCCCCGCACTCAACGCCCTCGTCATACAGGAAATCACCGTCGTCGGATCACGATGCGGTCCGTTCGTACCCGCCATCCGGCTGCTCGAGGGAAAAAAGATCGATTTGAATCCCCTGATTACGGCATGTTATCCAATTCATGCATGGAGGCAGGCGTTTGAGGAAGCCCTGAAAAAGGAAAGCCTGAAAATCATCATATCGATGTAAGTGAAAGCGGGCGGCTGTTAATGATCGATTAAGTGCCGCATTTTTATGGTGCCGGACCTGAAGATAATCAATCCAGAATAAAATTCACGGGATCCTTGAAGTCTCCATTGACCGAAACACCGTAATGCAGATGCGGTGCCGTGGATTTCCCCGTATTTCCGGTCAATCCGATGAGATCCCATCGTTTGACCTGCTGACCCTTCTTGACAAATATTTCGGACAGATGCCCGTACAGCGTTTCGTATCCGTATCCATGATCTATGATGATATACTTACCAAAGCCCTTGTTCTTGATTACCTTATGATTCACGTGTTTGACGACGCCGGCGCCCGTGGCCATCACTTCCGAACCCGGACGAATGGCCACATCGATGGCATTATGCATTTCATCTGCGCCCGTAAACGGATCCTTGCGCATCCCGAATCCGGAGGTCAGCCAGCCGCCTTTTATCGGCCGGATCGAGGGATAATGCGCGATTTCCTTGTATTTCGAATCCATCTGGCTTTCTATTTCAATTGTGCTCATTTTCAGCCAGTTCATGTCCGCCTCGAAACGGGCCAGGTTCAGCTCCATCTCCTGCAGCCTCGGCACGTCCATAAGGCCTGGGCGCGGCATGGATTCCGGACCGCCCACTCCCATTTCCACATCGGGAGATGAAAGCGCGGCTGTCATGCGTATCTGCCGGTTGCGTTTGTTTAAATCGTCCAGTTCCACACGCATCTCATCAAAACGCTGTTCCCAGACATCCAGACTGTTTTTCAGGACCCGGTTTTCATGAATCGCTTTCTGGGCGCGGTAATTTGTTTCAACTCCCTGAAATCCTCTGCCGAGTATATAAGCCAGACACAGTACCGCCAGAACGAAAAGGCTGCCGAACAATATCAGTTTACGCTGCGGAAATACGACTGACTTCAGATCAGGGTTGTCAGCCTGTCCCATCAATACAATGAACTGTTTTCCTGCCATGAATCAGTCCTCGCCGTTCATATTATTTCCATAGAATATAATCTGAAACAGGGTAAAAGTCAATTTTTATTTAACTTGTATGTTTATCAGGATCCGAACCGGCCTGAATGTCACGGTTCAGAAGTTTAACAATAATATCCAGGATAATGGCCGTTCGCGTATTTTTGATAATAAATGCATCGGCGCCGCAGCGTTTGGCCAGTTCTTCATCTTCATCCAGATCACGCGAAGTCAGAACAACGACCGGAATATGGTTGAAATTCTTGTCAAATTTGATCATGCGGCAGATTTTATGGCCATCCAGACCCGGGAGCATAATATCCGTAATGACAAGATCGGGGCATTCCTTCCTGACGGCATTCAATCCTTCAAGTCCGTCTTTGGCAATAACAACATCGAATCCACGATTCCTGAGCTGATCGGAAAGCATTTTTCTGTAGGACGCGTTGTCCTCGATGAACAGAATACTTTTTTTAAGCGTCATTTCCATATGATCACTTCCCGGGCTCCCGCCGTTCCGTTCCCCTGTGCCGGTATTTTCCCCCGGCAATAAGGATTACGGGTGCCGCCGAATACAGCTGCTTCTCATCTATGGTGCAACTTCAGTTTTGGTTTTATCCAGGTATTTCGTATAAATCTCTCTTTCACAGTCCGGACAGAGCCCGTGCGTAAACTCCGCATCCGAATGTTCCTTGATAAATACTTCCAGCTGCTGCCAGTATCCGTCATCGTTTCTGATTTTTTTGCAGTGGGAGCAAATGGGAATCAGCCCTTTCAGTTTCTGTATGGTTTCGAGCGACTGCTTCAATTCGAGATTGATGCGTTCCAGTTCATTGTTTTTATGCAGAACCGCTTCGTATGTTGAAAACAGCAGGTCGAGTATCTGCATCCGGTCCGAGGTGATAAACCGTTTCTGGCCCGCGAAAAATATTTCGATGCCCATCTCGGCCATCGCATTTCTTCTCAGCTCCTTGTTGACAAGCACGTACTGAATATGCGACAGCAGGAAATCCTCGTTATAAGGTTTGGTGATAAAATGATCTGCTTCGCATTCCAGCCCGCGGATGATATCTTTGGGATCGGATAAAGCGGTCAGCAGGATCACGGGAATGTTGCGCAGGTTCCTGTCCGACTTGATTTTTCGGCACAGTTCATAGCCGTCTATGCCGGGCATGAGCACATCGCTGATGACAATGGTGGGTTTTTGGTCTCTGATGGTCTTCAGGGCTTCCTTGCCGTCATAGGTGACAACCACCTGGTAATCGTTTTTCAGCAGGGTGTGCTTCAAATGGGCCGCCTGGGTATGACTGTCCTCGGCGATTAAAATAACCACATTTCTATCCATTTTCTTTGCATCTCGCATTCGGGTGTTCTCCTTGGTGTCGGATGGACAGGGTTTATTGGTTGGGCAGTTTCACCACAGTGAGCCAGAAACTCTCGATCGACCGGATGACCGTCATAAATTCATCCAGATCCACGGGTTTGGGAATATAACAATTCGCGTGGAGATCATACGTGCGTAAAATATCCTCATCCGCTTTGGACGTGGTCAGAATCACCACCGGGATACGTCGCAAATCGATTTCAGCCTTGATTTCTTCAAGAACCTCCCGGCCGTCTTTTTTGGGTAGATTCAGATCGAGCAAAATCAGATCCGGGCGAGGCGCATCGGCAAATTTTCCCTGTTGATGAAGGAAATCGAGGGCTTCGATTCCATCATGTGCAATGAACAGATTATTACGCACCTTGCCATCCTTGAAGGCCTCCTGGGTCAGGCGGATATCGCCCGGATTATCCTCAACCAAAAGGATATCGATAGGTTTGCCAACGACACCTAACATAGAGGAAACGCTCCTTTCTGGTCAGACGAAGGTCTGAAGGCTGTCGCGCTGCCATTCAAACGGGTCTTTTCGGACTGTCCGGAAGCCTGTTGATTTCGGTTTGCCTCATCATGTAAAATCAAGTCCGGTATTTGAGTTGTATGAAGCCATGTGGTGCTGAAACAGGAGGAAATAATTGGATTAAACATTGTTGCGCCTTCAATAGCGGATTGATTTTAATGATGCTGATCTGGTGGTTTCCGGACTAATGGCACTAAAATCAATTCACCATTTCAGCAAACCGTTCAAGCTGTTTAATGGCCAGCCTGCTGGGCACGCTCTTGTTGTTTTCCCAGCGGTTGACCGTACACAATGTCACACCCAGCCTGTGGGCGAACTCTTCCTGAGTCAGCCCGAGAGACTGTCTGATTTTCTTAATTTTACGGCCTTCGAGTAACATACGGATCCTCGTTATGATATCAAAAATATGATTTAAGATACGCTTTAGCATTTTACAAATATTATACCAAAGTGATTTGATTCTGAATTTTTATTATAAGTCCTATATTTACAATAAGGAAAACAGGGGAAGGCCGTCCTGCCGGGGCTTCAAAATGCATCATTTTTTCATAATGAAATAGGATGTTCAGGATGCTGTTACGGGGATTCCGGGTACGGTCAAAAACCCGGCCGGAGGCGGGCAGCCGGGGCGATTCAATGGGTTGATGCGGACCGGAAGCGGCGCGTTATATATTCAATAATACAGAGCCGGACCGGTCAAACGGCCGCTTTGATCAAAACGATGACCTTCCATGAGCAGCAGCTCCCGCTTCATTCCGGATCCGCCCTGAAAACCGCCCGGAGTGAGATCCGAACGAACGGCCCGGTGGCAGGGAATGATCAGGGGAAACGGGTTGCGGGCAAGCGCATTTCCCACGGCCCGGGAAGCACCGGGTTTGCCGAGATGGCACGCAATCCGGTGATATGTACTCACGGCACTGCGGGGGATGCGGGATTCGGCATGAAGCACGTCTTTTTGAAAAGCGGGACATCGGTCCAGACGAATGCCGTGCAAATTGAAATCGACCGGTTCCCCTTCCAGAAAATCATGAATCCTGCCGGCCAGGTCATCAGCCGCAACGCAGTGCCCCGGCGCCGGAGCCGGATCGAGGATTTTTACGATCTGCCTGGCAGTCATATCCGGCCGGGACAGCACAACGCGGTCGATCAGCGGATTCTCCCCGTTTGACCAGATCACCGCGACAGGCCCGAACCGGGTTTCAAAAAGGATATAATAACATGAGGGCATTTTTTTCTATAAATATAACGTCCCTACGGGACTATGATTACTTATATGTGTTTCATCTGCAATGCTGGAAATATTTCGCCCCTGCAGAACTTTTTATCTTTTGTCTTTGTTCTTTTGTCTTTGTTCTTTAATCTTTAACCTTTAATCTTGTCCTATTGTCCAATAAGTCTCCTGATTTCCGATTCGATCCGTTTTCGCATGTACAGATCCTGGAGCAGGCTGGCTTCGGACTGGAAAACGGACACCTGCGCATCGGTGAGATCGAGAATCGAACTGAATCCCTCCGCATACTGCTGTGAAACCACCTCCAGATCCTTGCGCGCCGATGTCAGACTGGTCTGATGGATCGTGATCAGCCGGTTCTGTGTGTCCATGGACCTGTACTGGCTCAGCAGATTGTCCTCCGCATCCCTGAGCGCGGACTCGTAATCGAGCCGGGTGGATTCCAGATCCAGACGGCTCAGTGCCACATTCCTGTGCTTTCTGAATCCATCAAACAGATCCATGCTGAGGCTGAGCCGTACCTGATCGCTTTCAACGTCCGTACCGCTCAGTGCGTCGTTTCTTTTTGAATAGGAATAGGAACCGGATACAGAGGGCAAAAATGCCTCTCTGGCGATGCGAAGCGACAGTTTCTGCACATCGATCTGGGATTTATACCGTCTGAGCTCAGGATTGGTATCGAGCATCATCATCCTCGCCGAATCATAATCGGGCACCGATACGGCATCCACGGCAAGCGGTTCGATGCGCAGGGGAGATCCCGGATCCCGGCCCATCATGATATTGAGTTCCCTGATGGAGGCGGCCAGTGTCTCTTTTTCGCGGACCATCTGCGCTTCGAAGGTTCCTCTCTGAACCTCTGATTTTAAAAGGTCTGATTGCCTCTTCATCCCCAGTTCCACCATCTGCCTCATTTTCCCGATCTGTTCGTCGGCCAGATGAATATTGGCTTTATAAACAGCAATCAGCGTATCGGAAGTGAGTATCTGATAATACAGACGTTCCACCGAACTCCGGACCTGATTCCTGTAGGCCTTCAGACCGTATTCAGCCGATCTCTCTTGTGCCCTGGACTGACCGATCCGCGTATACAGACCGGGCGAATACAGTGTCTGATTCACACTGCCGCCGACACTCCAATCCCATTGATCCGCCATTTCAGAAACCAGGGGACCGCTGTTTGAAGAGGAAGCATTCGCTGAGATGCCGGGCATGACCGGGGCCCAGGCCTGTTTCGCTGAAATCCGGGACTGGTCCCACCCGAATTCACTTTTCTTCAAACCGGGATTGCTGCGCATCGCCTGTTCGATGCACTGATCCAGACCCATTGTCTGTGCACAGGCGGCGGCACCTGCCCACAGCAGGCATATGAGAATCATTCGATAGGTTTTCATGGATATCCTGTCATTGGTTTATTGACACAAGACCGCTGAAAGCGGTAGAAGAGTATATGGGTATATGAGTCCCACGACCCACCCCCTTAAAATGACCGCAGACGGCGAACCGCTTACCACACATAGCTGGCAGAAACGGAGAACCGGAGATACGGTGAAACGGGGATAAAAAACTATCGGCTCCCGTCACAATCCTGTTTGAATCCCGCTATTCTCTCCGTTTCTCCTCCTCACCGAAGCTCCATATCACATTACCCATTGCATATCAGTCGACCCAGCAAACCCAACGACCCTTACTATCTCCGTTTCACCATTTCTCCCTGTCTCCGAATCACGTTCCCTCCGGCAACACAGGTCCTTATTCATATCTGAGCGCATCGATCGGATTCAGCCTGGCAGCCTTGCGGGCCGGGTAAAATCCGAAAAACACGCCCACGGCACCGGAAAATGTAAAAGAGGCGATCACGATCACGGGTTTGAGTACTGCGTAAATATCCGTCCACGTATTCAGTATCAGCGCGATTCCCGCCGAAAGCAGAATGCCGATGATGCCGCCGGACAAAGACAGCACCACCGCCTCGAGCAGAAACTGAATCAGGATATCGCTGCCCCGCGCGCCCACGGACATGCGGATGCCGATCTCCCTTGTCCGCTCCGTCACTGAAACCAGCATGATATTCATGATGCCGATACCGCCCACGATGAGTGAAACCGCGGCAACCGCACCGAGAAGCATGGTCATGATACGCGACGTTTCCGAGGCCATTTCCGTGATGGCGGTCTGATTGGCCACAAAAAAATCATCGTCCTCGCCGTATTCGATCTTGTGCTGCCTGCGGAGAATTTGCGATATTTCATTCTGGGCCTTTTCGATCTCCTCCAGCGAGGTGGCGCTTGCATTGATCATGTTGATGAACCGGTCGCCTTTCAGCCGGTTCAGCACCGTGGTCGAGGGTGCGAGGATAATATCATCCTGGTCCTGGCCCCGGGCATCCTGCCCCTTTTTTTCAAGGACGCCGATCACTTTAAAAGGGGTGTTCCGGATGCGTATTTTCTGCCCCACGGGATCCATGGTGCCGAACAGATTCTCTGCCACGGTATGCCCGAGAACGGCCACTTTTTTCCTGGACCGGTTGTCGCGTTCGGTAAAAAAATCCCCGGATGCAAGTTTCCAGATGCGGATAAACTTGAAATCCGGGTCCACACCCTGAATCTGCGTGTTCCAGTTGTTGCCGTTTGCGATGATCTGACCGCCGGACATGACAACGGCGGATACATGCCGGACCAGCCGTGCTTCTTCACGGATCGCTTCCACATCGTCCATGGTAAACCGGTTGAAGCTTCCGGCACCGCGGCTGACACCGCCCCGCTGGCTGAAAGAGGGAAACACGATGATCATGTTGTCTCCCAGCGCGCTGATTTCCTGGGCAATGCGTTTCTGTGAACCCTCTCCGACGCCCACCATGACAATCACGGCGCTGACGCCGATGATGATCCCCAGGGAAGTCAGCAGACTGCGCATCCGGTTTTTCAGAATGCTCCTGAACGAGGCTTTGAGTAATCTTTTCAGCTGCTTCATCCGTTCTCATCCTTTATCGTATCCAGTACGGTCTTTGCGTCCAGCCGCTTTTTGACAGCTTCGTCACTCATGATATGGCCGTCCCGCATGGTCACGATACGCCTTGTGTACCGTGAAATATCCTGTTCATGGGTGACGATGAGAATCGTGATGCCCTGTGCATTGAGTTCCTGAAACACGGACATGACCTCCACGGATGTCCGGCTGTCCAGATTGCCAGTGGGTTCATCGGCAAGCAGAATGCTGGGCCTGTTGACAAGGGCCCGTGCAATGGCCACCCGCTGCTGCTGTCCCCCCGAAAGTTGGTTCGGCACATGATCCATCCGGTCCGCAAGACCCACCCGCTCGAGTGCCTCGGTGGCGGCGCTTCCGGGATCCCGGATGCGGTGTGTCCTGTCATAGAACAGGGGCAGCTCGACATTTTCCAGCGCCGTGGTTCTCGGCAGCAGGTTGAATCCCTGGAATACGAAACCGATTTTCTGATTGCGTATATCCGCATAGGCGTTTTTACTCAGATCGCTGACATCGATACCGTCGAGGAAATACTGCCCAGAAGTCGGTTCGTCCAGACAGCCGATCAGATTCATCAGTGTGGATTTTCCGGAGCCGGAAGCGCCCATTATGGCGAGGAATTCACCTGCGCCCACCTTCATGTCCACACCGCGCAGGGCATGGACATCGATTTCTCCCACATGATAGGTTTTCCGGATATCTTTAATCTCAATAACAGGCTTCATCATCATGTTCTTTCATTCGGTTCATGACGCAAATACTTGGCCGCATTCGCCCTGACTCCGTTTCCGCTGTTCCTGTGAATTCCGTTTGATTAAAACGGCCTTCGTCCGAAACCCATACGCGGTGTTCTTTGTTCGGCAGGCGGTTCATCCGATTCAATGCTCACGATCACCTTCAGGCCCGGCTCGATCTTCATGCCCGGCATCGGGATGATTTCAATATGGCGTCCGTCCGTGGAACCCGTCCGGACCGGATATGTCTGCAGGTGCTTTTTCTCGTCCACCGACCAGAGTATGGCAAAATTGCCGTTGCCCTGCATGCCCATTCCCATGCCTCCGCCGAAACCCATGGAAGGCATACCGCCCCCTGCACCGGCGAATCTGCCTGCGCCAGGGGTTCCAGGCGTTCTTCCGGCTGCACCGGATGAATCCCTGCCCGCCTTTTCAAAGCGTTTGCGCATGTTTTCGAACATGGTTTTCATCATGGACTCGGTGGGCTGCAGCTTGGTCGCGGCCACGGGAACCATCAGCACGTCTTTTTTCTGTTCCACGACAAAATCGAGCGTGGCAGTCATGCCCGGAAGTAAAAGCCCCTCCGGATTTTCGGCATCCACTACCACGGTATAATTCACCACATTCTGCACGGTTTCCGGCTGGAGCCATACCTGTCTCACCATTCCTGTGAACTGCTTCTCGTCATGGGACTGAACCTCGAACCGCACGGACTGGCCCTCCTTGATCAGTCCGATCTCGCTCTCATCCACCAGGGCATGAATCTCCATTTTTGACAGATCCTCGGCGATAAGAAACAGACGGGGTGTCTGAAAGCTCGAGGCCACGGTCTGGCCCTCTTCAACCTCGCGGTAAATGACGGTTCCGTCGATCGGGGACCGGATAAATGCGTACCGCATGTTGCGCTCGGCACGCTCCAGACTGTTTTTCGCGGACATCAGGGAGGACAGGGCGGACTGATAGTTGCTTTTTGCTGTGATATACTCATATTCTGCGAGAAGATTCTGCTGAAAGAGCTTTTCTGTCCGTTCATAATTGTATTTGGCCTGATCAAACTGAGCCTGGCTTCGAAGCACGCCGGCACGGGCATCACTGACCTGAACGGAGAGAAGCGTGGTGTCGATCACGGCCATCAGCTGGTTCCGCTTGACATGGTCGTTGAAGTCGACCAGGATTTGGTCGATGATGCCTGAAACCTGGGTGCCGACTTCGACGGTCGTCACCGGCTCGATGGTGCCGGTGGCGTCCACCGTATTTTCAAAATCGCCACGGGTGATTTCTTCGAACGTATAGGTCGTCTTATCGCTGCTCCTGCGTCCCAGAATGAGTACCGCCGTGACGGTCAGGACCAGCAGCACAACGGCCGGTATCCATACTTTTTTATTCAGTTTCAACGAATGCTCCTACGGTTAAAAAAAATCCGGTCAATTACTCCTGGCTTTTATTGAAATACATCACGTTCTCCATGACACCCATGGGTCCTTCCCGCATCGTCTCCATTTTCAGGACCGAGTCCTTTTCAAGGCTCCAGACCTCCGAGGCGTGCATTTCCACATCCTCACCGTTCCAGTTCATCTTCATAAGGCTTTTAATGGTCAGCACCTTGCCGTCCTCGGACCAGGCAGCCGTGGCATGCCGCGTGCCTCCCCACTGTGTTTCACTGACGCATTCCTTGCCGTCCAGGGTCACCGTCTCGGGGATCTGCATTTCACCCATCATATCGCTGGACATGAACTTCTCGGTGGACAGCGTATCGTCTTTCTGAATGACGACCATCTTGTCAAGGCTCATTCTGGGACCCTCTGCACCGGCTTCCACCCTGGATGCGTCCAGAAGCCATGTTCCTGAAAAGTTGACTTTGTTTCCCGCAAAAATACTGGATGCGAACACAAAGAGTACGGACGCACAGACTGCGGACACAATCAGACTTCGTTGATTTTTCATAAAGTTCTCCTTTCAACCTGTTAAGTTTCGTTTTTTCATTTCCGATCTTCCGTTTCACGATCTGGCTCAGCGATCCTATGACCCAACAGACCGCTGACGGCAAGACCGCGGACCGCAACAACAGAGAAACGGAGATGCGGTGAAACGGAGCAAAAGAAGTCCTGCCTTAAAAATCCGTTCTGATTTTTTATTCTCCGTTTCTCATCCTCTCCGATCCTCCATTTCACGATCCGGTCCGACGACTCAACGACCCTATGATCCAATGACCTGACGACCCAACAGAACCTTCTTAATCGCAATGATGCTTAATTTATTCCCGTTCATAGACAATCGAGGCATGCTGCCTGCCCCACCGTGAATTGCCGGATTGTTTGAGGTTCAGCATGCTGCCCCCGTTTTCAAGGGCCCAGGATTCCGTGGTCGTCACTCTCATGGCATTCTCGCCCGAACCGAACAATATCAGGGATTCGATATGCAGCGTATCTCCCCATGCGGACCACCTGGCCGTCGAAACACGCGTGGTATGCATAAATCCCCCATCGGAACGGGTTTCGGTTCCGTCAAGTCTGATCGTTTCTTCCGTCACACGGTCGTCATCGTATTCGACAAGAATCGTTTTTTCAACGAGAAGGCTGTCTTCATTCTGCTCCACCTGTAACCGGACAGGCACGTCGCCGGCGCCGAAATTGCCGAATATGCTTTTTTCTTCATTGAGAATCCATCTGCCGGAAAAATCCGTGCGTTTGAAAATCCTGGGTCTGATATACCGGCCGGATGTGACGGCAAGGCCGCAGGCCCGGTGATACGGGGCCACGGCATCCCAGTAGGATTGTTTTTCGAGAACCAGCACACGCGGATCTTCGAGCAGTGCCAGATGCTCTTTTTTGGATGTATTGCGGACCATCCCGGCCCATATCACCCAGTAGGACCATCGCGGCTGTGTTTCCAGAATATCAGCTCCCGGCGGATTGCCGACCTCGCCAAGAACCAACGGCCTGCCATTCGAGAGTGCGTTCAGACTGTCATAATAAGCCTGCTTGAAATCCCTCCCGTACACATCGAGTGAAAGTATATCGACATAGCTATCGCCGGGATAATACAGGCTGAATTGCATCTCCGGTTTGCCGGGTCTGTCCACGCTCCACACCCAGATCAGGTTTTTCAGTTCGTGATGATTGACAAGCCGGTTGAAAAGCTGAATATAAAGCGCACGGGTGCTGTATACGCCGCGCCGGTCACCCCACCAGAACCAGTTGCCGTTCATCTCATGATAGGGACGCCACAACACGGGGACATGGGCATCGTCCAGTTGTTTTAAAAATCCGGCGATGACATCGACCTGTGCGCACCAGTGGTTGTACATGTCCGTACCCGGCGTCAGCAGGTCCCTGAACTGTTCATCGGTCAATCGACCCTGAACCGTATTGAGGCTGTCCGTTGGCTCCTCACCGCGGTCCGGCCGGAATGTCACCGGCTCATCCGCAGTCGGCGGCGCCGCGTGCCAGCATATCGCGACCAGGGCTCCCGCCCTGTGCAGGCTGACGGCCTCCTGAACGATATCCGGCCTGGCCAGATAGGAATCCTTGTCTCCGGCCTCCGCAAATCCCATATCCGTGCTGAAAATCACCGGTGTCCGGCCGAGATAGCGGTGGTAGAATTCACTGTTCCTGGACTTGGTGGCAGGATAATTATGCTGCCCGGTCAGCGTGTATTTTCCGGATATATCATAAAAGAACCGAAGCAGGGCCGTTGCTTCCTTCGAGGCATTTTTTGTGACGGGTGCAGGTATTTCTCCGGCGACCGGCAGAAACGCCGATCCTGCGAGCAGAACCGTCATGACTGTGATTCGCATTTTCATCAGCAACGCCTTCCGTTTATGACCTGGCCGCGCATGAAGCACCGATACCTTTTGGACAACCTGAATGACTGTTTCATTCCCGGTATTCACGCATAAATTCACTTTCCGGTTAAAATACGCAAATCATTGTAATAAACCAAGTGCTTTAAATCGGTTCATTCCGCCTGATAATTATTGAAACCGAATTGATTCCGTAACGTTTAATTTAGATCTGCCCGAACCGAACGATCAATGGGAGCACCCGCTTATGAAAGAAGTGCGCAGGATAATCAATGCATTTTCCGAATCCCGGAGCACGATCGCCCCGCCCGATGATCATCAGAAAGAAAACGAAATTCTTCATTCCGTACTGAACAGCCTGTCCGAAGGTGTGATTGTTGCGGATCGCAACGGCCGGTTTCTGTATTTCAACAACTCCGCCCGGAGAATACTGGGAATCGGGTCCCGGGACATCGGTATCGGCGACTGGACTTCGGTGTACGGTTGTTTTTATCCGGACAGAATCACGCCTTTTCCCCCCGATGAGTTGCCCCTGGCAAAAGCCATCCGCAACGAGGAGGTGCAGGACGAAGTTATTTTTATCAAAAACGGGCAGCGGCCTGATGGTGTCTACATCCATGTTTCGGCGAGTCCGCTCACGGACGACAGTGGCCGGATTCAGGGCGGCACCGTGGTATTCAGCGACATCACACAGAGGAAACTCGCGGAAATATCCCATATGAATAGCGAGGCCCGCGTATCCGCGCAGTTCAGAGGTATCCCGATTCCCACATACGTATGGCAGAAGTCGGACAACGACTTTGTCCTCATCGATTACAATAAGGCCGCTGAAAATATCACGCATAACCGGATCAGCCGGTATCTGGGCAGAACCGCACATGATATGTATGCGCACGCCCCGGAAATCCATGACTGGTTCCACGAATGCATGCATGGGAATTCTGAAACATTATCCCGGGAAATGTCCTATCAGATGATCAGTACGGGAGACAAAAAAGAGATGATCGTTCATTTTGTCAGAATTCCGCCGGATCTGGTCATGGTGCATACCGTCGATGTGACGGATATCAAAAAGAACGAGCAGGAACTGCGCAAACTGTCCAATGCAGTGGAGCAGACTGCGGACAGCGTGGTCATCACGGACGAAAACGGCATCATTGAATATGTCAATCCCGCTTTTGAAAAAACCACCGGGTACACGGAAAAGGAAATCCTCGGTCTCAATATGTCCGTACTGAAATCGGGCCAGCACGACAGGACCTTTTACAGCCATCTGTGGAAAACCATATCCGGCGGACAGCCCTACAACGGCCTGATCGTCAACCGGAAAAAGGACGGCACGCTCTACTGGAGTGAACAGACCATTACGCCCATGAAAGACGAAACCGGCCGGATCCGGCATTATGTATCCGTACTGCGCGATATCACCGAGACAAGAAAACAGCAGGAGCAGGCCCTGCAGATCGAGCTGGCACGTAAGGTGCAGGGCCAGCTCTATAAAAACGACCTGTCCTTTCCGGAATTCGAAATTACAGGCACTTCGATACCGGCAGCGGAAACCAACGGCGATTATTATGATACGTTGAGAATGCACGACGGTACATACAGCGTGGTCATCGGGGATGTCAGCGGTCACGGCATGAGTTCGGCCCTGATTATGGCACAGACAAGGGCCTATCTTCACGCTTTTGCCAGGCACGAATCCGACCCGGGCATACTTCTGACATGGCTGAACCGGGAGCTGGTCAGGGACCTGGATGAAACGCATTTTGTTACGCTGGTCATGGTCAGGATCGATATTGAAAATCATCACATGGTGTACGCCAGTGCCGGACATGTGCCGGGATTTGTTCTGAATCAGGAGGGCGGTATCAGGAAAGAACTGTCCAGTACGGGAATCCCGCTGGGATTTATCCGGGAATACACGTACGAAAAGAGCGGTCCCGTCAGACTCGAACCCAACGACCTGATCATTCTGCTGACGGACGGTATTGTGGAAGCGCATGACCGGGATGAAAATGAATTCGGTCTGAAAAACGTGCTCGGGGTGGTGGCAAAAAACCGGCGGAAGCGGATCCGCGACATGCAGAAACAACTGCACGATGCTGTTCTGGATTTTTCATCCGCGGAGGCCCAGGAGGACGATATTACCTCCGTGATCTGCAGGTTCCGGCCGGGAAAAATCAAACGTGCCTCTGTCCCGGAATCATCGCACTCGGCGGACGCGGCCGGCTGAACGCCGCCAGATCAGGGCGGGTTCACCAGCCGGTGTAACCCTCATGAAGCCGAAAATCCTATTCATCCTCAGAAAAAATCCAGGAGCCTTCTCCCCTGCCCGATCCGCCTTTTTCGAGCACAAACACCAGCTTCAATTCTTTCAAATCGTCATGCAGAACGGGATTGCCGTAATAATCCTTTCTCGGAAAATAGAACAGCACATTCTTTCTCCGGCGCGTGAAATCGAAATGCATGGGCCGTTTCTGCCAGGGATCCGCCATCATGCCTTCCACGGTCTGTGTCAGGCCGGGCAGTTCCACGATTTTCACGGGCTCGTTCGAATTGCCCGCATCATCCTCCAGAAATACGGCCCATCTGTCCAGATCCAGGTAGCTTTCGGCCATGGAAGTCTGTATGACGGTTTCGACAAGCAGGTAGGCATCGGGCTCACACCCGGCCCTGTATTTCTGCCGGAACGAATCCGACTCGGCCGGGCTCATGTTCAGGGCGCTTTCATAATAAGCGAAACCCGCTTCGATCACCGGGGGCGCCATCAGGGTGGCGCTCACGGTCAGTGGAAATTCGGAGCCGGGCATCCGCCCCGGTGACATGGGTGTCATGAGCCCGGGACCTCCGTGCGCGGACCTGAGTGTGACCGTCCATTTCGCGCGCAAACCGTGGTAGTCGTTCCCCCCGGCACTGTCACGGTCAATAACGGTTCTGTTGCTTATCCCGCTGCCTGCACAGTGCAAAAGTGACAGCAGGCCCAGAATCACCATGCATCGAATGATCTTTTTCATGACATTCACCTCGTTCTACCTGGATGAGCCCGGCTGATCCGCAAGAATCACGCGAAGCCGGACTTCCCCGTCGTGCAGGAATGCCCCGCCTTGCATAGGCATCCCGGGCCTTTCCATGGGGCCGCCTTCCATGCCCGCAAAACCGGGCGGACCGCCGGGAGCGCTGTTCCGGTTCCGCTCACCCAGATGCATCCGGATATCCAGGGGCTCCCCCGGACCTGCATTGAGCGTGTAAAGTCCTTTTTCATTTCCGGAAATCGGGATTTTCCACTCATAGCCGCTGAACACGCTGCGCATGATACGGGCTGCGCAGACACCCCCGGATCCGTCCGGATCAATACGGTCCGTCTTCTCCCCCCCGGTCACGACGATCTGATTTTTCATGGCTCTCTGCTGCTCGAGGAATCGTTTCTGCTGTTCCCCGCTCAGGCACATCCAGAAACTGTCCCCGGGACCCGGATCGTGTTCTGAACCGGGACCGTCCGCACCCGTATAGTGTAGACGGAGTGCCGGAGTATGACTGTCCTGTGTGTAAATGGCCAGATCCATGCCGCGCATGCCCGCTTCCATCAGCAGCATGGGATTTTCGAAATAGACCAGCACGTAGAGACTGGCCCTGTCGTTGGCCAGTCCGAGTGACACATCCCACGAATCGAAGCGGGTGAGCGGAACGGACTCCCAGTCTGCATCGTTCCCGTCAATGGCGATCGGATCCTGAATCCGTGTACTTTTCAGCACGAGACGCCCGCAGCTGAGAAAGGTCAGTGCCACAAGTGCGCTGAATAACAGTCCTGATTTTCGGATCATCGAGTGATCCCTCATATTGGTTGTTCCTGGTTGTGTTTTTTCCGATGCAGGACCGGAGCCGTTTATGTTCCGGGAACAGGCCCATGGACCGGTCAATCCCGTTACGGCCTATTCCTGCCTGTTTAAATGCACCGTGAATTCGGCATGAAACGATTCAATGTTCTTCGGACGCATTCCGCGTTCCGGCCTTCCGTCGGGAAACGCGCCTTCATCCAACGGCTCCGCCGACGCGCCACGGTGCATGCCCCCAGGGCCCCCGTACGCGGGGCCGTTTCCGCGCATGGCGTCCCTGCCGGGGCATTCGATTTCCACACCGACCATAGCGGCGGTCCGTTGCGCCAGTGCATAGGGCCGGCCTTCCTCCTTGACCAGCGGGATTCTCATTTCAACGACCAGCCGGTCGGGTTTGAGGTCCGCACTGGCCGCCAGACCGGATTCCGCGATTTCCGAGAACAGAAAAGACGTAAATTCATCCTCACCCGGCTCCTGAATTTCAAGTTCCTTCAGTCTGCTTTCGAACAGCGGTATGCGCCTGTCGTCACGCATACCCGGCCGGTCCCCCTCGTTTTTCGGCACGGGCAGGTCCATGTCCTTCATGCCCACCGGAAATTTAATGCCGATACGGTTCCCGGACTTTTTATCCGCTTCCAGCCAGACGATCAATCCGCGCCCGGCCACCTGTCGCTGAAGTTCCGCATCACGCGTGACCAGGCACAAATACAAATAAGTACTGTCCCTTAAAAATCCGAAAGCCGCATTGGCCTCTTCATTCAGAACAAGGTTACCGGACCAGTCCGACTGATCCCCGTCGACGGATATGCCAGTACCGGCCCGGCCGGCTGTGACCTCACCGGACCGGCACCCGTTCAGGCAGAGAACCAGAAAAACAGCCGGTATGATCAAAGTGATGGTTTTCGCTTTCAAAACATTCCTTTCCATTTGTCAGTACCATGATTTGTACCGTCCATCCATGCATGAAACGCGAACCGATACGGTCCTGCACCGGAAGTCGCGGGCCAGCTGAAACCGCCCGCATAAACCTGCCTGTTTGACAACCTGCCCCGGCGTTTTATTCCCGGCTGTCACAAATCATGCTTTGGACGGAATGAAAAGACACCGCGTTGACATGCAACCCGTTACACCGGCTTGAATATCCTTGATTCCGCGTGTTTTCATTCTGACGATCCCGCATCCGGCGCTGCACCGTCCGGACTCATTCCCTGCAACTTTTCTCCGCCGGAATCGTATATTGAGCAAATGATCCACCGCCAATGACGGTGGCTTTTAGATTTCCGGCGGAGCCGGTGAGTCTGAAAGGCGGCACGTAAGTGCCGCTCAGGAGAGATCGAGAACCACAGGAAAAACCTTTGGTTTGAAGATCAATCAAACCCATGAAAGGAACCTCAAAAAGATGAAAAACGGACTGCTCGTGCTTTGTCTCATTATTGTGGCCGCGGCGATCGGCATGCCGCTGCTGGAAGGGCTGATCGGGGCAGTGGTGGGAATTGCCATCGCACCCGTGGCCGCGATCGGCGGCCTGCTTCTGGCCGGATTCATCGTGCTTATCGTGTTTTCGAGTTTGGGCGTGGTCGGACTGGCCGTGATGGGCGTGGTCGGGGCCGTTCTGCTTGCAGTCGCCGTACCGCTGCTGTTTCCCCTGTTCATCGTGATCATCCCGGTAGCGCTGCTGCTGAAGCTGGCGAGCAAAATTTAAGGATAATGAAGGGCTCTCCTTCGGAGATCTTGTCTCCCGGGGAAATACCTTGACATAAATCGACTCTCATTTTTCTCTCCCCTTAAAAAGCCCGGCCTTGAAAAGCCGGGCTTTTTTCTTTTTCTCTGCTCAACCAAACGGACAGGCAGGATTATCTTCAGATCCACCGCTTTTCGGCCCGGGGCTCTTGGATCCCGTTGTATAAAACCGGGTAAAAGCCGGTCAGGACAGTATGATGACAATTAATTTAAAACCTTTTCAGTTTCAATCTGTTTAAATATATCATGTAAAAATTCGACATAGATCTCTTCCTTCTTTCTTTTTTCAGGATGGAACGGATAAACAAATATCATCAGGGTCTGAACCCATTTGGTCAATGCCGTCCCTCTCGAATAATTTTTTATCAGCCGGCCCTTTGAATTTAAAAGCTGCACTTCAACCGTGTAGGTGTATTTATAAGGGACCGGCACTGTGGTCAAGGAAGCTGAGGAGATAATTTTTCCAAATGTGTGGGCAGCGAATGATTTTTCCCGGCGAAAAGTGATTTTCATCACATAATCATGGGTATGCATCAGACTGTCCCTGACAGTCCTCCGTTCCGGATCATTGACATCCGATGCATCATTCGTGAATGTCGAATAGGTCCTGATATTGCTCAATTCATTCAGGGCATACTGAAAAAAATCATCGAATCCCCGGATCCGCTGCCTCTCTGAGTCCAGTTTCGGAATGGCATCGTATCCCTTGGTCTGGCTCAGATGGCTGAAAATGAAAAAGACACGGACATCGCCGGCTCCGGCATTCCTGGCGGCCGGTGATTCAAATTTGCCGCTGATATCGCCTTTAAACGTGGCGCAGTTCATGAATGACAGCGCCAGGCAGATACTCATGGTGATTGTCATCATCTTCATTGGACATTCTCCATTCGTCAGTGAATTCATTATAAGAAACGGATCATCAGGGGCACCACGATCGATACGCCCATCAGGCAGGCAATGACGCCGGTAAAAAGGACATACCGTTTGTTGTAATGGGTCAGCAGGGACGCATCGTAGTACTTATCGACCTGATTGTCCTTGTATATGGCAAGCAGTCCCTTAAGCAGTTTGTTCCGGGTATTTTTTCCTGTCGATAAGGCGCACATCGAGATGGTATTCACCACAATGCCCATGATAAAAAAAACAACAAGCACAAAATCATCACTGGAATTGGCCTTGTCGGAAACCGCACTGCCGGCCACGGCCGAATTAATCGCCAGAACAATGAGATTGAATAAAACCGCTGTCACGACAAAAATGGTGTCGGTCCTGGCACTTTGCTGCAGATCATGAACGATATGTTCATGTAATTTGTTAATCATAATAACCTCCCGGTTCATATCATGTACTTATATGGTTATTGAAGCACATCGGCTGAATCGCTGATGATGAGACGATTCCGCAACCGGTTTTCTGACCTAACTGTTTCCGTTCTCCGGCTTGTATCGGGAAATTCCCGTCTCGGTTCCAAACCAGACCGCACCATCGGGCCCGATCGTGATCGACATGACATCCAGGAGAGCGGGGCCGCCTTCAGAATTGAATTTATTCCATTCATTCCCGTCATATTGAAATACACCCTGTCCGGGAACACCTGCCCACAGGACATTCTCAAAATCGACAGCCAGAGGGAGGAATTCCACATCACCTGTATTTCCGCCCATCTCTTCAAATGAGAATGGCGTCCAGGACCGGCCGTCAAAACACGATACGCCATCGCCTCCGCCGATCCATATTTTACCGTCAGAACCGGCATCCATATAGAGTGCCACAGGCAGATCCAATCCTGTTTCCGTGCTGAAGCTGGTCCACGTCCCGTTCCTGAAACGCAATACGACATGGCTGCCGCCTGCCCATAAGGTGCCGTCCGGATCAAAAACAATATTGATTAAATTACAATAACTGACACCCAGTTCACTTTCTCTATAAACGGTCCAGGTTTCTCCGTCAAAACGGGACAAACCACGGACTCCGGACGCCGGATGTGCAGACCACAGGTCTCCATTGGGTGCAATGGCCACACCCGACACATCATTGGACAAGAGACCGTCCGCTGTCGTATAACTCGTCCAGGTTTGACCGTCAAACCTGGCAACACCTCCCCCGAATGTGCCTACCCAAAGAATCCCGTCAGAAGAAAGTGCCAGCGTATGTTCAAACCATATAATGGTATTCGAACACATCCCATTATTTGTGGTATACGGTTTCCACGAACTGCCGTCAAAATGAACAATACCCATTCCCCCCTCGACAATGGGAACATACCAGAATGCATCATTCGATTCCAATGCAATCGCAGCCGCCGAACCGCCCGGCAGTCCGTCAGCCGTGGTGTATATGGTCCAGGGGCCGGATGCCTCCTCAGGACCCGTGGCCGACCTTTTGGAGCAATTCCAGTTGAACATGACCGATACGAGAACAACGGCACACCATATCTTTTTCAGATTAAACATGGGGCATCCTCCTCTCATCTTTGATAAAAATCCTGTCATACTTTTAAAACGGCCTTGAGAACCATGCATGAAAATGTGAAATCTCATCCGGGAGATCGAACAGAATCCGCCCCGGAATGCCAAAGGCTCTTGAATAATTCGGATCCAGCGCCATGGCTTCATTGTTGAGCCGGCTGCCGTCTTCCTGATTTCCCATATGGAAATTGATTTTTGCCAGGCTGGCGATCACATAGGCTTTCAGCGGATTGACGGGTTCCGGTTGCGTTTTCAAATACATTTCCAGGTTCTTGATCATCATGGGAGCCAGGGAATCCAGTTTCGCCGGATTCTGCATTGCCTGCATCATGTAATACCGGCCCAAATCGACATACAGAATATGCTTTCCGCTATCCATTTGCATGGCCTCTTCAAAACACCGGGTTGCAGCACCGATATTGTCATGATACAGATACGCTTTTCCCAATGCTTCATTGACATCCGCATTATCCGGCCGGTCCTTTTTAATTTTTTCCCAGAATGCGATCACATCCGTTCCTTCCGGCATCATCAATTCACGCGCCTTGGCACCGGACACAATATCCGCCTTTTCCAATTCCCGGGTGTATTTTTCAGCCTTTGCTGAATCTCCCCCCATGTCAGGCGGGACCATTTTTAAAAGCTCGACCAGAAACAGCTTGGCCTCATGGTAATCCGGTTTCAGGCTCAGGACAGATTCATAGGTTGAAACCGCCTTTTTAACCTGATCCTGAATCCCCGGCTGCTGCCTCATCATTGAAACATAAACCTTCGTAAAATCGATATTGCCTTTATAGAACAGATAGATGATGTTGTCCGGATCATTTTCAACCGCATCTTCAATGGCCTTTTCCGCCTCATCCAACGCCGTGAACATTGTCCGGGGATTGCCCAATCCGATATGCTGCGTGGTCCGCGCCAGCTCATACCAGGCCGCTGCATTGGTGGAATCTTGGACCAGGATCTTTTCAAGCAGGTCCCTGGCAGAATCGGCCTGCCCTTTCATTCTCAATTCATAAGCTTCCTGTACCCTCTTGTCCGATACCTGTCCCATGCAGGAAACAGGGATAAAATACAGGCTGGCAAGAACGAATCCTGCAGTTATCGGAACGCTGAATAACCGGCGATTCAAAGTAACCATGGCTCTCTCCTTTTTTGGTTCACTTCATCCTGAAAACAAGATAACCATATCGTTTTTTGCGTTGTCATGATGATGCAAAGAAGTTGTCAAGAAAATGTCAAATAATAAGGAGGGTGCGTTTGACAGGATTACTTCAGAAATTTATATCCGGCTCCATGTATGGTAATCAGATGCGCTGGATGCGACGGATCCTCTTCGATTTTTTTCCGCAGGTTTAAAACAAATGTATCGATTGTGCGTGTGGTCGGGAACGTATCGTATCCCCAGACCTCATCCAGAAGCTGATCTCTGCTGATCACTTCCTGCTCATGGGCAATAAAGAATTTCAGGATCTTAAATTCCCTGACAGTCAGTTTGATGGGATGGCCGCTTTTTACGGCTTCCTGCTTCTTGAAATTAAGGGTGACTGAACCAAAAGAGACACTTTCACCAACCGGATCTTTCGGGCTGGTACGCCGCAGTAAAGCCTTGATACGGGCCATTAATTCACGGACACTGAAAGGCTTGGTGATATAATCATCGGCTCCCAGTTCCAGGCCCAGCACCTTGTCGCTTTCCTCTTTTCTGCTCGTCAGCATAATAACAGGCGTATGATTTCCGTTTTCCCGAATTTCCCGGCATATTTCCTGACCATTTTTCCCGGGCAGCATCAAATCCAGAAGAATCAGATCAAATGATTGATTCATGGCAGTCTGTAATCCTTCTGTCCCGTCTGAAACGGTCAAAACACGATAATGCTCCTCTTCCAGGCTGATTCGCAGGCCTTTCTGAATGGCGGGATCATCTTCAATCACAAGAATCTGTTTCATTCGGTTTCTCCCACTGGCAGGAAAACACTGAATGTGCTTCCTTTCCCCGGCTTGCTTTTCACAACGACTTTCCCCTGATGTGCTTCCACAATGTGCCGGACCTGGGTCAGGCCCAGTCCCGCTCCTCCCATGGCGCGAATTTTTTCGTCTTTAGAACGGAAAAACGGGTCAAAAATGCTGAGCTGGTCCTTCCCGGATATCCCGATCCCCTGGTCACTGACTTCAATCACGGCCTGGTCCTGATCCGTAAAAACCGAAAGGCCGATACGCTTCTGTTCCCGTGAATATTTCATGGCATTATCCAGCAGATTGATCAGCATTTCCGCAATGGCATCCGCATCTGCATCAAGAAAAATTTCATGATCCGGCAGCTGAGCGGCCAGATTAAAACCATTTTGCCTGATCGGATAACGCATTGCCCGGAGAACAGAATCGATGATATGGTTCAGGTTGACCCGTGAGAAATGATAAGCCTTCTCACCACGCTCGATCCTTGAAAAATTGAGCACATTGCTGATCAAACGGGAGAGACGCTCACTCTCGCCTCCGATGATTTCCAGATACTCCTGTCTCTCTTTTTCACTGAGTCTGGATTTGGTCTGCAGCAGCTCGGCAAACATCCTTATCGAAGTCAGGGGAGTCTGCAGGTCATGTGAAACGCTGGAGACAAAATAGGATTTTAAGCGATTTAACTCCTGCAGGCGCTGCGTTTCCTCCTGTTTTAGTAATAAATCCCGCTGCAGACTGATTCTTTCAATGGCCGAAACGGTCAGAACCGTCACCGACTTCAGCAAATCGATATCTTCAAAGCTGTATACCGCATGGGATTTTTTTCGGCCGAGGACGAGAAATCCGCTGTTCAGACCGGACGGCAGCCGGAGAGACATGACCAGTCCGATCCGGCTGTTATTGAACAGAGGGCCCTTCAATGCAGCATAAGGGGTCCCCGCTTCCAGACAGGCGGGAATCGCCATTACCGGATGTCTGGAGCCTTTGGCAATCCTGTTTAATTCCATTTTAACATCAGCCGGAACATCATCCGGATGACTGGAAGCGATCAGATTCCAATCCGCCGGATCATGATTTAAAAGGAAAAATCCGATTTGCTCAGGCTGCATCAACTCATCGAGTTTTCGGACAACAAATCCCGCCAGGGATTTTAAATCGACAAAACGATTGATTTCAATGCTGAACTCACGCTGAGCCAGCCGGTAATTATAACGTACCCGGAAAAATTTCTTGTCGACAAAATGCTGCATGGCTCTCCGCGCCGGTTCGAACAGAAGCGCAACGATCACGGCAGCCACGGCCGATACGGCGATAGACGCCCTGATGGTGAATACACTGATGAACAGGGCAGCCACTGCAACAATGAATGAGTATATGAACAGCAGAATCGAAAAAACCAGGGCATAAACCGTACTGCGGTTAAAAATCAGATCGATATTCAGAATATGATAACGGACAATGGATATGGCAAATGTGACGGGTATAAAAGCGATGCTTAACAGAATGACCTCGCCCCGGACCAGAGCCACAGAACTGAGAAGTTTCGGAATCTGCCACAGTATCAAAAACGTGAGCGGTGCAATGGCCAGGCCCAAAATGACCCAACGGAGTTTTCTTCTTTCTGATTCTTCAGAAGCGCTGAAATAGGAATAAATGAAATTGACGGTCCCGTATATCATGCAGAGCGTAAAAAGCCATCCGGCCGTATTGGCAGTATTCATAAAACGGTGAAAAGCCGGTATGGAGACGGGCCGGACCGCATTGAAAAACAACACGGCCGCAATGATAATATAAAGACCCGCGGCCACATAAACAATCCGGATGAACCCGACAAATTGATTCCATACCTTTCTCGGGAATAAAAAGCTCAGGTGAAGGAACAAAACCGGGGTGAGTGCTGAAGCCGCCAGATAAACGGCACGAAGCGAAAAACCGGCGGTGAACGGGAAAGCCGTATAACGGCCAAAGGTCGTACTGATGTACACACTCACGGAAATACTCAGCCAGTGAAAGATCAGGGCTGCCTGATCGCCCGGGGGCCGCTTCATGAAAACGAACAAACCCAGAATAAAAAAGAGGGGAGCGACCAGGAACAGAGAAATTAAGTATATGGTCGAATTATAAGGCTGCAGTTCCACTGACCGGGAGATCTGCATATCATCCCGCTGCAACAGGAACTCGGCCTTTTGCCCGATATGATACGTGTCCAGTATAAATTCAACATCGTCAATGTTTGAAACAGGGCGTCCGTCAATGCCCAGGATGATTTCACCGGGGCTGAAATACTGAACATCCGTTTTACTTTTCATTTCAGCGATCATGACATGGCCGTTCCGGGACATCAGTATCGCACCGGTTCCGGCTTTCGTCAATATCTGGTATAATCCACCAAGACAAATCAATGCAATGAGGACATCGAGAAGAAGAATTAATTTTTTATTGGATAAAAAATGCTGCATGATAAAAGATGAAAATAAAAATATTAAATAGCAAGAAAATGAATCTAATTATTCAATTTTTCACTTGCTATTAAAATTGTAGTTTACTATATTTTTTGTAGCGCGCTACTAAAAATGTACTTGTTATAAAGGAGACTGTCATGCCGGTTATTTCCACCGCACCGGGACAGATAAACGAATATTAATAAACAGGAGTCATCGTTATGCCGATACCGAAACCGGGACAACCTGTACGGGGATCCGAAACCGGCGCTCCGGTGATGGCGCTGTTCGACCTTCTGGGGCGCCGCTGGGCCATGGGTATTGTCTGGCAGCTTTCAGCCGGCTGCCTGCGCTTCAATGAACTGCAGGAAAAGTGCACGACCATTTCACCGACCATTCTCAGCCGCCGAATCAAGGATCTGCGCGAGGCGGGACTGATCGAGCGGACCCTGAACGGCTATAAACTGACCCCCATGGGTGAGGAACTTTTTAAAATTCTGGAACCGTTTCAGGCCTGGTCCGTCCACTGGGCCAAGCGGTTCAGCTGAGGCACATGCATGACAGAAAACAGGTATCTTTGTTTCCTTTCCGACATCGGTAAGGAAAAATTCATGAATCAGGGCGGTGAATCCCCATGTCCGTTCTGCAACCGCGGGGCGCTTTCGGACATTCTGGATGAAGCATATCCCCTCGTATTGCTAAAAAACAAATACGCCACATTCGCGAATACCCAGCAGACAGTTCTGATCGAAACGGACGACTGCGCCGCCGACATGGCTGTCTACGAACCTGTGCATATGCAGAAAATAATCACCTTCGGAACCGATCACTGGCTTGCCATGGAGCAAAGCGGGGAATATAAATCCGTGGCCTTTTTTAAAAATCACGGCCCCCTGTCCGGCGGCAGCATCGGCCACGCCCACATGCAGATCGTCGGGCTGAAAGACATCGATTATAAACGGAACCTGAATGCGGACATGTTCGACGGAATTGAAATTGTCAGAAAAGGAAATTGTGTTCTCAATATTTCAACCCGGCCCAATGCCTGCGCCACTGAATTCAATGTCATCACGGCTCCCCGCAATGACCGGTTCATGGCGCATCATGTACAAAATTTGGTGAGATACGTACTGGACCGGTGCAGCAGCTTCAACCTGTTCTTCTATCAATGGAACGAATCGATTATCTGCAAGATCGTTCCGAGATACGTGACTTCACCGTTTCTCATCGGATTTAACATTCCCCAGACTTCCAGCAGATTGCATCAAATTGCCGAAGAAGTGAAACGGATGATTGACTGACTTTTTTTACAATTAAATATGAAAAAAAAGCGATCCTCCCTGGAGCCCGGATCCGGGAGAATTTCAAAAATCGGAAACCATTTGCATGAGGTGTCTCGTTTGAAGATTGATCAAGGCCATCCCTGATTCCTGTAAAAATTGCGGATCAGCAGATCCCTTGTCAATATGGGCAGTTCTCTCAATTTTGCAGTGGCTACGATGGTCCGGTCGGCCGGGTCACGGTGGTCCCAGTCGAGCCGGATATTCTCCATCCAGATGATTTCATCGACCGGAATGATTTCGAAACGGTTGAACTTGTGGATTCTCTTCAAATAATTTTCAAGAGACATGCCGAGTTCGAGTTTTCCGTATTTTATCTTGATCCCGATTTCCCAGAACGAAATGGAAGAAACGGCCGCCTGCCCCGATTCGATATCGGAGAAGGCGATTTCCCGTTCCTGCCCGGTCAATGAATCCGGATCCAGTGTGGACCAGAGCAGGGCACAGGTATCGAACAGCATCAGCTTTCTCCCCATGCTTCGGTTTCGGGCTCCATGACATTGCCGGGAATCCTGACTTTTCCCCAATAGGCCCCGAACACATCCGATACTTTCAGTGGCTGATGAACGGGTTCGATTTTCAGCACGGGTTTGTTATGCGAGGTGACGATAATCGGCTCTCCGGTTTCCTCCACCCTGCGGAAATATTCGAGCAGCCTGGGTTTCAGCTTGCTTTTTGATACGTATTCCATGATAATAAATCCTTAATTATGACCATGGTCATGATTATGGTCATAATATATACAATTACCCATGCAATTGCAAGAGTAATTTCCTGCCTGGAAATATTTCACCACTGGAAACAGGATGCCCCTGAGGAACTGAAAACCGTGTGGGTCCCCGTCTATGTTCTTTGGTCTTGCCTTTTTATTTCTGCAGCACCAGCTTCCTCGTCTCGGTAAAATCCCCGGCTGTCAGACGGCAGATATACACCCCGGCAGACCGAGTGTTTGCATTCCAGACTGCCGACCAGGTCCCGGGCTCACGGATTTCATCGACCAGCGTATCCACTTCCCTGCCGAGCAGGTCATATATCGTCAGAGTGACTCTACCCGCTTCGGCGATCGTGTAACGGATCCGGGTGGAGTGATTGAACGGATTCGGATAATTGCCAATCAGTTTCATTGATTCCGGCACAGGGTCTTCATCGCTTTTAATCGCGGCCGTCTTCGTGATGGCCAAAGACACATTGTCGATAATCACGTCCGATTCGCTTCCTCCGCATTCGAATACGAGCATGGCCGACAGATCGGTGGCGTCCTCCATGTCAAAATTGACCGAAAAGTGCTGTTTTTCCGTAGTCAATGCAATATAATCCAGTTTACTGTAATTTTCCTGAGTGATGTCATCCCTGTGCAGATTGACCAGGATGTAACGTTTATTCTGCGCCGCCGCATCGAACTGCAGTGTATATTCCGCACCATGGATGAGGGGAATATCCCTCTGCACCAGCCTGATATCCGAAAAAAACGAACTCTCACCCGAAACATTCACACGGCAGCTTTCATCGAGAATCTGAATGATGGCATTCGCCGGTTCCATTGTTATCAGTTCCCAGTTGGCATCGGATATAAACCAGCCGTTTTTGATCAAATTGCGGCCGGCGATCTGATAGATGATCCGTGCCCGGAGCGTTTCTGAAAAATCGCTTTCGACACCTGCGTCGCTGACAGCACTTATCTTGAAATCATGATCGCTGAATTTGATCCCGCCGGCCGGATCATAAAAGGCAATCTGATACCATGTATTCCCCGTGGTGTCTGCGACCGTAAATCCGGTCTCTTCCGCGCGCTTCTGCCAGATTTTATAATACGCAACATGTTCATCCCCGAACTTGTTGAAAATCAGATTCAGGATGCTGCCGTAATTGTCAATATGAAGCGTGGGGGCCTTGGCGTTCACATCCACATCATACTTGAATGCACGGTAATTGATATGACCGTAACTCTTCAGTTCGAAAACCGTTTTCCCCTCCCGTGTGACTTCGCGGACCAGCACGGGCGGATTCGGCGCCGTGCCGTCCACCAGGATATTGCCGTTGGGCAGTATCTGCACAACGCCCATCCAGGGGCATGCCCGGTCCGGTGAATACCGGTATTGCCACACATTCTCCGCGGTCATGGCCAGTGTGTCCAGACTGTATTCAACGGCCCGGGAATAATTGGGCGTCCGTAAATTGCCGTTGTCAAACACGGTGTAATGATTGGGATTGCCGGGCACCGGACGCACGTGATGCTGCCAGGAAAACTCCAGATTGTCATTGATGAATTCGAACTGGTTGTTCCGGCCCCCAAAACGCCAGATGATTTCACCTGTATTCCGGTCGATTTTCGTGATTTCACTCAGATGACGGTTCGAAAGAATATAATGGCCGTCGAAATCGAGGCAGATCGTATTCATGTGCACATAGTCGATGGACAATTGCGTAAGCCCGACACCCACGGCATCTTCCAGCTTCAAATGATCCCATGACCGCCATTCAAAAATGACGTTCCGGGCCCGGTCGAATTCCTGGAACATGTTGCCTTCCACCCTGGCGTTCTCACGGCCGCCGGACACTACCTTGCTCATGTCCACGGTAATGGTTTTCTGCACCGTCATCAGTGCGTGACCGTTTTCAAGGACGATAAATTCATGCTCATCCACATCGTATCCATGCCCCGCTTCATATTCATCGACAATATTCAGCGCATCGTCCAGAATGGCCAGGTTCCAGCGGTTGTTCTGGTTATAACTGACGGTAAAAGTGCCATCGCACTGCTGGTAAAAATTCGCGGTCAGCGAGGCGCCGTCGAACCGCTTGTACATGTAAGGCGTACCGTCGTTTTTGGCGGCAATGATATACGTGTCCCCTGAATTGTACATATGCGTGGAATAGAAAATTTTACCCGGCGCTGTTTCACCGGTCACAAAGGTTTCGATGGTCGGGAAACCGTCGGGCACGGCCACGCCGTTGATGACGCGTACATCGGATGACGCGCCGGTCATCATCGGCATGATGACAGAATTGGCCGGCTGAGACGGCCTGGTTTTCTGCAGCACATTGGAACCGCCGGATGCGACAAGAAAATCGAATTCAAAATCACTGCCAGTGAAACGGCTGGTTTCTATTTTCACATGCACGGTTTCATCGGCCTGAAAACGGCTTGCGGGTTTAAAAATGAGGGTACGCCCGTCCGTGGAAAAAAAAGTGTCGCCCTGATACGACTCCCTTTGACTGCCCGTGACCCCGATCAATCCGTCCAGGTCCGCAACCTGAACCGAATACTGAGGATGGAAACGGACAATGACCGTTGTCTCTTCAGACAGCGCCTTGCTGTCAGGCAGAGGAAAAACGTATTGCACGGCCGCATGATATTTTCCGGCTTCGAGATAAAACGCAGATAAAACCAGCACCAGAATCAGAACCAATCGTTTCATAACATACTCCCTGGACGGATAAACAATACAACAATCGATTTATTAATATAGCAACCTGAATCCATTAAATAAACAGAAACGTTCAAAGCGTATTGATTAAAAGTTTGTTTGGGAAATTGACTTTTTTTGACTTTATTGTATTGACCGGACCCCATTCAATTTTGGAGAATCCCATGAAAACATCACAAACATGCTTTCTGTTTGTCCTGTTCATGCTCATGATCCATGGTTCTCTGTACACGAAATCCGAACAGGAAAATAAACGTTCAGCCTGTCAAAACACACCTGACAGAGCGGCATTTCAGTCTTTTGACTATGGCGGGGCGGGCTGCTTCAAATCGTCCAATACCATCGAAGATCCGCGGATCACCCTGATCGGAGATGCGGCCGTGGTTCTCGAATATGAATCCGTGTATGATGTGCATACGCCTCCGGATCCGGTGACCTATCCGAACATGAGAAGCCAGCCTGCAAATTTTGACAGGCTCCGTATACTGGACGACCTGGAAACCGTGATCGATCCGGATCACACTGATTTCGTCCTGCTCTATACATTGCAGGAAGTGCCGGGCTGGATCAAGAACGGGATGAAATGTTTTGTCGCTGCGGAGAATATCGGACTGCCCAACGCCGGATTTGGACCGGCGCCGCCCCACTGGCCCGAACTGCGATCCGTCATCCACATGAATTCCGTGGACCTTCTGGACCGTTCCAATCCCGCTTTTCCGGATCTGCCCGATTACGGCGGCACGCTGACAGCGTTTCATGAAATGGGTCATTTCTGGTGCGTCTACATTCCGTTCAACAATACAATCGGACCGGCCGACTGGGATCCGGCCCTGCATCCGGTGGGCTACCTGGCCTCCTGCGGCGCCCACTGGGCCGGCATCTGGGAAGGTGATGGCCTGCCCGGCATCATGCTGACCGGCCCCAACAGTACGCAGTTCAATGCATTCGATCTGTACCTGATGGGCCTGTCCGAGTACAAGACGGTCCGTGACACGGTGTACCGGATCGCCAATTCCAATACAGGAACCCGGGTTGTGTACGATGTGACAATCGACGATTTAATCGATGCCCTGGCCCTGGCGGGCCCGGATTATTACAGCGGCATCGGTCACCGCTACCCGAATCTGGAACCTGAGGCGGCCGATCTGCATACCCTGATCGTGATCGTACAGGGCAGGGACGAGCATATCACCGGGGCCCAGAGGGATCGGGTCATTGCCCTCGCCGATGCCATTCCCGCAGGCTGGCATCATGCGACCCGGGAACTGTCAAACATGGATGTTCATGTCGAAATTAAAGACGGTGCCCGGTTCACGGATCAGGCCCAGACACTGGCCGATTACGGATACTGGCTGCGGGAGACGATCGTGAGATGGCAGGAGTTCATTCCGCAGCTCAATATCCTGCATGCAGTCGAATTGTATGTGCAGCGTTCGGGCAGTGCGGGAAATATCCGGGTTGAAATCAGAACACATGAAGACGCTGTCCTGGGCATGGCCACGTTGAACGAAAGCGATATCCCGGCGTCCGGCTGGGTGCGAATCGGGTTCCCGGCTGCCCTGGCCCTGACACCGGGGGAGAAATACCGGATCGCGGCCTATACGGATCATGAATCCGCAGATCCGGCCAACCGGTATTTCTGGAGGGGGACAAACGATCCGCTGTACGATCATACTTGTGTCAGCAGTGAATATGAAGGGAATCCGGATTTCGACTTCGCTTTTAAAACAATCGGAACGTTTGTCACGCATGTGGACAATCATCAGCCGATGATGCCTGCCTCGTCACTCCTGGTCCGGAATTATCCGAATCCGTTCAACAGTAAGACCGTGATCGAATTCGAACTCCCGGAATCCGCATTCGTCACAGTCCGGATTGTCAACAGTCTGGGACAATACGAGCGGCTATTGACGCGTGAATGGCGGGAAAGCGGAAAACATACCGTTCAATGGGATGCCGGTTCCCGTCCCAGCGGCGTTTATGGGGTTATCGTTCAGGCGGGCGATCAAACATGGTCGCGAAAATGTCTGTTGTTGAAATGAGACGCAGTGAGGGCATATTTTTCAGGGAGCCTTTATCTCCCAGGGAGCTTGAAGCTCCCTGGGAGATAACCCTTCAAAAAAAATGAAACTTTTTACTTGCTTTATAACGTAAACTAATTTATATTAATACACACATCGTTCCAAACAGGATAGAATGGACAGAAAAATGGAAAAAAAGAAATTAACACCTGAAGAAAGCCTCCGGTTGATCACACAGACAATCGAAGAGACGAAACAAAGACTTCAAGAAGACGGCCATATTATTATCCTGTGGGGCGTTTTGATGTTTACCGTATTTTTCAGTCAGTATTTTTTTTCTTGGGTGGGACTGTATAAGAAGTTTGACATCATATGGACAACCGCCTTGTTTCCGCTTGGGGCGATCTATACATTTATATACTACAGGAAAACTGTAAACAAGAAAAATCTGCCTAAAACACTGCTTACAAGAGTCATTGGAACCATGGGGTGGGCCATGGGTATGAATCTGATGGTAATGGGTTTTCTTTTTTCACAGAAACTGGGTGATGCCATGGCACCGGTATTTATCATTCTGCTTGCTCTGTCCATGATCGTAACCGGGGCATCCATTCAATTCAAGCCGCTGTTCATCGGCGGTTTATTACTGAATTTAATCGGATTTGTTACTTTCTGGCTTGACCGGGATTATCATGGATTCAGCCTGATGCTGGGAGCGGTTGTCGGATTGATCATACCGGGAATACTGCTGAACAAGGCCCGGAGGAAAGAAAATGTTTAAAGATCTTGATCCTCTGTTACATTCACAACTCAGGCTGTCGATCGTCTCTACGCTGATGACGGTGGATGAGGCGAATTTTAATTTTATTAAAGAGACAACCCATGCCACTTCCGGCAATATCAGTATTCAGATCAAGAAACTGCAGGAAGCGGGATATATCGACGTGATAAAATCATTCAAGAATAATTATCCGAATACGACACTGTCGATTACCGGAAAAGGAAGGGAAGCATTTGAAAACTATGTCCACAATTTGAAAAAGTACATTCAACCCGGGGAATAATTTTTTTGTCACTTTGGTTTATATTTTAAACTACTTTAAGGGGATAGCTATAAAAACTTCAATCTGCGGTTGCATCATTTTCGTCCTGGCAGTCTTTGGGTGCATTGCCCAGGAAGACCCGACCCATTCTGTTATCGCTGGTCAAATCACCAATGAAGCGGAACTCCTGGATTTCTACCGGCAGTACAGTGAATTTACCGACCCCGGTGAATATGAATATTTATATGAAAATCTGCCTGAATCCTTACCGGATCTTTGCAGTCTGATCAGGGCACAGACGATTCATCCTTATGGTGATTTACAAAACTATAAACATCTCATCCCGGAAGAAAGATGGGAGGAATACTATCAATATCCAACCGTTGAATCCGTTTTGAAGGGGCTTATGTCCTATGACTCAAGGGGGCTGGTGAAAAATCGTAAAATTGAAGATCGATTGGTTCTGATTTGCAGGCACAACGCACTCCTGCTTGCATCCATACTTAAATACCGGGGAATTCCAGCCAGGGTTCGTTATGGATTTGCCCAGTATCTGGTCCCCAATTTTCACACGATGCATGTCATTTGCGAAGTATGGAATAAAAATGACAACCGCTGGATGCTGGTGGATCCAACCGCCGGCTCCAGCATGATTGATTTCAGCAGAACAAGGTTTGATTTTAGCAATGATGTTTGGCTGAAAATGCAAAATAATGAAATCAATCCCAATTCATACGGAAATCCCGGCCAATATACCGGTTTTATGCCGATTATGCTGGTTGTTTGCGCTGATCTGGCGGCGGTACTGGGAACCGAACATACAACCCTTGAATATCCCCCGATCATGGATTATGCCTATAACAATGACAACCAACTGGCGCCGGAGCATATCAAAATTTTGAACCAGATGAGCGAATTGATGAAGTCTGTTGATGCGGATAATTTTTCGAAATTACAGGACATCTATAACAATACGCCTGAAATTCAAATCACACTGTCACTTGAAACCACTTCAGTGAATGTGGATAATACCGGCCAGGTTGAACAATCCCCGACATTGAGTCAGTATTCTTTGTCTCAAAATTATCCGAATCCGTTTAATCCGGTGACCCGAATTCAATTTTCGATACCCAGGGAAGCGAATGTGCAATTCCACATCATCAATTCATTGGGTGAGACTGTTGAAATCATCATGAATGACGTAATGCCGCCGGGAACACATGTCATCGAATACAATGCCGATGAATTGCCGTCAGGCGTGTACTTTTACTGCCTGGAGTCAGGCAGTTTTCGTCAGGCTAAAAAAATGACTGTCCTGCAATAACAACTGAAAGGAGACAAAAAAATGAATGACAACATTGCAAAATCGATCAGCACACTGGGCGTATGGGGCGCTGCAGCGGCCATACTTATTTTTGCCCAATTCAGCACTGCTGCACCTGTTGAAATTTTAACGCTTATTGCGGCAGGATTTTCAACAGCTGTCATCTGGGGTTATAAAATAAAAGGCGTCACCAGCGAAAAAAAGATGGTAGAAAAATAACAACACCATCTCCGGTTCCCAAAGTCCGGGGCTGTACGAAAACGTCGTTTTCTGATCAATATTTTTGTTTTTACGTATGCCCTCTTTTGGGATCTGTTTTGCTGATGTAACTGTCGAATACACCCATGACCTTGCGGGGATTTCAGATCTTCGCAAGGTTTTTTTTGAAGCCTGCCCGGTAAAAAAAATCCCCGGGCACTTAAGTAAAGCAACGGTTTTAAACCACCTGTTTATCAAAAAAAACATTTGAATTTGAAGCATGCGTCCCTTATTTTATTGAATCATCAGTCCGGAACGACGCACAATCAATGTTAAAAGGAGTGTCAATCATGAAAAAATTAATGATCATCCCATTGATTTTTGCAGGCCTTTGCTGCTGTCAATCTGAAAGCAAAATCGTAAACACTACGGATATCAGTCTGTTTATGAAAGCGGACAGCAGCACATATTTAAGCGAAATAAGTTCGGAATCCGGGGACCTGTTTCAAACCATCGGTCATCACGGTCCGGCCGTCGAAAATGAATGGGTGGGGTTTCGTTTCTACTTCGATAAAAAAGCGGCCATCGATGTGTACAATAAAACAAGACCGGGCCTTGAACTTAAAAAAGGCCGCTGGTATCCCACGGTTGAACAGCAAAAAAACGGATGGGGAGCCGATTATTATAAAGCAGCTATGACTGTCGGCCTCGGCGGTGTTCGTTTGTGGGATGGAGAAAAGGTTGTCTTTCTGGATCCTGTAACGAACAGAACGGCCCGGGTCGTAAAAGAACGCATATCCTCGTATATGGAACTGCTTTCAGAAGGTGTTCCCTACAAGGACAGAACCGTGGATATCCTGGTGCGCGTGACTGTTTATTCCGGAATAAGAGAAGCAAAAGTTGAAGCTTTTGCATTGACCGGCGAGCCTGTTCAGTTTGTGACCGGAATCAATTATCACGATGGATCGGAAGTCCGGAATTATGACGGTTTAATTGCCACATGGGGCGTGCATCCCGAAGATGTCGCTGCAGAATTGATCAATATAGGCGCAGCGATTGTTTACGATCCCGCTGATTATACAGACAAACAGGATGACGGGAAACAGATTTTATTGATTTCAAAACCGGGAAAGCAGCTGACGACCTGGATCTCTTCTGTAAGTGAAAGAGATCAGGAATTAAATACCCTGGAAAAATTTCTGAATTCCTTAAATGTTGATAAGTATCAAAAGGGAAAATAACCATCCATTCACCCGCCCCGGATTTCCATTGCCGGGGCGGGATCCATGTCCTGTTTTTGAAACTCAGAGTTTAGCCGTGGATATAACCCGGGGAAAACCGGATGCAAAATAAACATGTGAACAAATACCGCTGGGTGATTCTGTCCCTCGTGTTTTCTGCAACGACTTTCAATTATTTCAACCGTATTGTCCTGTCCGTATTAATTCCTGAAATAAAAAATGACCTGAACATTGATGATATTGCCTACGGTCATATTTTAAGTGCCTTTCAATTAATGTATATGCTGGGATTTCTGGCAGCCGGACGAATTATTGACAGGCTGGGCACCAAATACGGGTATATGCTTTCTATTCTGACCTGGTCCGTCAGTGCTTCAATGCATGCAATTTGCCATACCCCCTTATGCATGAGTGCCTGGCGCGGTTTCCTGGGTTTTACCGAGGCCGGCAACTTCCCTGCGGCCATTAAATCTGTTTCTGAATGGTTTAACGTGAAAGAGAGGGCTTTTGCCACATCGCTTTTCAACAGCGGACCCAGCGTGGCTTCGATCGTCGGCCCGCCCTTAATGGCCATTATTTTTACAGTCGCAGGCTGGCGCCGGACATTTTTCTTTTTTGGATTACTGGGTTTCCTGCTTGTCATCATCTGGCAATTTGTCTATCGGACACCCAAGGAAAAAATGAACCGTCCGGCAGGGGAAAATGAAGAACAAACGGTTCCCTGGAAACTGCTCCTGAACCAGCGGGAAACCCATGGTTTTATGACCGGAAAATTTCTGACAGATCCTGTCTGGTGGTTTTATCTTTACTGGATGCCCAACTACCTGTCTTCTCAACGGGGATTCGATATTAAATCCATCGCCATTGCGGTGCCGGTCATTTATATCATTGCCATCCTGCTCAGCTGGGTCGGGGGATGGTTTTCCGGTCATCTGATAAAACGCGGCCTGCCCGTGATAAAAGCCAGAAAATTAATCATGGGGATTTCCGCCGCCTGCCTTCCCGTAACCGCTTTGGCCGTGTTTGCCGACAATCCCTGGGCCGCGATTCTCCTGGTCAGCCTGGCCCTTGGCGCTCACAGCAGCTGGTCCGCCAACATTTTCACACTCGTGGCCGACTGCTTCCCGTCGAAAGCCGTCGGATCGGTCACGGGACTGGGCGGATTTGCAGGCGCTTTAGGCGGGCTTTTAATCGCGACAATGGCTCCGGGATATATTGTGACATACTTCGGATATGTTCCGATTTTTATTTTAATGGGCATTCTGCATCCGCTAGCATTTCTTGCGGTTCACCTGAATATTAAAAAACAGCTTGTTTGACGATGCAATCTGTATCACTTTAAAAATATATTAAACCACGGAGCACACAGGGAGCACAGACAATTTATAGAATGACTCTGTAACTATTTTTGTGTAAATGCATTTTATTCAACCAAATGATTATTTATCAACACGGATTGAACCTTCCCTATTTTAATCTTGTTTTTTCCACACGAGAGTTGTATAATTCCCAATAGTCGAGTCAGGCCGGCCATACCCCGGCTGTCAGAAAGAAAAGGATTAAATTGAAGCCGTCCGTTTTAAAGATCGCTATTTCTGTCATTCTCCTGCTGTGCATTTCATCATTCATTCATGCTGAAAATGGCGTACCGGTACCTGAAGGCAGTCATACTCCGGTTGGCGGTTTTACTTCAACAACGCTTCCGCTGATTGTGATCGATACCAATGGCCTCGCCATCCGCGATGAACCAAAAATACGGGCCTCAATGAAAATCATCAACAACGGTGATGGACAAGTCAATACGCCGTCGGACACTCCCACCGATTATAACGGGGTGATTGGTATTGAGATCCGGGGCGCTTATTCATCTGCATTTCCTCAAAAACCGTATGGTATTGAAACCCGGGATGAGCAGGGCGAAAATAACAATGTCCCTCTTTTAGGCATGCCCGCTGAAAATGATTGGGCCCTGATCACTAACTATAATGAGAAATCGCTGGTACGCACTACACTTGCGTTTGATCTATTCAGGATGATGGGACAAGTCGCACCGCGTGCCCGTTTGTGTGAGGTGCTGGTCAATTCAGTTTATCAGGGCATTTATGTCTTCACGGAAACCATTAAGCGCGATGACAACCGGGTACATATCGCAACCCTCAATCCGGATGAAAACACCGGTGATGATGTGACAGGCGGTTATATTATTAAAATCGATTATTACAATAAGAGTGATAGCTGGCAATCAAGTTTTCATCCAATCGGCTATCCCAACAAGGACGTCTATTTCGTTTATCACTATCCCAAACCTGATGCCATTACACAGGAACAACGGGACTATATCAAGGGATTCTTTACACGTCTTGAACAAGCATTATACAGCAGCCATTTTAATGATCCCGGCACGGGTTATCGTGCCTATATCGACGTGCCGTCGTTTATCGACTATTTTATTTTAAGTGAAGTCTCGCGAAATGTCGATGGTTACAAAAAAAGCCGTTACTGGTATAAAGACAAAGACAGTAACGGCGGTTTATTAAAGGCTGGTCCGGTATGGGATTTTGACTGGGCATGGAAGAATATTCGCGAATGTTTTTTTGCAAACACGGATGGTTCCGGATGGAGCTATAAAACGAACGATTGCAATGCACGGCCGGCAGTGCCAGGCTGGTATGTGCGGCTGCTTCAGGACGGGTATTTTACGAACAGGCTCATTGAACGATATTCCGAATTACGAGCCGAAGTACTCGATCTCAATAGAATGAATGCGTACATCGATTCCGTGCAGGCGTATGTCGAGGAGGCACAGGAACGCCATTTTGAACTCTGGCCGATCGAGAGTGATTACAAAGCGCCGGAAGTCGATCCGCCATCCTTGACATATGATCAGGAAATTAATAAGTTAAAGGAATGGATTCGGCTGCGCATTGAATGGCTTGATAAAAATATACCACGTCTTCAAAGTGAAATCGTGGTCCATGTCGAACAAAATGAAGATCATGTTTTTCACAAAACATCATTTACACTGTTCCCCAATCCGTGTTCGGACCGCATTCAGATCAAGGCGGTTAAATCGATCAGCCGGATTCTCGTTTACAATGCACTCGGCCAATTGGTATACCGTTCCAAAATCGGAATCGGCCGCGATCGACAAATTCTGTTGTCCGGTCTGACCCCAGGCATCTATTTTTTAAAAGCATCATATAATGATCAAAATTATGACGTGCAGAAGATCATTATCAGCCGGTAAAAAATATTTTTGGTTCTTGTCAACGGGTCTGCCCGCTGGTTTGTCGGGCGGGAAACCTGCGCCTCCCTGCTCCCAAAATAGAGTTAAATCAAACGTAAATCATTGTTATTATTTATCACATATTTCAGGTAGCTCACAGATTTTGTACACAATCATCACCTTATTTCTGTAAAATGAGCTTCCTTGTCTGAGAAAAATTCTCAGCTTTTAAATGACAGAAATAGATTCCGCTTGGATACTCCTGTCCGTTCCATATTATGGAATACTCTCCTGACTTCTGTGATTCATTAACAAGCATAGTCACTTCCCTGCCAAGGAGGTCATAGAGTGTCATTATCACGAAACCGGGTTTTGATATGGTATAACGAATGCTGATGGATGAATTAAAGGGATTGGGATAAACCCTCATCAGCCTGAAATTTTCAGGTGTTCCGGCCCGTTCATCCACATATGTATTCGGATCCGCTGTGAGTGACAGGGTAATCCGGAAAGAATTGAGTCCAATGGTTGAAATGGTATGATACGGAAAATTAAACCAGTGACCACTTGGGTAGTCATCATAGACAATCCGCTCCCGCATCTCCTGATTGGCAGGTGAATCACTAAAGGCGTTCATTGAAATCAATCCGACATTTGGATCAGACAGATCCACAGCCACCTGTCCGCCGGCACTGCATCGCCAGCCGACCCGTTCATTTTCCTCAATTGTTGCGAAACTCAGAGGCCAGTCCGGCGTGTATGTTTGCGATAAATTCACTGTAAACCCAAATCCCGGATTCACCTGAGAAATCCCGTTGAGTTCATAGTCGGCATGCACCAGGGATCCTTCAAGTGTGATGGTTTTCCGAATTGAGCCGTCAGGTGAGACCATCACAAGCTGACTGTCCTGAATATCCATACTATAAACCGGATAGGAAAAATCCTCTACAAAACAACCGTCCACAGCCAGGTTCCAAGCCGGCAGAGCTGAAATCTCACCCGATTCGTAGTTTTTACCCTGGCCGTCAAAGATAAGCTGATGCTGATGTGTGGGCGCGATGAGTTGAACCGGACCATCGGCCTCAGACCAGGAAAATGCATACTCCAGACGTCCCCCATCATTTTCGAACAGACACCAAACCTGATCATTAAAAAGCACCACTTCATCTTCACCATCAAAATCAAAATCTTCCACCCTGTGCTGGGATAATGCGGGAAGCGTTCCCGAAGCTGCTGAATCAGCCCAGACTGCGGCCGTTGTCAGTTTGTTGACCTGATTGACATAATTGGCCCGTAGTCTCACTGCCGGATGCAGGTATTGCCCCCCCCAGTCAGTGCCCGCCTCCTGACCCCCGGCATAATTGGTCTGGGCATGAAACGTCTGCTCGGCAATTCCTAAAAACCAGGCCAGCCAGGCCAGATCCGAGATAGCATTATCCGGAGCTGCACGAAGATGATTCAGAGTTAACTTAATCAGTGATCCTGGCGTGTTATCATCACCCATCAGTCTGCCTGATGGAATATGGTTTCCCTCCCGGAGATAGGGAATATAATCGGCATACGCCTCGATAGTTGTGCCTGCTGATATATGCGGTGAGTGGCCATCCGATACACCTCCATAATAAAACCAGGGAAAGTAAGTGTTGTAGTGCATATCCCCCTGCAGAGGATATTGAATCAGGAGTTCATCATCATCCAGCCCCAGGTCGCCATGATCGATCACTTCCCAGCCGCGGTATAAAAGGTCGGTGAAGGTCACCGCCTCGATCCAGGGATGGGCTGCTATCCAGGCGATGTTCCATTCTATCACATCAGGATAGAGCCACGGGGTTAATAACAGATCAGTCCCCAAAGTGAAAAACTGTTCCTGATCCGGATCCAGAGCCATATCCAGCAGAACACGCCGCCACCAGAGATGCAGTCCTTCATCCGTACCCTCATACATCGCATATTCGCTCCACATATTCCAGTCAATGGGCTCCCATCTTTCATCCGTCACAAAACCCTGATAGTTGTTAATTGACGTATGAAAGAAAAAATCGATCCCATTTATCCGGTGAATCTTCCTCAAAGATTCAATGCTTTCTCTGACAGCCGTCATATCACTCCAATCATCCAGCCAGCCAAACCAGTATCGATATTGATCAAGACCATAGATGGCCTGGTATCCGGAAGCGGCAATGGCCCTCACATCTCCAACCGTAAGCATCGATTCATAAGGAAAGAAAATATCAGAAATAGGGAGATTCAGACGGTTGCGCAGCCTGGTCATCATTTCCATGGCTTTGGTATCAACATCGTCCGGCTGCCAGCACATGAAATGGCCGTAAGTCAGGGTAGCGAGGGGATCACACAGCCCGTTGTCATTCAACTGCCGGATCCGATCATTAATTTCCAGATATTCGTTGGAAGGAAAGGTCTCCAGTCGCATATCACCTATGACCATGGGGATGTTGTGATTTTCAAAAGAATCCAAAAGATATTTAAATCCGCGACGTTCACCTGGACGTTCCCAAGATCTGATACCGAATCCGTCATACCAGCTCACAGCGTGCGGACCATATCCTGTAAAGACATTCGATACGGTCAGGACCGCTTTGCCCCTGCCTGTTGAATCGATGGATGAGAAGACTTTTGTTTTATCCAGTATCATATTCGCATCTTTGTTCAGGGTCACGGCCTGGACCTGCCATGTTCCGTCCACATCCGGGAAAAGCGATGAATCAATATTCATGAACGCAAAGTCGAGTTTTGAATCCAATTCTGAATCCACGATGTTTTGAGGCAGTTCCAGAAAGTTAGCATCCATTAATGCAGCAGTTCCATTCAGCGAGAATCTGATTAACAAATCCCATGAGATATCACCTTCAAGAGCGGGATTCTGCTGGGTATAGTCCCTCCTTCCACCCTCAGTAAAGTCAACGGCAATAAGAAGCAGGTCTTCGGTGCCTGTCGTCAGATTCATGAGGTCCGCACGAAAAGCGAGCCCTTCTGAAGTACGCCTGCCATATACTGCAATCAGATCAGCATATTCCACGACAGAATCTCCCCACAGATCCAGACCTTTCAGGTCAGTGTAGGCCCAGGAATTTGGTTGAACAGGGATCTGAAAGATAACAAGAGTAATAATTGTGAGCCAAAGATACAGATAATTGAAATGAGATTTATTAAACATAACGCGCTCCCTTATAAATAATTTCTCCTGTTCCAACCATAGGGATGATCGTTCCCGGACACATCATATGGATTAAAAGAAACGAATAAAAACTTTGATCGATATGACAACACCCGGAGAAGGCCGCAAGAAATAGTGAAAAAGAAAGTTCGCAATTGATACAATAGAATGATTTGACTCATTCTCCGGATCATACAGGAATTATATTAAACAATGATAATATTGAAAGTGTATAATATAATTTATGATAGTCACGAATATTGAATAATATGGAAGAATCTAAAGCTTGTCAAGTTATTTATCGGCTTTATCATAATATCCTGCAATCATGCATAAAAAACCGACTCAAAAAAAAGCCGGGTTCCTTACTCTTCCTCTCCTAACTTGGCCGGGTGTAGATTCCAACTGAATACACCTTTTAAACAGATAATTTCATCCTGAAAATCTCCATTTTCCTTTGCATGAGCTGTCCAGTTTTTCATTGACTTTATTCATGAATAGTTGTATAATCGTAAAACATATCATAATTTAACATCAACATCTGACATTAATTTTATCTTTGCGTTAGTATTTTAAAACTTAAAAGTCGCATTTGTGCAATTATACTTTATTATTTGAATTCATAATCATGAGGGAGACCAGTTATGCATTCAATCCATACCAAAAAGCAGGTGTCTTATGCATGCATTCCCTGGATTTGTATCATCCTGTTATTCATGTGCGGATTCGCCCATGGACAGCTCAATGCTAACTTTACTGCCAGCAAGACAATTATTCTTGTAGGTGAAGGTGTCTGGTTTACCGATTTATCGACAAATGCATTTTCATGGGATTGGGAATTCGAGGGCGGATTCCCTTCAGGCGCCCACATTCAGGGGCCGCACTATGTTCAATATTTCAATGCCGGTGTTTTTGATGTCAAATTGACCGTCATGGGCGCTGCCGGCGGTACCGATTCCACCAGAAAGCAGAATTTTATTACAGTTCTGGAAAAAGTGCTGGATTTTGGCGACGCGCCAAGTTCAACATATCCAACGCTGGAATTGGATAACGGCGCGCGGCATTATATCACAGACTCAATCTATCTGGGTGCCGGAGTCGATGACGAACCGGACGGTCAGGCAAATGCAACCGCAACCGGTGACGACAATAACGGTGACGATGAAGACGGCGTGATCATACCGACACTGATTGCGGGACAGGTCATATTCGAAACAGTCGTTGCACACGGCGCAGGCAATCTGTTTTCCTGGATCGATTTTAACGCGGATGGAGACTGGGACGATCCGGGAGAGGCCATGTTTGCACCACTCACAGACGGCACCCATTCATTGCCTGTACCTGTACCCCTTGATGCCGTCACCGGCAAATCAATCGCACGGTTCCGGTACACCACCATGCCAAGTTTAGGCTATACAGGATTCGCAAGAGACGGCGAAGTGGAGGATTATGAAGTGACCATCGAGGCATGGGATTACGGGGATGCACCTGATCCGACATTTTCCACATTACAGACGAGCAATGGCCCCCGGCATCTCCTCCATCCGACAGATTACATCTGCCTGGGCAGCAGTGTCGATTCTGATCCGGACGGGCAGCCCGATGCGAAAGCATCCGGCGATGACACAGACGGGATGAATGACGACGACGGCGTGACGTTTGTAAATTATAATATGGGATATCCCGTGATTGAAGAGGGAACGGAACCGGTGACGATTAACGTATCCGGCCCGGGCGGACAGCTCAATGCATGGATCGATTTTAACCGCGACGGAGACTGGAACGATCCGGGTGAACAGGTTTTCCAGGATCACTTTCTTCCCGGCGGAATATCCAGCGAGAATATCATCGTCCCGCCCATCACCGATCCGGGCTTTCTTTTTGCACGTTTCCGTATCAGCCGGTCACAGGGTCTGGGTCCGGAAGGGCCCGCTTTGGACGGGGAGGTGGAAGATTATGCGTTAATCGCAGTGGTCAGGGATTACGGTGATGCACCTGACCCGTCTTATCCCACACTTAAAATCAACAACGGTGCGAGCCATATTATTAAGGGCCCGACGTTTTGTATGGGATCGAGTATCGACAGTGAGCCCGACGGGCAGCCCGATGCCGGCGCGACAGGCGACGACCTGGACGGGAACAATGATGACGACGGTGTCGTATTCGGCAGTCCCCTTGTTGTCGGACAACCAGTCAACCTGGTTGTTACAGTCAACCACCCCTGGCATTTGAACGCCTGGATCGATTATGACGGGGACGGCACCTTTTTATGGTCGGAACGAATTTTTCTTAATGAGATTGTCATACCGGGAGCGAATAATCTGAGTTTTACCGTGCCTAACTCGATTACTCCCAAGACGACTTTTGCGCGTTTCCGGATTTGCACCAAATTTGGTATGGATCCTTACGGACCGGCACCGGACGGGGAGGTGGAAGATTATCAGGTGACCATTTATCCGGAGCTCGATTCTCTCGATTTCGGAGACGCGCCGGATATATACCCGACCACCATGGCCAACTGCGGGGCCGCTCATGCACTTCGATCATACATCTTTCTTGGAAATCTCATTGACCTGGAGCCGGACGGACAGCCCGATGCGGATGCCATGGGCGACGATCAGGCTGATCTGGATGATGAAGACGGGGTTGTGTTCATCACACCGCTCATCCCGGGCAACCAGGCAAAAATCCAGGTCACCTGCACAAAAGGCAATCTGAACGGCTGGCTGGATTTTGACGGGAACGGCGACTGGATCGGACCGGGAGAACATATCATTTGTGATCTCTTTTTGGGTGCGGGGACGCATATCATCACATTTAACGTGCCCATGGGTGCTGTTCAGGGAACCACATTCGCACGTTTCCGGCTGAACATACAATCGGGCATAGGGCCTACCGGATTCGTGCCCGCCGGCGAAGTGGAAGACTACAAGGTGACCATCGGTGAACTGACCGAGGGCGCCCTGAAATGGTCACAACCGCCCCTGAAAAATCCGGATTCGGATTATCCGGATTCATTCCGGGGATGGGATGAAATCTCAATATTCGACCGGCAGATCATCGCAGACGACTGGTTCTGTCATGACGACCGGCCCGTGACCGATATCCACTGGTGGGGATCCTATGACAAATGGGCAAACACCAGTCCGCCCGCGAACGCGCCAAAGAGTTTTCATATCTGTGTCTGGACCAATACGGAAGACGCCGACAGCGGTCATCCTGGCGTGGTGGTTCATGAGTGGCGGGTTAATCGCGATGAGCTGGACGAACATGTTGCCGGGAGTGATTTTGTTCCCGAGATGATGTCCGGACCCGATTCGTGTTTCCGGTATGATTTTATCATTCCCCAGTCCGACTGGTTCTATCAGGAAGGGGATTCCACGGTTTACTGGCTCAGTATTGCCGCAGAATATCAATCAATTCCGGATCAGTACCGGTGGGGATGGAAGACACGGGACCGCTACTTCAAGGAAGACGCGTTACGAATCACGACGCCTGCCGATCCGGTCATCGGGTCCGAATTCAAGACAGGTGAAATCATATCCGAAGGCTGGGACATGAGCTTTCTGCTGACCACTACCGAGTATTCCAATGATTTCGATTTCGGTGACGCCCCCGATCCGGATTATCCGACGGTGTTCGCAAGCAACGGAGCCCATCATATCATCTGGCCGGGTGTCACTCTGGGTTCGGAAATTGATGCGGAAAATGACGGATTGCACCATGCATCCGCGAACGGTGATGATTCAAACGGAACTGCCGATGAAGACGGTGTCGAATTTCTTACCAGTCTTCTGCCCGGTCAGACCGCACTGATTCAGGTCACTGCTTCTGTGGATGGTTTCCTGAACGCGTGGATGGACTTTAACGGAAACGGAAGCTGGGAAGATCCCGATGATCAGATTTTTACTGATCAACCTGTCACACAGGGTGAAAACCTGCTGACTTTCTCCGTGCCGAAGCAGGCCGGTCAGGGAAACTCGTTTGCCAGGTTCCGGTTCAGTCAGACAACCGGAGTGACCTCAAAAGGTCTTGTTGTTGGCGGTGAAGTGGAAGATTATGCCGTTCCCATTATGACTGCGGTTGAAAAGTCGGAAAACATGCAAAAACCGGATAAATTCAGACTGTATCAGAATTATCCCAATCCTTTCAATCCGATGACCACCATCTGTTATGAACTGCCGAAGACCGGCCATACAGTTGTTCAGGTATTTGACATTTTGGGCAGGGAAATGGCCGTTCTGGTCGATCAAAAACAGGATGCCGGGCATTACAGTTTTCAGTGGAACGGTTCCGAATACAGCTCGGGTATCTATCTGCTGCACATACAGGCCGGTGAATATCATCAAAGCATCAAGATGGTGATTCTGAAATGAACCATTCAGGAATGATGATTTTGCCTGATGATATGCTCATAATAATTCCTCTGCCATATCGGAGGCACGGCCCGCTGTGCCACTACGATAACAAATCCAATAAAATGAAGCCCCATATACTGGGGCTTTATTTTTTTTATACGCCGGGGCATCAGGATTTCGTGGCTGCCTTCGGCGGTGAACCTGCGATCCCCTGCTCTCAAAGCGGAGGATTTATTGACTTAAGTTGTTGATATTATTGATTCGATTTTTTGTTTTGTACGCGAATTTTGTGCACAGCTTTACTTTGGAAAAAGGCACAACAAGCCAATACTGTACATATGGAAGACTGTGCTAATCTGATACTCCGATATTATTTTTAATTTATGTTCATTCTCTTTTCTTTATTTCATAATGAGTAATTATGATTAAAGAGTGCTGCTTATTTCACACTCCAATCCCATGTTTGTGGGGACCAAACAAAGCTAGTCTTTGACTTTCTTATAACAGGTTCAATAAATCTTTCTATTTTACTCACAACTTCTTGAAATGAAATCGCATCAGTGTCGTCTATTTTTCGAAGGTATGTATTCCAAAGACCGGTTTTCAGATTAATATACTTATCCTCATAAATAAATTGGCATTTTTTAATATCTGTTTTTCGTTTGTAAAACGTGGCCGTAATAGCAGAATGAAGCATTGGCATTGAGAATTCATTGTTCTTCGCCAGGAATAAAATATCATAGAAGTCCTTCATCCTGCTGTTCGCATCTCCAAGATAGACAATTGCCTGAAATTTTTCTGCAATCACTGATTCCAGGGGATAGGTCAGTAGAACCGGCGCCTCCAAGTCACCCAGGAAAACCGGAAATGCTTTTGATGTAAATCCTGTCGGGACCTCATCACCAAAACCAATATCTAACTGTATTCTTGATTTTATTTTTCCAAGCGACACCGAAAATTTAAATCGAATCCCTTCATATTCATCATCCTCCTTCAACACTTCATAAATCATATCACCGGTATTGAAGATCACACAATCCGGAATGTCTATTTGCGCTATTTTCTTAATTATTGGTCTTACGATATCAACATTGTTCATTATGTTGACAGCCAACATATCAATGTCAATTGTAGGACGGAATTGAGTAATAGATTCAGCGGCCAGTAATAAACCACCTTTCAGGATGAAGGTTTCATGATAATCAGAAATACTGAGTCTGGCTAAAAACCTTTCCTGAAAGAACCGGTTTATAAGCGCATTGAAGTTCTGACCTGTGTCTCTGGAAATATTCAACAACCTTGCATGAATAGAAGCTGCCGGATTCTTCTTCCGGGTTTCAGTCATCTTAAAATCCTATCATTGCTTTTACGGCAGGTTCGACAATATGTCTGATCTTACAGAATATAGCCGTTTCCAGCAATTTATTGATATCCTTCTCAGATTGCCTGATATATGAATTCAATCCTTCCATTGCAATATCTTCTCCGACAAGATGCCGCATACGGATCACATCACAAACGGATTTCTCCTTGCCATAGATTTTTATTGGTAACAATTCCGTATCAATCTCTTCAACATCATACTGGAAATACGGTTTTTGAAACCGATAAAACCGTACAGCTACATTAAACAACCTGGTGTTTCGTTGCGTTGGCAAAATAGCCATTTCAAACACTGAAGGATTGGTGGTTGTCAATCCATGATAATACAAAGCCGTGGACAAACAGAATATGCCTTTAGGAACAGCTACCGCTGCATCAAAATACTCAAAAGTAAACCTTTCGTCCTGAACAAGTTCGTTCGGAGGCAAACGATAAAGACCTCGCTTAATTCGATTAATCCTCCCATCCTCGACAAGTTTTTTTATCTGGGATGTATGAACCCCATGCTTCAGAAGATCCGTAGATTTCAAATATCCATGGCTTTTCTTAAATAGATGAATAATTTTCTCAGGATGCATTACCCGTCCTCATGTTAAAACCGCACAACCAAATTAATAATTATATGCAGTTTTAACAAGTCTTTTTTTCCAGCAGGATCCAACATATAATATTCCATATTTGCCTTAATTGGGCGGAAAAAACAGTACCAATATATACCAATTCAGTAATACATTAGAATATAATAATAGGGCTGCACATGCCAGAAAAATCAGTCATTTACAGCCCTATATACTTGTCGGGGCAGCAGGATTTGGCAAAAAGCGCCTCTGCTTCCGGCGGTGAACCTGCGATCCCCTGCTCCCAAAGCGGAGGATTTATTGACTTAAGTTGTTGATATTATTGATTCGATTTTTTGTTTTGTACGCGAATTTTGTACACGGTAAATTATTTGTCCGATGTCATCTGAATCTCTTCATCTCCCATTCTTTCGGATAAATCAGCCACAATCATTTTCAACTGAGCAAGTTCGACTTTCAGTTTTTCATTTTCCTGCTGCTGATTTTGCACCACTTTGGTTAAAACAGCCACAATATCCATTGGAGACAGACCTCTCCTGCCTTTTACAGCCACGAGATCCGGTACATCTTCAGCAATGAAACCGACACACTTTTCTTCTTTATCGACTTTATAATTATAAGTAACCGGCTTCAGCTTTTTGAAGGCTTCGATTGCCTGTTCCAATGAAAGTTTGGAAATGTTCTCTTTATATTCCCTGCTGGAAGCATCGGTCCATGTACCTCCGGAAGAGAGATAACCACCTGTTACTGTATTGATTAATTTTGAAGCATCATATGGAGCCTGTCCAGCGATATTCGTGATATAGATTCCACCATCAGCACGCAACACCATCTGTTCATCCCCCCCGGAACGTACGGAATCAGAAAGAGTTAAGCTTGAATTAGCTGCGATAACAATCGCACCAGTGTGGTTGGCTTTGGCACTTATGCCCATTGCCGTGGATTGTTGTCCGCTGGCTGTAGTATAATGTCCCATCGCCGTGGATTGATCACCGCTGGCTTTGGCATACCAACCCATTGCCGTGGAGGCAATCCTGCTGGCTATGGCCATCACACCCATCGCCGTGGAAGCTTCACCGCTTGCTATGCTATTATTGCCCATCGCCGTGGATTGTTGTCCGCTGGCTGTGGTCCATTTGCCCATCGCCGTGCCGCAATAACCGCTGGCTGTGGTACCTTCGCCCATAGCTGCGGAGCAACTGCCGCTGGCTTTGGTATACCAGCCCATTGCCATTGAGTGATAGCCGATATTGGCATCATCCCACTGTGTGTCATCCACACTTCCAGCCCTGAACGCGGCCTTGCGGGGGTACCAGATCAAGCGTGTACCCGCTCCTGAGGTGCTGAGTGCGGCTCCGGAAAGGAATGTCCCTTCTGCCAGAATTCCGCCGTCATCATCCAGATGTAATTTGAATTCAGGCGTCGTTGTCCCAATCCCGACTTTGTCCGTCGCAGTCGTCGTGTAAACATTCGAACCTCCATCCGTCCAGCCGCTACTGCCAGATGTCTCCCAGGTGGCCAGGCCGTCGGCGTCCGAGGTGAGAACTTTACCGGAACCGGGTGTCCCTCCTGTTATCTTTACCTGACCGTTCACTTCCAATTTCGCGTCCGGGTCCGTCACCCCGATCCCTACATTCCCGTTCCCCTTGATATTCAGCAGATCGTTGCACCCCCAAGTGCCGATGCTGACATATTCTTCTCCATCCGTCGGGGAAGACACAAAATACAGATTGCCGCAGTCGTGCGCTGCGTTCGTTCTTCCGTATTGAATTCCCGCCGTATGCGAACCGTCCGAAGTATTGGGTGCATAGAGATGCAGCATGGGGGTCCAGCCGGAGGTGGACGGACTGACAATCGTGAGGGGACCCTCCGGACTGGCTGTGCCGATGCCGACAGAATCGGTACCGGTTACAAGATGCACTGTCGTTCCGTCAACCGTCCATCCGCCCGCACTGCCGGCTGTACCGAGCGCACTCCCGTTCCAGTAAAGCGAGCCGCTTACATTGTACAGTTTGTTTGTTGTGGTTGAAGGCTCTGAACCATCCGGAAAAGTAAGAGATCCGGTTGTTCCTTCATCGTTTAGCTGCATCAGTACATTCGTGTCGGTGTCTTTGACCGTCATCTGGGCCAGTGCGAGTTGAGTTCCCAAGGCCAAAATAAGCATCGTGCACAGAAGCCGCATTTTCATCAGGAATCCCTTTCGAATTAAATGAAAACTACAGACAACCCGGCCGCGTATCGTGTATCAGTCACAGGAAGTGGAGGTTGTTTTTGGGTAATATTAGAACAATTGTATGTAAAAAAGGGAAGAAATGCAAGGGGAAAGATCAGGATACCATTGAGTCTTTCTGGTCATTGAGCTAGGGTTAATTGCTTGTAGGACATGTCTAGTGCTCCTGTTAGTGATTACTCTTGGTCGGGTTAATCACTAAATTAAGCAATTAGCCCTTTATATCAACTAACAGGTTGAATTTCATTTTCCATTTGACAGTTGCACTTATTACTTGAACGCCCACACAAAAAAAGCCTCTCACAAGGAGAGGCTAATTTCTTAAATAACAACTGTCGGGGCAGCAGGATTTGAACCTGCGACCCCCTGCTCCCAAAGCAGGTGCGCTAGCCGGACTGCGCTATGCCCCGAATTCTTAAATTTCGAACGCGTTTAATATAGTACATACAGGCAGAAAATCAAAGGACTTTATGCATGATCAGCGGTAAAAAAACGTCTTTGACCGGTTCGGCAGGAAGGAAAAACCTGGGATTCACTCCGTCCTTTATCTCCGTTTCTCCAGTTCACCGTTTCTCCGGCCGACCCAACGACGCAAAAGATCCAACGACCCGATGGAACGTCAATATCCCATCCGTTTAAGCATTTCCCCCATCCTCCTGAACGCCTCGCCCCTGTGGCTCAGCGTACTCTTCGCTTCCACGGACAGCTCGGCCAGAGTTTTTCCGAGCCGGGGGATAAAGAACAGGGGATCATAGCCGAATCCCTGGTTGCCCCGGAGTTCTTCCAGGATCACGCCTTCGCAAACGCCCTCCACGTATTCCTCGTGCGTTTTATCCACGTAGCAGGCCACGCATCGGAAACGGGCCGTGCGCCGGGATTCGGGCACGCCCTGCATGAGGCTCAGCAGTTTGGCGTTGTTATCCGCATACGTGACATGCTCCCCGGCAAAGCGGCTGGAATGCACGCCCGGCGCGCCGTCCAGGGCATCCACCTCCAGTCCGGAGTCGTCTGCCACGGATGGAAGACCCGTGGCCAGAAAGGCGGACCTCGCCTTTTTCAACGCGTTTTCACGAAGCGTCTGACCGTCTTCGACCACATCAGGCGCCTGCGGAAAATTGCCGATTCCCGCAAGCTCTGAATGGTCCAGCTTCATGATGCTCTGAATTTCAATGATTTTATCGGAATTTCGGGTGGCCAGAATGAGTTTTTTCATTTCGGGGGCCCAATAACCGGATTTCAACCTAACCTTTTAAATCATTTTCATTGCATTTGCAAACGCCGACAAAACGCTGATTGAACCGCCAGGCGTCGCCTTTGCCGGATTTTTCGGAAGAAACGAACAGAACCGGCTGTATGGATTCGCCGCATTCCTTGCAGTGTCTCGAATAATCCTGTGACGCTTTGGCCAGTTTATCCGCAAATGATTTGCCTTTTCCCATGTGTAAAATAACCTCCAGATAGTGACTATGTCAATTGATTCAATTGTTCCTTTAAACGCAGACGCTCGAGCGTCAGTTCGAAAACCGGGATCATGGTCAGGAGACCGTTTTTCTCCCGTTCCTGATACTGACCCTCGCGCCGGCTTTCCAGCGTGACACAGCCCCAGGCGCCCGTTTTGCCCAGGGGCACGCCGAGAAATGCGTGCATGCCGTGCTTTGTATCTTCGCTCTCGTAGTATCTCGGGCGGACAAAATTTCCGTCCTGTATATCCTCGACCAGCATGGGGATGTTCCGTTTCATCACCAGGCCGGTCAGTCCCTCATCGAGTGAAAACCGGGTTCCCCTGTCCGTTTGGTCGATCTGGCCGAATACCTGCCTGATCTCACCTTCTTCCTTAACACGGTAGCAGAGCACGCACCGGTCGAACAGAAACAGTTTCTGCAGGGCCTGCAGAAAAACGTTGAAAGCATCTTCTTCCTGTTCCACGGGACGCAGGGCCTGTTCCAGCTCCACCAGCGCCTGGAGCATCTTTTCCTGAATCTCCCGTCTCCATGCCCGGTGATACACGGTCATGACCTGACAAAGCACCTGAGCGCTTCTGGCAAGCAGGGCTGTGTCTTCATCGCTGAAATGGTCCTCGGCTTCACTGCCCGCGGCAAGAACACCGGTCACCTTGTTTTCCACCAGGAGCGGAACACCGGAAAAACTTCTGATTTCCAGATCGTCCAGTCCGCTCAGGAAAGAACCGATCGGCAGGTTGTCTTCCTTCAACGGTTCTTTTTTCTGGACCACATAATCGATCAGGCTTCCCTCATGGGCCAGCACTTTCGTATAGTCGGCTCCCGTATCGGTCTCGGCGGCTGTCAGCTCGAGCACATCGCCCTTTCTTAAGTACAATCCGACTGCGGACGCAGCGGTTGCATCCCTGACAATGGCCACAAAATTGCGGTAAAACCACTGAAACGCATCCCCGAATCCCTTCCAGACCACGCCGTCCGGTGCATCGGAAGGATCCATATCCTCTTCCGGTTCCTCTGCGGAACGGCTCCGTTTTCCAGGCATGCTGAACATGGCCGGCTTCAGCCAGAACACATACAGCAGAAAAAAAACGGCGACAAACAGCCCGGTCTTCAGTCCGAATCCCGCCCATGTCCTCACCGATAAGGGCAGGAAAAAACCGGCCAGTACCAGAATCAAAACCAGCACAAGCAACCAGAGTGCCTGGTCTTTTTGACGGGGCATTCGCAAAACGGCTGCGCTCCTTTCGCATGCCAAGACTGGTCATAATTTAATAAAATTCAAGAGAATGTCAATAAAAAAAAGAAAGCCGCACTATGGCGGCACTTTTACGGACAGTGATGAAGTAAATGAGAGAACCGGTTATTTATGAATGGGCACCTTACCGATCCTGACCACGCAGGGCACGGCGACGCTGTTCTTCAAAATTTCAAATGTCACCTGATTCTGCGGAGCGATCCCGCTCACCTTTTCAGCCAGCTGTTCCGTGTTCCGTATGGGTTCACCATTGAGGGTCACCAGTGTGTCCCCGGGACTGATCGAAGCCCGGTCCGCAGGACCGTCCGGAATCACGCTGACAACACGGACACCGGACCCGGCCGCGGGCATGTCGGCCACATACAGCCCCATCCAGCCGATATCCTTGTTGACAAAACTGAAAAACCGGTCCAGGACAGCCTGAATGGTTTCCATTGGGATTCCCACACCCACAAAACCGTCATGGCCGGACCATTGTTTCCGTCCGGCCAGCATGCCGACGACACGTCCTTCGCAGTCGAACAGCGGCCCGCCGCTGTTGCCGGCCGGCACCGATCCATCGATAAGAAAAATGTCGTTAGGCTGAAAATCGATCATGTGACCCATGGTCACGGAAGGAAAAACACCCAGCGAGTTCCCCAAAAGGATCACGCAGTCTCCCGGTTCGAGACGCCGGGCGCTTCCGGCTTTCGCGGCCGGATGTTTTTTGATACGCGTTTTGAGCAGGGCGATCTGGGATATCGGATCGCAGTCCAGAACCCATGCCGGTTCCGTGCGGCCGTTGAAAAAGGTCACCTCGATGCTGTCCCCGCCCTGAATCACGCTCTGCCTTGTGACAATCAGTCCCTCGGGATTGTAGATCCACCCGGATCCCACCCGGTTCCAGACATCGTCTCCCTGTATCGTGAATGTCCGGATGCTGACGGCCGTTGTCTTGGCCAGCCGCAGCCGTTCGGCCATCATACAGGCTTCGACATCCTGGTGTTTTCGCACTTTTTGCGACAAAAGAAACGGATTCAGCGAAAACATCAGAATGAGACAGGGCACGATCCGTTTGATATAAAAACCGGCCTTGTTCATTCTAAAACCGCACAGGTTGAATCATGTCCTGAATGGCGTTGTCCGTATCCGTGTGCGCCAGCAGGGAATCGATACGGGAATGGGCCGTCCGCCGCCAGACCGGCACATCGGACTGACCGGCTTCGACATCATCGATCACATACTGTACGGTATGCGCATCCCGCTCTGCGGCGGAAACATCCGTCTGAGCTGTCAGATCCCGCGAATTCATCCGGACCGGCTCCCTTCCGAACCACAGGACCGCGACGACGGCCACGGCACCGAACGCGATAACTGCCGGCATCCAGCGCCGGGGACGGGACGAAGAAAAATCGAGCCTTTTTTTATGGGCCGCTTCTCTTCTCAGCCGTTCCCGCAGAACCACCTGAAACGAATCCGCGGCCTGCACGGGCCTGATATGCTTCAGACCGGTTTTTAAAGCTTTCAGATTCGCGTAGAATTTGGCGCAAAGGGGGCATTCTTCAAGATGCTGCCGGACATTTTTTTTCGTCTCTTCGTCCAGCTCCTGATCCAGATACTCGAAAATTTTGTCCTTGAACCATTCGCAATGGGCCATAGGCGATCCTTATTTTATCTTGAAACAAACCATCAAACTGATGGCCGGAATGATCAATATCTTCTTCTGTTCACAGCCCGGCTCAATCCGGACCCTCTGTCCTGTAAATCTGCCGCCTCTATCTATACTGTCATACCGTAAAAGAAGATCCCGAAATTTTCAATTGATATAATCCAGAAGATGTTTGAGTTTCTTCTGGAGCCGCAGCCTGCCGCGGTTCACCCTGGATTTCACCGTACCGATGGGTATGCCAAGAATCTGGCTTATTTCTTCATACGAAAATTCCTGAACATCTCTCAGCAGTACAACCTCCTTGAATTTCATGGGCAGCGCATCGATCTCTTTCCGGATTATTTTTTCCTGCATATCGCTGTCCACGATGCCCTCGGGAGTCTGTTCAGTATCCGCAGGCTCGAAATCCTTGTCATCGAATCCCATCTGGCTGAGCGAAAGAAGGCGGCGCCGTCTGCGTCTGCGCAATTCTGTTTTTGCGAGATTGCTGGCAATGGTATAAATCCATGTCGAAAACTTGGCGATGTTCCGGTAAAGATGCTTGTTCCTGTACACGCGGAGAAACGTCTCCTGAACCACATCTTCGGCATCGATCCTGTCGTTTAAAAAATGATATACAAAATTGACCAGAGGATCCTTATACCGGTGTACAATCAAATCGAAAGCCGCCATGTCTCCATTCTGAAACCGGGCGATCAATTGTTCATCCGTGATGTTTTTCTGGCTCTTTGTATCTACCACATTATACCTCGAAAAGTTCCCTGAATCCCGCATCCGGATTTATTTGAAATAACGGGTTCCCCGGCTCTGTGTCAGCTCGTAAACGAGTAAAGTCAATGTCATCAGCGGATCCAGCCTGCCCGTTTTTACGGCCAGATCGGCCAGGTACAACGACTGAACGGCCTGCCGTATTTCCTCGACCGTGAACAGTCCGGACTGTTCCGCAAACAGCCGGGCAAAATAGGGCCGAAGACCGGCCTGCCGGGCGGCCTGATCCTGAGGAACCCGTTTTTCAGCAAGCAGTTTCAGACGCATCAGAATCAGCATTCTCCGGGACAGATCCATAATGATGCCGACGGCGGACTGCTTTGAATCCATCAGATGAACCAGAATGCGAATGGATTCCCGGGTGTCCCTTCTCGCCACAGCGTCCGTGAACTCCCAGGTATTGTATTCGCGGGACAATCCGACGACCATGAGCACGTCTTCACGGCCGAGCCGTTTCTTGCCCCACGCAAAAGTCAGGAGTTTCTCGATTTCATGGGCCAGGTTCCAGAGGGAGCACCCCACCTGCTGAACCATCATCCGGGCGGCATCCTGGCTTATTTCCGCCTCATATTTCCGGGCCTGCTGAATCACCCATTCCACGGCCTGATTTTCATACAGCGTTTTCGACTCGACCCACAGGCTGTTCGCCGCCAGCTCTCCCCAGAATTTCTGGCGCCTGTCCGCCTTGTCGGCCACCAGAACAAGGCAGCTGGATTCCAGCGGCGACCGGACATAGTCCAGCAATTTGTTCCGGTCCGAAGGTGTAAATTTCTGTAAGGATTTGACAAGAACCGCACGCCTGTCCGACATCATGGGAAATGACCGGGCAACCGCGATCACCTGATCCATCTCCGCTTCCTCTCCCTGAAAGGAATCAAAATTGAAATCACGCGTGGCAGGATCAAGAACTTTCTGGAGAATGAGACGGACGATCTTGTCGACAGGATACGGTTCATCCCCGTAAAAAAAGTAGACCGGTGCAATTTTCCCTGCATTAACCTGATTGAGAAGGGAGCGAAAATCTTCTGCCATCACATGTCCGATCTGAAAATTGCGTGGACCATCATGAACACGGAAACACCATTAAATATAATCAACCGGTCCGCCCCATACAATCACTTTCTAAAAAAGGATCCAGGCGAGAACGGACAGAAAAATCGTGTACCCTGCAAATATCCAGAGACGGCCCCTGCGCACGATCCATGTAAGCAGGGACAGGCAGACATAGCTGAATACTGCTGCCGCGGCAAACGCAAGCAGCCAGCTTTTCCACTGTGCCGATGCCGCCTGCAAACCCGGAAGATCCAGCAGCTGAAATAAAAGCGCACCCAGAACCGCAGGAATAAACAGAATGAAACTGTAATAGGCGGCTTCCTGTTTCCGGACACCGAGCATCAGCATTACGGCGATCGTGGATCCGGAACGCGATATGCCCGGCAGCATGGCCATCGCCTGTACCAGGCCAATAATCAGGGCAAAGGCCCAGGCCTGCTCAGAAATCCCCTTCTCCTTTCCGGAGCCGATCCAGCGTGTCAGAATCAGGACGGCCGATGTGATCAGATAGGTGTACGGCAGCACCGCAGGGGTTTCGAAACTCGTTTCGATGGACTCCTGGAACAGCACATAACACGCAAATGTGACCGCCGTTGAAATCAGGGCATACACGAGAAAACGGGTCTGGTTTTTGGGCTCTTCCCGGCGCCTGATTTCCGCCATACTACCGGTGAGCGTGGACCGTATCCGGGAAAAATAGAAAATGAGAACGGCTGCAAGGCTGCCTGTATGAACCAGCACATCGTAGATCATGGGCATCTCTTCCAGATGCAGAAGCCCTTTCATGAACAGCAGATGGCCGGATGATGAAACGGGAAGAAATTCGGTCAGCGCCTGAATCAACGCAAAGAGCAGGGTGTGATACCAGATCATGATCGGGTCACTTTCAAAAAGTTGTCCGGTACAAACAACAAGGTTTCACAACCATCTCTGGCGTGAAACCCGATTCCTGTATTGAAAATTAACGGCAGACAGCCACGAACGACGGTTCAGCGAAACCGTTTAAACAGCGACAATATTGACATATTTTCTGTTTTTGCGTTCCTCGAACTGCACCTGTCCGCTGACTTTGGCAAACAGCGTATAATCGTTGCCCATGCCTACGTTCATACCGGGATGAAACCTGGTGCCCCGCTGCCTTACGATGATGCTGCCGGCGCTTACCACCTGTCCGCCGTACCGTTTCACACCCAGATGCTGGGCATTGCTGTCGCGTCCGTTCTTGCTGCTGCCCACGCCTTTTTTATGTGCCATAATTAAGCCTCTTTCTTCTTTGACGGTTTAGCAGGCGCCTTTTTCGCTTCGGTTTTCGGAGCGGCCGCCTTTTTGGCCGCGGCTTTCTTTTTCTCCGGCGAAGCGGTCTTTTTCACGGGTACCGCCTTGGTCTCAGCCGCTTTCGGCTTGGCTTCCGCCCCGGGTCTCGGAGCAGCTGCCTTCGGTTCTTCCTTTTTCTCAGCCGGCTTGTCGGCCGCTTTGCCCATACTGATATTTTCGATTTTCAATTGGGTATATTGCTGACGGTGGCCCCTGAGCACCCTGTAAGTTTTGCGGCGTTTCTTTTTAAACACAAGCACCTTGCCGTCTTTACCATGGTCCACGACAGTTGCCTTGACAACAGCGTTTTTCACAACAGGGTTTCCGATATTGACGCTTTTGTCATCCACAATCAGTAAAACCCGGTCCAGATCCACGGACTTTCCGGGTTCGATATTCATCTTCGGTACAGACACGACAGCTGATTTTGTCACCTTGAACTGCGCGCCGCCGACTTCAACGATGGCATACATAGGGTATTGTTACCTCCTTCATCATAAAATCACAACAAAAGCTTTCTAATATAAGAAAATGGATACTTTATGTCAAGATCAAAACGATTTATTCGTGTCTTTTTTCGGGTGTTTTGACTTTGAAATCCTCATCCCGTATATCCGGATCGATCTCAATTTTAATTGTGACAAAATATTTCAGCATCAGGCGGCGAACCCGGCTGCGCAGACCTCCCTTTAAATAACCGGCCAGTTCCGGTGTCACCTGAAGTATCAGCCTTCTCTTTCTGGTCTGCCGCTTGTAATTCTGAATGGCCCTTTCGATCTGCGTGATAATCGTACTCTTGGCCGGAACACGGCCCAGTCCGGAACAGCGCGGACAGGCCTCGCTGTACTGATAGAGCAGGCTCGGACGTACCCGTTCACGCGTCAGGCTGACGAGTCCGAAATCATTCATGGGCAGGATATCGAAAGCCGCCCTGTCCTTTCTCAGCTCGTTTTTCAGCGTATTGACCACTTTCTTACGGTTTTTATCTTCCGACAGGTCGATGAAGTCGATCACGATGATCCCGCCGATATCGCGCAATCTCAACTGACGCGCAATGGCCCTGGCCGCGATCAGATCCGTTTCAAGCGCGTTGATTTCATGATTTTTATGCCCGGTCAGCCGGCCGCTGTTGACATCCACCACAACCATGGCTTCCACCTGATCGAAAATAATGTGGGTGCCCCCTTTCATCCAGATTTTCCGCGACAGGCTCTTCTCGATCTCCTCTTCGATCTTGTACACATCGAAAACGGGACGCTTGTCCTTGTGCAGTTCGACCTTGGGCAGAAGACCGGGAGCAACGTCCTTCAGATAACGTCGGGTTTCCGCGAAGAGTTTACGCGAATCGATCACGAGCCGGTCGATATCCGGAGAAAAGAGGTCCCGGATAATGCTCGATGTCAGGCCGACATCCTTATAGATCAGGCGTCCCGCTTTTTCCGAAGCCGATTTTTCCTCGATCTTTTTCCAGACACGCATTAAATTATCCAGATCGGCCTTCAGCTCGTTGGCCGTATGCTCCAGGGCCACGGTCCGGATGATGAGACCGAATCCTTCCGGTTTCATGCTGGCCGCCAGTCTGCGCAGCCGGTTTCTTTCATGCGCATCTCCGATTTTGCGGGAGACGCCGATGGAATTGTTGTTCGGTACCAGGACGAGAAAACGCCCCGGCAGGGAGATGTCCGTGGTCAGCCGCGCGCCCTTGCTCTGAATCGGCTCCTTCGTCACCTGAACCAGTATCTCCTGGCCCTGTTTGACCGGAGCGGTTTTTCTGCGCACCGATTTTCTTCGCCTTCGGCGCGGGCGGGCCGATTCTTCTTCAAGCGACACGGTTTCGGCAAGACCGCTGAATTCCACGATCTGCGCACCGATATCGGCAAACGGCAGAAAACCGTTCAGTTCCATCCCGATATTGACGAAAGCAGCACGTATGGCATCCACCACATTCTCTACCTTGCCCTTGTAAATGTCGCCCACCATGCGTTCGTTTTCCGGCCTTTCGACATAAAGCTCGACAAGTTCATTGTCTTCCAGGATGGCGATACGCGTTTCACTCGATGAGTCGTTAATGATAATTTCTTTTTTCATACTATATAACCTCTATGGGAGATTGTAACTTCCCATGTTTTTCAATGTACAATCCGGTCCGGCAGACGGTGTAACAACCGAGAGGCGGCAGATAGACCGGATGAATGGCCTGCAATACTTCTTCGACACGCGCCGTTCCGGAATTGGACAAACGGATCCTGAGCTCCATTTCATTCCCGTTACAGCTCATGCTGCGTACGAATGGACGGATGTCCACCATTTTCTTCTGCCGCTCGACCATATGACTGTTGTTGTGAAGAAATTCAGACACACCGGACCAGTAATCTTCGTCCAGGTGCTCATCATGAATCGTGATGCGGTAAACGGCCAGATTGATCACTTTGCTCAGGGAGGGCGCATTGATATCGATTTCCCTGGCATGAATCACTTTAAAACCCTCGGGCAGGTTTTTGTTCATGGTTTCCGTGAACTGATAGGGCATGGCCTGCTGCAGTTCCACATCGAAATATTCGGCCCGGCTCAGATATCCCAGCGAAAGCGGCGGACAGGCCGATATGCGCGGATGCGCGTGAAATCCCTGGGACATGACCACCGGAATATTGGCGCGGTTCATCGCACGGGAAAAGACACGCATGGTATCCAGATGAGACGTATAGCGGACCTGGTCCCGTTTCTCGAAAACGAACCGGATCCTGCGTTTGACAGGAACCGTCCCGATAATTCTGGGTTTCTTTCCCGTATTCGTCCACGCCGGTTCCGCCTTTTTGGATGCCTGCAGCCTGGCGCGGCCCGCTTTGCGGCAGGCCGGCTGATCACCCAGTCCGCATCCGTGACACCCGGTATAACAATCCTGCGTCTGTTCCCCTTTCAGGGCGCGTTCCCTTTCCTTCTGAAAAAACCGGGCATCGAAGCCCTTGCCCAGATGCTGCCAGGCCAGCGGCGCCGAATCCGCCTTCTCCCGTGTCCAGATCGAGGGATCCAGGCCGTTTTTGCTGAAAGCCTTCTTCCAAAGATCGGCCTGGAACTGTTCAGACCAGCCGTCAAAACGGGCACCAGACTCCCATACGGACCGGATCACGCTTCCGAGCCTGCGGTCTCCCAGTCCGAGAGCGGCCTCCAGCTGGGACACGTAGGGATCCCGCCAGCTCAGCTTCACCTCGCGCCAGCGGATTTTTTCTTTTAAGGAAGCGATTTTCTGTTCCAGAATCTCCGGCGGATCCTGGGCATGCCATTGAAAAGGTGTATGGGGTTTTGGCGAAAACGGCGAAATGGACACATGGATCTCTTTCCGTCCGTATTTTTTGGACAGCCTGACCACGCGGGAAACAAGACCGGCAATGGCATCCACATCCTCCCCGGTTTCCGTAGGCAGTCCGATCATAAAGTACAGCTTGATCCGCGGCCATCTTCTTTCGAAGGCGATACGGCAGGCGTTGAGCAGGTCCTCTTCCCTGTTGTTCTTGTTGATGACGTCCCGCAGCCTCTGTGAACCGGCTTCCGGCGCCAGAGTCAATCCGCTTTTCCGGAACGAACCCGCAAAATCCGCCATCTCCTCCGTAAAAGTCTCCGTTCTCAGGGACGGAAAGGAAATGGAGACATTTTTATCCCGGAACTGTTTCTGCAATCTGGTCAGGAGATCCAGCAGTTCGGGGTGATCGGAGGAGGACAGTGAAACCAGGGCAATTTCATCGTACCCCGTGCCGGCGATGACACGGCGCGCGTGGGCCGCCAGCGTCTCCGCGCCCCGCGACCGGACCGGACGGTAAATCATGCCCGCGTTGCAGAAACGGCAGCCCCTGCCGCATCCGCGCATGATTTCCATCGAAAACCGGTCATGCGCCACTTCGATCAGCGGAACGAGCGGTGCATCCGGATAATTGGATTCCTCCAGTTCGGGAACGGCCGCCGCCTCCACAAATCCGGGTATATCCTTGTCCAGGGGCGTCATTTTTTTGAACGCGCCGTCCTTGCCGTATTCCGGCGTATAAAATTGCGGCACATAGACACCTCTCAGCCGGCCGAGGGCCCTCAGGCGCTCCATCCTGGACCATTGCTCCCTTTTGGCCTGCCGGATCAGCCCGGCAATCTCCAGTATCACTTTCTCCCCGTCGCCGAGCACCACCGCATCCAGGTAATCGGCCAGAGGTTCCGGATTATAGGCCAGCGGACCGCCCGCAATCACGAGCGGATCCCGGTCTCCCCTGTCTGCGGAGAGGAGCGGTATATTCGAAAGATCGAGCAGATTCAGAATATTGGTATAATGCATCTCATATTGAAGCGTGATGCCGAGCATGTCGAACTGCTGTACCGGCCGCTTGGATTCGAGCGCGAACAGCGGGATTTCACGGGTCCGCATCTGCTTCTCCATATCCGGCCAGGGTGAATACACGCGTTCCGCAAGCAGCCACGACGGCTGATTGCAGACATGGTACAAAACCTGCATGCCCACATGAGACATACCGATTTCGTAGACATCCGGAAATGCCAGTGCAACACGCACGGGTACATTGCGCCAGTCCTTCCGGATCATGTTCAATTCATGACCCACATACCGTCCCGGACGCTTGACCTGGCACAGCAGCGAATCCAGCAGGTTTTCAACAGTATCGATCATCGTTTTGCAAAACAGGGGTCCGGAAAACCGGACCGTTTTGATACGCTCCATCTTTAATCAAGTCTATTAAGATACAAAATAACAATGACTTCTTCAAGCGATATCGAACGTCCGGTCAATTTCATGAAAACCCGGCCGCACGGATACGGCCGTCCCGAAGAGACCGTTCCGTCCATGCGAATTCCCCCTTGCATTTCATGAAATTTTTGTTTTTTTTACAACCACACATCATGAAAAAGGAATCCCGCTTATGCTTGCCACCCGGTTCGATTTCGATTTGCCGTCATGGGTCGATGAAATCGCAGATATTCAGCAGCTGCCTTTTCCGACCCTCGAAAACCGCATGCAGTTCGTGATCCGGCTCGCCCGTCTGAACGTCAAGCGCAAAACGGGCGGACCGTTCGGGGCCGCCGTGTTCGAAACAGAATCGGGCCGGCTCGTTTCACTGGGCGTCAACCTGGTGACCACCCGGATATGTTCAATGCTTCACGCTGAAATTGTCGCACTCGTACTGGCCCAGAAACGGCTTGAACGCTTTTCGCTGCGCGGGCCCGGCCTTCCTGCTTATGATCTGGTATCCAGCGTGGAACCGTGCGCCATGTGCATGGGCGCCGTGCCCTGGTCAGGAATTTCGCGCCTGGTATGCGGCGCACGGCACGAAGACGCCGAAGCGATCGGCTTCGACGAGGGCGCCAAACCTGCGGACTGGACCGGGGAACTGCAGCGGCGCGGTATCGAGGTAATCCGGGATGTGAAACGGGAGGACGCGGCCGGGGCACTTCAATTGTACCGGGATGAAGGCGGCGTGATTTACAACGGCTGATTTTCCGCATTCACAGGGTCCTTTTTTCATTTTTCTATTGACAATCTGTATACGATTTTATATATTATTTACGATTATTGCTATTTTATATTATTTTCGTATATTTTTATGTGTGCAGTAAAGAAAGGAAGCAGGATGACGCAGGTTCCTTCAAAGCGCGAGCGGCTCACTGAAGCGGCCATGCAACTGTTTCTGAAATACGGATTCAGGCGCGTATCCGTGGAAGAAATATGCGATACATCCGGTGTCAGCAAAATGACCTTTTACAAGTATTTCAGCAATAAAACAGACCTGCTCAAACAGCTGCTCGATGCAATCGCGGAAAAACAGGTCCGCCGGTATCAGGAAATTATGTCCAGGGAATGTCCCTATTCGCAAAAAATCGTTGAAATCATACACATGAAGCAGGAACAGGCGGAGATTCTGGGAAAGGAGCTGTTCCGGGATCTCTACAAAAACGCCCCGCCCGATATCACGCAGTACCTGCACGAGCTGGGCATGCGTCATTTTAAGGCGATTCGGAACGACTTCATCGGGGCCCAGAAGCAGGGGCATGTGAGAAGCGATGTGAACCCGGATTTCATCATGTACATGATGAATCACATGATCGATATGGTTTCGGATCCGAAGCTCCTGGAAATGTACGCCGGTTCCGGGGAGCTGATCAACGAACTGGTGCGTTTCTTTTTCTACGGCATCCTGACGGCCGGGGAGGCGCCCGCATGAAACGGACCATGCGGTTTGCATGCCTTGTGTTCACGGCCTCGCTTTATGCATTGAATCCGGATTTTCACGGGCAGATTTCAGGCTGGGGCACGATGAACGACCGCCACGACACCCAGCTCGGCCTCCGGGCCATTCCCGTCCTCTCCGCATTCGAGCCTGTATCGGAATCATGGACACTCGATGCGGAAGTTTCGTTTCAGGGTGTGCAGTGGTGGCAGTTCGAAGAGCGTTTAACCGCCGGCCAATCGGGGGAAATCAAACCCTACAGGCTGTGGCTGCGGCTGGCCTCCGGTCAGTTCGAGGCACGGATCGGTCTTCAGAAAATCAACTTCGGCCCGGCCCGCCTGATCCGGCCGTTGATGTGGTTCGACCAACTGGACCCGCGCGATCCGCTTCAGCTGACGGACGGTATCTATGCCCTGCTTTTACGATACACGTTCATCAACAATACGAACATCTGGGTCTGGGCCCTGGCCGGAAATCATGAAACCAAGGGCTGGGAATCCGTTCCGACCAGAAAGGACGTTCCCGAATGGGGCGGCCGTCTGCAGGTGCCGGCCGGACCCGGTGAAACGGGTATCAGCTTTCATCACAGGGAAGCGGACATCAAATCCATGCTGTCCGATTTCACACTGCCCGGAAACGCCCTGTTCACGGCTGAAGATGCCGCCTCCGTGCTGCAGCCCGGAGCGTTCAGCATCCCGTCCTCCGTTTCCGAAAACCGTCTCGGTCTGGACAGTCGCTGGGATATTGTGATCGGGTTCTGGACCGAATGCGCGCTCGTGTACCTGGACTGGCCGGTTCTGCCTTTATCCTGGCAGAAAATGTGCACGGCGGGCATGGATTACACTTTCGGCACCGGAAACGGCCTCTACTGCCAGGCCGAACATTTTTATCTGGCCCTGTCGGAACACTGGAACGGCCGTGACACGGAACGCCAACTGACCGCCGTATCCGTCAATTATCCGCTGGGGCTGCTGGATGCCGTGTCGGCCCTGTTCTTTTATGACTGGGATGAACAAGCCGGTTACCGGTTTTTAACCTGGCAGCGTACCACGGACCGGTGGCAGTTTCACCTGATCGGATTCTGGAACCCGGATGAATTTCAGATGGTCCAGTTTCAGCATTCCAGTGCGCTTTTCACCGGAAAGGGCCTTCAGGCCATGCTGGTATTCAACTTTTGACAGAATAATGTGCAAATGCCCCGTGTATCAGATTCAGACCGGCGGTACGCGGGACGATTCAACATAAACCAAGCGAGGTTCCAATGAACGGCCATTTGATTACCATTTCGAACCTGTTCAAGCATTTTCCCATGGGAAAGGGGCATTTCACCGCGCTGAAGGACATCAGTCTGAATTTCGATGAGGGCGAATTTACGGGCATCGTCGGTCCCAGCGGGTCAGGTAAAACCACCCTGCTGAACATCATCGGATCGCTGGACAGCCCCTCGGAAGGCAGCGCCGTTGTCATGGGGCAGGATATCGCCACGCTGACACTTAAAGCCGCGGCCCGGCTCCGGAAACGGCATCTCGGATTTATCTTTCAGACCTACAATTTGCTGCCCGTGTACAATGTATTCGAAAATGTCGAATTCCCCCTCCTGCTGCTCAGGATGTCCGCATACGAACGCAAAAAGGCCGTGATGCATGCTCTGGAATGGGTCGGCCTCGGCGATAAAACCGGATCGCGTCCCAAACAGCTCTCAGGCGGCGAATGTCAGCGCGTTGCCATCGCCCGGGCCATTGTAAAAAAACCCGCCATCGTTCTGGCGGACGAGCCCACGGCCAACCTGGATGCAGCCAATTCTCATCATATTCTGAAAACCATGTCCACCCTGAACCGCGAGCTGAAAACCACATTCATCTTCGCCACCCATGACGACAAGGTGATTCAGTATCTGAAACGAAAAATCACGCTTGAAGACGGAAAAGTCGCAAAAGATGAGATGACGGCTGGTTCATGAAAAATAACGTCAAACAAAGAGGATCGTCCCATGCTGGCATTTAAACTGGCTGTAAAAAATCTGGCCGGGGCGGGTCTGCGCACCTGGCTCAATGCATTCGTGCTGTCCCTGGCCTATGTCGTGATCGTCTGGCACAGCGGCCTTCTCGAGGGCTGGAACCGGATGGCCCGGCATGACATGATCGAATGGGATATCGGGGGCGGTGAAATCTGGTTCGAAAAATACGATCCCTACGATCCTTTTTCATATCAGGATGCGCATGCCCCGGTACCTGAAAACTGGACACGTGAAGTTCAACAGGGCCGGATGACGCCTGTTCTGCTCACAACAGCGAGTTTTTACCCGGAGGGCCGGATTCAAAGCGTACTGATCAAGGGAATCGACCCGGCACAGTCCGTGCTGAAGCTGCCGGCCGATTCGATGAGGACCGACGAAGAGATTGTGCCCGTCATGATCGGAAAACGGATGGCCGATAGCAATCATCTGAAAAAAGGGGATTACATCACCATCCGGTGGCGGGACCGGCATGGCACATTCGATGCGGCCGAAGTGAAGATTGCGCACATTTTCAAGGCGAACGTGCCGACCATTGACAACGGCCAGATCTGGATGCCCATCGAACAGTTGAGACAATGGCTCAAAATGCCCGGCGAAGCCACCTATCTCGTGCTCGGTCAAAATGAAAAACCCGCGTCTGCGGAGGGATGGACCTATCAGGGGCATGACCGGCTTCTGGCGGAAATGGACAAGATGATACGGCAGAAGTCCGTGGGCGGCATGATCCTGTATACATTGATGCTGCTCCTGGCCATGCTCGCCATCTTCGACACACAGGTTTTTTCCATTTTCAGAAGGCAGAAGGAAATCGGCACGCAGATGGCGCTTGGAATGACACGGACCCAGGTCATCGGTCTGTTTACCATCGAGGGGGCCATGCACGGTGTTCTTGCAGCCGTGATGGCAGCTGTTTACGGCATTCCCCTCCTGTCCCTGCAGGCTGTCCGCGGGCTGAAAATGCCCGAGGGCATGGACGATTACGGGGTGGCCGTGGCCGAAAAGATATTCCCGGTGTACAGCGCCGGACTGATCGCCGGAACGGTTGTGCTCGTCATGCTGACCACGACCATTGTCAGCTACTGGCCTTCCCGGAAGATCGCAAAAATGAAACCGACGGACGCAATTCGGGGGAAACTGCAATGATACGATTTCTGATCAAAGGTCTGTTCAGGGACCGTCACCGCAGCCTGTTCCCGGTCATTACCGTGACCGTGGGCGTCACGATCACGGTGGTGCTGCACTGCTGGATCACGGGCGTCATGGGAGATTTTATCGACTTCAATGCGCGTTTTACCACGGGTCATGTCAAAGTGGTCACGCGGGCTTATGCGGAGAACCTGGAACAGCGGCCCATCGACCTGGCGCTTCTGGATACGAAAGCCATCGTCGATTCACTCAAAGAGCAATGGCCCGGCTACGACTGGGTGCAACGCATCGGATTCGGGGGTATTCTGGACGCCCCGGATTCACTGGGAGAAACGCGTGCCCAGGGGCCGGCCATGGGTTTCGGCATCGACCTGCTTTCCCCGGAAACGGACGAAATCGGACGGATGGGCATTCGTGACGGCCTGGCCAGCGGAAAACTGCCGGAACGGCCGGGAGACATACTCATCAGCGATCAGTTCGCGCATCACCTGGGCGTCGGCCCCGGCGACCGGGTTACGCTGCTGACATCCACCATGTACGGCGCCATGGCCATGCAAAATTTCACGATCGCAGGCACTGTGAATTTCGGAATCGAGCTGATGGACCGCGGGGCCATGATCGCGGACCTCAGCGACATGCAGGCCACACTGGACATGCAGGATGCCGCCGGTGAAATACTCGGTATTGCCAAAAATCACCGGTATCAGGAAACGGTCCTGGCACAGATGTCGGATGCGTTCAATAAACAATGGACGGATCCCGAGGATGAATTTTCAGCGGTCATGCTTCCCCTGTACGAACAGAACAATCTGAAAAGCCTCATCGAATACACGAGCGGCATGATCGGGCTGATGATTTTCGTCTTCGTGCTCGCCATGTGCGTGGTTCTGTGGAACGCGGGGCTCATCGGCGGACTCAGGAGATACGGGGAAATTGGCGTCAGGCTCGCGATCGGCGAAAACAAGGGGCATTTGTACAGGGCCATGATTCTGGAGTCGGTCGCGATCGGCATATGCGGCACCATTGCAGGCACGGCCATCGGACTCGGCCTCTCCTGGCTGCTTCAGACCTACGGTATCAATGTGGGCGATGTCATGAAAAATGCCACGATGATGATACCCGATACATTCAGGGCGGACATTACGCCACCCGCGTACTTTATCGGTTTTATACCGGGATTGTTTGCCACTGTCGTGGGCACCTCTCTTTCGGGCATCGGTATTTACAGAAGGCAGACCGCGTCCCTTTTCAAGGAACTGGAGGCATAGGACTGCACAGAACCGTTATGACCGGACAAAAATTAAAAACCTGGAGATATCCATGCGTAACCAAAGAATCATACCGGCCGTTCTCATATTGGCAGGTATTTGCATCGCACAGACACCGGACGGTAATGCCCTGCTGAAAAAAATCGACGAGAACATGATCGCGCGGAACAAGATCATCACATCCAGGATGATCATTCACGGCCGCCGCGGCAGCCGGACTATCGAATCCAGATCCTGGATTCAGGGAGCGGAAAAATCCTTTACCGAATACCTGGCACCCGCGCGGGAAAAAGGCACAAAAATGCTGAAGCTGGAAGACCAGCTCTGGACATACACACCATCTGCGGACCGTTCCATCCGGATTTCGGGCCATATGCTGCGCCAGTCCGTGATGGGTTCGGATCTCAGTTATGAGGACATGATGGAGGATCCGAAACTGGAGAACCTGTATGACGCGGCAGTCGTCGGCGAGGATACATGCCTCGGACGCAGCTGCTGGGTCATGGAGCTTCAGGCCAAGGTGGTCGATGTGGCCTATCATTCGCGCAAAATCTGGATCGACAAGACACGGTACAATGTTTTAAAGGAAGAGAGATACGCCAAAAGCGGCAAATTGCTGAAAACCACGGTGATTTCAGAAACCATGCAGGTCGAGGGCCGCTGGTTCGCCAAACGGGCCGTGTTCAAGGATGTGTTGAACCAGGGCAAGGGCACGGAATTCATCCTGGAATCGCTCGAGCTCGATGCGGATATCCCGGATTATATTTTCTCGAAAGCGGCACTTCGCAAATAATAGGTCATAGGGTCTTTGGGTCGTTGGGTCTGTTGAGTCGACAGGGTCGTTGGGTCGGCGCATGAAACGGAGAGGCGGAGAGACGGTGAATCGGAGATTTAAATCGCTGACCAGTCACAGCTGACCGGGAATGAGACGGAGAACCGGTGACACAGTGAACCGGAGATTGGAAGATCACATCGCTTTTTTCTCCGTTTCTCCCCTTCTCCGAGGCTCCGTTTCACGCTCCGACTCTACGACCCGACGACCCAAAGGCCCAATGACCCAATGGACCATCCTTTATCTCCGTTTCATGCTCCGACTCTATGACCCAACGACCCTACAGCCCCTGATTCCCCTTTGAATCCATCGCTTTCATTGTTATATTTCCTGATTATACCCATTTAAGGGATACGCGGACCTGGCTTGGGATTCAGGACAGATCAGGGAACGGTCTATTTTATTGTGCCCGCTCTGAAAAACCGGTCCGGATCCATGCGGGTACCTGAAGGAGAAATCTCTGCAGAAATACGGACAGACATGGTGGGGCCGGGCCTGGCTGAACGCCCTGATTCAAATAGACAACAGCAACCGGCTTCCACGGGGGCGCAGTTACGCCCGGTCCGGCGCCGTCGAATCCATACGGTTTCATCAGAACCAGGTCCATGCACAGGTTCAGGGGAGCCGCCGGTTTCCCTATCAGGTGCACATTCAGGTTCCGGGTTTCACGCCAGGTGAAAAACGTGCGTTTGCAGATAAGATCGCACGGAACAATCTGCTCCTGACCCGGCTTCTGAACCGGGAGCTGCCCGAGGAACTCGAAGTCATGGCAGGTGAATCGGGACTCCGGATCTTTCCGCAGCAATGGGACGATCTGTCCATGTCCTGCTCATGCCCGGACTGGGCCGTGCCCTGCAAGCACATTGCCTCCGTCATCTACCTCCTTGCCGGAGAAATCGATAAAAATCCTTTTCTGATCTTTCAACTGCACGATTTTGACCTGATCGAAGCACTGGAAGACAGGCATATGTCCGTACAGCAGGCTGTGACGCTTAAAATTCCGGCCGGCCAGGACATCAGTACCGGTCATCCCATCGAGACAGCCGCATTGCCGGACGATTTCACAAGTCCGGACTATTCCGTTCTGCCTTTCCTTTCACAGAAAATCATGGCGCTTCTCGATTCAAAGCCCCTGTTCTTCGACAAGGACTTCAAACTGATTCTGAAATCCGTATACCAGCATCTGGCCAGGTCCGCTCCGAATCTGAGCTTTCATCATACGGTTCAGGAGACATTACCCGAGGTCATCGCCATTTCCCGTGTGCAGATCACGCTGAATGACAGTTTCTCTTTGAAAAACGTGCAATTATCGGGTGAGGACAGGTCCGTGACATCGTCCGATCTCGGTGTACTGCTCAATCTGCTGGACGGTGTGGAGATGAAAACGCTGCCGTGGTGCTATCCCGAAATGTCCGGCATGTATGAGCTCAAGCTGTTCACCATGCACTGTCTTGAAAAAGGGGCCATTATCCCCCAGATACTCCGGACTGGTCCGGATTTGTACCGCATCCGCTGGATTCCGGCGCTGCTGAATGAAATCGTCAAAAGCTGCTTCGATTCTCTCACGTTGCTTCTGAACCATCCGATCGTCCGTATCGAATCCGGATCCGGCACCTGGCTGTATCAGGATGCCGGGGAACAGGCGCTGACCCTTTTCTCCCTGATCGTGGACGAAATCATTCTCGAATCGGATTTATATGAAGATCTGAAATGGCGGCACGCAAGCTCGAAGTTCTCGCATAAAATTCTCGAGCTGTTTTTTGATCATTCTGCCGTTCCGTTCGGAGAATTTCAGGAAAAGGAGATCCCGCGGACCATTCAGCAATGGCTCAGCAGGCTGTATATCACACATCGCACATATGTCCCCCTTATCCAGATTCTTACCGACGAAAACCAGTTCGTCCTGGATATACAAATCGAACACAGGAACCGGTCCGGCAAGCCGGTCCCCCTGCGCCGTTTCCTGAATCATCCCGATTATCTGGATTCCAAATACGAGGTCCTGCGCGATCTGGCGCTCCTGGCCGAGTATTTCCCGCAGCTTAAAATGCTGATCGAATCGGAAGGGGATGAAAAACTGGCGTTTCACGCGCATGATTTCACACCCGTTCTTCTGGACATTCTTCCGGTAATCCGGATGTTCGGCATCCGGATCCTCATGCCCAGATCACTCAGAACACTCATCCGTCCGAGGCTGTCCCTGCAGCTCGGTGCAGACAGGGACCGGATCAGCATGTCCTCGCTCAGCCTGGACAAGGTGCTTTCGTTTCATTGGAAAGTGGCCCTGGGTGACCAGCTGATCGGTTTCAAAGAGTTCCGCGAGGCGGTTCGCGATTCAACCGGCCTGGTTAAAATCAAGGACCAGTACGTGCTGATCGATCAGAAGGAGATCGACCAGATTCTGAGACAGCTGAACAAACCACCGGAACTCGGTCCGGGTGAATTGCTGAAAACGGCCCTGACCGGAACGTATCAGGATGCCCATATCGGTCTGGATCCCGCCGTGCAGCTGCTTTTGGATAAAATCACGGCAGCGGAAGCTGTTTCCTTTCCGGACGAGGTGACGGACTGCCTGCGGCCCTATCAGAAAACAGGCGCCGAATGGATGGTCAAAAACGCAAGGCTCGGCTTCGGAAGCCTGCTCGCGGACGACATGGGCCTGGGAAAAACCATTCAGGTTCTGGCCGTTCTGCTCCATTTTAAAAATCAGGGTGCCCTGGAACAGGATAAAGTGCTCGTTGTGGTGCCGACCACGCTGATCACCAACTGGGTCAAGGAAATCGAAATGTTTACACCATCCCTGAGGCCCCTGGTATATCACGGGCAGAACCGGAAATCCGGCTTGCAGGATCATGACCTGCTGATCACGTCCTATGGCATTCTCAGAAGCGAACTGAAGTATTTTCAAAAACAGAAATGGCATGCCCTGGTGCTGGACGAGGCACAGAACATTAAAAATCCGGGAACCGCCCAGACGCGGGCCGCAAAAAAAATCAGCGCCCGGATCAAAATAGCCATGAGCGGCACGCCCGTCGAAAACAGGCTGTCAGAGTACTGGAGCATTCTGGATTTCACGAATCAGGGATACCTCGGCTCCCTGAAACGCTTCAGCGAAGAATTCGCCAGACCGATTCAGCTGGACCACAATCAGGAAAAAATCGATCATTTCCGCAGGATGACAGCACCGTTCATTCTCAGACGGGTAAAAACGGACAAGGCCATCATCCGGGATCTGCCGGAAAAAATAGAGAACAACCTGTTCTGCAATCTGACTCCGGATCAGGCTGCACTGTATCAGAGCCTGGTCAACGACATCATGGAACAGATCGAAGCGTTCGAAGGCATCGCCCGCCGCGGGCTGGTCTTCAAACTCATGACCGGGCTGAAACAGATCTGCAATCATCCGGTTCATTATCTGAAATCGGGAAACACGGACCCGTCCCTCTCCGGGAAATGCTCCCTTTTATGGAACCTCCTCGACACGATATACGAGAACAACGAGAAAGTGCTCATTTTTACGCAGTACAGGGAAATGGGGCATCTGCTCAGCCGCTTCATTCAGGAAAAATACGGCCGCTCCCCCCTGTTTCTGCATGGCGGATCCTCCCGGCCGCAGCGGGACAACATGGTGGAAACGTTTCAGAACCAGCGGCACGCCCGCACGTTCATTCTGTCGCTGAAAGCCGGGGGAACCGGTCTCAATCTCACCGCCGCGCAAAATGTCATTCATTTTGATCTGTGGTGGAATCCGGCTGTTGAAAATCAGGCCACGGACAGGGCCTACCGCATCGGGCAGACCCGGAACGTAATGGTGTACCGTCTGCTGACAGAAGGCACGTTCGAGGAGCGTATCAACGAGATGCTTCAGGATAAAAAATGGCTGGCGGATATGACCGTGACTTCCGGAGAAAAATGGATCGGTGATTTGTCGGACCGGGAACTGCATGAGCTTATCCGGCTTGATTGAAAAGAAATCAAGTTTGATTTTTTAAAAAAATCCGGCTTGATTGAAAAGAAATCAAACCCGTTTAGAAAAAAATCGGGACCGGAGCCTTGTGCACCGGACCGGCGGGTAAATCCCGGCCGGCGGCCTGCCGCCAGAATTGGCTTGTCTTCCCAGCCAACAATGCGTATATTTTCATCACCGGTCCGTTCGGATCCGGGTGCAAATTCCACAATGATGAGGATATTGTTATGATCCGGGAACGCATCATCCGCTACAAGGGCGAAAAAATCACCGTGCTTTTTTCCGTGGACCGCTGCACCCATTATTCCGCCTGCCTGGAGGGCGCCCCGGAAGTGTTCGATTCCCTGAAACGGCCCTGGGTGGTGCCGGATGCCGCCCCACCTGATACAGTCGCGGATGTGATCATGACCTGCCCCACGGGCGCCCTGCATTTCGAACGCAGGGACGGCGGACCGGGAGAACCCGCTCCCGCGGAAAATACCATCGTTGTTGAAACGCACGGCCCGCTGTACTTCAAAGGAACGATGGAAGTCAGGGACCAGGATGAGAAACCGCTTCTGAAGGACACGCGGGTGGCATTCTGCAGATGCGGCATGTCCAAAATCAAACCGTTTTGTGACGACACCCACGCGCGGGTCGGATTCGAAGATGCCGAAGCGCCCGAAACCCATCCGTCCGCGGACAGCACCGGCCCCCTCGTCCAGGGTAAAATCGTCGTTACGCTGATTAAAAACGGCCCTATTAAAGTTTCCGGACCGGTCACCATCAAAAATGAGGACGGTGAGCTGCTCTTCAAGGGCACCAAGGCCCTGCTCTGCAGATGCGGCGCTTCCAAAAGAATGCCGTTCTGTGACGGGCATCACAGCAAAATTAGATTTGAATCCGAAATCGACTGTGCCAGAATCGTCTAGGCATCATGTCGTTTCCATTCTCCAAGAATTCGGTTCTCCTTCAGGAAAACCGCACCCGCTGGCTTCTTTTTCAGGATCCCGAAAGAATAATCTCGGCCGGATCCATACGGCAGGTCCTGCCCGCACTCGAATCCATCGAAACCCTTGTTCACGAAAATGGATGGCACGCTGCCGGTTTTCTGAGTTACGAGGCCGCTCCTGCATTCGATCCGGCTTTGCCGGTGCATGACTGTCCCGGTTTTCCACTTCTCTGGTTCGGGCTGTTTCCGTCTTTCGAGATCCTGGATCCGTTGCCGGATACGGAACATGCATACGAACTGGGGCCATGGCACACTTCTGTCACGCGGGCATCCTATGACCGTGCCCTGGGCCGCATCAGGGCACATCTGGCGAACGGGGCCACGTATCAGGTGAATTATACGATTCGCCTGCATGCAGCGTTCTCGGGCCATCCTCCCGGTCTGTTCCGGGACATGATCATGGCCCAGCAGGCCATGCATGGCGCGTATGTGGATACGGGCGATTTCACTGTCTGTTCGGCCTCACCGGAACTGTTCTTCTCATTGAAAGACGATGTGCTTGTTTCAAAACCCATGAAAGGCACGGCCCCAAGGGGAAAAACCCATGAACAGGACATGCAACTGGGCGGGCAGCTCCGGTCCTCCGAAAAAAACAGGGCCGAGAATGTCATGATCGTGGACATGATGCGGAACGATATGGGACGCATCGCCATCCCCGGTTCAGTCGAGGTCCCCGCCCTGTTTGACATTGAGAAATTTCCCACGGTCTGGCAGATGACGTCCACCGTCTCCTCCAGAACACGTGCCTCCGTCTGCCGGATCATCCAGGCGCTTTTCCCGTGTGCATCCGTCACAGGCGCGCCCAAACCGCATACCATGCAGATCATCCGTGAACTCGAACCGTCTCCGCGCAGAATCTATACGGGCGCGATCGGTATGATCGGTCCCGGCCGGTCAGCTCATTTCAATGTGGCCATCCGTACGGTCCTGATCGACCGGATCCGGAACAGGGCCGAATACGGCGTCGGAGGCGGCATCGTCTGGGATTCGACCGCAAGCGAAGAATACGGCGAATGCCTGCTCAAGGCCCGGGTGCTGACCGAGAGGCGCCCCCCGTTTCAGCTGCTTGAAAGCCTCTTGTGGACACCGGAAACAGGATACGATTTGCTGGAACACCATATGAAAAGACTGTCCGCTTCAGCGGCCTATTTCGATTTTCCTTGTGACACAGGGGATGCCGTAAAGATGCTGGAATCCGCCGTACGGAATTTTCCGCGCACACCGCTGAAGGTCAGGCTGCTGCTCGACCGTCTCGGGGCAATTACACTGAACCATGAACCTCCGAAACCGTCCCATCCGGTCCGTATCCGACTGGCCCGGACGCCGGTAGACACGGACAATGTGTTTCTCTATCATAAAACCACCATCCGGACCCCGTACGATCAAGCGCTGACTGAAAAAGGCGATGCCGAGGATGTGATTTTATGGAACGAACGGGATGAAATCACCGAAGCATCCTCTTCGAACATTGTTGTCCGGTTCGGTGAAAAACTCGTCACACCGCCCGTATCCTGCGGACTCCTTGCCGGCACGCGCCGTGCCGAACTCCTGGAACAAAACCGGATTCACGAGTCTTTAATAAAGAAACAGGACCTGGACAGGGCCGAAGCATTTTTTTTGATCAATGCTGTCCGGCCGTGGCGCGAAGCCGTTCTTATTCGTTAAAACCGGTAAACTCCGTTTGCTTTTTTAATCATATTGATTGACAACCGGATCGTTCCCGATGAATGATCCATGAAAGTGTCTATGCAAGACGATTCCGCGTATTTGTCTCTGCCGGATCCGGATCTTGTTAAAAAAATCAGGACCTCGGACAGGGATGCGTTCCAGACGCTGTATTTCCGTTACTATGAGTCTCTGTTTCGTTTTTTATGGTATCGTCTGAAACCGGCGGACCTGGTCAGGGATCTGCTTCAGGATCTGTTTCTCAAACTCTGGAACAATCGCAGCCGTCTCGATGCCTCAAAGTCCATCAAGGCCTACCTGTATCAAAGTGCGCATCACCTGATGATCGATGTATTGCGCAGGAAAAAATCCGATGTCACTTACCGGGATCATCGCACCGAAACGCTCCCGGATCCGGATTCGGCGGACCGCAGAATTATCCTGCAGGAAGCGGTCGATTCGCTGCCACCCAAACTGCGCCTGGTCTGGACACTCAGCCAGGTCGATGGATTCAAATACAAGGAAATCGCTGAAATCTGCCAAATCTCGGTCAAAACCGTGGAATACAGAATGGCGAAAGCCCTGATGCTGCTCAGAAAATTGCTTTCCTGATCCCGGCCGGACTCGCCGGGTCCGGCACCTGCCAATTCAATTTATTAAGATGAAAAAAAAATTAGGGATTTTCCCGGATCATGCGTATCAGTGATATGAAGCATGATGACCATGACGGCGCGGATCCCGTTGCGGATCCCGCCGCAAGTCAAGGGGATGACTATGAGAAAACGAACATTTTACAATTTATGCGCGAAAGCCCTCGCCGGAGAACTCACCGACGATGAACGAATCCGTTTCGGGCAGCTGTGCCGGGAATCGGATAAATGGAACCGGCTCTATATGATGCTGAAGGATGCCGCCATGCAGAACAAATCCCCTGACGAACCGCCTGTCCCGCAGGTCGGAAAGGAATGGCGTTTACTGGAGAAGCACCTGTCTGTTCACGGGACAAGATCGGAGACCATACGGCCGGTCAGGTCAAGGCGGTTTCAGTGGCTCCGCACAGGCTCACGGCCTGCTTTACTGCCGGCGGCAGCTCTGCTGCTCGCCATACTGACAACGGCTGTATGGATCGGAATCCGTCAGGGCTCCCGGATGCACACGATCGTGACCGGCAATGCCGAAAGACAAACAGTGACCTTGCCCGACGGATCGGAGGTCATCCTGAACAGCGGCAGTACGCTCCGTTACAAAAATCCTTTTGATGAAGGCAACCGTGTTGTGAACCTGTCCGGCGAAGGATTTTTCAGTATCGTCAAGGACGTGAAGCCCTTCGTCGTTCTCACCCAAAACGCCAGGACCACGGTTCTGGGCACCCGGTTCGACGTCTGGTCGCGCTCCCGGAAAACACGTGTGTTTGTCCAGAATGGCGTGGTCCGTTTAAGCAAACTCGACAATGGCGGCCCGGGAATCGAACTGCGCAAAAACGATCAAAGCATGATTGCGGGCGGCCTGTCACCCAGCCGGGCCATATCCGTTCCCGCGGACCGTATGCTCGGCTGGATCGACGGCAGTCTCGTGTTCCATACGACCCCCTTATCCGAGGTTCTGACCGAGATTGAACGTCACTACGATATTACGGTCATACTGCAGGATCCCCGGCTGAAGGAGAAAACGCTGACAGCCACATTCAGGGACATGGATTATGGGACCGTGATCCGGTCCGTGTGCACGGCCATGAACATTCCGTTCAGCATCGATAAGGACATCATTACCGTCGGAGCCCCGAATCATGAGACCCGGTCCTGATCATCATCTGACAATCCCTGATTTAAAGGCATTGATACTATCATTGCTGTTTCTCGCCGTTCCAGGCCCGGGACATGCTGCGGATCCGGTCATTCGACTGCAGTATGAAAATGTGCCGCTGCGTGAAGCGCTGCAGGACATATCGGACCGGACGGGCACACAGTTCATTTTTATGGATTCGCTGATTCAAAATACAACCGTCACCTGCCGGACCGACAGTGTGCCGATGAACGAGGCATTGAAACTGCTGTTCGGAGGAACCGGTCTCGGTTATCAGATCGTACGCACACAATCCGTGGTCCTGTTCGAGGACCGGAGCAGGCTGTCCACAATCAGGGGAAACGTCACGGATGCGAAAAACGGCTGTTCACTGCCGTATGCCAATATTCTCATCAAGGGCACGCAGCACGGGACCGCATCGGATGAAAACGGGCATTTTGAAATCGAACCGCTTTCCAGCGAATCCGACACGCTTCAGATCAGGTATATGGGATATCAGGAAAAACAGGTCGTCGGCAGTTCCGCCGAAGAGAACCGGCCCGTCCATGTGGCCCTGGATGAAAAAATACTGGAAGGCGAAAATATTTCGGTATCGGCAAACCATATTCAGGGCATCGAAATCGGGCCCGGTTCCGGCCGGATCCGGTTTGATGCTCCCGGCCTGGCTGAAATACCGTCCCTGCCCGGGAGTCACATCGAAAACACACTGCAGATGCTCCCCTTCACGAGCGGATTCAGCGACAGGACCGGTGAGTTTCACATTCAGGGCGGGAATATCCATGAAACCAGGATCCTGGTGGACGGCATTCCCGTTTACTGCCCCTGGCAATATTACGGTCTCGTCAGCATGTTTCCTTCCGGAGTCATCGGGGATGTCACCGTTCATACCGGAGGATTCGGCGCCCGTTACGGAAACGCTCTGTCCGGCGTCGTGCAGCTTACCGGAAACACGGGATCGGGTGATTCGCCTGAATTGGTGATGGAATCCAACCTTTTCAGCATACAGGGATTCATGAAAATCCCGGTCTCCAAATCGGTCCGGATCACTGCGGGAGGCTCACGGTCGTATAACAATATTACCCGGGGAGACCTGTATGAAAACAGTTTCGCCTTTGCCCGCGGTTATTCAAATCTGACATTCGACCTGTTTTCGGATGACCGGTCCGCTCTTTTTCATCCCTATATGTTCAGTAATATTTTCGGTAAGATATCTTTCGTCCCCTCGGACCGCTGCAGCCTGTCTGTCACGGGCTTCACGGCGCAGGACCGGGAGGATATCCTCAACCTGGTTGATTACGGGGAACCGGCAACCCAGCGATGCGAAATTGTTTATTCGTCCCTGAATCTCGGCACATCGGGAAACCTGAACGTCCGATGGAATTCGCATTTCCTTTCCGATATAAACGTTGCCATGACCCGGTTCCGCAAAAACGACCGTACGGAAGCACACGGAATCCTGACAGAAACCTGTGAATTTGTGGCGGACAGTCTCATGATATCCACATTGAGGAGTTCGCTGGAAGAAGTCTGTGTCAAAAATGAAAACGCCGTTAACTTTTCAGGATCGACCCATTATTTCGGTTGTGAATTCACATCCGTCACGGTCCGGAATCCCTACAGCCGGAACAACCGGCGGAATATCCGGAAACCGGCTTTTTTCATTGAAACCGGCTTGAAACCGCCGGGCAGGATCGACCTGATCCTGGGTTTCCGCACCACCAATTTTGAAACCGCGGAACCCCGGCTGGGCACCAAAATCGCCCTGAGCCAGACATTCACGTTCTATAGCCGCTGGGGCCGCTATTCCCAGTGGATTCAGCCGTATGAAGACCATGCAAATCCGCTGGCAAGATACGATTCGTTCATCGGATCATGGCTTATGTCCGGTGACGGGATCGAAACGGCATTGTCCGAACACCGGATTTTGGGTCTGAACACCGTGTGGCGAAATTGGGTGATCCAGACGGAATATTATGACAAGATCTATGACAATCTCTGCCAGGTCCCGACCCTGTATAAGGTTCCTGAGACCACGGGCAACGACAGTCCCCCTGTCAGTTACGGCAGCGGATCCTCGCGGGGCATGCAGATCATGGTCCAAAAAAACGCCGGCCCGTATTCGGGGTGGATCACGGTTCATTTCAGTGATGTGCAGATCCGTTTCCCGGGAGTCAATCGGGGGAAAGCATTCAGACCCGGATACAATCAGGATTATATGGTGAAAAGCCACCACCGGCTCCTGACAGGCCCGTGGTGCCTGGGCGTCAATACAGTGTTCGGAAGCGGCTTGCGGTACACACCGTTTACGGATCCGGATCTTCTGAACATGGATCATATCCAGAGATTCTATGAAACGGACCGCATGAATACCGGGCAATTCAGATCCTATCGCCGCATCGATGTGCTTCTGACCGGTTCGTTGAATCCATGCCGGTATCTGAAAGGTTCGGCCGGCATCGGTCTGCTGAACTGTTTCGACCTGAAAAACAAGTATTACCGTTTTTATAACGCACCGGGGGACAACGGCCCTGAAATCGGAGAAGGCACGTTGCCCGGAAGAACATTTGTATTTCAACTCAGGCTCGAGCTGAATCCATAATATAAAATAGGAGAACAATCACCATGCAAAAATTCTGGAAACTCCTTGTATGCGCGTTTGTCTTACTGGCGCTTTATCGATGTGACCGGGATAAAAATCCGCTGATCCAGGAGGACGTTGTATGGGAACCGTACGCCTATCCTCTGAAAACCGGAAACGAATGGCGGTATACAAGAACCGTGGTTCCGAATATGAGCGAAGAACTTCAGAATGCCGTCGGATTGAAGGATACGGCCGTGTCTTCCCTGACAATGAAAATCACCGGTGAAAAGAGTCTGGCCGATACGATCGAAGCGTATGAATTTACAGAAACGATTCAGGAAGACGGCCGTATAACCACATCCGCTTCCTACTACAGCCAGGGGCCTGCCGGTTTTCTTTTTCACGGGTATACCGGCCCGGGAGTCTGCATCCCAAAGAACGGGAAGCCAATAAAAATCCAATTCAGGAACAGGTCATTCAGCTCCATCCAGGAGATCATCGATACATATGGAGATAATCCGGCCCGGAAAACCACGGAAATGGATTCACTCATCATCGAATCCCCGCCGCTGCTTGTTTATCCGTCATCGATTCAGGTCGGTCATGCCTGGACATACCGCTCACCCGGGAATCCGTTTATGATCAGAAAACTGCCCGTGGGCCAGGAAACCATTCAAACGCCTGCCGGAACATTCCAATGCATGAAAATCCGATGGCTGTATGAAGAAGACATCGCACAGGGCCAGAATATCCTTTTTTATGATTATATCTCGGACCAGGGTCTTGTCTGCCGTTTGGTCCGGTATGAAAATATCATGATCAAGGAGGCCGATTCGAACAGTTCCGGTTCTTTCGACATGACCGATACGATTGTCCTGACAGGATTCAGTTTATAACGGCATTGCATGCACGGGGCCGCCCGTATCTGTCAGGCGGCCCCGTGCATGACTGTTTTTTTTCGTTTTCACCATGAATCCCCTTGCTTTTTTTCAATTTATCCTTACTTTACAGACAATTGCATCTGAATGATCATGGGTGATGAAACATTCGATTCTCATTGCCGGCTCCGCGACACGGGACGAAAATATTGTCCGGGGAGCCCGTTATCATAAAATCGGCGGCGTACCCGTGTACGCAGGACTGACGTGGAGACTGTGCGGGGTGAAAACCCTTATCGTATCCAATATCGCCGACCGGGACGAACCGGTTCATCGGCTCTTTTCCGGACTGGGATTTGATCTGCCGTCGGGCACGACACAGCGGACCACTTCATTCATCAATTCCTATGACGGGGACAACCGGTCCCAGAGCATGCCGCATGCCGCAGAAACCATCATGCCGGATCAGATCATCGGGGCATGGGGGGAAACGGCCCACATTCATCTCGGTCCGCTGCATCCCCAGGATCTGTCGCCGGATATTTACGGACTCGATTTCGGCAGCCGGCTCGTTTTTCTGGATGTACAAGGGCTGACAAGGGCCGTCAGACATGGACGAATCGTTCCGGCCGTTTTTCCGGAGATCGAAAAGGCACTTACAGCCGCACATTTCATTAAAACAGACGAATCAGAATTGAACCTGATTCTTGAGTATTTGCAGATACCTGTCACGAGAATGGCATCCATGTTTCATATTCAGGAAATTATCGAAACCCGGGCCCATACCGGCGGCGTCGTGCACTCATCCGACGCCTCCTATTTTTTTGATGCCGCTCCCAAACAGGAAATTATCGACACCACAGGAGCGGGCGATGTTTTTTTCGCTGCATATCTGAACGAACGAATTTTTCATCATAAAAATATTCAGGAATCCTGCAAACAGGCGGCCCGGCTGGCCGCGCACCATATCGAAGGCCAATGGATTCAATCCGATTTACTGATCCTAAATGATTGAGGAGTTCCATGATCGAAACCCAAGCCATCAGCAAAACGTTTCATGATCCCAAACGCGGTGAAATACACGCCGTGCGTCCGGTCAGTATCGATATCGGCCAGGGTGAAATATTCGGGCTTCTGGGACCCAACGGCGCAGGCAAAACCACCTTGCTGCGCATGCTGGCCACCGTGTTGACACCGACCAGCGGCTCCGCCACGATCAACGGATTCAATCTGCTCGGCGACCCCGAAGCCATCAAGAAAAGCATCGGATTTCTGTCTGGCAATACGCGGCTGTACAACCGGCTGACTCCGCGTGAAATCCTTTCCTATTTCGGCGCGCTCCACGAAATGCCGCCCGATCAGATCCGGACACGAAGCGACGGTATTTTTCAAATGCTCGAGATGACGGAATTTGCAGACCGGCGCATTGAGAAACTGTCCACCGGACAGACCCAGAAAACATCCATTGCCCGGACCATTCTCCATGATCCGCCTGTCTATATTCTCGATGAACCCACACTCGGACTCGACATTCTGACCAGCCGGACCATTATCCGGTTCATCCGTGAATCGGCCCAATCAGGCAAAACCATTCTGTTTTCGACGCATTACATGGAGGAAGCCGAGATGCTGTGCGACCGCATCGGTCTTCTTCATGAAGGGCAGATACTGGACGCGGACACCATTGAAAACCTGAGGCTTAAGAAAAACCGGACCCATCTCGCGGATGTATTCATGGCCTATATCGAGGAGGCGGCATGAACTGGAAGAAAGTGACAATTGTCTACCGCAAGGAAATCAAGGATACCCTCCGGGACAAACGGACCGTGATGATGATGATTCTGGTTCCCATTCTGCTGTACCCGCTCCTGTTCACGACCATGGGACAATTGATGACCACGGGCACCAAAAAACTGGAGGCGCAGAAAAGTGTTATCGCCCTGAACGATTCGCTTCCTGATATGCTGGTCGGAATAATCGGATCGGAAGACCACTTTGAGATCACGTTTCAGGACGATCCTGTAGAGGCCATCCGTGAAAAATCGATTCAGGGTTATCTGACAAGCCGGACAAAAGAGGATACCCTGCAGTATGTCGTGTATTTCGATGCGGCCATCGACAAGTCCCGTCTGTGTCAGGAAAGGCTGAGCGATGTACTGGATATCTACCGCGAGGAAATCCAGACAGAGCGGCTTTCCAAAAAATCCCTGGATTTATCGATCCTGCATCCGTTTGAAATCGATTTGGAAAATATTGCCCCGCCGAGCAGAATGGGCGGCATGTTTTTGGGAAGCATCCTGCCCATGCTCCTGATCGTCACCATGGTGCTGGGCGCCATGTATCCGGCAATCGATCTCACGGCCGGTGAAAAGGAACGGGGCACCCTGGAAACCATTCTGACCATTCCGGTCCAGCGTCTGGAACTGCTGTTCGGAAAATTCCTGACCGTGACGACCACGGCCTTCATCACCGGTCTTCTGAACCTCGCCTCCATGATGCTGGTCTATACGTCCGGCATGGTGCAGATGGGCGAGATCAGTAAACATCTCGAATTCGGCATCACGCCGTTCGGCCTGCTTTGTCTGATCTTTTCTTTGATCCCGTTCGCACTTTTTATCAGCGCGGCGATCATTTCCGTGTGTCTGTTTGCACGATCGTTCAAGGAGGCCCAGAATTTTGTAACCCCGGTTTACCTGCTCATCATGTTTCCGACATTCATCGCCATGATGCCCGGTGTGGAGCTGAACCGGTCCCTGGCGCTGATTCCCGTGGTCAATATCAGCCTGCTTTTCCGGGAAATTTTTCTGAACAATTACCCGACGGAGCTGATTTCGCTGACGTTCATTTCGAATGCGATCATCGCCGTGGTCTTCATCGTGGTCGTGGTTAAACTTTTTAATGCGGAAAGCATTCTGTTCGGCGAGGGACAGTCGGTACAATTGTCATTGAACCGGTCCCAGATCAGACCGGTTCCGAGGCTGCTGCCAAGCAGTGCTCTGCTGGTCTTCGCGATGGTCATGCTGCTTCTGTTCTATGCCGGATCCTACATACAGCTCAGGTTCGGCTCCTGGGGAATTTTCGCCACCGAATGGGGATTGATTTTTATCCCCGTGATACTGGCACTGTGGTTTTTAAAATGCAACCTGAAGCAGTCTCTGAATATAGGAAAAGTCCATGCGCTCTCGGTTCTGGGAACCCTGTTCATGGGTCTGGGTGCGTTTGGGGCCGTGACCCTGGTTTCACGCATACAGATGGAACTTTTTCCCGAAGCCATGGAAGTGATGAAATCTTTGGAAAAAATACTCAACATGTCGGATACGTCCATGCATCCGGCGATCGGATACCTGATATTTGCGTTCAGCCCGGCCGTTTGCGAAGAAGTCCTGTTCCGCGGTGTGCTTCTGTCCTCGTTTAAAAAACACATTCCCGCCTGGATGGCTGTCGTACTCGTCGGATTCTTGTTCGGCGTCTTTCATGTTTACCTGATCCGCATATTGCCGACGGCCCTGCTCGGTATTCTTTTCGCTTATATCGTGTACAGGACTGGATCCATCTGGACATCCATACTGGCCCATTTTGTGCATAACGGCCTGGCATTTACACTGATCAACACACCAGACCTGGTCGAAAAGTTTCCCTGGCTCACCAGTGAAGCCTGGCCGACAGCGCCCGTGATCATGCTGATGACGGGACTGCTGGTTGCGGGACTGGTCCTGATCGAACTCGGCTGCCGTATGAACGAACGTATATCAGCGGGCAATGCATCCATGGAACCAATCGATTGATATAAATGAACATGGGAGGTTGAACAATGGAGAAAATGAAGGCCGATCCGGCATACCGTAAACGTGTGTTTATTCGCGGAGGCATCATGCTCGTCGCCGCCCTGGCGATCATTCAATGGGTGCTCCCGAAATTCAGCGGTCTCCTGATGGAGAGCAATCCCAGCTATGCGTTCATTTTTCTGGAAATACTGATTTTTGCCATACTCGTCCTCCTGATCCTGAACTGGATCAGCGTTCTGCGGGTCGGGATTCAATGTGTACAACAGCGGAGATATCCGCCGAAAGATGTGCCTGTGCTGATCGATGTCACGGTTCAGACCGATCAGAAAGCCGTGTTCCGGGGCTACTGGGTCATTGCCGCCGCATTGATTGCCATATTTTTGTGCATTTATCTCTTTATCACGCTGGCCATGGTGGTGGTGAGGATGTTTCCGTAAATACGACAAGCACGCAGCATTTCGACAATGCAACGGAGAGCAGTCATTGGGTCATCGGGTCGTAGAGTCGTTGAGTCGGATCCTGAAACGGAGAATCGGAGAGGGAGAGAAACGGAGAGAAGAGAAAAACCGCAGAGTCGCAGAGGACACAGAGAATGAGTAAACGGG
>JAFGGN010000038.1 GCA_016930535.1 bacterium
AGAACTGTTTTCGTAAAGACTGTTTATATCGATTCAGAGATCAATATTTTTTTGTTTTTCAAGGTTTATGAATAATTCAGGTTAATGCTTGACATTTAAATTTCCCACAATTAGCTTTTAATAGGGCATATGCAGATCGCAACCATGTACATTCAGAAATAAGTCCTCAGTTCTCTTCAATTATACGAAGTAAAAGAACGATTTATAAAACGGGAGGCCGTTATGAGAAATCCGTTTCTGCGTTCGCTGGTGGCGATGGGGCTGGTTTTGACTCATCTGCTGATCGTATCCTGTGATGATAAGTCCACGGAGCCGAAAGAGGAGAGTCCGCCCGTGATGCCGCCGCAAGGATCCATGATGATCGACCTGTCCATGTTCTCCGCCGGAGGCACGCAGTCGCTGGCGAAGACGGGATCGCCGCAAACACAGCTTCATTTTGCGACTGCGGTTGTCACCCTGGGTCTCGTGAACCTGGGCGTGATCGTGCATCTGGCCCTGCCGGCCTTCATTTTCGGACAGGCATTGACCGTGGAGCCGGTGCTGCAGAGGGACGGCAAGTTTCACTGGATATACAATTCCGTGTATCAGCTCGTGCAGTACCAGTCGGACCTGGCCGGCTGGGTGGACGTGCCAGCCGTTACAGCGAACTGGGAAATGTTTGTCACACAGGCGAACAAAAACCTGGATCATTTCAAGTGGTACAAAGGCAGCTGCGACCTGTCCGCCTCGACCGGTGACTGGACGTTTTATGATTACCTGCAGCCGGATGCGCAGGTACCCGTAATTCAGATCGACTGGGTGATCGACAGCGGTTCCAATGACAGGCTGCTTGTTTTTGAAAACGTGTTCGAGGGCAATGCCAACGAAGGAGACATGCTGAGCTATGAAATCGAAGGTGATTCGGCGCGTGTGTCTTATTTCAACGCTTCCGAATTATCCTACTCGAGAATCGTATGGAACCTGAACACAATTGCGGGATACATACAGTCGCCCGGATACAACAACGGCCAGCCCGCAAAATGGGATGAAAACCAGAACGATATATAAAAGAGAACCGAAGAATATCAAACAGGGAATGTTGAAGTGAGAAGCAGGTTGATAAATCTGTCCCCGGGATTGGCTGAATCACGGGGACAGATAAAGGATTATTTTCAATAATTGGAACGATTTTCTCTGAAAATCACATTGTCCCTTATATATAGATGCCTGCCGGGTATTTTTGTCACCGTTTCTCCGTTTCGCAATTTCTCCGATGCATATCCCGCTGTGTCGCCATTTCACGGATTTACTGTCTTTAACGGTCAGCGGTCTGCCGTCTGCGGTCCAGAATTAATATTTCCGTCACCGGTTCTCCGTGTCCCTTTCACTCGGGCGATTCCTGACAGCCTGTAATCCCAGTGCCCGTATTGCCGCTGCCATGGCGCGTATATGATCCGGCGTAGTCCCGCAGCAGCCGCCGACAATGCTGGCTCCAGCCTCAACAATGGCCGGGATCCACCGGGCGGTCTGTTCCGGAGTTTCCGGGAAAACAGTCTGGCCGTCCTGCTGGCGGGGCAGTCCGGCATTGGCATGAACGAGTATGGGTACATCCGGCGTTACCTCGCGGAATTCTCTGACAATATCGACCATCTGCTCCATGCCGTTGCCGCAGTTGGCGCCGATAATATGCGCCCCGGCTTTCAATACGGCTTCAGCCATGTTCACAGGAGAAACGCCCATCATGGACCGGTAATCACCCTGGGCGGTTTTCCCGAATGTAAATGTGCAGATGATTTCGCAGGAAGTCCGTTCGCGGGCCGCCTCGATGGCGCACAGCGCTTCATCCAGGGCGGACATGGTTTCGATACAGATGGCATCCGCACCTCCGCGGGCCAGAGCCTCGGCCTGTTCGCCGAATCCGTGCACCCATTCCTCGACCGTAATGTCGCCCATCAGCAACATTTTGCCGGACGGGCCCATGGAACCGAGCACGAAACGGTCGCCGGCTGCTTCCCGCGACAAGCGTGCCGCCGCTTCGTTCAGTTCCGATGTTTTCCCGGACAATCCATAGTATTTCAGCTTGAACGGGCTGCCTCCGAAACTGTTGGTCAGGACCATGTCCGATCCCGCATCGATATAGCTCTGTGCAATGCTCCGTACCTCATCGGGGTGCAGAATGTTCCAGTATTCGGGGCATTCACCCGTATCGAGTCCCATGGCCTGCAGATACGTTCCCCAGGCACCATCCGACAGAAGGACGTGTTTTTCTTTGAGTGCCTCTGTCAACGATTTCATTCGTTTTTCCTTCTACAGGATTATGACTTTCCCGTATCCGTTGGAAGTGAAAGATGTTCTCCGATCAACCGTTCGATCTTTTCCCGTATATCCGAAAATACGGATTCCGGATCGCGGTCCGCATCGATCAAACAGATATAGGGCCGGTTCATGGATATGAAAATTTCACGTGCCTTTTCAAGAAAATCCGCTTTTTCAAAATCGTCATGCTCATCTTTTCTATGATCCGTGATGCGTTTCAGGCTGCGATCCACGGGCAGGTCCAGGATCAGGACCAGGTCGGGTATGACGGCGATTTTTTCGTTCATTTCCCAGATTCTGTCCGTTTCCAGCCCGAGCGCACCCTGATAAGCAACGGTTGAAAAATAGTACCTGTCGATGAGCACCAGTTCGTTTTTGGCCAGGGCGGGACGGATGTTTTTTTCACAGTCCTCGATACGGTCCCGGATGAACAGATCCAGTTCCTGTTCCGGCGTCACCTGATGCCGGCCTTCCCGGCCCAGTCTTCGGATTTCCTGTCCGTATTTCCCGTCCGTGGGTTCACGCAGCGTACGTACCGACAATCCGCGTTTGCTGAAATATTCCTCAAGCTGCCGGATCAGCGTGGTCTTCCCTGTTCCATCGATGCCCTCCAGGGCCACGAGAAGTCCCTTTTTCAGAGATGTCAATTGGTTTCCTTTGCAACAATAGCCAGTCTGCCGGATATAATATAATCACAAAGTGCCTGAAGACCAAAGCACATTCTTTAAACGTAACTCTTTAATCTTGTTTACTTGTTCCATTCGATCTGAAGACCGAATGTGCCGGCTGTGTCGCCCAGGATCCGATCCGGCCCCGTGCCCTTCATTTCCAGGGCGTCCCGTGTGTCCGCAGCATATTTGACGGAGAGTTTAAAATATTTCCGGATTTTCCAGGTCAGGAGAATCATGCGCCGGATTCCTCTGCCGTACAGCATGCAGCTGTTCATGTTGCCCGGCAGGTCATTCTCGTAAAAATACACACGCGTGTCGTAGTTGTCCGTATTGTAGCTGACCCAGCTCGCCTTCAGAGTCAGTGACCGGCTGCACCGGACGGAAAGTTTTTGGGCCATTAAAAAACCGGTTTCGGACCGGCCGGGAATGGGGATGTCCCCCTGAAGCTGCGAACAACGAAGCCGGTTGCTTTCCAGCCTTGTTTCTGTCTGCCAGCCCGGGGCAGGAATGAAAGTGACACGAAGGCGAACCTGATGCATCCGACTGTTCTGCAGCGTGGGAACGGGCGGTCCGTTTTCAGGCATGCCCGTGGCCTGAACCGGTCCGCTGCGAAACCGCAGGCGGCCGGAGATAGTCAGTCCCGGTCCGATTCGATGATCCGCCTGTATGTACAGATCGGCGGTACGCTCGGGCATGGGGAGAAAATATGTGCGCCACGGTGTGCCCGAGAGGTTTATCGACATGCCCAGTGTGCAGCCTTCCCTGTAATCGATCTGCATGCCCATGAACCATCCCTGTTCGTTGGCAGCATCTCCGGACGAGAATCCAGCCGCATACGGATTGTGAAAATCAGGAGAATAATGTCTGTAGGAGAAAACCCAGTCAAAAAATACCGTCCGGTACACCGTATGGATGATCAGGGCGTCACCGCCGGATTCGGAGGCGGCCCATTCGCCGGCAATGCAAAATCCGGCCCTGTCATATTTCCAGTCCATCCCCGCGACCCGGTTCAAATCCCCTTGAAACGCAAAATGCTGTCTGAGCGGATCTCCCGCAGCCAAAGGCAGCGACAGCCGGCTTTGGTAGCCCGTGCATCCGAGTGTGCCCATGCATGTCGTGACTGCAATGCGCCCGCCCGTCATTGTTTCCTGTATCCGGTTTTTACAACCGGTTTCAGTTGCGGTTCTGTGCAGTCCGGTTTCAGGCAGCGATGTGATGACACTGTCGGCTGCCGCATCCCGCTGATTCCGGGCATAAAAGACAATGACCATCAAACGGCCCGGGCTGAGCTTTGCGGCTGTCCCGGAAAATGCATGGTTTTCATCTGCGGACAGATACCCTCTCAGGGATCGTGTGTTTACGGACCTCAATGACTGTATGGATAAGCTTCTGCTGCCGTACGGCCCGCCGAATACAAGACCCAGGCCGCATCGAATCTGATAATGTCCGGCGATGACCTGACACTTTTTCCTGAAAAATGTAAGCGAACCGTATCCCGTCCAGTGATCGTTCCATGCGGTTTCTCCGGGATCCTTTTCACAAAGCCACCCGGTTTCCGCCTGTTCGGCCGAGGCATGTAACCGCGTGGATGTTTTCCAGATGGATCCGGGATAGGCACCTGTTTTATATCCGTCGCTTTCCGGAAAACTGCGTTGAATCCTCTGCCGGACACGGCATCGCCATGATATGGCGGATGCGGAAAAATGTGTGATTGAAAAGCAGGATTGAAGGCAGTCGAGCATGATTTCAGACGTTCCGGTGCGTGTCCTGAAATCCCGCCAGCCTGAAAACGGCCGCTTCTCTCTCTCACGAAGCACGATTTCGGTATTCCGCTCCGTGAAAAGCGGAAAACGGGACAGCATTTCCGGAGAAACCGTATTCAGGTCCGGTTTCTTTTCCATGAATTCGTGAAGATCCTCGATTAATGCCTCGTCGATTTGCCCGTCCGCTTTGGTGAAATAATCTTCCAAAAAGGTCTGACAGCCGACCCAGCAGGTCCAGCATAACCAGATTACGGCACCTGTCCGGATGCGGTTCATGGTGTATTGGAGAAAATCGGGATAAGCGGTACGGATCTGCGGGACAGGTTCAGCGAGACCGAATGCGTCATACCCAGTATGATGTGGCTGGCACAGGCATAGTCCATACGCAGCCTGCTCATGATAAGGCCTGCTCCGAAGCTGACCGAATGCGGTTCCCAGGTCATGCCCGATCGGAGCGCCAGTCGTGAAACGGGTACAATTTCGAGTCCGCTGCGGATTTCCAGCGGAAATCGCATGTCCCGTATCAATGTCAGAAAGCCGTTTACTCCCCGGACCGGATGGAAACGGAATCCCATGCCCGTTACCTGCGGCAGGCGTTCTCCGCTCAGGGGCAGCCGGGCGTGGCCGATATTGTGAATGATCCAGTCCATGGCGAGGCGCGGATGCAGGTTGAAGATCAGGCCTGAATTGAACCAAACCGAGGTCTGTGTGCCGAAGTCCTTAATCCGGACCTGTCCCAGATGAACGGACATCCCGGCGCTGAGCCGGGGGAACAGCTGTTTTCCAAAACCGAGATGGAATACGGATTCCCGGTAGGGTCTGAATCCGAAAGACTGGCCGCCCATGCCCAATCCGCCTGCCGGAAAACGGCATGCCAGGGCGAAGCTGAACAGGGTCAGTTCTTTCATTCCGAAAAGCCGTGTGTGTGCCGAACCGGCCATGATGCAGGGAACAGAGGACAGATCAGCCGGATTGTACAGAACGGCGAAAACGTCAGGACTGGAGAAGCCGGCACCCCCAAGCCCCGCTGAATGCACTCCCGCGGCCAGCGGCTCGAATGCGGCCGGGATTCGGATGCACCCGGATGCAATCAGCAGTATCAGTATTTTGAAAGACGGTTTCATTGCGAAGTAAAAATTAAATATTTTGTATATAACTAATAATATATGAGTTTATTCGTAAAAATCAACTAAAAAACGCAAAATATGATATAATATTGATCAGATTTATGATATTAGTATATACATCGGACAGCAGATGCCCAATCGTGAATGCTCCGGAGAACCGGAGACAGGGTGAAACGGAGATGCTAAGCGCTGACCGCTGACGGAAATACCACTGAATGCGAACGGGAGGCAGTCAAATGCATATGCTCCGGAGAACCGGAGATGTGGTGAAACGGAGACTGAAAACCGGCCTTGCTTTTTTCTCCGTCTCTCCGTTTCTCACGTTCACCGTTTCACACTCCGACCCAACGACACAACGACCTCTTATTTTTGTTTCTCCGTTTCTCACGTTCACCGTTTCACACTCCGACCCAACGACACAACGACCTCTTATTTTTGTTTCTCCGTTTCTCAAATTCTCCGTTTCATGTTCCGACACAATGACCCTAAGACCCAAAGACTCAACAGACCGATCCTTGTAACCCGACTCATGTTCCATCTTTCACCTTGACTTTCACCGATTCAGTGTGTTATTTGTACTATCCGAATGAATCCTTGACGGAGGACATGATGAAAAAGATCATTGTACTGCTGATGTTATGTGTTTTGTTTTCCTGTGTTCAAATGCCAGAGGTGCGCCATATGATGTATATTGAAGAAAATACCGTGGAGAAAACCCGGCAGCAGATGCTGGCAGCCCACGGACAGTTACAGGCTGAAAGGATCCAACGGGGGGTGGATCAGGTTGCCAGCCTTTGGAAATCCAGGGACGGCAATGCAGCTGCTTTTACAGAATTCTGCATGACCCAATTCATGACGGATCCTGCGGAGCTCGATGCCGCACTGAAACGGTTCGAAACCAATCTGGAGAGCCTGTACGGCCATCTGAATGAAATAGAACGGGATTTCATGACGCCCATGCATCTCGATATCGGACCCATGCTGCCCGTGGATTATCAGTTTGCAGAGTATTCGCTTTTCGCCCATGTGAACGACGATATGTTTAAAACCAAAATCGCATTCACCGCTTTACTGAATTTTCCGCTGTATACACTCGAGGAGCGCATTGAAAAAGGTCCGGCCTGGACACGCAAAGACTGGGCAGCGGCCAGGCTGACCGAAAATTTTATGGCACGCGTGCCTGCCGATGTGGAACAGAGGCGGAACGAGGCTTACGTGAAAGCCGACGATTATATCAGTAATTACAATATCTATATGCATCATGTGATCGATGGATCCGGAAACCGCCCATTCCGTCAGGGACTCAAACTGATCAGCCACTGGGGACTTCGGGATGAACTGAAAGCGCAATACGCCTATCCCGACGGTCTGAAAAAGCAGGAAATGATTCAGTCCATTATGGAGCATATCATTCGTCAGGATATCCCTGCCGCCGTGATCGACAATCCGTCCGTGGACTGGAATCCGGCTGCAAATACAGTGGTTCCGTCTGCCGTGTCCGAAGTCCCGGAATCGCGGAAAGCGGATTCTGCGGCCCAGGGAAGGGAGCCGGATACGCGTTATGCCCACCTGCTTCAGATTTTCCGGGCAGAACAGAACGCGGATCCGTACTATCCGACCATGCCGACCAAGATCGACAGGCGCTTTCAGCGCGACAGGGAGATTCCCGAAGAACAGGTCAGGGAATTGTTTGTCAGTGTTCTGACTTCCGATGAAATCAAACAAACGGCCCGGCTGATCGAATCCCGCCTGGGCCGCAAGCTCAAACCCTTCGATATCTGGTACGACGGTTTCAAGGCGCGCGGCCATGTGTCCGAGGAAAGTCTTGATGCGATGGTCGGGAAAAAATATCCGGATATTCACCACTTTCAGGCCGGTTTGCCGGAAATTCTGAAAAAGCTGGGTTTTGACAGGGACACGGCTGCATACCTGGCCGGTAAAATCATCGTGGATCCGGCCAGGGGATCCGGTCATGCCATGGGCGCGGCGCGGCGCGCGGACAATGCGCATCTGCGCACACGTTTTGCACCGGGATCGCCGATGAATTACAAAGGATACAATATCGCCCTGCATGAGCTCGGACACAATGTCGAGCAGGTTTTTTCACTCAGCAAGATTGACTGGGTGCTTCTGAACGGTGTACCCAACACGGCTTTTACAGAGGCGTTTGCATTTGTTTTTCAGGGACAGGACCTCGATGTGCTGGGCGTTTCCGGGAAGAACGATAATGACGGCGATCTGCGCGTGCTCGACATGCTTTGGTCCACGTTCGAAATCGGATCGGTTTCGCTGGTGGATATGGCGGTCTGGCACTGGATGTACGATCACCCTGAAGCCAAACCCGCGGAACTTCGTGAAGCCGTGATTGAGATCTCGAAAAGCATCTGGAACGAATATATGGCACCCGTTTTCGGGATCGAGGATCAGATTCTTCTCGGTGTCTATTCACACATGATCGATGCGGGACTGTACCTGCCGGATTATCCGCTGGGCTTTATCATCGCCTATCAGATCGAGGATTACCTGAGGGGGAGGAATCTCGGTGAGGAAATGGAACGCATGTGCACACTGGGTCGTATTACTCCGGACGCCTGGATGCAGGCGGCTGTCAATTCCCCGATTTCCACGGAGCCCATGCTCCGGGCGGCGGGTAAGGCTTTGGAAAAGATACAAGATTAAAGAACAAAGAACAAAGATCAAAGAAATTAGCGGAGCGTGAGACGGTGAAGAGGGGAAGCGGAGAAACGGAGAATGACAGAATTTGGTTTTCGATTCAGCAGAACTGATGGCACTTCACCGTTTCTCCGATTCTCCGATTCATTGACAGGATCTGCAGTGAACAGATCCGGTGACTATTCCAGGAGAAATTATGAGTTCACTGACACGGTTTGGAATTTCGATGGACAGCAGGCTGCTGGAGCGGTTTGATGCATACATCGGGGAACACGGGTACGCAAATCGGTCCGAAGCGGTCCGTGATCTGGTCCGGGACAGGCTGGTTCAAAAATCGTGGGAGGAGGACGATGCCGAGACAGTGGGCACCATCACCCTGATTTACGATCATCATCAGCGCGAACTCACTGAAAAGCTGACCGCCCAGCAGCATGATTCGCATCATGCGATCCTGTCGGCCATGCATGTGCATCTGGACCATCACAACTGTCTCGAAGTGCTGGCCGTGCGCGGCAGAGCCTCGGAAATCCGGCACATCTCGGACCGCCTTTTGAGCATCAAGGGTGTAAAGCACGGAAAACTGGTCATGACGGCCACAGGTGAGGGACTTTGATCCTGATCTGAAAATCGGTCGAACCGCAAAAGAAAGGTCGTTATGCAGGGAGAAAATCAAGATTCAGGAAGCGGGACAGGGAAGCCGGCAAATCCTTTTTCACTGGCCCCGGAAGGAGGTTCCTGATGGCCGGTACCAATCGAAAAGTCGTGGTGATCGGCGGCGGACCAGGAGGGTATACGGCTGCATTCCGTGCGGCAGACCTCGGCATGGAAGTCACTTTAATCGATGAAAATCCCAATCCGGGCGGCGTATGCCTGTACCGCGGTTGCATCCCGTCCAAGGCATTTCTGCATGCGGCCCGGGTCGTCACCGAGTCCGCTGAAGCTTCTGATATAGGCATTCAATTCAGCAAACCGGAAATCGACATCGAGAAACTGCGTTCCTGGAAAAACAGTGTGGTCGAAAAACTGACAGGCGGCATTGGCATGCTGGCCAGGCAGCGCAAGGTGACATTCATCCGGGGGAGGGCTGTTTTTCAAAATGCATCCTCTGTCAGGGTGAGCGGCATGGACGGCAAAACAGAGTCGATACCTTTCGACCGGGCCGTCCTCGCAACAGGGAGCAGAAATCTTGGCCTGTCCGGAGCCCCGGACGAACTGTGGGATTCCACCGCGGCACTGGATCTGCCTGAAATTCCGGAAACGCTGCTCGTTGTCGGTGGCGGATATATCGGTCTGGAACTCGGCTCCGTGTATGCGGCCCTCGGCAGCCGCGTGACCGTGGCGGAAATGCTGCCGCAGATCATGACCGGCGCGGACCGGGACCTGGTTTCCGTCTTTATGAGGCGGGCCGGTTCACGGTTCGATGCGATACATACACAGACCCGGGTGAACAGGATCGAATCAGCCGGTACAGCCTTTCAGGTCCGGTTTTCCAGCCCTGAAGCCGGACCGGGCGATATGACGTTCGAACGTATCCTGGTCTCCATCGGCCGGAAACCCAACACGGAAAATCTGGGCCTTGAGAACACGAAAGTCAGGCTCGACGACCAGGGGTTTGTTCAGGTGAATCCGGACCGCAGCACCGGTGATCCGATGATTTATGCAATCGGAGATATCACGGGCGGTCCGCTGCTCGCGCACAAGGCTTCGCATGAAGGCAGGGTGGCGGCGGAAGCCATTGCCGGTGAAAAATCAGTATTCGACCCGGCCGTCATACCCGGAGTTGTTTATACGCATCCGGAAATCGCGTTCTGCGGACTCACCGAAACCGAAGCCCGGGAAACGGGAAGGAACGTGAAAGTGGCCAAGTTCCCCTGGGCCGCCTCGGGACGCGCATTGACCATGGGTTGGCCGGAAGGTCTGACCAAACTTGTCATCGATCCGGACACCGAGCGGGTGTTGGGTATGGGCATGGCAGGTCCGGGGGCCGGGGACATGATTTCAGAAGGAGCCCTGGCTGTCGGGATGGGGGCGCGTGCCTCGGATGTGGGCATAATCATCCATCCGCATCCCACCCTGTCAGAAACCATCATGGAAGCGGCGGATGTTTTTTACGGAACGAGCACGCATGTGTACAGGCCAAGGAAAGATTAAAGAACAAAGACCAAAGAACAAAGACCAAAGAACAAAGACCAAAGAACAAAGACAATGACCGACCGTTGCAGACGGAACGTGAAACGGGGCTTCGGAGAAAGGGAGAAACGGAGAATAAAAGAAATGATGAATACTGAATAGCGAATGTTGAATGACGAAGTGAAAAACATGATATCCATTAAAATACTTCATCATTCGAAATTCCCTGTTCGGTATTCGATATTTTCTTCTCTCCGTTTCACCGGTTCTCCGAAGCATAGGCGTTCAACTGCCACCCGTTCGCGGTCCGCGGTCTTGCCGTCAGCGGTCATGGTTAATATCTCCGTTTCACCGGTTCTCCGAAGCATACGCGTTCAGATGCCACCCGTTCGCGATCCGCGGTCTTGCCGTCAGCGGTCATGGTTAATATCTCCGTTTCACCGGTTCTCCGAAGCATTCTCGGTCAACGATTCACCGTCCGCGGTCTTTTTAAAATGAATCAACTTGAATTCAATGAATTTTCATCGTAAATTGTGAACGGTTTTTTTTCATAACAGCACGTTCATAAGAAAGGATTGTCCGATGAAAATTGCCATAGCCTCGGATCATGCAGGATTCCGGTACAAGGAGGCCATAAAAAAGCATCTGACTCAAAAGGGACTGGAGGTTTTGGATTTCGGAACCGACTCCGATTCGGCCTGTGATTATCCCGATTTCGTCCGGCCTGCGGCAGAAGCGGTGGCAAATGGCAAAGCGGATTGCGGCATTGTTCTTGGCGGATCCGGAAACGGGGAGTCCATCGTGGCCAATAAGGTCAGGGGCATCCGCTGTGCCCTGTGCTGGAGCCTTCAGACAGCCGAGTTGGGAAAATCACACAACAACGCCAATGTCATATCGATCGGCGAACGCACCATATCCGAATCCATGGCTCTGGAAATCGTGGATAAATGGCTGTCCACGGAATTCGAAGGCGGAAGACATGCGAGGCGGGTTGATAAAATTGAAGGATAGGCTGTTGGGTCTTTGGGTCGTTGGATCCATTGGATCTGTCGGGTCTTTGTGTCTGAATGTGAAACGGAGAAATGGAGATGCGGTGAAACGGAGATATTAACCATGACCGCTGACGGCAAGACCGCGGACCGCAAAAAATTCCAAATGACAAATCCCAAAATTCAAATAAATTTCAAAAAACAAATTCAAAAATCCAAACACAAAAATTAGACCGCGAACGGCCGGGCTGGCCATCTGTGCATCGGAGACGTGGAGAAAATGACAATATCATGCAGGCCAGTTAAAATATTTTTGAATCCATCTTTTTCTCCGTTTCTCATTATCTCCGAACCTCCGTTTCACGAACCGACCCCATGACTCAACGACCCTCAAGACCCCCCGTGCCCCTAAGACCCTATGGACCCAAAGACCCAATAACGTAAAAAACCGTTGAAATCCACCAAAATCTTCATTAAAATAAAGAAATCACAAAAACCGGAACCTTGTTTATGAAATGCGTCGGACCGATTTTCATGATTTGTTTACTGCTGCCAGCCATGTTCACCGGCACTGTCCCGGACCGTGCATGGGTATTTTTTAAGGATAAGCCTGAAGTGCAGGACCTGGCCAAGAAACCGCCTTTTCCGGCCCATGACCTGGGTATTACCGATCGCGCGTTGTCGAGGCGAAGCAAAATGCGGGGTAACCGTGAACTTATTGACCATTACGATCTTCCTGTGTCTGAACAGTACATCCGGCAGATCGAATCCCTGGGAGCGGAGATCCGCGTCCGGTCCAGGTGGCTGAACGGTGTCAGCCTGGTGTGTACCGAAGCCCAGCTTGGGCGGATCCGGTCCCTCGGTTTTGTCCGTTCAGTTCAGGCGGTAAAGAGTCATCCCGTATCTGAACCCGGACAGGATTCGATGATCCCGAAGTGCGGTGTGCAGCCTTCAGGACTTCATGCGCTTGAATACGGATACAGTTATACGCAGCTCAGTCTGATCCGGGTGCCGGAGATCCACGATCTGGGACTGACGGGAGAAAGCGTGCTGGTCGGCATGATCGATTCGGGTTTCGATACGGAATCGTATCGTGTATTTGAGCAGACGGATATCACGGATAAATGGGATTTTTACTGGGACGATGACAATCCCGCGAACCAGGAGGGTGACAGTCCCACCCAGCATAACCATGGCACACAGACACTGTCTGTGATCGGCGGATTTTACGATGGCGTGCTGATCGGATCCGCTTTCGGGGCCTCTTTTGCTTTGGCCAAAACCGAATGGATCCCGACGGAAACGCGTCTTGAAGAGGATCTTTGGGTGGCGGGAATCGAGTGGCAGGAATCGTTGGGAGCGGACATCGTATCCTCCTCTCTGGGGTACGGCTATTTTGACGGGAAGGATTCATACACCTATGATGATTTGAACGGGGATATTTGCGTGACCACGGTGGCCGGTGATATCGCGGCCGGCAAGGGCGTTGTGGTGGTCACTTCCGCGGGAAACGAGGCCGCAAACACATGGCATTACATCCTTTCTCCCGCGGACGGCGACAGTATTATCGCGGTCGGCGCCGTGGACTGGAACGCTGAAATCGCCTCCTTCAGTTCCGGGGGGCCCACGGCTGACGGCCGTATCAAACCGGATGTGGTTGCCATGGGTTCCGGCGTCTATTCAGCGAAACCCGGTGAGGACGGATCCATTCATTTTGTGTCTGGAAGCGGCACTTCATTTTCCTGCCCTCTGGCAGCCGGTGTCTGTGCACTTATCCTGCAGGCGCATCCGGAACTCGGGCCCATGCAGGTCAGGGACGCCCTGCGTGAAACCGCGGACCGGTCACAGAATCCGGACAATGTGTACGGATGGGGCCTTGTCGACGCTTACAAGGCGGTTTTCTATCACGGGCCCGTATTCGGTCATTATCGTCTGGTCCGGAATTCCGATGGAGACAGAATCCGTTTCAGCTTTACCGTTCTTTCGGATTTTGATCTGTTACCCGGGTCCGTCGTGTTTCATTACCGTTCCGGTCCGGAAGAACCGTTTCTGGATGTCCAGGCCGAGGCATCGGTTTCTGCAGGCGGACTGCCCCTTTATTCACTGCCGCTCGGAACCAGTTTCAACACCGATGAATTTGCGTTTTATATCTCTGTCAGAAATACGGAGGGTGACTTGTTTACGGGTCCGGTCGGCGCCCCGGATCTTGTGTATCGCCTATCCGGGGACAGTGAATATGCTGTGCCCGTGACGCTCGAAACCGTTCAGAATTATGCGCTGGTCCAGAATGCACCCAATCCGTTCAACAATGGCACCTGGATCGAATTTCAGATTCCTCTGGACGGCCGTATTCAGATAAAAATAGCGGATATTCTGGGCCGTGAAATCATCACGCTGCTCGATCGGGAAGTGATCGCCCTGAATCACAGGCTTTACTGGGATGGCTGCGACCGGTCTGGCATACCCGTTCCCAGCGGTCTCTATTTCTGCACATTGTCAGGGACACGGTTCTGTCAGACACGGAAAATGGTGGTGATTCGATAAACGGGAAAAAGGTTGATTTTAACGGCCAAATCAGCTATATTAAACGATCCGGACAGGTACTGTAAGACCATGATCTTTCATAAAACAGGAGGTGAAAATTCTTGAAATTAACGCCTCTGGAAATTAAGAAACAGCGGTTTAAAACCAAGGTGCGTGGTTTTGATCCGATGGAGGTTGAAGCGTTTCTCGAAATGGTTTCTGATGAATACGAGACCGTTTTAAACGAACGGAATCGATTTTCTGAAGAAGTCACCAAATTGAAAACGCAGCTTCGTGATTATCAGCAGGTGGAACGCACGCTCCAGGAAACGCTGATGAATGCACAGGAGAATGTCAATCAAGCCAGGGAAAACTCTAAACGCGAGGCGCAGATCGTAATCAGGGAAGCGGAGCTGAAAGCGGAACGCATTCTGGATGATGCCCGTGAGAAACTGGATAAAATGAAAAATGAGTATTCCATTCTCAAGGCCCAGAAAGAATCATTCGCCAAACGGCTCAAACATCTGCTCCAGTCCCAGATTGAATTGATCCATGTGCTAGAAATGGATGATACGGGCTTCGTCAAGACCGGTTCGGAAAAAAAGGACGTCCCGGAACAGGAAGAATCGAAACCGGCTCACCCCGCACCGAAAGCCTCACACTCCGGTTATTGAATCATTTTTGTCAGGAGCCTTTATGAATCGTGCTGTTCAAATTATAATGATCATTCCGTTGCTCTTCCTTATCAGCGGATGCGCGAGCCGGGCCTCGGTATCCTACAGCGAGGTTGTAAAGAACAACTGGGTCTATGTAACCCTGAATACCGGGGAGAAAATAGAAGGCACGGTTCAACGTGCGGAACCACATTTGCTCACAATACACAGCAGGGGCCGGAATGTTTCCGTGGAAGCTTCGAGAATCCATTCCATCGAACGGATTCCGCCCATGTATGACGATTTCGGCAATGCCATATCCGAAGAGGAAATTGCAGATAATAAGACCAATAAAAATAAAAAGATATATGGTATCGGAGGCGGCATTCTGAGCTTTGGAATCAGCTTTTTCACCGGATCCATGCTGGCCCAGTCAGCGGACGATGGCGGAACCATTCTGGCTGCAACAACGGGCGTGGGAACCATTCTCGGAACCGTATTTTTCATTCACGCCGGTGGAAAACAGGACCGTAAGGAAGCGGTTCAGAGAATACGTGAAAAGAGAAAATCGACGCAGATCAGAAGGCCCACACAAAAACCAACGCTTGACGAATTGCGCCGGGAGATGAACGAGGAAAAGAAAAAACAGGAAGAATTGAGAAAGCAGCGTGAACAACTCCTGAGGGAACTGGATAAAACTAAAACCGATTAGGAACAGGGCGGATTTCGATATGAATAACAAGCGTATCGGCGTCATCGGCGGAAGCGGGCTGTATGAGATTCCCGGTATTGAAAAACTCGAACGGAAACGCATACGCACGCCGTTCGGAGCGCCTTCCGATGAGTTCGATATTTGTGAATTGGACGGGCGCGAGCTCGTTTTTCTGCCCAGACATGGCAGAAACCATCATATCATGCCTCTCGAGATCAATGCCCGTGCCAATATATGGGCCATGAAAAAACTGGGTGTCGAGTGGATTATTTCCGCTTCCGCGGTCGGTTCCCTTAAAAAGGAAATTCATCCGACCGATATCGTCCTGATCGATCAGTTTGTTGACAGAACAAAGAAAAGTCAGGAAGCCACGTTCTTCGGAAACGGTGTGGTCGCCCATATTACGTTTGCACGGCCCATATGCACCGAGCTCAGCAGGGTTTTGTACGAAGCCGGACAGGATATCGGTTACGGCGCGCGTATTCACTGGGGCGGCACCTATGTGAATATCGAAGGGCCTGCGTTTTCGACAAAAGCAGAATCCAACCTGTACCGTTCCTGGAACATGGATGTCATCGGCATGACCAACCTGATTGAGGCCAAACTCGCACGTGAAGCGGAAATCTGTTATGCAAGTATGGCCATGGTAACCGATTACGACTGCTGGATCGACGAAGGAGCAGACGCAGGCGATGTCAATGTCGAGATGATATTGAAAAATCTGAAGATGAACGTGGATGCAGCCAGGGGAATCATTGCCGCGGCTGTCAGCCGCATTCCGGAGGTACGCGAGTGTGAATGCAAGGATGCTCTGAAATCTGCAATCATCACACCGCTGCACCTAGTTCCGGAACTGACACTGGATAAGCTCGAACCCATTGTCGGGAAATACTACAAAAAATAGGTAAACCGGATCAGGCTGTGCATTGAATCCGATGAATCATGAGCCTTCCCCGGCCGTATGATTTGAATACGAGCCGGGGGTTTTTAAAAATATGACACATGCTGAATAAAGGAGTACGATTGGCCTTCAAGGAAGTGACAAATCCTGTACAGTTTCCGGCTCTTGAAAAAGAAATTCTTGAATACTGGGATCAGAACCAGATTTTTAAAAAATCGATTTCAACCCGTTCCGATTCGAAACCGTTTATTTTTTACGAGGGCCCGCCCACGGCCAACGGGAAACCCGGTATTCATCATGTGATCTCCCGAAGCGTCAAGGATTTTGTATGCCGTTATAAAACCATGCACGGATACCAGGTGCACCGCAAGGCCGGATGGGACACCCATGGCCTGCCTGTCGAAATCGAAGTGGAAAAAACGCTGGGCTTCGAGCACAAGGAACAGATCGAATCCTATGGTGTGGATAAATTCAACAGGGCATGCAGGGAATCGGTTTTTAAATATGTCTCTGAATGGAACGAACTGACCAGGCGAATGGCCTACTGGGTCGATCTGGACCGCCCCTATGTCACGTATACCAACGATTATATAGAAAGCGTGTGGTGGCTGCTGGACCAGATGTTTCAGAAGGATCTGCTGTATCAGGGATTTAAAATTCTTCCCTACTGTCCCCGTTGTGAAACCGCCTTGTCGAGCCATGAAACCTCGCTCGGATACAAGGATGTTTCCGAAAGGGCCGTAGTCGTGAAATTTCCGCTCGCTGACGGGGAGGGCAGGTATATTCTGGCCTGGACCACCACACCCTGGACACTTCCCGGCAATGTGGCACTGGCTGTCGGTAACGACATCGATTATGTGGAAGTGGAGCAGGTAACCGATCAGGGGACAGAGATCTATTATCTGGCAGAAAACCGGATGGAAATTCTGCAGGGCGACACCAAGGTCCTGAGAAAAATGACCGGAAACGAACTGGTTGGCTGGAAATACCGGCCCCTGTTCGATTTTATCGATCTGTCCGATGCGGAGCATCCGGCTTATTTTGTCGCTCATGCGGATTTCGTGACCACGGATGAAGGAACGGGTGTGGTTCATACGGCCGTTATGTACGGCGAGGACGATTACCGCCTGGGCATGCAGCTGGGACTTCCGGCCAAGCATACGGTGGACGGTCAGGGGCTGTTTACCGAATATGTTCCGGAGTGGCAGGGCAGATACGTCAAGGATCCGGAAACGGAAAAGGCTATACTCATCTATCTCAAGCAGAAAACCCGTCTGTACCGTTCCGATAAATATACGCATGCGTATCCGCACTGCTGGCGCTGTGATTCGCCGCTCCTGTATTATGCGAAGAAATCCTGGTACATCAAAACGACTGCGGTCAGGGATCAGCTGATCGAAAACAACAAACAGATACAGTGGTTCCCGCGCGAGGTCGGCGAGGGGCGGTTCGGACAGTGGCTCGAGAACAACATCGACTGGGCCATCTCGCGCGACCGGTACTGGGGAACCCCGCTGAACATCTGGATCTGTGAATCCTGCGGCCGGAAAGAATCGGTCGGCAGTGTCGAGGCGCTGAAATACAAAAGCGGAACCGGCACCATCGAGGATCTCCATAAACCCTACATCGATGAGCTGACATGGGTTTGTCCCGACTGTTCCGGCATCATGCGGCGCACGCCGGAAGTGATCGACTGCTGGTTTGATTCGGGCGCCATGCCCTACGCACAGTTCCATTATCCCTTTGCAGAGGACGGACTGTTCGATCAGAATTTTCCCGCGGATTTCATTGCGGAAGGTGTGGATCAGACACGCGGCTGGTTCTATTCGCTGCTGGCCATTTCCACGCTGATATCCGGCCGGTCCAGCTACAAACAGTGCATCTCGATCGAAATGATCCTGGACAAAGACGGTCAGAAAATGTCCAAATCACGGGGGAATGCAGTCGATCCTTTCATGATCCTGGATGAATACGGCGCAGATCCCCTGAGGTGGTACCTGTTTACCGTGAGCCCTCCCTGGGTTCCGACGCGTTTCGACCAGGAAGGCGTCCAGGAGGTCATGCGCAAATTTTTCGGAACCCTTTCAAATACCTATGCATTTTTCGTGCTCTATGCGAATATTGACGGCTTTACCTGCCAGGAGGAACCGATCCCGCCCCAGGAACGTTCCGAGATCGACCGCTGGCTCATTTCGTCTCTGAACGGCCTTGTGGAACGGGTGCATGCCGGGCTTGAAAGATACGATGTCACCAGGGCAGCGAGGGCAATACAGACCTTTGTCATGGATGATCTTTCAAACTGGTACGTTCGCCGTAACAGGCGCCGTTTCTGGAAATCCGAGATGAGTGCGGACAAACTGGCCGCCTATCAAACCCTGTACGAAACCCTGATGACAGTGGCCAAAATGATTGCACCGTTTTCTCCGTTCTTCGCTGAAGCCATGTATCAGAACCTGAACAGCCACGGCAGGGAGACTTCCGAAAGCGTGCATCTGGCCATGTATCCTGAACCGTCAGCGCCTCAATTCCAGTTCAGGGATCAGCAGCTCGAACGCCGGATGAATGCCGCGCGGGATATTGTCCAGCTCTGCAGGGCCGCCCGAAATGAAGCGGGAATCAAGGTTCGGCAGCCCCTGGCAAAGGCGCTGATCGTGCTGTCCGATCAAACCCTCGAACAGGGCATCCGGTCGTTCCAGACCATGATCCTGGATGAAATCAATGTTCATGAAATCGAGTTTGTGCAGGATTCCTCCCGGCTGACCAGCAAAAAGGCAAAACCCGTATTCAAGAATCTGGGACCGAAATTTGGAAGCCATGTCAATCAGATTGCAGAAATCATCCGTGAATTCGGAAACGATGAAGTGGAAAGACTCGAACGCGGCGAAACGATAAGGATTCATAAAGATAAATTCGATAAAGGCGGTGAAATCGTTCTGAATGACGTGGAGGTGGTTCAGGAGCCGGTCGAAGGGCTGGAGGTTCAGTCCGATCAGGCATTTACTGTGGCACTGGATACAAGACTCACCGATGCGCTGATCGCGGAAGGGATCGCACGGGAGTTCGTGAACCGTGTCCAGAACATGCGCAAAGACGCCGGATTCGATGTCATGGACCGTATCAGCGTCGGATATCAGGCATCTGCTCTGGCTGAAAAGGCCATTCGGGAAAAACAGGATTCAATCTGCGAAGAAATACTGGCCACGGATCTTGAAAAGGGAATTCGTGACGGAGGCGTTCAAAAATCCTGGCAAATCGATGAACATACGATCGAAATCCGTATCGAGAAGGCCGGATAGGCTGCCCTTCTCCCCGGAGGTGAATTTGCATGAATAAAAAAGATTTACAATTTTTCAGGGAGTTGCTCATCGAACATCGGCAGGCCTTGTTGTTCCAGATGGATCATATCAAAGAATCTGAAATGAACAGCACCACCAAAGAATCATCCGGCGACCATTCAGCCTATTCGTTTCATATGGCGGATCAGGGCACGGACAATATGGAACGCGAGAAGAGTTTTTTCTATGCGGAAAGGGACGGCAGGGCACTCAATCTGATCGAAATGGCTTTGGTGCGGATCGAGGACGGAAGTTTCGGAAAATGTCAGGAATGCGGGGATTATATTCACAGGGACCGTCTTGAAGCGGTGCCCTATGCGGAGCTGTGTATCGGATGCAAGGCCCGGGAGGAAAATATGCCCCGGTTCAACGCATTTGCATCAGGAGTCGAGTGATTTGATCGTGATCATGATATTCGCAGTCATTCTGGCCGGGGATCAGTTGTCCAAGGCCCTGGTTCGGGATGCCATGGTTCCCGGACAATCCTTCAGTGTCTTCGGTGATGTCGTCCGGTTTACCTACGTGGAAAATCCGGGCATTGCATTCGGCATACGTGTCCCTCATGGATGGATATTCACCTGTCTTTCCGTTCTGGCCGTGATCGGAATCGTGATCTATTTGATCAAACAGTGGAAGGAAAGCCTCTGGATAAAATCCGCGCTGGCCCTTATATTGGGAGGTGCAGTCGGAAACCTGATCGACCGGATTCTTTATGAGAAAGTCGCCGATTTTGTGGATATCGGTATCAGGACGGTACGCTGGCCCGTATTCAATGTGGCCGATTCCGCGGTCGTGGTCGGAATGGCCATTCTTTTTATCGTTTTGTTCCATCAGGAAAAGAAAAATTCGGTACCTCACATCATTGCCGGCGGTGATTGAATTTCTGCAAAACAGCAGCAAGGCCGTTCCCGGCTGACCGCAAATCCGAATACGAATCTTTTTTAAATGTCAATTCATGATTCCATAGAATCCAGAACCCTTACCATGACCATCCCTCCCAACAAATCAAGGGAGCGGATCGACACGTTTCTGGCCAGGGAAATGGCGCGATATTCACGCAGCCAGATCCAGACACTGATCAAGGCGGAGAAAGTACGCGTCGACGGCAGGACAGTGCGCAGCAATTATATTGTCAGACCCCTGGAATGCGTGACGATCGAAGTGCCCAAACCCAGGGAACATGATCTTGAGCCGGAGAATATTCCGCTCGATATCGTGTTTGAGGACGATTATCTGATCGTGCTGAACAAACCAGCCGGCATGGTGGTCCATCCGGCCCACGGCCATTCGAGCGGGACACTGGTGAACGCGCTGCTGTATCACTGCAGCCGTCTCTCGAGCATGCATGACACCACACGTCCGGGTATTGTCCACAGGCTGGACAAAGACACTTCGGGTTTGCTGCTCGCGGTCAAGGATGACGAGGTTCACAGGGGACTGGCCCGTCAGTTTTCCGATAAAACCGTAAACCGGGAATACAAGGCCATTGTCTGGAGACATTTTAAAAACCGGTCGGGCACCATCGAAACCATGCTGGCAAGAAGCACACGAGACCGGAAGATTTTCACGGTCGCCGCGGACGGCAAGCATGCAGTGACCCACTATCAGGTTCTGGAACAGTTCGATTTTCTGTCCTTCGTTTCTCTGAAACTCGAGACCGGCCGTACGCATCAGATTCGTGTGCATCTTTCCCATATGGGGCATCCGGTTTTCGGCGATCAGACCTATGGCGGAAGGGGCAGGCAGCTGGGCGGACTGAACCATGAAAGAACCGCCTTTACAAACATGCTTCTGGAAGCGCTGCCCAGGCAGGCGCTGCATGCACAGACGCTTGGATTTCTTCATCCGGTCACCGGGGAACACCTGTTTTTTACCTCGGAGCTGCCGGATGATATGCAATTTGTACTCGACGCTTTGAGGAAGAAAAAAGCCGAATGGCAGGGAGACAAGGCATGAACGCAAAAGAACTGGCCCGCAGCCTCGATACACTGCTCGATATATCCGGGATCCAGGACGCGAGTCTGAACGGCCTGCAGGTCGAGAACAGGAAGGATATCGCGACAGTCGGGCTGGCCGTGGATGTTTCGTACGCCGTTATCGGGAGGGCCCGCGAGGCCGGCGTGGATTTTCTGATCGTCCATCACGGCCTGTTCTGGGGAAAATGCGAACCGGTAACCGGAAATATGTACAATCGCCTTCGTGCCCTTCTCGATGCGGATATGGCGCTGTATGCCGTGCATTTACCGCTGGACGTGCATCCGGAGTTAGGCAACAATGCCCGGATTCAGAGTTTGTTGCAATTGACACAAATGGATGATTTCGGATCCTTTCAGGGATTTCCGCTGGGGAAAATGGCGATTTTCGATCCGCCCAGGAGCCTGAAGGATATCGCAGCGGACGTCCGCTCCGGATTAGGCTCCGAGCCGGTTATCTGGAATTTCGGTCCGGATCAGGTCGGGAAACTAGCATATATCAGCGGCGGCGGCATCGGATACCTGGAGCAGGCCGTGGAGGCGGGCGCGGATGCGCTCCTTACCGGAGAACCCAGACACGGTTCGTACTGGTCCGCGAAGGAATACGGCATCAATGTGATTCTCGCCGGTCATTATGCCACGGAAACGGCCGGTGTCCGGGCAGTCGGAGAGCATATTGAATCAGCTCTGGGTCTGAAAACCGTATTCATCGACATGCCGACCGGATACTGACCGGGTGATCAGGATATGCATGACGGATCGGACGGGAATGTCCTTGACATTGGAGGATGATTTCTCGATATTGAATTTCATCGAACCGATTAAGAACGGACCATATGGCTCAGATTAGGGAACCCATTCCGGTTAAACTGATATGCGGCGTGACATTTGTTTCCGCGGATATTTTTCAGGGAGCCGTTCAGGATATGGAATCCATATTCTCCTCAGTCCAGGTTCAGAGTCCGGTTTTCGATTTTTCCGCGTTCACGTCTTACTATGAGGAAGAAATGGGCAAGGGACTGCAGAAGGCGTTTCTCTGTTTTGAGAGTGTCTATGATCCTGCGTCGCTTCCGGCATGTAAAGTGAAATCGGATACAATCGAAAAGAAATGGGCCGTCGATAACAGGCGCCGGGTCAATCTCGATCCCGGGTATCTGACAGCTGCAAAACTGGTTCTGGCGACGGCCAAGGATTTCGCCCACCGGATCTATATCGGGCAGGGCATTTACGGGGATGTTCAGCTTCGCTTCCGGCAGGGCCGGTTTGAACCGAGCAAGTGGACATATCCGGATTATCAGACGGACCTGGCGATGACGTTTTTCGGCCGGATTCGCTCACAATTTTTACAACAGGAAAGGCATGATGAACAAGTCATTGGATTATAAATCCGCAGGGGTGGACATCGAGGCCGGGGAGACCGCCGTACGGAAAATCAAAGAAAGCGTGCGTTCCACCTTCAATGCCAGTGTGTTGACCGACATCGGTAAATTCGGCGGGTTCTATGCATTGAATACGTCCGAATACAGGCAGCCGGTTCTGGTCTCTTCCATTGACGGCGTCGGCACAAAACTGAAAGTGGCATTCATGATGAAAAAACACGATACCGTGGGCGAGGATCTCGTCAACCACTGTATCAACGACATACTCGTCGGAGGGGCGAGGCCCCTGTTTTTTCTGGATTATATCGGTACCGGGATTCTGGATACCGGTGATGTCGAGTCCCTCGTCTCCGGAATGGTCAGGGGCTGCCGGGCCAACGGCTGTGCGCTGATCGGCGGCGAGATGGCCGAGATGCCGGGTTTTTATCAGGCGGGGGAATACGATGTGGCGGGATGCATCGTCGGCATTGTCGAAAAGGACCGGGTGATCGACGGCAGTTCGATTCAGAGAGGGGATGTCCTGATTGGCCTGCCGTCCACGGGGCTGCATACAAACGGATACAGCCTGGCGCGCAAGGTTTTGTTCGAACACGCGAATTATACAGTGGACACCCGTGTGGACGGCATGGACGGCACCCTGGGTGAAATTCTGCTTTCCGTGCACCGGTGTTATTTTCCCGTGGTTGCGCCGGTTCTCGACCGGATTGAAATGCGGGGCATGTCCCACATTACGGGAGGGGGCATCGTGGGCAATACAAAGCGTATTCTTCCGGAGGGCCTGTCGCTTTCCATCGACTGGGATGCCTGGAAAATTCCCGGGATATTCCGCCTCATTCAGAAGGCGGGGAACGTGCCGGAAGAGGACATGCGGCGGACATTCAACATGGGTGTCGGGTATATTTTTATCGTGCGTGCCGCGGATGCACCGGTACTTCAGGAGATGCTCGGGGAACAAGGGGAGGCGCCTTTCCGCGTGGGAGAGGTCGTTTGACAGAATGGTGCTAACAACAGGAGCAGAATCATGCTTTCACTGGTTGTGATTATCGTGCTTGGATATCTGGCCGGTTCCGTTCCTACGGCCATCATCACGAGCCGTGTGCTGATGAAGGACGATATCCGCAATCACGGCAGCCGGAATGCGGGTGCGACGAATGTGTTCAGAATCATGGGTTGGAAGCCCGCATTGTTCGTGGTGCTCGTGGATATGGCCAAGGGCCTGCTGGCCGTGTTATTCGTTTCTAAAATCGTGATCGATCCCGTACCCTGGGACATGCCCCTGATCCGCGTGCTTGCGGGTGTGGCCGCCATTGTCGGACATATCTGGACCGTTTTTGCCGGGTTCAGAGGCGGAAAAGGAGTCGGAACCGCTTTCGGCGTGCTTGTAGCCCTGATTCCTGTGCCGGCCCTGACCGCACTCGTTTTGTGGATCGTGCTTGTGCTGACCACGCGATATGTATCGGTCGGATCCATGACCGCTGCGCTGTCCCTTCCGGTGACCATGCTGTGCCAGCGGCATCTGTTTCATACGCCTGTTCCGGATCTGTATTTCTGGATCGGAACAGTCATCGCCCTGCTCATTGTTTTCACGCACCGGGCCAATATCGGCCGGCTGATCCGCGGCGAGGAGAACCGGTTCGGAAGCAAAAAGAAAAGTGAGGAAAAACCATCTTGAAATCGGATATCGGCGTACTCGGGGCCGGAGGATGGGGAACGGCCCTCGCACTCACACTGGAGCAGAACGGGCATCATGTAACCCTTTGGGAATTCGATCCCGAGGCTGCGGGCCGGCTCGCGGATGTGCGCGAAAACATTCATTTTCTTCCCGGTATTCGGATTCCGAAGCGTATCGTCATCACGCATGAACTGGACCGGGCTGTCCGGGACAAGGCATTTATCGTGATCGCCCTTCCGTCTCATGTGGTCCGTTCCGTCACCGAAAAAATCCGGCCTCTCGTTTCTGCCGGATCGGTCCTGATCAGCGGCAGCAAGGGCATTGAAAACAGGACATGGAAACGGATGTCCGAGATTCTCGGTGAGGGTATCCAAGAAACCGGCCGGGACGGGATCGTGGTGCTCTCGGGCCCCAGCCATGCGGAAGAGCTGGCCCGTAAAAATCCGACCGTGGTCGTGGCTGCATCCGATAACGAGGAGGCATCCGGGCAGGTTCAGCAGATTTTCATGAATCCGTTTTTCCGCCTGTACACGAGTACGGATGTCACAGGTGTGGAACTTGGCGGCGCATTGAAAAATGTAATCGCCATTGCCGCGGGTATCGTGGACGGCCTCGAGTTGGGAGACAACCTGAAAGCCGCGCTCATAAACAGGGGACTCGTTGAAATGACGCGTCTGGGAAGTGTTCTGGGAGCCGATCCGCTGACCTTCGCCGGTCTGTCCGGTATGGGTGACCTGATTGTCACCTGCACGAGCAGGCACAGCCGCAACCGGTATGTCGGTGAACAGATAGGCCGGGGGAAAACGCTGAAACAGGTGCTTTCGGGCATGATCATGGTGGCAGAGGGTGTACGCACCACGCAATCCGCCCTGGATCTGGCAAACCATCATCGTATCGAAATGCCCATCACACAGGAGGTGTTTCAGGTGCTGTTCGATGACAAGGATCCGCGTCAAGCTGTGACGGACCTGATGACACGGGACGCGAAACCGGAGGATTGGGGATAAAACACATTCCGGCTCCACGATTTTTATTTCCGGGACCAACTGACCTGCAGTTCCGAAAGGCGATCAGAATAACCAAATCAACACAAGGAAGGAGACGCATTTGATCGGGCAAAAGCAATTGATCAGGCATTTCTATGAGAATCCCCCGGCTTTTGAGAAGCAGACGGTCCATGTTTCGGGCTGGGTCAGAACGGTCCGTGATTCCAGGACATTCGGATTTATCGAACTGCACGACGGTTCCTGTTTTCAAAATGTACAGATTGTGTTTGGCGACCAACTCGGCAATTTCCGGGAAATCACGAAACTGACCATCGGTTCCTCACTCAATGTGACCGGTACACTGGTTCCGACGCCGGATGCCAAACAGCCGTTTGAAATTCAGGCCTCGGATATCGACATTGTTTCTCCGGCCTCGCAGGAAAATCCCATACAGAAAAAACGGCACAGTTTCGAGTTCCTGAGAACCATTGCGCATCTGCGTCCGCGCACCAATACGTTCAACGCCGTATTCAGGGTCCGGTCGATTCTGGCTTATGCCATTCACAAGTTTTTCAATGAACGCGGTTTCGTGTACGTGCATACACCCATTATCACGAGTGTGGATGCGGAAGGGGCAGGGGAGATGTTTCAGGTAACCACGCTCGATCCGGATAAAATCAAACCGCCGGCCGATTATGCCCGGGAGCTGCTGGGACGAAAGACATTCCTGACGGTCAGCGGCCAGCTTCCCGTAGAGGCATTTTGCATGGGCTTCCGTAATGTGTATACGTTCGGTCCGACGTTCAGGGCGGAGAATTCGAATACGCCGAGGCATGCCTCCGAATTCTGGATGATCGAGCCGGAAATCGCGTTTGCCGATCTCGAGGATGACATGAAACTTGCAGAAGACATGATGAAATTCATCTTCACGCATGTCCTTGAAAATGCCCCCGATGAAATGCAGTTTTTTGACCGGTTCATTGAGCCTGGTGTGATCGAACGTCTGGAAAAGGTCATCCGGTCCGACTTTGCAGCGGTCACCTATACCGAGGCAGTCGGTCTGCTTGAGAAGGCCGGAAAGGATTTTGAATATCCCGCGGCATGGGGAGAGAATCTTCAGACCGAGCACGAACGATACCTGTCCGAGGAAGTTTTTCAGAAACCCGTATTTGTGATCGACTATCCGGAAACAATCAAGGCATTCTATATGTACCTCAACGAGGACGGGAAAACGGTCCGTGCCATGGATCTTCTGGTGCCCGGGGTCGGCGAGATTATCGGCGGAAGCCAGAGAGAGGACCGTTTCGATCTGCTTCTCGAGCGCATGAAAAAGGACGGTATGTCCGAAACCGTGTACGACTGGTATGTGGATGTACGCCGGTTCGGTTCTTTTCCCCATGCGGGCTTCGGCCTGGGATTCGAGCGTGCCCTGATGTACATTACGGGAATGAAGAATATCCGTGATGTCATTCCCTATCCCAGAACACCGAATCAGGCGGCGTTTTAACCAATAAACGGACCGTGGTGCTGACATGAAACAGAGGAAAATCCAAATCGCGGTCATCGGGGGAAGGGAAGCCCCTCCGGAAGTGCTGGAAGCGGCCAGGGAGGCCGGCCGTCTGATCGCACAAAAAGGGGCCGTTCTGATCTGCGGCGGTCTTGGAGGCGTCATGGCCGCGGCCTGTGAAGGCGCCAAGGAGGAATTCGGACTTACGGTTGGCATTCTTCCCGTGGGTGACGGCAATATGGCCAATCCGTATGTGGATATCGTTATCCCGACCGACCTCGGCGTGGCACGGAATGCCGTGATCGTGAATGCGGCCGACGGTGTGCTTGCTGTGGGCGGCAGTTATGGAACCCTGTCGGAAATAGCGTTCGCGCTTCAGCGCGCGGTTCCCATTGTTATCATGCACAGCTGGAATGTGGATCCGGCCGTGATCCAGGCTGAAACTCCTGCGGAGGCGGTTTCATCGCTGTTCGAGGAAATCGACCGGCGGACATTGTTTGCATAGCGTATGGACGCACAGGCTCACATCATCGTTACGGGCGTGGTACAGGGAGTGGGTTACCGCTTTTTCGTACAGCGTCATGCCAGGCATCTCGGCCTCAAAGGCTGGGTGAAGAATCTTCCCACGGGCGGGGTGGAAATCACGGTGGAAGGCGGGAAGCCCCGCATCGAAATACTCATCAAGTCACTGCGCACGGGTAATCCGTATGCGACGGTACGCAATATTCAGGTCAACTGGCGGCCCTGGCAGGGCCGGTTTACGGGGTTTGACATTACTTTTTAGGATGAAAAAGGAGATTGTATGGATCTGAAACAGTGCATCAGGGACGTGCCGGATTTTCCGAAACAGGGAATACTCTTCAAGGACATCACCACGTTGCTCAAGGACAGGCAGGCGCTCAAAGAGGCCATTGACCGGATGTGTGCGCCGTACCGGGACATGGAGATCGACCAGATCGTGGGTATCGAGTCCAGGGGCTTCATTTTCGGGACCGCCATGGCCATGGCGCTGAATGCGGGATTCGTACCCATCAGGAAACCGGGAAAACTGCCGGCCGAAACGGAGCGGGAGGAATACGCCCTCGAATACGGTACGGATGCCATCGAAATACACAGGGATGCCATCAAACCGGGTGACCGGGTCCTGATTGTGGATGATCTTCTGGCGACCGGCGGAACCGCTTCAGCGGCTGTGAAACTGATTAAAAAACTCGGGGGCCGGGTGACCGGCGCCTGTTTTCTCGTGGAGCTCATTTTTCTGAACGGGCGGCAGAAACTCGGTAACGTACCCGTTCATGTGGTCATGGGATTCGAGGGAGAATAAAAGAACAGAAAGGCAAGAACAAAGAACAAAGACCAAAGATAAAAATAAAAGAAAGAAGATAAAAGAAACGGCGTCGGGAAATTGTTTCAGTAAAACCAGGATGTTTTTCTTCTTTTTCTTTGTTCTTTGTTCTTTTGTCTTTGTTCTTTAAAAAGGTCTCCGCAGGGACTGCCGGAGACCTTTTCAATTCCGCATAAATCGGATGCTATCCGATTCTGTTCAGGGTGATTTCGATCGGGACCGGTTCTTCACCCATTTCCTCGATTGGCAGGGTGGCATTGATCACCAGAGTGTTCTTGGTTAGTTTATAGGTCCCTTCGATTATGAACGGATCAGTGCCGATCGTGGATTCGGAAGTCATGGAGAACACGTTGCCGCTCGCTGTCCAGGTGCCGTTTCCGCTTTCATATCCTGATGTCGTGTCGGCTTTATTAGAGCCGGTCCACATCTCATATTCAAACGTGCTGTCTTCCTTCACATCGATCACGATGTGCATAAACATGCTGCTCTGCGGAGTCAGGGTTAAATTGCCGACACCTTCGACAGGCAATACCTCTTTGACTGCATCCCATTTCCCGATCAGGGTCGTTTCTCCTGAATCCGTGCTTTTGTCCCCGTCGCAGCCCGTGAACAGAGCCAGGTTCAATGCGATCAGACAGACAAGGCCCAGCAGTAGCGTTCTTTTCATATCATGCTCCTTTATTTTATGGTCCAATCCGATTGAACTGCACAATATCTTCAGCGGCACTAACCGATTTTATTGTAAACGAGTGTGACGGGTGTATCCATCAGCGTGCCGTCCTCGTTGAACATGTCCCTCGGAATATTGCTCATCAGGTCTTCATCCTCCTGATCAACGACATTCGGCAGCGTGGTTTTCAGCGTGGCCGTATTTCCGTCTATGGTATAGTTCATGGTTTTCGGATCGTCGTCGTCCGGATTGATCGTGATGGTCTTGTCGCCCGCTGTCCAGGTGCCGTTTTCGACATCCGTGGTGCCCTCGCTCGTTTGCACCGTGGTCAGGGTATACGTGCCGTCGTCACGGACCTCGAGGGTCAGGTCCAGCCCGAGCATTTCAAGCACATTGGCCGGTATGCCTGCAAAATCGATTTTCAGCTCGACCAGTTTCCATGTGCCGATGAGATGTTCCTGTGAATTGGTGCCCTTGTCATCACCGCAGCCGGCCATGAGAAGCAGACCAACGACAACGACGGGAATTATTTTTGAAAGAGATGAATGAAAATACATAAACGGAACTCCTTTACTCGTAAGTTGATGGTTTATGGTATTCATAGGTCACCGAAACCGGTTTCGGCTGACCGGAATTATCCGTGATCATGGGCTCTGTAACTATCATTGTAAACACGGCCTGGGTTACCGTATAATCGCCCTGCACTGAAGATCCCGTATCCGAACGCATCGTCATCTGATGATTCCGGATCGACCAGCGTCCCTGATCGACGAGCGCCGTATCGGAACCGGTCGGTGTCTTTCTGCATTCGTAGAATCCGTTTTTTTCGAGCTCCAGAATCTGCTGAAAGCCCCTCATGGACGGCGGCACGGAGATGATCATGCTGTTTTGTGTCCAGGAGAGCGCTTTCAGTTCCCATGTGCCGGTCAGCATATCCACATCGTCGAGCAGATGATCCTTCATACAGGCAGAAAAACACAGCAGGAAGACTGCATCAAGGAGGATATCCTTCAGGAACTTCCGGGACTTCCTGATGCGTTTGACGCCCGGCATGTCAGTTCACGAACTGATCGACAAAATACTTCGGGTTCAGCGGTTCACCGGTAGCCGACCGGATCATGTCGTTCCAGGGAAGCGTCCGTCCTGCCCGGAATACACGTGAGACAAGAAAATCACCGACTTCAGACCTGCCTGCATAAACCCGGTCCGGTCCGGCTCCTTCCTTCAAAACACCGGATATAATCTGGTGATGCAGCTGTGATGCAAGCAGTTCGCCTAAAAGATAATTATGATAATAACAAGGTGCAATAGTAAAATGAATTTTGGACGCCCAGTCCGGTGCATCCCGTTTCCCGGGCCTGTTCAGCAGCTGATATTTGCTCTTCAGCTCCCACCAGAGGCTGTTCAGATCCTGATCCGGATCCTTGTACAGTTCCTGCTCGAACTTGAACATGACCATGGCCCACCTGGCAAAAATGAGCTGTTTCATTCTTGCGTATTTTTCGCTTACGCTGTCGATCTGGCCACGCTGCTGATCGGTCAATCCGAGCATGGCCTGCATCCACGCGCCGTCCCTGCTCAGACGCCCGAACAGCATGGCGACGGCCTCGGTCGTGAATATATTGGCTGGTTCCCGGAGCAGAAAAGGTGTGGCCGGATTCTGGTATTTATCATAGACTGCGTGTCCGAGTTCATGCAGCATGGTTTCCATCCAGCGTTCCGTGGGTTTGATATTGCACAGAATCCGTATGTCACCCTCCCTGTCAATGTCCGTACAGAAGGCATGCGGATTTTTGTTCTCCTTCTCATATAAATCGCTTCTGTCGAGAATGTCCTGAACGGAAAGTCCGATTCCCTCATAGAACTTCGCAGCAAGCGCTTCGATATCCTGATTCCCGTAATAGGCGTCCAGATCGATATGATACACAAGCGGTGTCTCCTGGAAAAAGGAATCATGATAATGCCACGGCATCAGGTCTTTTCTGTCGACACCGTACATGGCTGCAAGAATACTGTCGAGTTCCGATTTCATAATCTCGAACGGTTTGTAAGTCAACCCGTATAGTTCGTCGAAAACCTGGTTGATCGTGCCGACGTCCTGCTCGTTCACGGTCAGCATCAGGGTGTGATAATTGTCGAATCCAAGTTTCCGGGCCGCCTCGTTCCGTAATTTGACCAGTTGTATGATATCCCCGGCAACAGCGGGTCCTACCTGTTTGCTGGCCAGCCAGGCCTGTTTCCGTTTTTTGTTTTCGGTTTCGGTTTTCAGCAGTTCATTGATCCGGTTGACAGTGACTTCTTCTTTATTGATGACGCTCCTGAACATATTGAAGTTCTTTTCCACCCGGGCTCCCAGCGTCACGATCTGTTCAAGCAGTTCCGGGGCCACCTGATTCTCGAGATATTTTCCCATGAGCACATCGAGCTGACGGGTGAGAAGCGGATCAGAAACGTGACCGCTTTTCTTCAGCCGTTTCAGAAAACCGTAATCGGCCGTGTCGCTGTATATTTTTCTGATCTTCAGGTCCAGTATGCTGAATTTTTCGAAGAGAGCAGTATCACCGAGTGCGGCATTCCAGTAGGTCAGGTTGGCCTCTTTCATGAGCGGCATGATTTTTTGAGTGTGAGAGTCAATGAACTGTTCCAAAGCTTTCTCCTCAGGATTGGGCGCGCAGCTGAACATGCCAGCCAGGCAGAAAACGAGGCCCGCATAAATGGTCTTCATCCGAATTCCCTTTCTCAGCTTGGTTCATGGTTTATAAGGCCAGCCGGTCAATGGATTTGATCAGGGCCTGTGTGCCCTCTTTGCCTTCCCTGTGTTTCTGATTCATCAGGAAAAGTTCATGGACCAGTGTCAGACCGGGAAGCGGCTGGGCCATGGCTCCGGCGGTTTCCAGTGCAAGGCGAAGGTCCTTCAACTGCAGATCGATCATAAATCCGGGCGCGTAATCCTCCCTGACCATTTTGGGAGCCAGATTGGAGAGCTGCCAGGAACCGGCCGCGCCTTGAGAGACGGCCTGAATCATCAGGTTCGGATCCACACCGGCTTTGCGCGCGAACAGGACGGCTTCGCTCACGGCCATATTGGTGACGCTTACCAGAATCTGATTGCAGAGTTTGACGGTCTGCCCCATGCCGTGCCCGCCGACATGGGTTATGGTTTTTCCCAGCACCTTCAGAACGGGCAGGCAGCGTTCAAAAATTTCTTTCCGCCCTCCGGCCATAATGGCCAGGGTGCCTGCTTTGGCACCCGTATCCCCGCCTGACACCGGGGCGTCCAGCATATGTCCCCCTTTTTTCTCCAGTGTTTTGGCGATTTTTTGGGTCACCGCGGGTGAAATGGTGCTCATATCGATGACTACGGCATTTTTTCTGAGCCCGCGGATCACGCCGTTCTTTCCGAGAATGACGGCCTTGACATCCGGGGAGTCCGAGACGATGGTGATGATGATATCCGATTTTTCGGCCACAGCCCCGGGAGAATCGGCCGGTACGGCACCCGCCCCGGTTACCTGTTCCATTTTAGAAGCTGTCCGGTTAAAAACGGTTACTGAATATCCTGACTTTAGCAGGTTCAGACACATGGGTTCGCCCATGATGCCCAAACCGATGAAACCAAGACGGTCTTTCAAGCGGGGGCTCCTTTATTCGATGACGCACCTGTCCGGTTCAGTTACAATGGGTCCGGTTTCGCAGGACAAACGGACCGGTTCGCGAACGGAGGCATAATTACCGGCGCGATGCAGAAATCTGAGAAACCGGACCGGGAGATTCAGATCGCTGGCTGTCTCAAGCAGAATATACCGTCGTTTGCAGATCATGGTTCACCTGTGGCGGATTTGATATGAAGTCCTTATTCTTTGACCGGAAGCAGTGAAATTTCGATTCTGCGGTTTTTTGCTCGGCCTTCCTTTGTTTCATTGTCTGCGACCGGGTGAAATTCCCCCAATCCTACGGCTTCAAGTCTCGCCGCTTCCATTCCCACGTTTTCCTGCAGGAAACGGACCACAGTCGTCGCCCTGGCGGTGGACAGCTCCCAGTTGGTCGGGAAACGGTCCTTTGTCCTTCCGGTGGGCACATTGTCCGTGTGCCCTTCAACCCGTACAATGTGGTCACTGGATTTATTGAGAATATCACCGACGCGTTTCAGAACGGCCAGACCCTCGTCGGAAATGCTGGCCTCGCCCGAGGCGAACAGGATTTTGTCCACAATGCTGACATTCAGTTTGTCAGCCAGCTGAGTTATCTGGATTTTATTGTCCTGTATTTCCTGCTGCATTTCCGCGATAAGTGAATCCTTGGTCGATTTGACTTTATCGATTTCCTGCTTTTTTTCCTGTTTGGTTTGCGTCAGTTCCGCGACTTTATTGTTCAGTTCGGTTTCGAGTGTCCGGATTTCCTGTTTCATATCCTGTGCCTTCACAGTCAAATTGTCATATTCATTCTGCATGGGAAGAACCTGCTGCGTATAGAAGAAGCCAGCACCCGTCAGCACTGCGATGAGCACTGCAGATAATGCAATCAATCCGGCTTTCATGATGTGTCCCCTTTGTGGTTTAACATCTGATTTAAAATTTTTGATGTCATTTGTTTAAAATACAGGATTTTCAGTTAATAAATCAAGGATTATTTTGAAAAACAGCTTGCATAAAACAATGAAAACCTGTTAAATTATAGAAAACTGAATGGGATATGCTATGGTCAGACGCTTCCGTGTTCAGCAGAAAATTCTGGTGCCCTACCTCGGATCGATACTCCTTCTGTTTGTCCTTTTCTCATGTGTCACTCTGTTCAAAATCAGGAATCAGGTTCAGCATTCCGTGATGACGGAGGCGCAGGATATGCTGGGCCTGAACGTGGCCGAAATACGCGGTTTCTTTGTTGAAAGGGGCCGTATTCCCCGAACCCTTTTTGAGGATCCGTTCATCCTCCAGTGGTTTATGAAGTACAGGATATTCCGTGCACCGGTAGCCAACGATCCGGATTATCATCGGATCATCACGTTGTTTCAAAATCTGCTGGCTGCGGATTCCACACTCAATTCGGTCTATTTCGCCACGGAAAATACACAGGAGTATTTTGACGAGGAAGGACGGTACGAGGAGGACGGTTATTATGTCAAGGACCGGCCCTGGTGGCACAAGGCCGTGCAGATGCGGAAGCTGTATTGTGAATTGAGCGGCTATGACTATGAAGACAGCACCATGGCCGCTTCGCTGCAAATGCCCGTTTTCCTGTCAGACGGCCGGCTGCTCGGTGTCGGCGGTGTGGACATTGAAATACAGACCATCAGCCGTCTGGTGGAACGCATGAAATACCACGGGGAGGGTCAGGCGTTCATGGTCGACGAATCCGGAAAAACATTTGTTTTTCCGGGTCAGCATCCGGATCTCTGGTATATGCAGACCCTGGATGTGCTTGACGATGCGTTCAACGCCAGGGGTTTCCAGGAACTGGGAAAGCAAATGCGCCAGAATCTGTCCGGAGAAGGACATATTGTATGGCACGGTGTTTCTCACCTGGTGCTGTTTGCGAACATTCACTCGAATCAGCCGTATTTCAGAAGTCAGCTGGCATTTATGATTCCGGAGCATCTGATAACGACGCAGGTGAGGCGGATGACGTGGGAAACCATGCGCCTGATACTCCTGGCCGGCATTCTGGTCGTGGTTTTTGGCACCATGCAGACGCTTAAGGTCATCAGGCCGCTGGATGCGCTTTCTTCAAGGCTTCATATGATCGCGAATGAAAAGCCTGATTTGACACAGGAACTGCCCGTGACGACACATGATGCCATCGGGCAGACGGCTAAGAATTTCAATATTTTCCTGAAACAGATACACAAGCTTGTCACTGCACTCGTTCAGCACACCAAGGATACCGCATTGCGGACCAATCAGCTTCATGGCTCCTATCAGAGCATATCGGACGGCAGTCAGCACATGTCCGAGAGCATCGAACAGGTGGCCACAACCTCCAAGGAAATGGTGCTGCATGTCGAAGAAGTCATGCAGGGCGTGAAAGAGGTGGCCCGTTTATCCAAGCAGTTTCTGGAAATCATCGGGCAGGGGAAGGATCTCGTGAAGACACGGATGCAGAAGATGGGGGAGATCACCCAGGGTACGATCTCGCTGTTCGAGGATATGAAGAAGCTGCATGCGGATTCCAACGATCTGATACAGATGGTGAAGGTCATCGAAGATATTAATAACCGTATCGCCCTGCTTTCAATCAATGCGTCTATTGAAGCGGTGAAAGCAGGAGAGCGCGGACGCGGATTCGCCATTGTGGCCAAGGAAATCGAATCGCTCAGTCAGGGGACAGCACAGACCAATCAGCAGACACTGCAGGTGGTTCAGTCGTTCAGTGAATCCATGGAAAGATTTCAGCACGATCTTCAGAATATGAAGGAAAGCATGGAGATTGAGAGACGGTCATTCACCGCCATCTCGGAAATGTTCATGTATCTGGCGGATCACGCACATCATGCGGATGAGGCCGCGGAGCAAATGCAGATTGAGAACCAGCAGCAGGTAGAATCGCTGCGTATGATCAATGAAAGTATTCAGGATGTCTTCAATTCTGCACGGCAGGTGGCGGATTCCATTGCCCAGTCAGAGGAGCAGATAGGCCGGGTATACGAGCAGATGCAGAACCTGCAGAAATCTGCGGAGGCATTCAAGATCGATTGATCGGCACGTACCGGTCTCCGGTCCCGGCGGGATGACGGGAGCCGGGTTTTACCGTGTTTTAATCGATCCCGTTCAGATGTCCTGATATCACTTCATAAACCAATACAGGGAATTATCCATGGCAGCCGGTCGACTGATTCATGTCTGGATCCGGAATCAGCTTAAAACACCGAAAGGTCTGATCGGAAATACAATCCTGCCGTGGCTCTGGAACCGCCGGAATGCCGCCCTGAATGATGCCACCTTGACGGCGCTGGCCCCGGATTCGACGGATCGTATTCTTGAAATCGGTTTCGGGGGCGGATATCTGCTCGGACGGCTTGGTGCAGAAGTCACGGACGGTTATGTCGTGGGAATCGATGCTTCGAGAATCCTCGCCCGGCGAGGCGAGAAACGCTTCCGCAGGCGGATACAGGCCGAACAAATGGAGATTCTTTGCACGCCGGTTGAAAAACTCCCCTTTCCGGATGCGAGTTTCAATAAGGTATGCAGTGTGAATTCCATTTTTTACTGGACGGATATTCAGAAGGGGCTGGCAGAAATCCATCGCGTGCTTCAGGCGGACGGACGATTTGTGCTCACGTTTACAGCTGAAGCCAGCCTGAAAAACAGGTACGGTTTTTCACAGTCTTTTCCGGTTTTCGACAGGGAATCGATGAAATCGGTTCTGTCCGGCCGCGGTTTCCGTCATATCCGCTGCGAAACCCATGAAGACAGTCACCGTGTATTTCACACCTGCCTGGGCGTGAAATGAAAATACCATTTGAAACCGGGTGCATGCCGGATGGTCTGACCGGACCAGGATCATGAACCTCACGATCACGGACATCATCGATATACTTACACTTTTTCAGCTGCTTTTGCTGACCGTCGTGCTTCTGGTCACGCCCAAAGGAAGGCGCCTGAGCAATTTCATGCTGGCCGTTTTTTTAGTCGCCCAGTCCAATTGTCTCATGTCAAGTATCGTATGGCGCAGCTATACATGGGTCTATGCACATTGCCCGCACCTCTTTTATATTCATGTCAGTCCGCTGTTTCTTCTGGGGCCCTGTCTTTATCTTTTTACTCTCTCTATGACTTCCCATGATTTTACATTGAAAAAGCGGCATTTGTGGTTCCTTCTGCCCGCCGTCCTTCATGGTGCCCTGTTTTTTATCCGGTTTCACCGGTTCGATGCGGATACGAAACGCCGCATTCTCGCCGGATCCGGTGTCCTCTCACAGACCGGATTCAGGATTGTGGATACGATGTTCTTTCTGGTCCTGTTATTTTTCGGCACGCTCATCATCCGGCAGCTGATCGTGTACAGAAGACGGATCAGGGCCCATTATTCGTCGACGGCGACACCGGGATTGTTCTGGCTCATTGTCGTGGACCTGTGCTTCATCGGCCTCTGGCTGACGGATATCGCGGATTATTTTGTGCACTGGTGGACCGGATCGCAATCGTTTCTCGTGCATCTCGGTCATCCGATCGTATTCGTACTGGCGACGATGATGGTGCTTAAAACGCTGCTTCAGCCGGAATTTATCATTTTCGGAGAAGGCGTGGATCCGAGATCGAAAAAATATCTGCTGACCGACAAACAGAAACAGACAACGCTTCAGAAACTGCTTGAAATCATGAAAGACAAGCGGCCTTATCTCACGCCGGAACTGACACTCAGGGATCTGTCGGAGCTGTCGGATATTCATCCGAGGCACCTCTCGATCGTGATTAATGATTTGCTGAATCAGAATTTTTACGATTTCATCAACCGGTATCGCATCGAAGCGACCCTGAAGCTGATGTCCGACCGGTCCAGGGAACATTGGACGATTCTGCAGATTCTGTACGAAGCCGGATTCAACAGCAAAGTGGCCTTCAATACAGCATTTAAAAAACATACGGGCATGACTCCGAAGATTTACAGACGATCCCTCCATATGCAGACCGAAAACTAAAAAAATCCCGAAAAAGGTTCAGATACACGCACCCGAACGACAATGTCTTCAGTGAATCCTATATTCTCCTGTGCAGGTCGAAAATCATGTGATCATTTTAAATCAGGCAGGAGGATTTATGAAGTGGATTTTAAGAGGATTTGTAGTTGTCATGGCACTGATTCTGGTTCAATGCGATAAGGATTCAGGCACCAGTCCCCGGCAAGGCGAAATCCTTTCCGCTCCGGATATCAGAATTTCGTTTATCGGACATTCTTCTTTTCTTTTCACTATCGGGGATTCACTCCGCATTGTCACGGATCCTTATGGCGCATCCATCACCGCGTTTTATATGAAGCCCGATTCCCTGACAGCCGATATTGTGACGGTTTCCCATGCACATGCGGATCATGCGCAGGTCAGAACTGTGGAGGGAGATCCCATGGTCATCCGTGAGGCGGGGGCCGATACGCTGGGCTCCGTGATCATTCAGGGGTATCTGTCGGAGCATGGCGACTGGAACGGTGCGGATATGGGAGCCAATATCATTTTTGTTTTTCAGATCGGTGACGTAAAAATCGTGCATCTGGGTGAAAACCGCAATGTGACAGAGGAGGATATCCTGTCCGCAATAAATCAGGCGGATGTGCTGATCGCACCCACCGGGCAAATCGCCTCGATCAGTTTCGGAGAGCTGTCTGCACTGGTAGGGAACTGTGGAATCCGGACCGTGATTCCCAGTCATTTCAGTCCCACGGCCGCCAACCGGTATTACGGCAGCAGCACGGTTCAGGAATATGTGAACTCACTTTCCCCTGAGACCGTGGTCGTTTTCTCCGATGAACTGAATGTCGTGCCGAATATGCCGGAACAGGTCGTGGTACTTTCCTCGGAGTATATGCGCACGGAATAATGACGGCGGACGGCAAGACCGCGGACCGCACACCGTGTATGCTTCGGAGAACTGGTGAAGCGGAGAAACGGAGAGACGGAGCCGGAAAACTCTTTCTCCGATTCTCCGTTTCCCCCTTACTCCGCTTCACATTCAGATACAAAGATCTTAGGCCTTATAGACATGTCCATACCCATTTTACTTCTGAAACATGACGAATCCCTGACATCTTCTGACATTCTTTAACACCTCCCTGACAACAATGACCTCTGTATGCTGTAAACAGGTATAGAACACAGCAAAACCAAACACGGAGGTGAGTTATGAAACGCATCATTATTATCACGGCCATCATGGTCATGGCCTTTGTTGCAGCGGCCGCAGAACTGACGGATAAAGAACTGAACGCGGCCCAGAAGATGTACATCGAAGGGATCACGAAAGGGAACATCGGTCTGAAATGCGACGCCATTTACCAGATCGCCGGAATGAAATCCTGTTATCCGGATTTTCCGACCAAAGAAGCGGAGAAGGTGCTTCAGAGAGTCGTTCAGAAGGACGACAATCCGCTGGCGCGCGCCTATGCGGGTCTGACCCTGGCCTACATTACCGATACTTCCCTCAGCGGGACTGTCAAGGTTGCGAATGGTGAAACGGCCAATGATTTCTACCAGCGGCTGCACCAGGCCATTTATACACAGACCCTGGCCATGATTTCACAATAAATCATACAGATCTCCTCTCATTCCATCCTCTGGGGGCGTCTTCGGGCGCCCCCTCTTTTTTTGTGTCTATTGGGTCGTTGGGTCATAGAGTCTTTGGGTCGGAGCGTGAAACGGAGGATCGGAGAGGAATAGAAACGGAGAGATAAGAAACGGAGAAACGGAGAAAAAGATTAAAGAGTAAAGAACAAAGACCAAAGACCAAAGAACAAAGAATAAAGAAAAATGATAAAAGAAAAATTATAAAAGATAAATGATAAAAAGACCTGCAGGGGCGCACGATTTCTAGATCGTGATATTTCCGGTATTAAAGAAGATAGATGGAGATAACCGCAGGATGCAAAGAATGAGCAGACGAGCAGAAGCGTAAAAGCAGAAGGGTGAAAGCGTCAAAGATGATGTTGTTCGTATGGGACTGGGCTGCGGGGACCCATATACTCATTTACCCATATACACTTTTACTGTTTTTTACGGTCCGCGGTCTTGCCGTCAGCGGTCTGATTGTGTTTGGAATTTAGAATTTGTTGTTTGTGATTTATTTGTATATTGGGATTTGTTATTTGGAATTTCCGGCGGTCCGCTGTCAGCGGTCCGCGGTCCAGTTGTGTCTTTGGGTCGTCGGGTTGGAACGTGAAACGGAGAAATGAGAAACGGAGAGACGGAGAGACGGAGAAAAAGGCAGGCCCGGTTTTCAGTCTGCGTTTCACCCAATCTCCGGTTCTCCGAAGCATTATCGGTCAACTGTCGGCTGTCCGCGGTCCGCTTTGTTTCATGGAAAGACAACGGTGATTTCATTCCTTGAACCGGTGGGTGTCGATACCGTAATTTTTGATTTTATAACCCATGATCCGTTCCGTGGTGTCGAGAAGACGTGCCGCCTTGGCCTGATTGCCGCGCGTGGATTTCAGGGCATCCTGAATCAGTTCTTTTTCATAAGCCGCAACTGCGTCCGTGAGCGTCAGCCGGTTCTGCGTGTTGCTGCTCTCGGCCGTCTGAAGCGTCGGGGGCAGATGATAACTGTGTATCACCTGATCCTCGCAGACGAGGACCGCCCGTTCGATGCAGTTTTCCAGTTCCCTTACATTGCCGGGCCAGTGATAGCGCATGAGCATATCGATGGCCGGTGTCGAGATCCTTTTCACGGGTTTGGAATGCTGACGGCCGTATTTCAGCATAAAATGATCGGCCAGAAGAAGAATATCGGTTTTCCGGTCCCGGAGGGGGGGCAGAAATATCGAGAACACATTCAGACGATAATACAAATCCTCACGGAATTTGCCTGATCCCATCAGCGCCTCGATGTCGGCATTGGTGGCAGCAATCACGCGTACATCCACGGTGAGTGTTTCCGTGCCTCCGACGCGCTCAAACTGTTGTTCCTGCAGCACACGGAGCAGCTTGACCTGTGTCATGGCACTGAGATCGCCTACTTCATCCAGAAAGATGGTACCGTTGTGCGCCAGTTCAAACCTTCCCTTTTTTCGTGCAACGGCTCCGGTAAAGGCACCTTTTTCGAATCCGAAAAACTCGGATTCAATGAGATTTTCCGGAATGGCCGCACAGTTGACACGTATGAACGGTTCCTCGCTCCGTGTTGAATTGTAATGAATGGCTTCTGCGATCAGCTCTTTTCCTGTTCCGGATTCGCCGCGCAGCAGCACGGTCGTGTTCGTCCGGGCCACCTGGGCCACCTGCTCATATACATCCCGCATTTCGTGACTGTTGCCGATGATATTATGAAAGCTGTATTCTTCATGCAGTTTCTGTTTTAAAAGCACATTCTGATTCAATAGTTTCTGGCGTTCCTGCTCGATCACATGCTGGACCCTGATTGGCTGCAGCAGGGCCGAAGCGACCAGAAGAAGGAATTTTTTATCCGCCTCGAGTTCCCTGTTGGCACGGTAGATCAGATTGACGATGAGTACGCCCAGGGTCCTGTAATCCAGCGTGATCGGAATGCCGATAAAGGTCTGTTCCCGGTCCTTCTTTGTATCCCAAGAGCTCATTCTGTTTAAAAAAAGCGGTTCCTTGCTGACCTGCGGAACGATAATGGGCTTTGCCGTTTCTGCAACACGGCCCGTCAGCCCCTCACCGAAACGATATTCTGTTTTGGCGACATCGGAGCGGTAGCCGATAGAGGCTGACATGGACAGCGATTTGCTGTCTTCATTCACGAGGAATATGGCACCGGATTTGATCTTGTATCCGTCTTCCAGAATGGCCAATGTGGCCTGCAGAGACTCGCGAAGATCCAGTGTCCTGCTGATGGCATGATTGATATCCACCAGGAGGGACAGTTTTTTCTGGTTGGTCGGGTCCCCGTTCACTTTTCGGGTATTACTGTTCATATAAGCATCCTCTTGCACTTTAAAAGCAGCCCCGGTTCGTTTTCCCGGTCAGTCAGCGGCTTTGCCGGATTCAGTGTGAGCTCTGTTCGCCTGGCAGTTTTTTCATCTGAAGCTGTTCACCGCTCTCTTCGGCAATTCGCCGGTACCAGGATTCGGGATAGCCGGGATGTGTGACATTGCCTGATTCATCTTTGACATTGCCGTCGAGATATTTATACAGCAGGAATTCGCCAAGGGCTTTCCAGCGCCTGACCGTATCGCCTGCGATTTTTGCGTCATATTCCGTCAGATATTCTCTGGCCAGGCGCGGCGCCTGGCTGTAAAGTGATAATGCTGCCGCATCGATTACAGCCTGTTCCGCGAGGAAACCGCTTTCCAGTTCACGCTGAACTTTTTGTATGTCCTGAATCATATCGCAGTATCTGAGATAGGCGAAATTGGACACGAAGTTGAATATCCAGAATCCGGATTCCCATGTGAATTCATGAAAAGATCCCGTGCCTACTGCAAAGGGATGCGGCGATTTCAGAATGCCGCAGTACATGGGCATATAGCAGGTCGAATAGGTGTCATCCACACCGAACCAGAACACACCGCCGACCGGATCGGGCATCCAGGAGCGGGCCTGGGCCACGAACGAGAAACCGGTCTGCTGTGTGGAAGTCGCACGTTCGTTCAGATATTCCACGCTGTCGACTTCCCAGGTCAGGGGCCGCCAGCGATAGGGCAGACAGTAAGGTCCGGCCCCCACGCCTTTGGATAAATCGAATTCCGTGTTTTCGAAATGATCCCTCATCAGTTCCATGACATCGTGTACGGATAATTTCTTGTCCGGCCTGATCCACAGGGGAAGCGGTTTTAATCCTTCCGTTCCCTTCACATCGTCGACGGGAATATGGTTTGAGGGGGCTGCCCTTCTGAACATGGCCCAGACGCGGGTTTCGCAAAAACGAAGCGCACCGTACTCCGGAGGTTCATAGGCGGTTGAAAAACTGAAATCCCTGTCCGGACCATGATAGAATCCCCTCTCTTTTGCGAAAGTAATCACATCATCCGCATACAGACAGTTTTTATTATCGTCCAGGGGAAACTGATGAATCCGAGCGTGATTGGCATGCGCAGAGATCATGCCATCCGGAATGCGCCGCGCGACCCAAACCGCCCCTTTGTTTTCCGGTCCCTTTCCGATCATTTCAAGGATCCAGACTTCGTTTTTATCCGCCACGGAAAACGATTCTCCGCTGCTGTAGTATCCGTATTCAGCGACGAGTCCGGTCATGATTTCGATTGCCTGGCGTGCCGTTCCGGCCCGCTGAAGGGCCACGTACATCAGGCTGCCATAGTCCATGACCGCGGTGCTGTCCTGAAGTTCGGGACGGCCTCCCCAGGTGGTTTCTCCGATCGAAACCTGTTTTTCATTCATATTGCCCACGACTGCGAAGGTTTCTTCTGCCTGCGCAATTTTACCGAGATACCGTCCTGTATCCCACTCATAAATATCGAGCATTTCGCCGGGCATGTGTTTGCCTGGCGGCGTATAGTACAGTTCTCCATAGAGCACGTGGGAATCGGCGGCATAGGTGATCATGGTTGATCCGTCGGTGGATGCACCCCTGGATATGAGAAAGTTGGTGCATGCGACAATTATGGCGCCTTTTGTGATCAACAGGTTCAGCAGCATCAGCCTGTACAGGGAATGTTTCATGAGTGGCTCCGTTTTTGGTTGTACAATTCCGTACCATCCTTTTTAAATGATACAAAATTGTCCACATGAATGCAAACTGATTCCCATTAAAAATCAATTTAGCGGATAATCATGCAATTTCTTTGCCAATCTGTCAATGGTTCGGACCAGCGCGCAGGCAGTGTGTCGACACCAGCGATTTTCAGGAAACCGGGCAATGAGATGAAATTATAACATATTGAAAATAAATAACATAAAACATTTCATCAAAGAATCCGGATAAAACCTGAATAATTCGAGGAGTGAATGCGGTAATATGAAAATGAATTGAACGTATTTAATTAAGCAACAGA